>NZ_CAMYOM010000098.1 GCF_947260015.1 uncultured Eudoraea sp. | reverse complement strand
TTTAGCTGTAATCAGGAAGCTAAAAAAGAAGAAGCAAAAGCATCTACGGAATCAAATATTGCTGCATCAGAAGTAAAATTAGACAAGCAAATGCCCGATAGCAAAACAAGTATTTTTGATTGGGCAAAGACCCAGACTCCATATAAAACAGGAGGATTTGAGCCTGCAGCAGTAACCATGAATACCAACTTTGGAGAATTGGAATTTCCGGGGGGGTACCCTACAGAAGAAACCATACAAAAAGTGTATGATGAGTTAGATCTTCAAAAAGCAACGCAACTGTACTTAAGTATGTATCCTGCCCTTTCGATGAAAGGAATGATTGAAGGCGTTGTTCGCGATTATGGAACCCATAGTAGCTCGCACATAGCCGTTACTGCCAATCGCTTAGATTCTGAAGCTTTATGGTTAACGGGAAATACTGAAAGTATTTATTCTATGTTGGTGTTTGGTATTTGAAGTACCGGGTGGTTTAATGGGACCTGTTGATGATGCCAATTTTAAGTTTCTATTCGATATTGGTCCAACGGGAATGGATAAAGGTAAAGGTGGAAAATATTTGATTTTGCCTCCTGACTACGAAGGTGATGTACCTGAGGGTTATTTCGTATTTAAATCGCCAACCTATCGTGTTTTCTCATTTGTTCGTGCCAATGCAGCTGTAATAGGTTTTGGCGAAGGCGCCATGGATTATTTCCGCGAAGGCTGTAAAATCTATCCTTTAAGCACAGGGCCTAGAGAGAATACATACAGAAATGTTACCGGTGTTCCAATCAACACTTTGGTACCAGAAGATGCCAGGGCTTTTGCCTGGATGCACGAATTAATTAATTACGAACCTGCCGATGCTTTTGGTAAAGAGCGCCTGGGTGAATTGGCCTCTATTGGAATTGAAAAAGGGAAACCTTTTAATCCCGATGCCCGCATGCAAAAAATATTGGCTAAAGCAGCTGAACAAGGGGTAGCGATGTCGCGCGTAATTGCGTTTAATACGCGAGTTGAAAACTCGAAAGTGTATCCTGATCGCCAATGGGAAAGTCCATATGTAATAAACAATTCTACGTTCTATCAGAACGACTATATCAACCTTGAGGCACGCACGGTATTTCATTTCACTGCTGATGGTATTACGCCGGCAATGGCGATGCAAATGCCAGAAGGTCTTGGCTCAAGATACCAAACTACCTATAAGGATAGTGATGATAATTTCTTCGACGGCAACAAGACGTATAAATTAAACATGCCTCCGGGGGTGCCTGTTAAGCTTTTCTGGTCAGTTACTGTTTACGATAACCTTAATCGCTGCGTGGTTAATACCATGCCTTATCCAAGTATAAGTAGCCAGCAAACTCCACCACCTGTGACTAATGAAGATGGTTCTATCGATATCTATTTCTCAGTCAAACAACCGGCAGGTGTTGAGAAGCAAAACTGGGTAGAAGTAATCCCTGAC
The DNA here is from genome assembly GCF_947260015.1 of uncultured Eudoraea sp. Lineage (GTDB taxonomy): Bacteria > Bacteroidota > Bacteroidia > Flavobacteriales > Flavobacteriaceae > Eudoraea. The sequence goes on along the minus strand of NZ_CAMYOM010000098.1, from coordinate 660 downwards.
CAAGGATTCTTTGTGTACATACGCTACTACGGTCCTCTCAACGCCTTCAACAACAAGACCTGGGTGCCTAATGATGTAGAATTAGTTAAATAACTAATTGAAACAGTAAAAAATTTGTATTAGCCCTTGGCTTTTTGATTGCCGTAGGCAACATAAGTTTTGCCCAATCATTGCAGGAAGAAGTTGAAATGTTCCAGGCCGTTTTTGGAATGGAAAAGAAAGCTATGACTCTTGTATTTATTGAAAATGAAGGCGATGATGCTTTCTGGACCCTATATGACCAATATGAAATTGATAGAAAATTATTGGGCCAAAAACGCTTACAGTTGTTAGCGGATTATGCCAACAATTATGGCGCAATGACCGATGAAAAAACAGATCAATTAATGAAGGCTGTAAGGACTCAAAAGAAGAGCCTTGACAAGCTTATTGATAAGTATTACAAGAAAATCAAGAAATCTTCAGGATCAAAAATAGCAGCTCAGTTTTATCAGCTTGAAAATTACATTTTAGGTGCGATCAGACTTGAAATATTGGATAGTATTCCATTCTTTGATGAATTTGATTAGTTAGGATAGTGTCTTGTCTGTAAAACTTCTTTACAGGCAAGATGCCCTATTCTCTTTTAAAATAATGATATAAACAGTAACACTTTAAAAT
>NZ_CAMYOM010000097.1 GCF_947260015.1 uncultured Eudoraea sp. | reverse complement strand
AAAAAACAATAAATGGAACTATTTGATGTATACCCACTATATGATGTAACCCCGGTTACAGCTAAGGGTATTGTTATTACTGATGATAAGGGAGATACATATCTCGATTTCTATGGTGGCCATGCCGTTATCTCAATCGGACATTCCCACCCATATTACATAGAACGCATTAAAAGTCAAATAGATCAAATAGGGTTTTACAGCAACTCCGTTAAAAATCCGCTGCAAAGACAACTGGCTAAGAAACTGGGACAATTATCCAATTGTGAGGATTATAATTTGTTTTTATGTAATTCGGGGGCAGAGGCTAATGAAAATGCCCTAAAATTAGCATCTTTCCATACAAATAAATCCCGGGTAATTGCATTTACGAATAGTTTTCACGGTAGAACATCTGCCGCCGTTGCTGCAACGGACAATGAGAAGATAAATGCCCCTATAAATAAACAGCAAAAAGTTACTTTTTTATCATTTGAAGATATTAAAACCTTTGAAACTGAAATCAAAAAGGAAGATGTATGTGCTGTTATTCTGGAAGCCATACAGGGGGTTGGCGGTCTGGACGAGCCATCTGGTATATTCTATAGGGAAATTGCCGCACTTTGTAAAAAATATGGTGTAGTTCTGATAGCTGATGAGGTACAATCTGGTTTTGGCCGAACTGGCTCTTTTTTTGCCTTTCAGCAGCATGAAATTAAGCCCGATATTATAACTATAGCCAAAGGCATGGGCAATGGTTTTCCTGTTGGTGGTGTATTAATTCATAAAAACATTCAGGCATCCTATGGCTTGCTTGGGACTACTTTTGGTGGAAACCATCTTGCCTGCACAGCTGTTTTAGCTGTTTTAGAGGTTCTGGAAAAAGAACAACTTGTTGAAAATGCCGAAAGACTGGGTAAATATTTCAAAAAAAGAGCCTTAGAAATACCGCAGGTTAGGGAAATAAAAGGCAGGGGACTTATGCTGGGATTAAAGTTTGATTTTGAAGTGGGAGAACTTCGCAAAAATCTAATTTACGAGCAACATCTTTTCACCGGCGGGGCCAAGGATAAAAACGTTTTACGAATTCTCCCAGCTTTGAATATTACAAAAAGCGATATGGACTTATTTTTCAAGAAATTAAAAATAGCATTATCATGAGTGTTATATTGAACATAGATAAACGAAATGCAGTCCTTAAATCCATGATTGAATGTATAAAAAAGGAGGAAAGCGCCCTTTTGGAAGCCAATAAAAAAGATTTGGAAGCTTACTCTGGTGACGATATTGCCATGTATGATCGCCTAAAAGTTGATGACGATAAAATTATTGGGATGATAAAATCCCTAAAGGAATTGACACTGTTGAATGACCCTTTGAATCTAGAACGGTTTCAATTTGAGCATGAAAACGGTCTGCAAATCAGCAATAGGAGGATTGCTTTTAAATCGGGCAATAGAATATTATTGAAAGGGGGTAAGGAATCACTGAACAGTAATTTGATCTTGGTAGATTTATGGCACAAAGCTTTAAGAGATAATCAAGTTGATAGCGATTGGGTCAGCTATTTGCAATATGATCGCTCAGAGACGCAGGCTTTTTTAGAAAATCCCATACACAAAGTGGATTTGATAGTTCCTAGAGGAGGGGAAAAACTAATTGCTTTTGTAAAACAACATGCCACCTGCCCTGTAATCGTCAGTGGAAGAGGTAATAATTTTGTGTATATAGATACTGAAGCTGATCTACAAATGGCCGTTGATATAATCATCAATGCAAAAACCACCAAAATATCGGCCTGTAATGCATTGGATAAAGTACTAATAGCTGCAGATTTACCCAGAAAACAACAATTTGTCCAAAATCTATTGTTAGAACTTCAGAAAAGTAAGGTTGAGATTTTAACCGATGAGGCTTTTTCAGCTCTAGAAGGCACAACTCCTATTAAAGATGAGAGTGTTTGGATTGAAGAGTTTTTAGACTATAAAATAGTGCTGGGTCAAGTTGCTTCTTTAAAGGAAGCAATTAGCAAAATAAACACTTTTGGTGGTGGGCATTCGGCAGCCATCATTACCGCGAATGAAGAAACAGCAGCAACATTCATGAATTCTGTTGATTCAGCGGCAGTATACCATAATGCCTCC
>NZ_CAMYOM010000096.1:1176-2846 GCF_947260015.1 uncultured Eudoraea sp. | reverse complement strand
TCATAATTCCGGCGGCGTCCTACTCTCCCACAGGGCTGCCCCTGCAGTACCATTGGCTCTGATAGGCTTAACTTCCGAGTTCGGGATGGGATCGGGTGTGACCCTACCGACATTGCCACCGAATCCGTAGAAAGTTTCTCTGTGCCGCTTCTGTGAAGCGGATCAGAAGCAAGTTCGAGAGTCCGTGTTGATGGATTGTCTCGAGCTCTTCCTTCCAACCCTGATCTCAAGTCACGCACGAAACGTGTCTTAGAAATAGGTCAAGCCTCACGGCCGATTAGTACTGGTCAGCTACATGCGTTGCCGCACTTCCACACCCAGCCTATCAAACTCGTAGTCTACAAGTGGCCTTTAGGGACCGAAGTCCAGGGATACCTCATCTTAGGGCTCGCTTCCCGCTTAGATGCTTTCAGCGGTTATCGATTCCGTATATAGCTACCCGGCTATGCTTCTGGCGAAACAACCGGAACACTAGGGATACGTTCAACCAGGTCCTCTCGTACTATGGTCAACTCCCTTCAAGTATCCTCCGCCCACGACAGATAGGGACCGAACTGTCTCACGACGTTCTGAACCCAGCTCGCGTACCGCTTTAATTGGCGAACAGCCAAACCCTTGGGACCTGCTCCAGCCCCAGGATGCGATGAGCCGACATCGAGGTGCCAAACCGCGCCGCCGATATGAACTCTCAGGCGCGATCAGCCTGTTATCCCCGGAGTACCTTTTATCCGTTGAGCGATAGCCCTTCCATGCGGAGCTACCGGATCACTAAGGCCTGCTTTCGCATCTGTTCGACCTGTCGGTCTCACAGTTAAGCTCCCTTATGCCTTTGCACTCTACGGCTGGTTTCCAATCAGCCTGAGGGAACCATCGCGCACCTCCGTTACTTTTTAGGAGGTGACCGCCCCAGTCAAACTGCCCACCAGGCAATGTTCCCACACCGGATCACGGTGTTGGGTTAGAAGTCCAGAACAGCCAGGGTGGTATTTCAAGGTTGACTCCACCGAAACCAGAATCCCGGCTTCGAAGTCTCCCACCTATCCTACGCAGACTGTCCCGAACTTCACTGCCAAGCTGCAGTAAAGGTTCACGGGGTCTTTCCGTCTTGTCGCGGGTAGAGCGTATCTTCACGCTCAATACAATTTCGCTGAGTCACTGGCCGAGACAGTAGGGATGTCGTTACGCCATTCGTGCAGGTCGGAACTTACCCGACAAGGAATTTCGCTACCTTAGGACCGTTATAGTTACGGCCGCCGTTTACTGGGGCTTCGATTCACTGCTTCGCCGAAGCTAACAACTCCTCTTAACCTTCCAGCACCGGGCAGGCGTCAGACCCTATACGTCCTCTTACAAGTTCGCAGAGTCCTGTGTTTTTGGTAAACAGTCGCAACCCTCTATTCTCTGCAACCCACACCCGCTCAGAGAGCAAGTCTCATCACGGACACGGGCACACCTTCTCCCGAAGTTACGGTGTCAATTTGCCGAGTTCCTTAGCCAGTGTTCTCTCACGCGCCTTGGGATTCTCACCCCGCCCACCTGAGTCGGTTTGCGGTACGGTCACTGAAGACCCTCACTACGCAGCTTTTCTTGGAAGCATGGAATCACCGAGTTACGGAGCCGGAGCTCCACCTCATCACGTCTCGGAGTAATGTTTCCGCGTTTGTGGCTAT
>NZ_CAMYOM010000096.1:0-1148 GCF_947260015.1 uncultured Eudoraea sp. | reverse complement strand
TGTACCCCTTTCGGGCTCCACTTAGGGGCCGACTAACCCACAGGAGAATTATTCTTCCCTGGGAAACCTTGGGCTTACGGCGAGAGGGTTTCTCACCCTCTTTATCGCTACTCATGCCTACATAAGCTCTTCTCACGCCCGACAGTGCTCCTTACGGTACACCTTGTATCTGCGTGAGAATGCTCCGCTACCGCTCTAATAAATTAGAACCCGAAGCTTCGGTACCACACTTAGCCCCGTTACATTTTCGGCGCGGGTTCGCTCGACCAGTGAGCTGTTACGCTTTCTTTAAAGGATGGCTGCTTCTAAGCCAACCTCCTGGCTGTCTGAGCGCCCCCACATCCTTTCACACTTAGTGTGGATTAGGGACCTTAGCTGTCGATCTGGGCTCTTTCCCTCTTGGCTACGGACCTTATCACCCGCAGCCTGACTGCCTAGCAGTTGTCACCGGCATTCGGAGTTTGGTTGGGTTTGGTAATCTGGTAGGACCCCTAGCCCATCCAGTGCTCTACCTCCGGCGCAATTCACTAGACGCTATACCTCAATATATTTCGCGGAGAACCAGCTATCTCCGAGCTTGATTAGCCTTTCACTCCGATCCTCAGGTCATCCCCTGAATTTTCAACTTCAGTGGGTTCGGTCCTCCACGCAGTTTTACCCACGCTTCAACCTGCCCAAGGATAGATCGCTCGGTTTCGGGTCTACGCCCTGCTACTAAGTTCGCCCTATTTGGACTCGGTTTCCCTACGGCTTCACCTATCGGCTTAACCTTGCAACAAAGCGTAACTCGTAGGCCCATTATGCAAAAGGTACGCCGTCGCACATTCCCCGAAGGGCATAGTGCTTCGACTGCTTGTAGACACACGGTTTCAGGTACTATTTCACTCCCCTTGCCGGGGTGCTTTTCACCTTTCCCTCACGGTACTTGTTCACTATCGGTCGTCGAGTAGTACTTAGCCTTGGAAGATGGTCCTCCCAGATTCCCACAGGATTCCACGTGCCCCGTGGTACTCGGGTACCAGTGCAGAGACCAAACGCTTTCGACTACAGGGCTGTCACCTCGTATCGCCGACCTTTCCAGATCGTTCATCTAGCATTTGGTTTTGTAACTCTGTGAGAGCATTAGGGCGCTCTCCCACTGGACCCAC
>NZ_CAMYOM010000095.1 GCF_947260015.1 uncultured Eudoraea sp. | reverse complement strand
GGATGAAGCATCCGTTCAGAAAATTTACGATGAAATGGATTTGCAACGTGCTACTCAAGCGTATATGGATTTTTATCCTTCGCTTTCGGTATATGCAATAGTAAAATCTCAAATCCGCGATTTTAAATTTAAATCTTCTTCAGATATTGCTGTGGCAGCAGGCCCCGGTTGGTTACCAAGTGAGCCTTTTTTAACAGGAAATAACAGTACGGTTTATGCAATTGCTTCGTTAGATTTAAAAATAGATGGCCCAACAGTGGTTGAAATTCCTGCAGGAATGTACGGAACAGCGAATGATGCACTATTTAAATTTATGGTAGATTTTGGTTTTGTTGGTCCTGACAAAGGCAATGGCGGCAAATACCTTTTTATACCTCCCGGATATTCAGACAAAATTCCTGACGGCTACTTCCCAATCAAATCAGCTAGTTATCGAGTATGGGTTATGATGCGTGGATTTGGCGAAGTAGGTCTTGGAGATGAGGCAGTTGCCTGGTTTAAAAAGAACCTGAAAGTTTATCCCTTGGCTACTGGGCCAAGAGAAGGTAATTATGCCAATACAACAGGTATGGGAATTAATCCACTGCCGGCAGAAGATGCTTCTGTTTTTACCGATTTGAATGAGATTATTCAATATGAGCCAACCGGCTTATTTAGTCCTGAACAATTAGGTCGATTATCAACCTTAGGCATACGTAAAGGGCAAGTTTATGCTCCTGATGCTCGCATGAAAAAGATATTGGACCAGGGTGCAAAGCAAGGTGGAACAGCTTATTTAACCGCATTTCGCGATAGGAATGGTGAGTTTTTAGATGGAGGAAAAGTTTACAAATTAAACGTTCCAGCAAATGCACCTGTTAAACGTTTTTGGGCTGTAACAGCTTACGATGTAACCACTCGTGGATTATTGGATGCTGGAGGGAATACCAACAGATCTGTTGGTAGTATGGATAAACCAGAAGTTAATAAAGACGGCTCTGTTGATCTTTATTTTGGTGCAAAACCTCCAAAAGACAAAAAACTTAAAAATAATTGGGTGCCTACTAATCCCGAAAAAGGATTCTTTGTGGTCTTCCGTTTTTATGGCCCGGAAGAAGGTTATATTAATAAAACCTGGGTGCTTAACGATTTTGAATTAATTAAATAAACTAAAAGATATGAAAACATTAATAAAAGTATTTCTTATTGTCCTATTGTTTTTTGCTGCTGGCAATAAATTATGGGCTCAGGATGAATCCCAGGAGATGGACGCTGCTGCCTTAGCGAAAAAGGCACAGAACCCTATCGCCAATATGATCAGTGTACCGATACAGAACAATACAAATTTTGGTTTGGGTCCTTTTGACCGAAGTCAGAATGTGACCAATATACAACCGGTCATCCCAGCCAGTCTGGGTAATTGGAACCTTATCAACCGTACTATCATTCCGCTTACTTCTCAACCAAATCTGGCTGCTGAGAGCGGAGGAAATTATGGTTTGGGAGACATCGTATATCAAGGGTTTTTTACGCCCACAGGAAGTGGAAATATTACCTGGGGTGTTGGCCCTGTACTTACCTTGCCAACTGCTACGAATAGTAGCCTGGGTGCCGGTAAATGGTCTGCAGGCCCTGCTGTAATAGTCGTGGCCTTTCCCGGTAAATGGGTATTGGGTGCAGTAGCCTACAATGCATGGTCCTTTGCAGGGCAGAGTGACAGGGCTGCGGTCAATCAGGGTGTATTGCAGTATTTCGTTAACTATAACCTGCCTAAGGCCTGGTATCTTACGAGTGCCCCTATCGTAAGTGTGAACTGGGAAGGCCCCCCGGATAACAAATGGATTGTACCTTTTGGTGCCGGTTTTGGTAAAATATTTGCCATTGGTAAGCAGAAGTTTAATGGAAATGTAAGTGCCTATTGGAATGCAGCAAAACTAGAAGCTATTGACGGGCCTGATTGGACCTTGAGGTTCCAATTAGCATTTTTATTCCCGAATTAAAAAACGAGATCAAAACCTGATAGTACGAATTCAATTTTGCTAATGCATTGAACAAATGCTTTTAAAACATAAAAATTAAAAGACGATTGTTTACTTTTATTCTCACAGCCTGGAAAAGGAAAGTATTTGGTTACAGACCATCCCGGGTAAATCCTGGTTTTTAGCATTGAGAATGTATGGCCCGCTTAAGGCATATGCCGATAAACATGGAAACCAGATGATATTGAGTTAGTTAAGTAAACTAATAATTAAATATAACAATGCTAAAAAGTGAGAAATGAGCGGTACTAGTCCTATTCAAAGCAAAACTTCAATTATTGTCAAATTTGCGGCCTTTGTGGTTATTGTTGCAGGGGTAATGTATGCTACCACCTTAGTGACTTCAGTGTTGATGGCACTATTTATTAGCATTATTCTTTCTCAACCCATATTGTGGTTACAAAAAAAGAAAGTTCCTCAGGGATTGGCTATTGCTATTGTTTTTATTTTTGGAGAAATAATAGCAACTTCATTCTCTTCCTTTTCAGAAAATGAAGCGGTATATGAAAAGAACCTGAGTGAGATGGGCAATTCAGTCATAGAATTTTTTAATGATAAAGGCATACACATTTCTACCGATAAAATGTCCGGTATGTTCGAACCGTCAAAAATTATGAGCGTTACAGCCGGATTACTTGAACAATTAGGTGGTTTTATGGGCAATGCGCTAACCATATTTTTCCTGGCACTATTTCTTTTACTTGAGATGGATACTATTCCGGTAAAAATAAAGGCGATTGTTAAAGGAACTACAGATTCATTAGGTTTTTTTGATGCAATAGGGGATAGTATTCGCCACTATTTGTCCATTAAGACGGCAACCAGTTTGCTAACCGGTTTATTCATCTGGATTGGCCTTGTTATTATTGGCGTAGATTATGCGATCATCTGGGCATTAATTGCCTTTCTTCTGAATTACATTCCCAATATAGGATCTTTTATTGCAGCCGTTCCTGCTGTCCTGTTTGCCGCGGTACAACTTGGACTTGAAGGGGTTTTATGGAC
>NZ_CAMYOM010000094.1 GCF_947260015.1 uncultured Eudoraea sp. | reverse complement strand
TGCGTATTCCGACTATCCATCCTTCGGTAGTTTTATAAAGCGCATCAACCAGTTCCTTATTTAGCTCAAGCTTGGATTGCGTTCTAAAAAGGTTTGTTATATCATTTGGCTGAAAAACCAGATCAGTCATTCTGATTTCATTCATTTTATTATGTGCGCGCAAGGTAGGCAAGTCAAAGGGCGGATCGTATCGACTTATAAGCACCAGGTGTATATGCTGCGGTGGAAACTTTAAGAAAAGATTAATGAAATCATGAATGTTCGATTCTTGGATGATATGATAATCATCAAGAACAAGTACGAGATTACTCGTTGTTATCTCATTCATCTCATTAATAAGCTCCTCCCACAATACCCGGCAGGGCGGTAGCTCAGAATTATTTACCAGGCTCTCACTTTTTGTTAAAGTTCCCGGAAATTCAATTTGGATTGATTTAATTAAATATTGAACAAAATCTCTAATGTCATTATCACCTTCATCAAGCGATATCCAAGCATATTTTTCTTTAGATAACTCTAACCATGAGCTAATTAGCATACTTTTACCATAACCAGCTCCTGCAGAAACAAAAGTAAAAGGTTTATGTAGGTTCTTGTCCAGCCGATTAATCAGGTGGTCACGATATACATGTTCCTTGGAAATTGGTGGACGATGTAGTTTAGTAAGCAGCATTTAAAAATTCTAGAGTAAATATAGGCCAATTAATAGCTTAGGTCAATACTACTTTAGTCGTAAAAAGGAAGTAGCTTTTGGGTTGGCAACTTGTTTTCTGTTGTGTTTTCATTTTGTAACTTTTCATTTATTAAGTGAGGTTTAGATTTTTTGATTAAAAGCCTTTAATCGGTAAAATTCAACTTGGCAGCAAACTGAATGCGTTGAGCAAAGCCTTCAGTGCCATTTACAATTCAGAACACGTATTGTATATAGATGACTTATTACACTTTTAGAATATATGTAATGAATACGAATTTCAGATTCATAAGTATGCAATATGATTTCCTAAATAAAAATTCGTCCTCTCAACCCAAATACGGTTATAAAATTACTTGTTGGGTTTTGGGCTGGATTAATTATAAACTGAACATCTGGCGTTAAAATAAAGGTCTTAAACTTTTGCCAGTGATAAAATAATTCAATTGTTAATTGCCCCAACCTAATCCAATACCAACTAAATTTTGTTTTGGTGAAAATTTATAACCTACACCTGCTTCAATAGATCCTTCATAAAGAGCGCCTCCATTTTTAGCATATCCAGCTCTTAAAAAGGGCTGCCAATGTTCTTTAAATAAGCGAGTATATGAAAAGTTAAGCCCCCAACCACTTGGAATATTTAATGCTACTCGATTAGCAACATGCCAAAATGAAAGGTGGATATTATCTGTAAATCGTTCTTGATACGATTTTACCCAACCAAATTCAGCAAGGGTAAAATATTCTGCTACTTTAAAAAAACTATCAAAACCGTCTAATGGTTCCTTTGGGTTCCCGTTGGCATCAGAAATACCAGCCATTACATAATAATTTTTAGTCAAACGGCCTTGTATTACAGCTCCTAAACCTTGATTAGGGGCTGGAATAGTTACTCCGGTCGAAAATTGAAGATTACTAAAATCACTCCAAGGATCTACAAGAGCATAGACATTAAAGTAGTCAGTAGCGTCTACTTGACCCAATGCGAATTTTATTTTTCCTTGTGCAAATTCCTGTAACCAATAAAAATTGGTTAATGCCCAGTGAACATCACTAAAAGTAGTTGAAGTTAAACCGATATATCCAATTTCTCCACCTAAAGATTGACCAGGAATATTGTTGCCATAGGCATGTCTATTCTCTACTTTAAATACTAGAGCACCGTTGTTTCCTGATTTTTTACCGATTAAATTCCAATTTCCATATACTCTAAAAACACCGCTAAAGGCACTATTATCACCTAAACTTGCTGTGGCTACTTGAAAATTTGAAAAATAATCTACACCATATGAAAAATTACTTTTAGTTTCGAAATTGTCTTTAAAATCAAAATAGTTTTTTAATAACTTGGATTCTACCCTCTGATTTTTCTCTATTTGACCCGCAACACTACTCGGGCCTAGACTATTAGATTTACTTTTAATACTGTCTGTTTGTTTCTGCTGTTGAGCAAAACTTGAAACAGTAGTTAACAAGACAAAAAAAGTTAAATATGCTAGTTTGTTATTTTTAAAACGCGTCATAATATATTATACTTTTTTAGTGGGCTTAATTAATGTAACACCAATCACCAGACCTGCTGCCAGGGTGAGGGCGACTATAAACATCTGCAGAAACTCCTGGCTTCCGGCTTGCATATTTCCAGCGGCAAAGGCTGCCAAGCCCCGGAACCCAATGGAGCCGCTCACCAGCAATATAAAAGCAGGGACCAAAACTATTGAAGGTGGTCTTTTCGTTTTCCTTGACCAGGTACTTGTAAATACAACCAGTAAGACCATGCCCAATAAATTCCCGAAATTGACCCCTACCCATTCGCTACCGTAAAAAGTACCTAAAAAGGCTATCAACATGCCTAGACAAGCCCAAATAAAATCTCTGTAAGGCGTTTGTAATGCTATTCCCAGACCAATAATGATTGTAGGAATTCCTACCCAAAGCCAAACAGAATCAATAGCAACTGCAGTTGTAGCTTCGGGCATTGTTACTATAAGACCAACAGCACTTACACCTAGCCATCCACCAAAAAATTGTTTGAATAAATAAATTAAACCGGTTAGCAGGTTTGAAAGTCCGGAGGAAATATGCTTGCTTACAATTTCTACAACGCCTACACTAATTCCATAACCTGGAATCAATATCAGAACAGCTGAAAGTACAATGAGTACCACGTTAATTTCCGGTAAATAAAACCTTGAAATTCCGGCTAGTATACCGGCTACGAACGCTGTAGATAAGGGAAGCCATTCCCCTGATAAAGGTCCCCATTTACCAGAATTTATTACCATAAAGAACACAACCAGACTAAAAACGCCGGACAAAATTAAATCCCACCATCCGCCGCCTAAAAGTATGGGAAAGGCCGCACCGCAAAGCACATAAGCCAATGCTGTTGCTGCATT
>NZ_CAMYOM010000093.1 GCF_947260015.1 uncultured Eudoraea sp. | reverse complement strand
ATAGTAACCTTAATAAAATAAATGTTTAACCTGGAACTAACATGACTTTTACAACCCATAGCGTTCTTTGCGGTTGATAATGTAATTCAACTAAATGAAACGATTATTTATAGCTCTATTACTATGTACTCACTATATGGGTTACACCCAGGAAACAGGGAGTATAGTTGGTAAGCTTACAGATAAAGAGGTAAATAATGAACCCCTTGCATTTGCAAATGTTCTTGTAAAAAATACAACGAAAGGAACTACTTCCGATTTTGATGGCCTTTATGAGATAACCGGGGTTATACCGGGAGAGTATACTCTGGTGTTTAGTTTTTTGGGTTATGAAACACTGGAAATCCCCAATGTAGTTGTCCAGAGTGGTAAAGTTACTCAAGTAAATACAGCTCTGGGTGCGGGTAGTGTTTCCCTCGAGGAGGTAGTAATAACTGTCTCAACGAGTAAGGATTCAGAAATTGCATTACTACTGGATCAAAAAAAGGCTCTTGTTATGCAGGAGGCTATTAGTGCTGAAGCCCTAAAACTTAAGGGAATCGACAATGCCGCAGCCGCTGTAGCTCAAATATCAGGAATATCAAAGCAGCAAGGTTCCAGCAATGTTTATGTAAGAGGTCTTGGAGACAGATACCAGAACACCACCATGAACGGACTTTCGCTTCCTTCAAATGATGTAAATAAGAAAAATATTGATCTGGATATCTTCCAATCAGGTATTATTGAAAATGTATCTGTCAGTAAGGCGTACTCTTCTGCATTCTATGGGGATTTTGCTGCCGGTAATGTTAATATTGATTCTAAAGATTACACAGGAAATGGATATTTAGAAGTTTCGCTGGGTAGCGGACTAAATTCTAATGCGGCAGGTGAAAATTGGGTTCGAAGTGAGGGTCCGAGTAATTTTGGATTCTACAATCGCTATAGTAAAGACCCCTTTAACAGAGTACTGGCGTTTGGGGTAGATCCACAGGATGCATGGAGTCCGGTAAACATTTCAGGAGCAATTGAAGGAGGCTATTCTTTTCCATTTGGTAAAGAATCCCGCCTGAGCTTTTTTGGAGCCGCCTCCTTTGACAATGGCTACGAATTATTGGAAGGGCCGGCACGAGATTATACCAATGTTCTTAAAACCGACTTCCCTAACGTACGGGAATATGCCTATAGCACAACAACCACGGCTTTAGCCAATATAGGGTATAGAATAGATGCCAAAAACGCGGTAAAATTCAGTTCGCTATTTATAAATAATTCTACTGATGCAGTAGGTTATTATGGAATTAACGGTCTTGGAACAAACAGGGACGCTATATTAAATACGGATGAGGGATTTTATGTAATGAACGTTCAGTTTAACCAGGATATGATTTTTGTAAATCAACTTACGGGAATTCACAATTTTGATGATAAACTTTCTCTGGGTTGGGGAATAGGATATAATACGGTGTTTTCTGATGAGCCTGATCGAAAACGAATTACGCTCGAAAATTATCAATTTGCTTTGGATGGTGATTCAAATACGAACCCCGTTTTTTATACAAATATTCCTTTCGATAATCAGAGGTTCTTCCAAAGTATTGAAGACGATGAACTGAATAGTTATATAAATTTAGGTTATGAGGTATCAGATAAGGTAAAATTAAATTTTGGGTATAACGGCAGAACAAAAGAACGAAGGTTCAGTAGTATCAGATATGGATATGAGATACTTGATCGGGACAATACCCCTGTTACTGATGTCAATAATTTCAACGCTATTTTTGATGTTTCCAATATCAATATTCCGGAAGGAAGCGGATTGTATGACCTTATTGTCCTTAATCCAATTTCAGATGAAATAGGAAATAAAAACAGACCCGGTTTACCCGAAAATACCTATACCGGTAATCTTGATATTCATGGAGTCTATGCCTCTGCCGAATTAGGGCTTGGAGAGAAATGGTCTTTAATTCCTGGTTTCAGAGTAGAATCTTTTTCTCAAAAAGTTGAATACGACGTAATAAATATAAGACCAGATGATCCGGGTTTCCGTGAGGTTTATGAGAACATCTATTTACCTAGTTTGAATATCCGTTATGCAGTTAATGATGATTCCAATTTGCG
>NZ_CAMYOM010000092.1 GCF_947260015.1 uncultured Eudoraea sp. | reverse complement strand
ATATCCCTAATATGTTGTTATGCAGGGTACAGTCATAGGAATTTTCAAGGCGGTCGCTGTTGGCGGCCAGCAATAGATACTATTTTAAAAATAGATAATAAAGGGATGCACTTGGGTATGATGTAACTATGAAAAAGGATGCTAAGCAGAACAACTTCAGGGCACGAGCGTGACGCTCGCGCTAGCAGGGGGCTTCAGGAACACAAGCGTGAGGCTCGCGCTAACTGGGGCATTATAAATTGGTTGAAGCCAATGCATTTACCGATAATTTATCTATCTTGCGCAGGATATAAAACAAACAAACAAAATTATGAAAAAAGTATTATTTTTTACATTCATTATTGCATTTTCAGCCTCTTTATCGGCACAAACAGTACCTGATGTTAAGACTAGTGATGTCCAAAAGGATGGGATTGAAGCAATATCCAAAGAAAATCCAAACATGGATGCTCAAATAACGGATGCTTTAATGAAGGATGATGGTTTACAAAAAGAAACCATAGATTATCTAAAGTCTAATCCAGAGACTACTAAATCCTTGACTAGTATTCTTGCAAAGAACAAAGGTTCTAATAAGGGAATTATGAAAGCAATTTTAGGGGATAAAGATTTAGCTACAGCAGCGATTGATTTTATTTCAAAGAATCCGGAATTATTGAATAAAGCAATGAAAGTAATTGGGATGTAAAGCTCTTGCCTTCCTGGGTTTGAGGAATTAAAATAATCTAATAAGAGGGTCATTTTAATATTTCTAAAGTAAATGCCTCCAACGTTCCGTATATGGTTTCGTTGGGGTTTTATATTTACTTTTTCCCCTTTGACTTTAACGTAGGAATTTATTATACATATTTTTGAGATTTCGTCTTTCCTTTCCTCCAGTGGAAGTAATTTTTTATTAAAGCAGCGCAATAAGGAGTTATTACAGAAAGTAAGAGAAGTGTGGGAATTCCAGATGCCAACCAGTCACTTGGATATCCAAAAAAACACTCGGCAATTTTTAATCCGATGTGATCTGTAATCACTAAAATTAGGATAGTACTTAAAAACAATACGGTAATAGTCGCTTTAATATTTCCCCCAAAAAAAAATTCAAAAAATTATATTGTACAAAAAGGAGCCATAATCCCGTGATAATTATAAGAGCGATTAAGATATAGTCAAAGTTATATTTGTCCAAAGAGTATTTATTATACGCAAAGACATATCTCCCAAAAGCTGGCATCCACTCTTTTGGAGTTTGGTCCGGATAGTTTCTCCTTCGTTATACTATGGAGAAGGAGCTATCGGGATCTTAACAAAGGATAGAGTAGGAGATAGGTAGCAATTAATTATACATAGTGTTAGCCTTTCGTTTTTGTAATAAATAATTTCTGTTCAAGTCTTAACGAATTTTTTCACTCATTCTTTAATTGAAAACTACTCGGGTAACTGATTTATTAATTTTATGGCAGTGTTTAATGCTGAATTGTATGCGTTAATTGTATTGTTTAAATTATTGCTATTCATTTTAGTTGCTGTTAATAAAGTTTGGTCATTTAAAATTTGGGAATAATCATGAGGAATAGCATAATCCCCGAATTCAAATTCCTTAAAGTGAATTCTTACATATGGTAACCAATAATTTTCAAATTCCAATTTATCGTCTGTGAACTCTCGATGAACCAAAGCAATATCCCTTTCATAGTACTGAGTAAGTAAAATCCGAAGCTCCTTATCCCTTAGAGCTCCCAGATTCAATTCTTTCAATAAATCATATCCCTTTGAAGCCGAGAAAACATTTCTAGCCAAATGGATACGTCCTAAATCGGAACGGACATTTTCATTAAAGCTCCCATTTGTTTCAAGTACGTTTATTATTCTTTTTTGCGCTTCAAAATCTTCAGTACGTAATTCTATGTTACGCTCTAATTCTGCTTTGTCTTGAATTAAATCTTCTTTAATTTCATATAAAACATTTTTAATAGCCAGTGATTCTTTGTAATCTTCATTCCAATTATTGATTTGAAGGGCAATCAATATCCCTATAACCACCAATACAATTTCGCCAAGAGCATACCTCATGTATTTTAAAGGCTTATTATCGTCTGCGAGTTTCTTGCGGATTTTTCTAAAGAAGTTGATCATAAGTGGTGGTTGGTTGTTCTTCCTA
>NZ_CAMYOM010000091.1 GCF_947260015.1 uncultured Eudoraea sp. | reverse complement strand
GTTTACATCTTTATGGTACTGTGCATTAAACGAATTTACAAAGGCCCTGACCAGTAGGGGAATATCAACCTTTCTTTGTCTTAAAGGCGGGATGGTAATAGGAAAAACATTTATTCTGTAATAGAGGTCAGATCTAAAACTGCCCTTTTCTACTTCTTCTTCCAGGCTCCTATTGGTAGCAGCTATAATGCGAACATCTACTTTTTTTACTTTTTCGGCCCCCAGAAGTTGTATTTCCCCATCCTGTAAGGCCCTTAATAATTTAGGTTGGAGCGATAAAGGGAGGTCGCCAATCTCATCCAAAAACAATGTTCCTCGGTCGGCTAATTCAAACATTCCTTTTTTGCGTTTATCAGCCCCCGTAAATGCCCCTTTTTCATAGCCAAATAGTTCACTTTCCATTAATTCTTCAGGAATGGCTGCACAATTCACCTTAATAAACGGATTCTCTTTTCTGGCGCTTTTTTCATGGATGGCATTTGCAAATAATTCTTTGCCCACCCCTGTTTCGCCCTCCAGCAATACCGGGACATTTAAAGTAGCAACATCCTCTATCCTATTCAGAACATAGTTAAAATTAGGGCTCTCCCCTATTAGCGTTCTCTGCGCTAATGGAACACCGCTTTCTTTGCGCAATTGTATGTTTTCTGCCTGAATTTTATTCTTTAGATCCTCGAGATCATTATAAGCCTTTCGCAGCTCTTCCTCTGTTTTTTTGAGTTGTGTGATGTTCGCACCAAAGAGATACGTATATTCGGAAACCTGTTCAGATTGATTGTTTTTTAGTTTAACAAAAGACCAGGCCACCGTAAGCTCGGCATCTTTGGCTACCACTTGTGTCACTATATTACCCTTCTTATTTTTGCCGTCATAAACAAGTTTCTTAAATTCATTTTTTGTTTCACCGGTGAGAAACTTATCAAAACCAATATCTATAAATGTATCCTCAGGATTATAGAATTCTTTAAAATAGGGGTTTGCAAAAAGTATATTTCCTTTTTCATCCAGTGTTAAAATCAACTTTTTGGTCTGATTTAGTATCCGATTCAAATTATCCTTATACAGGACCACGGATTTTTGAAGATTTACCTTAAGTAATTGATCATTAACCAGCATAACCAGCTTTAAAGAAATTATGATTACGGGAAATAGGTCCAGATACGTAAAGCTTACCAGATTTCTCCAGGGTAGCGCATCACCGTAAATATTGAATGCTATTTCCTCGGTAACGAAGACAATGTAATATGCAGCCACGACAACCAAGGGTATGAAAGGAAAATCATTTTTGGATGACATCTTTTTCAAACCAATCACGCAATAGCCTGCAGTTAAAATATAGACTCCGTAACTAAAGAAATATTGTATTTCGGGTAGTTCATAATATGAAACAAGGTTTATGGCAGCAAAATATCCCGCGCAAAGGCCTGTTATGATCCAAAGTAACTTTCTGTTCACATAGCCCACCTCAAATGCAAAATACCATGGGAATAGGGCAAACATAGCTGTAGCAAAAAATAAAGTGAACTCGGGGCTTAGGGGTTCTGAGGAAATTAAAATGAAATACAAGCCAGAAGCAATTGCAAACAGACCAAAAATAAAATTGGCCCGGTATATTTTATGCACGATCCCAAGCCCAACGTAGGACAAACCTGTGGTTAACGCTATCCCGGCAAAAAAAATAAATAACTGATCAGACACAATGGAAGCTATTAAGGGCTATAAATATAGTGTAATCAAAGGAATTATTTAAGCTTTGCGTATTCCAAGAAAACAGGTAATGGAGAATGTTTTGTGCAAGAATAATTTTTGGTTAAACCTAAAAACTTTTACTTAACCCAATACCAAGGGAGTACGTACCAAACTCTTTCTTAAAATCATAGCTGAAAGCCGGTGCCAGGCCCCAATTTTTTCCCAGCTCAAATTCATATTCCGTAGTGGTCCTGATTATAAAAATATTCTTGTTTCTTTCAAACTCTACTCCCGGACCTGCAAAAACACTCCAACCCTTTAATAGTCTATAACCGGCCACAATACCAGTGACTACTGCATTCTCCCGGGGAATATCCTCACCTCCAAAATCTACTGCATATTCACCCAGTTCTACATCTACCACTACTCCTATCTGCCATTTTGGGTTCAATCTATAGTAATAATCAACCCCAATGGTAGGCAGCTCTTCAGACTTAAGTGGCTCCCCATCTTCAATGGTCTCGGGAATATGCGTTAGACCAAAAAGTAAAACCAGCTTGTGTTTAGTTTCTCCTTCTTCACC
>NZ_CAMYOM010000090.1 GCF_947260015.1 uncultured Eudoraea sp. | reverse complement strand
TCTTCTGAATTACATTCCCAATATAGGATCTTTTATTGCAGCCGTTCCTGCTGTCCTGTTTGCCGCGGTACAACTTGGACTTGAAGGGGTTTTATGGACTGGAATTGTTTTCGTAGTGGTCAATGTAGTAATTGGCAATATTGTTGAGCCAAAAATGATGGGTAAAGGTCTGGGTCTTTCTACTTTTGTAGTCTTTCTGTCACTTCTGTCCTGGGGATTTATGCTGGGTACAGTGGGCATGTTTTTATCGGTACCCTTAACTATGGCCATAAAAATAATGCTTGAACAGGATTCCAATACAAAATGGCTTGCCATTGCCCTGGGCACGGAAGATGAAGCACAGGCTATAATTGATAATCAAAAATCCCCAACGGATTAAAAGCAAGAGAAAGAGACGACCACAAGTGGACTACCACAGTTGTCTTAATCCTACTAGACATGGTTCACTTTTTTGAACCTGCTAAATATTTCTCCAACAAAACATTTTTTAAATGATACGCTGAAAATCTATAATAAACTTTACTACAATTGCATATTAACTTAGAATTGGTCATTTTTTGTATTGCGTTCCAAATCATTTCGGCCGATTGGTTATAATAAGAATTTCCTATTGCCCGTAATTGTAAAAGATTGAATAGTGTCCAGGTTCCATTAATAAAAAAACAGCTTACAACAACGTGACCTATGAAAAACCCTATTCCATCCCGATAGCTTCTCCTTCGTAATACTATGGAGAAGGAGCTATCGGGACTCTAAAGTTAAAAGAAGGGCAGTTGATCTATGACACGATATCATCAAAATGTATCTAGCCGAACCTCATTATCCTTTCTTTTCTGATATGGTTAATTACATAAATGTAGTATCTTCATTTACAACTTAATATTCTATAACCAAACATACGAGCCGAACCGTTAGGTGCAAGGCGGTCCATAACAAAGCTATGAATTAGCTAAAGGATTTTTATTTTTCCTTGTAATCAGGTAAAAACTCAGTTACATCTTTTTATAACTGATATGGAATCATTTTTTAACTAAATTTAGCAATGCTATTCACAAAGCTACACCGGCCACCTGTTTCCAGGGAACATGTTTACAGAACGCATCTGGTTGAACTTCTGGAAAAGAACATACACAAACCCCTTACACTGGTTTCTGCCGGTGCCGGTTATGGTAAGAGCATGTTGGTTAGTTCCTGGTTAGAAAAATCCAAAATTCCGTATGCATGGGTTTCTTTAAGTGATGAGGACAATGATCTCAGACTTTTTATTGATGGTATTTCCACTTCTTTAAGAAAAAAGTTTCCAAAAGCTTTGAGGAATATAAATAACTATTTGGAAACTGATTCATTGCCGCTATTAAATGTTTTATCCGACAGCCTTATTAATGGTTTAGATGAAATTGATAAAGAGTTTGTTTTGGTTTTAGATGACTATCATCTAATCCGAAACAACCAAATTAATGAACTGATAAACAAGTTACTCCAATTTCCTGCACAGCATATGCAATTGGTAATTATTACCAGGAACGATCCATTTTTAAATTTAAATTCTTTAAGGGCACACAGCCGCATCAATGAGATTCGTATGGCAGACCTGTGCTTCAATGAAAGTGAAATTTTGGAATTGTTGAAGAATATTTTTCAAACAGCAACAAGTAGAGCAATTTCGCATAAATTGATGAAACAAACGGAAGGATGGATTACTGGTTTGCGTTTGTTATTGTTAATGGTAAAGAAAGGTGAGGACTTAAATGAATCCCTTGAAAAAATTCATGCTATTAATCCTACAACCACTGATTTTTTACTGGAAGAAGTAATCTCAGATCAGCCTGAAACAATCAGGAATTGTCTTCTTAAAATGTCAATTCCTGATCGGTTTTGCGATGAATTGGTGAATGAACTATGTCTTCCTCATATTGAAAATTTGGAAGATGATATAATTGGGAAAGATGTGATTCAAACCCTCCTTAAAGCCAACCTCTTCACAATCTCATTGGATTATGAAAGGAAGTGGTACAGGTTCCATCACCTGTTTAAGAAGATGCTTCAAAACCAATTGAAGAAACAACATAGTATTGACGAGATTAATTCGTATCATTTAAAAGCTTCTGAATGGTTTGATAAAAATGATTTTAAAGAAGAAGCTGTTAAACACGCCCTTAAGGGGCATAAAATTGATTTGGCAGCTGATTTAGTGTCCCGCTATCGGTTTGAGCTTTTGGATGCCGGGAAAATCCATCGTTTAGACGATTTGATAGATTTGTTACCGTTGAGCATTATTGAAGAAACACCTGCACTCTTAACTGCCAAAGGCTTTATCATGGATTACCATGGTCAAATGCCTGAACTTTTTGAGTATAAGGAAAAAGCCAAAGCTATTTTAAGTGATTTGTCCATACAGTCTCAGGAAATGAAGGCCATATTGGGCGAAGTAAAAACAATTGAAGGAGAACTATTCATCTTATCAGGAGATACGAAAAGTGCCTTTGAATATTCGAGAAAGGCGCTTGATTTATTGCCGGATAGAGCCAGCCATGCGCAGTCTTTTGCATTGGGAACACAGGTGCTCTGTTATCAAATGAACAATGATATTGAAAGCGCAAAAAAAGCAGCGATAGAATTTCCTCCAGTGTCCTATCTTTCTATAACAAGAATGCAATTTTGGTATTCGATGGCATATGCTATGGAAGGAAATCTAGTGATGGTGAAAAAGCATACGTTAAATCTTATAAAACTTGGTAAAAAGCATGGGCAATTGGAGTCGGTAGTGTTTGGCAAGTATTTTATAAGTATGGCCCATTATTTATCTAACGAAGATGAGCTGGCCAAATCCTATTTAGAAGCGGTCGTTAATGATCCTTATGTTGCCCGTTCATTTTATTTGGCCCAGTGTGCGTTCATGCTGTCCGCTATCCACATCGATAATGGTGAGGTGAAAAAAGCAGACCAATTGATGGATTTTATTATCCGGCATTTCGAAGAAACCAATGAAATACCGGCCATCGCCATTGCAAAAGCCATGCAGGTTGAGCTGGCCTTAAAAAGAAACGATATTGATAAAGCACAACTGCTGAACAAACAGCTGGATTCGTATGAGCTAATACCTCCTTTATGGTTTGTTTATGTTCCCCAATTAACCCCGGTAAAACTGAAATTGGTTATAAACACAGCCGAAAGTATTGCGGAAGCGATTCAAATACTCACAGAAATTGAACAAACTTTACGGCAAACCAATAAAAAAGCCATATTAATTGATGTGTTTATTCTGCAAGCTCTGGCGTTAAAGGCACAGAAAAAGCCCAAAGAGGCCTCATTGAAAATTACGGAAGCTTTATCACTCAGTAGCATTGGTGGCAGCATCCGTATGTACATTGATTATGGCAAAGAAGTAAAGGAACTATTTGCCGGACTATCAATTGGCATATTAATTTGATTTTAAAAGCCATAAATGAGAGGGAAAGTGAACAACTCAAAGGAATACAAATTGTGCAGGAAAAAGTAGTTGTGCCAAAAAATGATAAGGTTGTATTAAATACCCTTTCTCTCCGGGAAAAAGAAGTGCTGGAATTGGTTGCTCAAGGTTTGAGAAACAAAGAAATCGCCGATAAGTTATTTATATCAACAGATACCATAAAAAAACACCTGTACAATTCCTTCCAAAAACTGCATGTAAGCACCCGCTTAAAGTTGGTGCATAAGGCAAAGCAGTTGGGGCTCCTTGATTCAAAATAAGTATAGCTAATTTCGGCCGATAACCGATTTAATCCACCTTCGCGTTCCAATTCGGCGGACGAGAAGGTAGTGGTTAAACCAGCCGGCTGCTGGCAGGTTCCCCGATGCTCTCATCGGAAACTAGGGTCCAGGGTTCTACCCTGGGGTAAATACCATGTATTTCTATCCTTCCTCTTTTTCCACTTTTCTTCCACTTTTGGGTATTTCACTAGTGAGCCGCTCTAAATATCTTTATTACCATAAATCCAAGGTCTATGAGTCCAATCTTGGATCTATTAGTCCAATCTTGGAGAATTATGATTATAAAAATTAAATCATGGCAGAAGATATAAAAGAGTTTAAGGGGCCTGCGATTTATTGCATAAAAATCAAGGGTGTCATTGATCAGCGTTACGCAGGGCATTTTGGCGATATGATAATAAGTACTGACAAAAAAGAGGAAGGTAAGACCACCTGTAAGCTTACAGGAAGTATAAAGGATCAAGCTGAGTTGATG
>NZ_CAMYOM010000089.1 GCF_947260015.1 uncultured Eudoraea sp. | reverse complement strand
CATTAGACCTGTTCCTTTCTGCATTAGAGAAAAATACAGCCACGCTGTTGGGTGTCATTCAAGTACGCGCCTTAACCATTCTATCATTGTGAAAATCAGCCGACAAATAATCAGTAGGCTTATCTTGTGCAGATACCACTATTAGAGAAAAACAAAAAAGAAAGAAGATTGTCATTTTCATTTGATGCAATTTTAAAGGCTTTAAATTAAATAATTTATTTGGTTTCTTAAGCTGAAAAGTCGTAAAACAAGACCCTTTAGCCCCGAATCTTTATATTAACAGTATTTTATACAAAACAATGAAAAACCACTCTAGCCTAGTTATTAATTTTCTATAAATTTGCGCAGCTAAAATTGACGAAATATGAAGAATACAGCCCTAACTAAAACCCACGAAGCACTCGGTGCCAAAATGGTTCCTTTTGCCGGGTATTTAATGCCCGTATCTTACGAAGGCGTTAATGCCGAACATGAAACGGTGCGTAAAGCTGTGGGCGTCTTTGATGTTTCTCATATGGGAGAGTTTTTAATAGAGGGACCCAACGCTTTAGCTCTTATACAAAAAGTTACATCTAATGATGCTTCGAAACTGACAGTTGGAAAGGCCCAATACAGCTACTTTCCAAATGAATCTGGTGGTATTGTGGATGACCTTATCGTATACCGAATAGAAGAAGAAGTTTATCTCCTGGTGGTAAATGCCTCTAATATTCAAAAAGATTGGGATCATATCTCCGGGTATAATAAAAACATAGGTGCCAAACTTAGGAATATATCAGAAAACTACTCATTATTGGCTATACAAGGGCCAAAAGCGGTAGAATCCATGCAGTCCTTAACATCTGTAGATCTGTCGGCAATTAAGTTCTACAATTTTGTAGTTGGGGACTTCGCAGGGATAGAACACGTTATAATTTCAGCAACTGGATACACGGGTTCAGGGGGTTTTGAAATCTACTGTAAAAACGAGGAAGTAAAGCAAATATGGGATAGTGTTCTGGCAGCAGGCGCCAATTATGGCATTAAACCAATTGGTTTGGCTGCAAGGGATACCCTTAGATTAGAGATGGGGTATTGTTTATATGGGAATGATATTAATGAAGAAACTTCTCCATTGGAGGCAGGTCTTGGTTGGATTACAAAGTTTAGTAAAGATTTTGTGAACAGCGAGGCGCTGGCTAAAGAAAAGGAGAAAGCTCCAAAACAAAAATTAATTGCCTTTGAATTGGTAGAAAAAGGCATTCCAAGACAAGGTTATGACATCACAGATGGAGAAGGCAACAAAATTGGCTTTGTCACTTCGGGTACCATGTCGCCTTCCTTGAATAAAGGTATTGGCTTAGGTTATGTGCCTTCTGCATTATCTGAATCAGGCAGCGAGATTCATATTCAAATTCGCAAAAATAACATAAAGGCAAAAGTGGTTAAATTACCATTTTATAAAGTATAGACTATTTTTAGACAAGAGGAGGAAAAAGAGTGAAAGACGGAGGAAAGAAAATACTGATACTGGGAGGAAGCGGATTTATAGGATATGCTATTTACAAGGAACTCTGCAATTATTTTGATACCTATGCTACCTATTATTCATCCGGCGGGGCTTTTGAAGACAATAAACAATTTATAAGGTATGACATGCAGGAAGATGATATCTATCAACTTCTGGAGAAAATACGTCCACAAATTATTATTTCTGCCCTAAGAGGCAATTTTAGCGCGCAAGTTCAGGCTCATCAGCATATCGTAGAATATCTCGTTAAAAACGACTGCAAACTATATTTCTTATCTTCTGCCAATGTCTTTGATGCATACAGCAAATTCCCTTCTTATGAACATGACAAAACCTTATCTGAGAGTGTTTACGGGCGATTAAAAATAAGAATAGAGAATATGCTTTTACGATTGCCTAAATCTAAAACGGCTATTTTAAGAGTTCCAATGGTATTTGGGAATTCCTCTCCCCGGGTTAAAGAAATGAAGAAATTTATTTGGAATAATGAACCTATAGAAGTTTTTCCAAATCTGGTTATTAATGTAATAAGCGATTACAAGCTTACTCAGCAAATCCATTATCTCATTAATCGAAATAAGAGCGGAATTTTTCATTTGGGCAGTCATGATCTGGTTCACCATGAAGACTTTATTAAGGATATCCTTGAAAGGATTGGGAGCTTTAATCCCATTTTTAAAAGGGTGTTCACTACAAATGAGGAGCGTTATCTGGCAGTCTTACCCAAAGACAATAAACTTCCAAAAAACCTGCGAATTAGTTGCCAGGAGATAATTGATCACCATGTTATTGGTTAATTAGCAAGAAATCTGCCTATTTTTAAAT
>NZ_CAMYOM010000088.1 GCF_947260015.1 uncultured Eudoraea sp. | reverse complement strand
ATTACCATCCCGCCTTTAAGACAAAGAAAGGTTGATATTCCCCTACTGGTCAGGGCCTTTGTAAATTCGTTTAATGCACAGTACCATAAAGATGTAAACGAGGTTTCCGAATCCCTTATGGATGATTTCTTAAATTATACCTGGCCGGGTAATGTAAGGCAGCTTCGCAATGTAATTGAACGCGCGGTAATTACCTCTGGTGAATCCAGACTCAGGCTGGCAGATCCGCTTCCTTTGAATTCAGAAACTTCATTTGCTGGAAAGAATAACGTCCATTCAAAAAAACCAGGCGTTCCATTAACTTTAGAAGAGAGTGAACGCCTGCATATTACAAATATACTGGAGCAATGCAACTGGAAAATATCCGGTAAATCCAGTGCTTCAGAAATTCTGGATTTACCTTCCAGTACGTTGCGGTCTAAGATGAAAAAATTGGGTATTAAAGCTCAAAAGAAACGCAATTAAATCCCTCACCATTAATATATAATTCGCTTCATATAGCGGCGATATATCACGGATAGCGATATATCACGAAACAATGAACTACCCATTTTTATTCAAAAACTATTTTTGTTGATTTAAAGAGGTAGTATTCAATCCCTTACATCGAGAGTTTATATGGCCTTCTTTATTGGCATGGTAGTTGGCCGCGAATGACTTAGCAGAACTGAATTGAAAACCGACAACTTAGTTTAAACCTTATGTATTTATTGCTTTTGAGATTTGAGATACCGAAAAATAAACTTTATGAATTTAATCTGGCCTTGGGGCGTTTGGTAAAATGGCCTGTATATACGCTTCACACCACGGAAAGTAATGGGGATAGCAAAATTTTTGAATTTATTAGAAACTGGGACAGTAAAGAGGATATGCAAACAGATCTGGACAGTCAGGTTTTCACCAATTTGATGGGGGTGGTTAAAGTCCTCGGGCATATTATAGAGTCCAATATTTACAATGTAGCCGAAGAAGAAAATTTATTAGAAACATTGGATTGATTTTGGATTTTGAATAAATAAAATGATTAACACTTAATATATTTTTATAACGGGAACACTTAAATTTTAACATTAAAACTATGAAGAAAACTATTTTAACAGGAGGTATACTACTTCTATTTAGCGCAATAGTCTTTGCGCAACAGACCAAAAAACCCAATATCCTTGTGATCTGGGGTGATGACATCGGACGAGCCAATATCAGTGCCTATACGATGGGTATGATGGGTTATCAAACCCCCAACATCGACAGGATCGCAGATGAAGGAATTATTTTTACAGATTATTATGGTGAGCAGTCATGCACGGCTGGCCGTTCATCCTTCATTACCGGACAAAGTGTGTTTCGGACAGGTCTATCTAAAGTGGGCCTTCCTGGTGCTGACCTTGGTATGCGGGTAGAGGATCCTACAATAGCAGGATTGTTGAAGGATCAGGGTTATGCTACGGGTCAATTTGGGAAAAACCACTTAGGCGACCGTGATGAAATGTTGCCTACCAACAATGGTTTCGATGAGTTTTTAGGAAATCTATATCATTTAAATGCAGAAGAAGAGCCTGAGTTAGAAGACTATCCCAGTGATTTTATTACAGCTGATGGGAGAACTTTTAAAGAGAGATATGGCCCAAGAGGCGTGATAAAATCATCGGCAGATGGAAAAATTGAAGATACCGGACCTTTAACCAAAAAAAGAATGGAAACCATTGATGATGAAACGGTAGCTGCGGCCATCGATTTTATCAAAAGACAAGAGGATGCAGGAAATCCCTGGTTTGTATGGTGGAGTGGAACACGTATGCATTTCAGAACGCATGTTAAAGATGAACTAAGAGGAATTTCCGGACAGGATGAGTATTCAGATGGCATGGTAGAACACGATATGCACATTGGTCAGTTTTTAGCATTGTTGGATGAATTGGGAATAGCAGACAATACCATTGTATTTTATTCTACCGATAACGGCCCACATTACAATACATGGCCAGATGCAGCATCTACTCCATTCCGCGGTGAAAAAAATACCAATTGGGAAGGCGGTTGGAGATTACCCGCTATGGTTCGCTGGCCAGGTCAAATCCCTGCAGGCTCAATAAGTAATGAAATAGTCCATCACATGGACTGGTTACCTACTTTCCTATCAATTGCAGGAAAGTCCGACATCAAGGAAGACCTTTTGGATGGATATAGTTCAAGTGCATTGAATAGAGATTATAAAATACACCTTGATGGTTATGACATTACGGAACATATTAAGGATCCAAAAAATGTAAAAAGTGGAAGAGAAGAGATCTTTTATTTTTCGGATGATGGGGATTTAACTGCATTAAGGTATAGCGACTGGAAACTCATTTTTATGGAACAAAGATCTCAGGGTACTTTCGAAGTTTGGGCAAATCCATTTACTCCTTTGCGTGTACCTCTTATGTTCAACTTAAGAAGAGATCCCTATGAAA
>NZ_CAMYOM010000087.1 GCF_947260015.1 uncultured Eudoraea sp. | reverse complement strand
CATTAACGATTTGCTGACAGCGTTTTGGTTTGCCAGAAAAGGCAAACACCATGGCAAACATCATTTCACAGGAGGTTTTGCCGCTATGCTTCCAACAGCCTCTGATAAATCACTTGGAAGTGGAAAGTTTTCTGTAGGCCCAAGTTTCGATTATGAATTTGAGAGTGGACGCTGGTTTGCAGGCGCAATTGCCCTGCAGGTGTGGTCAGTAGCGGGCCCATCTGATTTAAAAGCGGTAAATATGCTCATGATCAAGCCTTTTATCGTATATAATGTTGTCAAACGTTTCGACCTTATCTATGAGCCTTATGGTATTTCGGTGTATTGGAATAAACCTGCCGGAGAAAAAGTATACCTGCCTTTGGGTGGAGGTGCAGAATATGAAATACCCTTGGGCGCTAAAACAACACTTAATCTTGGCGTTCAGTTTTTTAAGAATGTAATCAGACCAACTAAAGGAACTGTTTATGATTTACGCTTTTTGATAGAGTTTGTTTTATAATACCCTGCTCAAATTTCAAAAGTTGATTTTTAAATTAATCAAATAAATAATATTCATGAATGATAATGCAAATGCACCTGATTCAATTTATTTAAGAAGACTAAGCAGGTTTATTGATGTGGTTTATGCCTTAATATTTTTTCATATGTTAACCACATATCTCCCATTTGTGGAGGATATGAAATGGTCTCATAAACCCATGGGGCTATTGAGCCATCTGATAGATAATAAGTCAGAGCTTCTTAGAATTTTTATAGGTGCAGGACTGGCCCTTATGTATTGGAACCAAAACAATATCTTTTTCAAGAATTTGGTGAAGACAAATGGCACACATGCTGCCCTCTCCTTAATACAGTTATTCCTGGTATGCATGTTTGTTTATTTTGCCATAGCGGATCCGGGATTGGAAAGTATATCATCTCCGGCTCTTCAGGCAGGCTCTTTGGCTCTTGCGGGATTTACAAGTGTAGGTGCCTGGGTATATGCTTCCAAGCAAAACCTGGTACGAGCGGATATGAAAGAAGAAGAGATAAAAGCGCTGACGAAAAGCAACCTAATGGAACCTCTAACAGCAGTTGTAAATGTTGGGCTTGCCTTTGTAGGGCCGTTGGTATGGACTCTTGCCTGGTTTGTTCTTCCTCCCGTTTTTATATGGTTATTAAAACCAAAAAATAAAAAGTAAAAGAATAATCAATAGAAAATAGTCTGATATAGGTGCTTAAAACATACAAAGAAACTGGAAAACTAGTAGCGAGATGCTCGAAAATATAGCTAATGCAATCAAGGACAAAGACAAATCGGCAGTATTGCTGCTGTTGACCTGTTTTACTTTTGTTTTTATTATGCCGGTTTTTGAGTTTCCTTCCAACATCTTTTCCATAATCCTTTTTTCACTAATCCTTTTTTTAGCATCTTACCCTATCTCCAGAAAAGTCATGTTTATCGGATTTGTTGCCATCCTGATTGAACTGGCAACACGGGCAACTGATTTAATATATCTACATTATTTAGCCGAATTAACGACAAATCTTTTTATAATTTTTCTGGTGGGTTCTGTTGTCAGGCATATGATGAATCAAAAAAACGTCACAATCTATACTTTGGTGAATGCCTTAAATGGATATTTATTGCTCGGAATAATGTTTATGAGCCTGGTTGCTTTTTGTGCTCAGTACCTTCCCGGATCATTCAATGAAAGTGGCGATTCTGCTATGGAATTGGTTTACTATACCTTAATAACATTAACTACGGCAGGTTATGGTGATATTACGCCTCAACTTCCTATTGCTCAATCTTTGGCAATGCTTATTGCGATAACGGGACAGTTTTATGTGGCGGTAGTTGTAGCCATTTTGGTTGGTAAATATTCGAGCTCCGTTAATTAGAGAGATTATGCTATAAAACCCAATAGGCTAACATTTGTTAGCCCGTTGGGTTCACTTATAAACTTAATAGATAATTTACCATACACGTTGAAATACTTTAAATGAACATCTGAGTTCTACAGTAATAAACGAGTAGTTTTTCTTCATACATTATAAATTATGAGATTTCCTTCAGTTTTACAAGCGCTTCAGATTTAGAGTTCACATCCAGTTTTAGGTATATATTCTGTATATGAAAATTAATGGTGCTTGTAGTTACAAAAAGCTTGTCGGCAATAAGTTTATATGTCGCTCCCTGACACAGATAATCAATTATTTGATTTTCCCTTTCCGAAAAATTGTTATATGATTTTCTGTGAAACATAGAGATCACAGCTTTAACAATATCATTGCTCATGGTAGCACCTTCATATTTAATAGAATTCAGGGCATTGTACATGCGTTTTTTGGTTACCGGTTTTGTCAAATAACCATTTGCCTGATTCTTGAAAGCCTTTTTGATTATCGCAAAATCTTTTTGGGCACTGATCATTATAACTTTAACATCAGGATCCCGTTTTCTAAACAATCCAATTCCTTTTATGCCACATACTTCGGGCATAGATACTTCAGAAACAATAATATCTGGTAATGCATTATCAAAATCTTTTAAGGCGTCTTCTACAGAAATATAAATGCCTTGAAGGGAATAATCCTGGTAGGTTTCAAAATAATACCTGTAGGCGGCAATTTTAAGGATATTTGATTTCATATCTATTAATATTTTGGGGTTGAAAAATAAAAAAGAAATAAGAAATTAAAAGTTTGAAAATGAGCAAGTTAATACGGATAATTCATTGCTCAATAAGCAATTTCTTAAACCATAGTAAATTGGGATGTACGTTAGTTCTGGACACTAGTCATCTATCTCTTACCGTGAAGTAAAATGCAATGTTAAAACAAAAACACAGGAATTAGCTGCACAAGTTTTATGAGCACCATGGAATAGAAATACATCCAATCTTGTTAAACTCATCAGGACCCGGATAGTTTCAGATACTTATAAGATATAACTAGAATATAAATTGTATTTACTATACTTTAAATGGGAGCCTCCTTTAAGAAGATTACAGGATGAGCTCTGGTTTTTGGCCTGCGGTGCGGGCTGCTTTTGGGGTAATTTTTAGTCTGCATATTATGGGGTTTTGGGGGTTGAGCGATTGTTATTCCGTTACTTTTATATTTTAAATATATATAAAAAATAGAAAAGCACTGATATAACGTAAGTATTTTCGTTCAAATGCAAACCAACTGGTCTGTAATTTTGTTTATTTTCACCGCTCTAAAATTAGCAAAGCTGCTGAAATTTAGAGGTTTATGGCTAAATCGACTATCCCAAAACAAATCTATATCCATTCATTGATAAACTAAAATTTTAAAATATATTTCATTGAAAGAAGGCCTGATCGCTAATGACTCCTGATTAATTACACTTGTTAGAATTCCATAAGTAGGACACACATTTATTTATGGATAAATAATATACAAGTATAACAGACAACTTATTTTAATGTTCTTATTGTCCCTGGAAAATCATTAATCTTCATACATAAGATCTGCGGTTGCCGGGGGATTGTCAACCTGCATAATCCACTTTTCATCGTTATATTTTCCATTTAAATCAGAAACATAAGCGACCTCGGCTTCTTCTTTAGCTTTAAAATCAGCCAAATAAACATAATACAAACCATTTTTCTTATTGTAAAATTGTTTCGCATTCAACCCCTGTTCATTCAGCTGATTCATAAAAGCATTTAAATATTTTTT
>NZ_CAMYOM010000086.1 GCF_947260015.1 uncultured Eudoraea sp. | reverse complement strand
AGACTGATGAATAAAGACCTTAGATAAAAAGCCAGTGTACAACAACGCATATGCAAAATAGCTCACTAAGCGCAAGAATTTAAAGCTTGCGCTTTTTTTACATTTATGTTACTTGAATAGTTGACGACAATTAAGATGCTACTTTTCATATACAAGACCGTTGTACACAATATTGACACAGAATGAGATACTTAAGAATAATAATCATGCTCTCCGTAATTACAGGTTGTTGCAAAAAACCAGAGATTAAGCAAATTAATCGAATAGACGGTTCAACAATAACAATAGCAGAATTGGAAGCTAATATTAAAAGCCTTATTGACTCAGCAAATGTGACGGGGTTTACCGTTACCATTTTTAACCAAGATACTGTCGCCTATCAAAAAGCATTTGGCTATTCAAACTTTGCCAAAAAAGATAGTCTAAAGATTAATCAGGTGTTTTATGGAGCTTCATTAAGTAAATCTGTATTTGGCTATATTGTCGCTCAGATTGCCAACGAAGGGCTCATTGACCTTGATAAACCTTTACACGAGTATTTAGACACACCTATTCCCGATATGCAATTTGACAGAGTTTGGAGAGGATTTCATAACCTTAAAAATGATGAGAGGTATAAAGATATAACGGCACGGATGTGCTTGTCACACACCACAGGATTTCCGAATTGGAGATGGGTTAGCAGAACAGGCGTATTTCAGCCTGAAGTAGAAGAAATTGAAATTTACTTTGACCCTGGAACCGAGTATAGTTATTCTGGAGAAGGAATTAGATTGTTGCAAATAGTTATTGAGAAAATTTTAGGGAAAGGATTGGAGCAATTGGCACAAGAGCGTGTCTTTGATCCTTTGGATATGGATATGACAAGTT
Source organism: uncultured Eudoraea sp. (assembly GCF_947260015.1). GTDB lineage: Bacteria > Bacteroidota > Bacteroidia > Flavobacteriales > Flavobacteriaceae > Eudoraea. The sequence goes on along the minus strand of NZ_CAMYOM010000086.1, from coordinate 1,775 downwards.
ATGTGTGGCAACAACGCTTTGAAAGCAACTATTGTTATGGACATACTACAGAAGAAAAAGTAATAGATAAAGACACCGAGGATGAAGCAGGAGCGGCAGGTTCCATGGAAACAACACCTGTTGACTACTCAAAATTTCTATCAAAAATAATTGAATTAAGCTCACATAATTCTGATGTTACCAATCTTATGTTTGCACCCAATATTCGGATTAATTCAAAGACACAATTCGGTCCAGAGTCACTTGAATCTACAAATGCAAATGATAGTATTGATTTGAGTTATGGCTTGGGATGGGGTATTTTAAAATCGCCTTATGGACAAGGATATTTTAAAGAAGGCCATGGAGAGGGCTTCCAGCATTATTCAATTATATTTCCTGAAAAACATCTTGGTATTCTTTTAATGTCGAATAGTGATAACGCCGAAAGTATATTTAAAGAAGTATTGGAATTAGGCATTGGAGATACATACACGCCTTGGTACTGGGAAGACTACATTCCATATAATATGAAATAGAAAATACTTTGTACAACAATGTATATAAAAAATAGGCGAAACAGCACTAAAATTAAGGCTTTGGCTCGTTTAAAAGTTTGTGTCTAACCGAAAGTATAGTGCTTCGAAATCGCCTGCTTTTCATATACTTAACGTTAGCGACAATTACCACCTACCCAGGAATTCAATTGAGAATTCAACAATCTAATGCAATAAATTTCGTTTATCAATTGATGCTATTTTTTGTGTTGAATAACTATTACTAATATTAATGAAAATCAATTTTATGAAAACAGCAAAAAAACGTTCAACGATTACACTAATGTTAATAGTGTTTTTCAGTTTAACATTTAACCATACTAAAGCTCAGTTAAAAACCCCAAGTTCGGTTTGGAAATATGAAAAAGGTACAGTAACTCTTATGGATGGAAATGAAATTGAAGGCTATATCTATATGGATATGATGAACCCTCAGCTATTTCAAAAAAGGGTTTACCTGATTGACGAGAAAACCTATGCGGCTTACAAAGCAGGGGAAGACGTACATAAAGACGCTGTGGTTTATGATGCCAGCGACTTGCAAAGTTTTACTCTTGAAAATGGTAAAAAATTCAAACAGGCAAAATATGCCAATCTATTTGCGAAAAGAAAGCAAGACCGGATACCTAAAAAGTTGATGCTTGAAGTTGCTACGGAAGGCGAGATTACCGTTTTTAAAAAATATCACCACACCCAGGGTATCGTTTCCTCCCACTTACCTGACCGGACGAAGGTTAGTGATGCCAAATATGTTGAATGGCAGGAAAATAACTTTGAAATTCTTGCCCAAAAAGAAGGAGAGGAGGCAAAAAATATGTCTTCCTTTAATATAAAGAAGCTTGTCGGCGATAATAGAACCGTTTTAACCAATTATGCTAAAAATAAATATGGTTTTAGAGATCTTTTTATAAAAGGACCTGTCTTTGAATCCAGCTTCCAAATGGATACGGTAGAGGCTTTCACCAGCATGGTGGAAGATTATAATAAATAAATAGAGTTAGAATTTATTACAAACTTTAGAAGAGAAGGCCAAAAAAGGTCTTCTCTTTTTGTTTTTTGAAAATAAGAAATTATATTTAATTAGATTATCCTACCTTCTACCATTTCCTTGATTAACTTATGTGAGGTTATATATTCTTCGAAAACAATAACAAAACCATTAATAAAAATAGATAAAAAGCTGCTAACGAAGGGTATAGTTCATCCCGAGGACTCGGGACGAAACCATACCCAAACCGT
>NZ_CAMYOM010000085.1 GCF_947260015.1 uncultured Eudoraea sp. | reverse complement strand
GTCGTCACGCCTGAGGCGTGACCACCCCAACTACGTTCATCAAAGATGAACTTCGTTGGCCAAGCCCGACCAAGAGAATCCAATCACGAAAGTGGTTGGGTTTTTCATTTTTCTTGCATTCATATGATATCATCTAATATCATAAAAAAGGTGAAGGGTTCGGTTAATGGATTGGTACGTTTGTACATAATTTAGGCAGTGTTACTGACTATTTAGTGTCGGTTTAACGCTTATCTACCGGAACGCTACAAAAACTGCACAGGATCAACGCACAAAGATTTCAGGTAAGATTTGGGCTGGACGAAGAATTGTTCCAAGAGATTCGATGATTGGATTTGGCACAATGTTGGTACTTTTTGCAAATAATTATGGTCCCATAAAATGTTCGGGGCTGTTGCAGAAGTGGTCTACGGACAAGAGATTGACCTAATCAGGCTGTTTTTAAAGGGTCTTTAGGAGAACCGGTCTTAGTCGGATTTGCAGGCCAAAAATGGTAATGTAGCTTTGGAAGGCATCTATAATCGTCTTGAAAATGCCAAAGTAGGGTTTCCTTCCCACTTTCTTAATGTACTTTTTTAGTTTGAAGGCCTTTGCTTATTTCCCATATAACTTATATAGAAAAATGTGTAGCGACTGAAAGTTTTGCACTAAAGTACATACCTGCCCGACTTGGTTCAGGCCGATTTAAACTAACAATTATGACCAATGAAAGGACTTTTTATACTTTTTAACAAAAAACTTAGGAAATGTAAAAAAAATGTTAAATTTATTCTCGTTATTATTAAAATAAGAGCCGGTTTTTGTTCCTCCAAATTGATTTTTTTATCGAGCGCTCTTTATTAAGATAATGCTTCCCCGAATTGTGTTACGAATTATTGGTGCGCTTTATAATGCAGCAACTTATTTAATTCAACATAATTGTAATAGTCATATAAACCTAAAATTAAATAAATAGAATATCCAGAGGATTTAAACATATTCCCTGAAAATAAGACACCCCACTTCTTATCTTTGAATCACATTTAATATCGAAATTGTTCGATTTATCATCGCTTATGTCATGGTCATAATCTAAAAACCAAAACTAATCGTATGAAAAACTTTACTTTCTTACCCTTACATATAAAATAAAATTGACATATTAATAACTCATGCTGTCCTCCAGTGCAGAACCCTTATGTTTTGCATTGGGGCTGCTATCATGGCATCTGTTATACGACTGAACATAAAAATTAATAAAAAGCATTCTACTATGAAGCAACATTACACTAACCAAGAAATGATCGCTAGTACTTTCTCTAATGAGACTGCAGAACATGGCTCTTGCCATACTTATAGAGCAGAAGAAAATGGGAAAAAGATAATTTGTTTTAAAAGCAACATGAAAGCCCCTAATTGTAGGGGTTTTTTAGTTTTAAATAATTTTTGTGCATTCCATCGGATTATTTGCATATTTCATCAAGAAATTGTTAAAATCATAAAATAAATGTTAAATTTTATTTTATATTGTATGCCGCTTCAAAAGTGATTATCAATTGTAGGTAAAAATCAACTGATAAATTTACTCTAAAAGCCGCAACCAAAGTACCCCGACATCTAAATTAAAGGATTAGTGCTGATCCTCCACCGCTTTTTATTAAGCGGTTATGGTAATATTAAAAAAAGCACACTGAAGAATTCGCCCTAAATTCTTACTTCCCTGGCTGAAATTGCTGTGGTCTGTACATGACCAAGCTAATAATGCCTATGCACAAAACTACTTTTTCTGCCTTTAGACATTTTATTTTAAATAGCCTAGGCGCAACTATCGCGCCCACCTGGCCGGTGCTGTTACAGACAGTACCTGTGCCGGGTTATCCAGTTTATATAAATATTGAAATTACCATACTAAACACATCCCACAATGGAACATTATTACACTAACTTAGAAACAACAGCAGAGAAATCCTGCACAGAAAATGCAGAACCGGGCTGTTCTCATACAAATGGAATACGAAGAAAAGCAGGAGGTATCAATAAAAACTCTTTTTTGACATCACTGCTTTTTGCAATAATGCTGATGATGGCTGTGCCGTTTTCGGCTTCAGCACAATTCTGCACACAGGACCCAATACCTTCAGATCAACTCGACTTAAGAGGCAATTCGGAGTATACAGCGGGGCAATGTCCCGCGAATGATATTGTTATTCTTGGAGCTTCATTGGATACCGGGGATGCCTGTAATTCTTGTGCGCCTGGAACAACGGTGACAGCAGATTTGTTGATCACTATTAATCACGGTACCAATAGTGGAAATAGGTATTTGGGTGTTTTTGCCGATTTAACGGAAACACTGCCAGATGGTACAATACAAACATGCGAAGTGGCACGATGTTCCGGACCTGTAGCCAAGGACTCTGAGGAAACAGGTGACCAACAGGTTTTGAATTATGGTCAAGTTACATTTACCTGTGGGAGTTCCCTCCAGCTGAGTGATATTTTATTGGTTTGGACTGCAGCCAATGGCGAGTGTCCTGTAACCCCGGCCAACAATCCGAATGGAAAATACTGCTACGATAACCCGATTATTGATATTGTTCCCCCATTAAATGCAGTAGTCGAAGCAGAATGCGGAGACGGAAATAAAGGGAATTATGACCTTACAGTTACTGGTGGTGTAGGTCCTTTCACTTATTTATGGT
>NZ_CAMYOM010000084.1 GCF_947260015.1 uncultured Eudoraea sp. | reverse complement strand
ATCTTAAGTAGCCGGAGTAGAGCTTCGGAAATACTCAACAAAAAAAGGAAATTAAGTATTGCCCACATTCGCAAACTTACAGAGCATCTTAAAATTCCCGCAGATGTTTTGATCAAGGACTATGATTTGGCTTCTTAGTCATTTAACATCATAACAAGCTCTTCGCAACCAAAGCTACCTATCCCCCCCTTCACTAGCCTACTTCGCCGAAGTAACTCAGCTACGAAGGCTGAAAAGTTTCGGCGGGCAGGCGGTTTGTCCTTCGCTAAAGCTTCGGAGAATAAAAGAGCACAAATTTCACAGACCAAAATAGTCGGGAAAAAATAATAACCTGGACTGTGTCATTCCAACTCCTTAATCATAATATTTCTGAAAGAGACCTCGCCCGGATGATCCTGAAAACAAATATGACCCCTGGAATATTTTCCAAAGTCATACCAGCGTGCATCACCCAAATATTCCGATTCTTCCCACTCAGACTTACTAAACTTGGTATTTTGAAGCATTGCTTCCCATTCTGGTCCTTGAAGTGGAAAGGAATTAATTAGAACCTCATTGAGGAGTACCTCCCCGCGATTGGCTTTATAATCTATTTTGATATGATAGGAGTTCCATTTACCCGCAGGTTTGGCAGCATTTAATACAGTAGGAGCCGACAGATCATATAAGGCCCCTACAAAATGTTTATGAGTTTCCAAATCCTCTACAGCACTATTTATTTCCGTCTCACCTCCCAAAGCTATTTGAGGGTTGTCATAAATTGCCGGATCTAAAATTTGGATTTCCGGGCCGGTTTGATATGGATAATTGTATTTTTCATCTTCACTTACCCCCCACATAAAACCACTATTACCCCCTCGTATTATTTTCCAATCATATTTTATTTCAAAGTTCCCATATTCTTTGTCCGATATAAGGCTTGCATCTCCTTCGCCCGATTCCATATCCGAAATCCCGTTAAATATTAAGGTGTTATCTTCTACAATCCATCCTCTTGTAGATTCTGCATCCTGAAAAATATGCCAGCCATCAAGAGAATTATCTACAATCAAAGACTTCCATTCAGAATTCTCACTTTTACAATTTGTAAGAAGAAATACAATTAAAAGAGATAAAACTACTTTTCCCATATTAATTTATTATCCGGTCAACTGAAAGCTAACTGAGTTTGTATAAAGTTAAGTTAAACATTTGATTACTTGAAAGATAAGAATGGAAATTTAACGGTTTTACATGCCAAATTCCTTTGACCCGGGCTTCTTTGTATGGCCTATACAGCAACCTATTCCGGACAATCAATTTTACCGTGTTTTATATGCCTTTCTATTGAAAAAAAACGAATTTTATAAATACCTTTATTAAAATTAATACCCAGTTGGTTTGTTATTAAAAAATGAACTAAATTATGGACATAATGGCGCTGTAAACAGGGCATTAAACAAAATTTATGAAGGCACTTTTTTTTACAAGAGAATTTCCCCCTTATGTTTATGGAGGAGCAGGGGTGCATGTTGAATATTTGGCAGCAGAATTAGCCAAACTTATGGAGCTGGAAGTACGATGTTTTGGGGATCAGGATGAAAAAACCGATAATCTATCGGTAAAAGGCTATCCCTATGACAATCCCGTTTTTAATAACTCCAATGACAAACTTAAAGCAGTTTTAAAAACCCTTAGCACCAATGTTCATATGAACGCAGACGCAATAGATGCGGATATTGTGCATTGTCATACCTGGTATTCGCATTTTGCGGGTATCGCAGCAAAACTCCTTTATGGGATTCCACTGGTAGTAACCACACATTCATTGGAGCCTCTAAGGCCCTGGAAAAGAGAACAATTGGGAAGGGGTTATGATGCCTCATTATGGATTGAAAAAACGGCAATAGAAATGGCAGATGCCGTTATTGCCGTATCAAATGAAACAAGAGATGATGTCCTGAACTATTTTAATGTAGATAAGGAAAAAATTAAAGTAATATACAACGGGATAAATCTTGAAGAATATGTAGTTACCAGCGAAACTGCTGCCTTAGATAAACACCATATTGATAAGTCCAAACCCTATGTGCTTTTTGTGGGCAGAATCACAAAGCAGAAAGGGATAATACATTTGGTGAATGCCATCAAATATATTGACCCGGATACTCAGGTTGTTTTATGTGCCGGAGCACCAGACACTCCTGAAATTGCCAAAGAAATGGAAGACAGCGTTAATGAAGTAAAGAAAAACAGGGATAATGTTATCTGGATCGCTGAAATGCTCGATAAAAAATCAGTGATACAACTTTATTCCCATGCAGATGTTTTTTGCTGTCCTTCAATTTACGAACCCTTCGGAATTATCAATATTGAAGCCATGGCCTGCAAAACAGCAGTTGTTGCAAGTGCTGTAGGAGGAATAAAGGAAGTGGTTGTGGATGGTGAAACGGGAATCCTGGTACCTTTGGAACAACAAAATGTGGCACCTTTTGAACCTGTAGATCCGGATAAATTTGCCCAGGATCTTGCCGAAGGCATAAACGTCGTAATAAAGAATAAAGAATTGCAGAAATCTATGGCCAATAAAGGCAGAAAAAGAGTGGAAGAGACATTCGACTGGTCGGCTATAGCCAAACAAATTGAAACATTATACAAATCTTTAATAAACTAAAAAATATGTTCACGAAAAGCGTTCTAGCTATTATATTGGGAGGAGGTCAGGGATCTCGCCTGTTTCC
>NZ_CAMYOM010000083.1 GCF_947260015.1 uncultured Eudoraea sp. | reverse complement strand
ACAGTTTTATAGGTGTTAGGCAATGATAGCAAGCTGTAACCATGAATAGAATGCCTGGTGTAAGTCTTTATATTCTTATCAAATAAAACAAAGAAACCCAAATATGAAAAAAATATTGAAAATAGTTTTAGGTTTCATTTTTGTGATTGGTTTGGGTTTGGTCGGTGTTGGATTCAGCTTGCAAAAACCTGAACCATCTCCACTTTCTGATGAAAATCGTGCCCAAATTAATTTATTGCCACTTCCCACTGAACTTTCCCTCGGAAAAACACGGTTTACGCTAGAACAGGACTTGGGTCACTCTTTCAAAAACGTTTCTACGCCTAAATTGGAAAATGCCATTAAGCGTTTTTATTCCAAACTTGAGTCCCGGACTGGTATCGTCATTGCGAATAATGGATCACCAAAAGTAATATTAGATTGTAAAAATGCAGGAAACGATTACCCCTCCATTAATGATGATGAATCGTATGGTCTTTCTGTTACCGAAAAGAATATAACGCTTACGGCCAACTCAGAAACAGGTATAATATATGGCTTAGAATCAATTTTACAATTGGTAAAAGAAGAAGATGGAAAATGGGTTTTACCCGAGTTGGAATTGAATGACAAACCACGATATGCCTGGAGAGGGGTTATGATCGATGTAGGCCGCCATTGGATTCCCAAAGATCTCATCTTGAGGAATCTAGAGGCCATGGCCACTGTAAAAATGAATGTACTTCATTGGCACCTAACAGAATACCAAGGTTTTAGAATAGAGTCGAAAACGTATCCTAAGCTCCATGAAATGGGATCCGGGGGAAAATTCTACACCCAAGAAGACATTAAGGAAGTAATCGATTATGCTGCCGATCGTGGGATACGTGTTCTGCCCGAGTTTGATCTGCCGGGTCATTCGACCTCCTGGTTTGTTGGGTATCCCGAATTGGCCAGTGCTCCGGGACCTTATGTATTGGACACAGTTTTTGGTGTGCTAAAACCAGTTATGAACCCTACCAAGGATGTGGTATATGATTTTCTGGACGGATTTTTCGGAGAAATGGCCAATCTTTTCCCTGAAGAATATATACATATTGGAGGGGACGAAGTGATACCAGACCATTGGAACGAAAATCCTGAAATTCAGAATTTCATGAATAATAATGAAATGGATGACTTTCATGAACTTCAGGCATATTTTAACTCACGTATTCATAAGATTTTAATCAAGCATGGCAAAAAGATGGTAGGTTGGGACGAAATCATTCATCCAGACCTACCAAAGGAAGAAATTGTCGTTCAATCTTGGAGAAATGACCAAGCGCTTTTGGAAGCCGTTAAAGAAGGTAATAAAGCAGTACTTTCCTACGGATATTACCTTGACTATAAACAACCTGCTGGTGATCTTTATAAAGTAGATCCCTCGGTGGTTCCTAGTACTATAGATTTTGATATTGATTCCACGAATTGGAAAGGATGGGAAAGCAAGCTCTATGCCAGCGGGGCCGATTTGGAAGGAGATTTATATTTATTCGGTGAAGGAGAGAATTTGCAGGGCATAAAGTATTTTATGGGGAAACCATACGGCTTCACCGACATAGAGGTCGAAGGCAATTTTATTTCTTTCAGTCATGAAACGTCTTTTGGTCAAATGTCCTATGATATTAAAATAGAGGGAGATTCCCTTATAGGGACGGGTACGGTATCCAATGTCGCCATTAAATTTAAAGGGAAACGAAAGGGGGGCACTCATATGCCAAATGGCGAACCGCTCCCAAAGTTTGAAAAAATAGAGGCACTTACCAAAGAACAAGAGGACTTAATTCTAGGTGGGGAAACCTGTATGTGGGGAGAAATGGTCGATGACATTACCCTAGAATCAAGAATTTGGCCCAGAGCCGCAGCCGTGGCGGAAAAACTTTGGAGTCCTAAAGATTATACCGCCGACAACGAGGATATGTATCGAAGGTTAATTGTTATGGATGACCGACTTGAAAAGTTGGGAATAAGACATAGGGCCAGTACCGAAGTATTGATTCGCAATTTGGTCGAAGAACCCTATATTGATCCACTCCGCACCTTGGTCAACGTTCTACAAGAAGATAAATATTTTGGTAGAATGGTTTTATATAAACCTGAACTTTATACGACCACTGCATTAAATAGAGTGGTCGATGCGGCAAGACCGGAAAGTTACGTTGCCTATAATTTTAATAAAGATGTTAATCTTTGGGTCCAAAACGGAGACGTCAGGGCAAAGAACCGCATTGTTCAAAAATTGAAAAAATGGTCAGAAAACCATAGCAAGTTGGTTTCTGCTATTGAAGGCAATGAGCGACTTGAAGAAATTAAAGTACATTCGGCCAATCTCTCCCAATTGGCTAAATTGGGTTTAGAGGCATTGAATAATAGGAATGCTATGAAAGGTGAACTACCAGAAATCGATGCTTTACTGAAAAATGCCGATAAGGCTCAAGGAGGGACTATACTTTCAGTTGTGGAAAGTATGAGAACGCTTTTAAAATAGAACCTTCATTTCTGAACTTATGGAAAGCTATTACAAAGAAAAACAACCACCAACATAAAATATAGGGCATTTGGCAGATAGTGATAAAATTGAAGATGCTAGAAGTAAATAAACATACTGGTAAATTGAAGAATTGGTGCGTTGAAATGGCAAACGCACCATATTCAAATCGTTGTGCCTAATTACTGTAATGAAATAATAATTAATTGTAGTATTATTTAACGCCAAGCGTAACACGCCCAAACCGCGCCTTTGAGCGGAAGTACGAG
>NZ_CAMYOM010000082.1 GCF_947260015.1 uncultured Eudoraea sp. | reverse complement strand
ACCAAAACAATAAGCCACCTTAATTGAATACGTTACATTGCTTCTGCCCTTAAATGACCCAGATCATTTCGTGGACGCTGTGGCAGCCGGTATCGGGAAGCAAAGGAAAATAATTAAACGGAATAGGTTATAAATACCAACCAGGTTATTGCCCGGGTTTGTTGCAGCTTATTTTACAACTATTTGACAAGTTACCAACTTAATGGGGTTCCGAATTGTATGGCTCTAATTAAATAATTCTAAGTGTAAAGTTATTATAATTTCTTACTTTTAAAGCGTATCAGGAACGCATTTACGCGTACCAACCGAGCACAAAAGCCACGGTGGTTCAGAATACGGACAGTTCAGTCAAAATAAATGATTATTCACCGTTTATTATAGCCTCCTGATGCATAACCTTTAAAACTATCCATTATGAAAACTGTATTCATTAATTTGAAAGAGGGTGAAATTAATTACTCCCAAGAAGTGCCTATAAATTGTATCATCGAGCTTGATTCTTCATTTGTGGATATTGCTAATTATGTTAATGAAGACGAATTGGGAGTTTTAATTCAATTTGAACACCATCAAACAATTACCATACTAAATTTAACCGGTGTGACTCCTTACGTTCTTTTATTCTTTGATGATGAATTATATTTTAAAGGCGCATCGTACAGTATTAAAAGTGGTACTGGAAGTTTTATTATTCAAACTCAATATAAGAACATTCTTCTTGTAAGAATGCCGCATAACTTAAAATTGAGCAAAATAATTAATTTAAACTATTAATTATGGAATATATATATGTTGGCAGGGAAGATGATAACAACATCATTGCAGATTACAAAAAAAGATTTGAGGTTGAAACACTTGAAACCTTAGTGAAGTCTTATAATCGCCAGGTTAAATGTGGTATTACTGGAGTGCATCGCCAGGCATTGTATTTAATAGCTTTAAGGCAAGAGTTTAAAGAACGTTTAAAAGAAAGCCCTGTATATATTTTAGAACATGTTTTAGGTCTAGTAGGACCAATTGAGGTAGTTGATGGGAATATTAGAATAGTGAAATAGATTAAATTATAAGGATTTTTAATATTCTATAAATCTCAACCATTGCTAAAGTATCTAATTTACAATATTCCAACAAGGCATTTCTAGTCTGGTCATAGTCCCCTGTATATGCACCCTGGACCATTTGAGTAAAAATAGTACTTGCAGAACCTCCATCACTTATGTCTAAATCATTATAAGACAATTCTGGAACTAAAGCCGGTAATACACTTTTTATGGAATAACTACCCTTCATAGCCGGAGTGTAATACCATTTTTTCTGAAAGGGGACCATCAGGTCTTTTAAACGATCTATGATACTGCTAATTTCATCTTCAAATTCAGGGAACAGGTTTATAAGATCATTTAGCCTTGCTTTTTCAAACCCTAAATTATACACGATAATATCTCCCCGGGTTCCGCAATCGGCTATTAATTTATCTATAAAACCTTTTCTTGGATCGATATGCAGATCGGCCTTTGCTAAATATTCCTTATGAGCGATATCTCCGCTCTCAGTTTGTATATGAAGTGAGTACTGAAAAACCAATTGTTGATAAGGTCTGCTTTGATCATAAATAGGAATAGCAGAGCTAAGTGTTTCAAAATCTAAATAGTAAAGAGGGTATTCCAAACCCTCTATAAAGTTTTTAATTTTAGGGGCATCAACATGTATAGTTCCCTCCTGTTCACTTACCACTTGTAATTTTTGACTCATATTTAGTGCTGCGTCATTTGGATCTACCTGGTCAAGAGTAATAATACCATTATCGTATAAGTCTAATTTTTTGTTGATTCGCAGGTTGGAAATATCAAATACGGAATACTCAGGAACATGTTTCCAACAGTGCCCTTTAAAATCACAGTCGTACGGTTTAGAACAATGTATTCCAATATCAATATTAGGTGCGGTTTCCTGATCGATTACTTTTTTTAATGTGGTTATGGTATTAGGGATGGTTGGGAGAACCTCCTGAACCCTATCATAAACGGACTCGATAGTAAATAATTCATGAACCGATATATCACCATTTTTAATGTATTGATTGTTAATGTGAACAATTGAAATATCCTTTAGATCTATGCCTGAGTTAACTATGGTATAAAATTGAATCGCCGCATCCTGGATATAGGTATCCGATATGCTGGTTGAACTCTTCACTTCATACGCTTTCCATCCCTCCTGGTCCTTTACCAGAATATCTAAGGCCGCTAAAACTCCATTAAATTGAAAGGTAGCTTCATATATAATAGATTCACTATTATCAATAAATTCTTGCGTTCTTAAAACAGATTCTTGAATCTTAAAATGATCTTCGGGGGAGGCATCTACGCCCCCAGGAAACAGTTCTTGCGCCAAAAGACCTACGGCATTTCCCTGATCAAAGATAGCTTGTAAATGCGCTGGCGTCTTATCCTTTAAATCATAATGATGTTTGTATAGATATAAGGACTTTTCGCATTGTAGCCCTTTTAGGAAGGTGGATTTGGAAAGGATATATTTTGTCATTTATTAATAGAAATGTTCAAGATATGGAAAAGTACTTCAACTTGCATGGAAACAGTGAGGCTAACATATTATATTCCAACTATTTGACAACTTGCCAACTTAATGGGGTTCCCCTCCTTCTCCGCGCAAGGCGGATACGGACGGGCAAGCCCGCCTTCACTTCGTTGCTGTGGACATGCTGGGTTAGATCGCTTTGCTTTTGAATCAAGAGAAGCAAAAAATTCAAATTCCAAAA
>NZ_CAMYOM010000081.1 GCF_947260015.1 uncultured Eudoraea sp. | reverse complement strand
CATCCAAACGGCCTTTATATTTGACTAAGGTCTCCTTATCGAGTTTTTTTATTGCTGCCGGAAAATCTACCAGCACATTATCCATGTCTACATAGAGTAATTTTTTATCCATAATCTTGTTATAACAATCTACCAAAATAAAGACTTTGAGTCTTATTTAAAGTGACTTTTATCATAGTATTTAAAGGGTAGTTCAGATGTACTAATTGTGCCTTGTAAAACGGCCGTTTTAAGGAAATATTTCTAATTTAAGTCAATCCTCAGGCAGAGCTGTGGTTATGAGGTTTATTAGCGGGGAGAGAAGCATTTTAACATCTCTTAGACATATATTCTCATGCTATGGGGAGAGTACTGGTTTGATTGATTAAATAAGTCCTTTATCCTCCAGCGACATTCTCAGCTTAGCCTGATTCTTCCAAAACTTATCGTTAATCTTTTTAATTATTCCTTCATACTCTGGATGCCGGGGCTATGTTAATTTTACCATTGGAGATGCCTGCTGTGTTAAAATTTATAGCTATTACGACCTTTACCGGAGTTGTCTGCTATCTTATTTATGAATTTATCCTAAGAAGGATTGTTTTCTTAAGGCCTTTGTTTGGACTAAAATGGAAATTCAATGAAAAAAGAACATCTAAAATTCTAACGAAACCCATCTCTAAAATTTGAGGAATGAAGCCACTACTAAAAGTCGTATAACAATTTATTTGTTGGCACTATGTAAACACATAAGTACAATCCCTTAAATCTATCTTTATCCGGGAAACGTAAGGGATAAACACTATTTTAGTGTGCATATAACAAGTTATAAGTAGTAAAATGACAACTCTGATAGAAACTGAAAGATTATTGTTACGGGAAATCACTCTGGATGACAAAGAGGAACTATTTAAGTTGCATTCTGATCCAGCGGTACAATATTATACGGGGGAACCTGTGGTTGAATCTATTGAAGAAATTGAAAAGGCAATAAGGGGGAGAATTAACGATTATGAGAAGTATGGATTTGGCAGGTGGGCTACTATTTTAAAAGATGGGATGCAATTTGTTGGATGGGCAGGTTTAGCATATCTGCCCGAATTTGATGAAATTGATCTTGGTTTTAGATTCTTGCCAGAATATTGGGGGTTAGGGTTAGCAACGGAAGCATCTCGTGCAATTTTGACGTATGGATTTGATACTCTCAACTTAAGGAGGATCATTGCCATTGCATTGAAAGATAATAAAGCATCGATCAATGTGATGAAAAAAGTTGGGATGGAATTCGAAAAATTTGCTCCCTATGAACTTGGTAGTGAAGATGGCGTCTGGTATTGGTGTAACAAAAAACTTATAACAAAAAATAACGCGCAATAAAACACATCGTCCTGATATAGTATGACAAAGAAACAAACAAAACGAATACTCAGAATAATATTTATTATTGCAAGCATTAGCTCTTTGGCTTTCGTGCCATGGATTTTGGTAAAGGCCTGGGTTTTACCACTACCTGATACGGTTCAGGAACAAGTAAATGAAGCAATTGATCATGGGTTTGATGGAATGATTGTTTATGTGGACGAAGCAGGCAAACCACCTGCATTTTATACAGCTGGCTGGAATGACCGAAAAAATAAAATACCAGCCGACCCGCAAGCATTATTCAAGATTGGTAGTATCAGCAAGTTATATGTCGCTTTAGCCACAGCTAAATTAGTTAAAGACAACCGTTTGTCTTTGGAAAAAACCCTCGCTGATTACTTTCCGGAACTTGTGGGAAGAATTGAAAATGCAGAAAAAATCACCTTGAGATTGATGGTGCAACATCGGAGTGGCATTCCCAATTTAACGGACAGCCCTGGCTTTTGGGAAGACCCACCCAAAAGCAGTAAAGAAGCGCTTGAATTAGTACTTGACTTGCCCGCGAGCTTTGAACCGGATGAGGCTTATGAATATTCCAATACGAATTATTTATTGCTTTCCCAACTCATTGATAAGGTGGTAGGTTATAGCCATCATCAATATATCAAGGAAGAAATTTTGATACCACTCGAGCTGAACAATACTTTCGGTTCGCTTCGTGAAGTGGATATAGACGATGTGATGAGCGGCTATTACGTTGGCTTTGAGTCGGATATAAAGACTAATGATTATGGCTTAAATGGTTATGGTTCAATGGTCGCTACAGCACAGGATGTGGGTATATTCCTGAGGGCCTTAAATGATGGTTCAGTATTTGATGAAGGAGAACAGGCAATCTATTCCTCAATTTACGTGTACGAACATGGAGGTTTGCTTCCTGGATATCAGAGTCTTGCAGAATACCACAAAGACATTGATACAGTTGTTATTCAATTTGTTAATACAACTGACTTTGATGGATACAATTGGAATTTATCGCAAATAGTATATAATCGTATTGTAAAAATAGTAAGAAGTAAAAAAAGCTCATAACAATATATAAAAAATAGGTCTCAAGATGATTTCGATGTAAACATTTGTAAGCGGTTGTAATCGTATGTTTTTAGGATAGAAAACTGCTAAGGTATTGCAAGACCCTTAAATACTAGGATTTGTTATCTTAGTTCCTATAAGTGAACTATAGTGCATAATGTGCTATATACAATTGTTAGTGGCAATAAATAAAAAATAAATGACTGAGAAAATTTCAACTACAAAATTAGTTTGGTTACACCTTTATCCTGGGTTACTTATTGGGGGTTTGTATATTTTACTCACACCAAGCATTAATAATTTTGGGTACCCTTCAATAATGAGTTTGATGATTTCGGCTCTCTTGGTA
>NZ_CAMYOM010000080.1 GCF_947260015.1 uncultured Eudoraea sp. | reverse complement strand
ATTTTTTCCTCCAGGCTTTTTTCGAGGAATGCAGTTCTTTTTTTCAGATCCTCTATCGGCCATACTTCATCATCGGTACGTTGAGGGTCAGGTGTGGAAGTATGGGAATGGACCAGAAACCATTTGCCTTCAAGGTATTCAAATATAAAACTAAGGCGGAATTTAAGTTCGTTTTTTACGTTCTTTACCCAAACGGTATTTACAATATCGTCTGTATAAATGGCGCCATTCCCCTCGTTCATAATTTTGCGCAGAACCGGTGTAAACGCAAAGTCCATTTTTATACCCTTGGCCAGTTCTTTTTGGTTTTTTATTTGTTTTAAGAAGGCTGCTTTTGTTTGCGTTCGCTCTTTTTTGCCAGCACCAAAATTCATAACATCCTCAGCCAGTAAAGGCGCAAGTTCTTCAAGGGGGCTTTCTAACAAACAAACCTGTATTACGGTATTATAGGTTTCGTCTAATAGTTTTTGTTTGGTTTTGTTCAGTTTCATTCTTATTTGTTGCCGGAAAGCTTGAAATAGATACTATTCCTTAACACAGTATTCAGTTTCTTTAATAACCATATAAAGCTGCATAGGAGATTTGAGCAGCCTGTCCTTACCAGACTACTCCTTGCTTACTAATATACTTAAGATTTTGGAATTTGTGAGCTAATTAAGAAGATAGTAGCCTCACCAGGAGATAGCTTCGCTGTTCCTGAGAACAACTCGCACTGAAAATACAAATGGTAGGATTTGAAATTGGACCAATTGAAGAATCCTTCATTTATAGCAAGTGGCGGAGTCTATTATAGCTCCTGCCTGCCGGCAGGCAGGTATAATCATACAGATGCTGGTGACCTCTTACAGATGGATCACATAATAGGATGCGGAGCAAGTTATATTAAAAGCAAAAAAAGGTGGTTTAAGTAAAAAAGAAAATTTTTTTAACTTTAGAGTCCCGATAGCTCCTTCTCCATAGTAATACGAAGGAGAAGCTATCAGGATGGACCAGGGCTTTTCATAGGAGACAGTGTTGTATGCAGTTTTATATTTTCATATTCCTAATGTTGGCAAATGTTTAACCTTATGATAGGTCAGTGCCGCTTTAATACACTGTTTTAAATAAGCTTTTGGAATTTTGTCTTGCATTCTAAAAACAATTGCCCTATTCCCTTCATAGGTAAAATTGTCTTTAAAAATCAGCTTAAAAGTTTCTACCAGTCGACTTGTGCATTTAAAGTACAAGGCATATTGATCAGGCTTTTTTGACTTCCAGTCCATTCTGAGCGTACTTCCACTTTTAGTCAAATAACTGGGCTCTCCCCATTTGAGTGTTTCTTCCAGTTCTGTAATTCCGTCAATTTCAGAGGCTGTTTCTATAACCAAATTTCGCAAGGACAACACTTTATTCCGAATGGAATCAGGATAATTGTTAAATACCATTTCAACTTCTGGATTTGTTTTTATCTGTAATTCATTCATTGGTTTTCAAATTGCATATAACGGTCGGGAAATGATTTCGGTCTGGAATTTACACTAGTAAAATCGGTTAAAGAAATCGAGCGATTTAAAGGTAGTAAATTTCCGGTTTTCTAAAAGGCAAGACTCAATTATAGATATTGTCAGGCCCAGTTTATTCATTCAACTAAATCACAATCATAATAGGGGAAAGTTGAATCTTCTAAAATGATTTCTACATCTCCACCATCTCGATTTATTCTCCCTATTCTGGCAAAGTCACCGCAAACGGAAATACTGAAATATATATTTTCCGAATTATTAGTCCATCTTGCAAGTCCATTTCTATTGTCATCTTTAATGACATCGGTTGTTTGTTGCGTATCGAAATTGTATTTCCTAATAGCCCATTTTCCCAATAAGAAGCAGTCCAGAATGGTCCATTTACTCTCAAAAGCTATTTCCTTGCCATCTGGCGACCAATAAGGATCATAATTTTGAAAGGCATCATCATTCGTAAGTTGAATTTCATCGGTCCCATCCATATTCATCACATGTACTTCTAGATTTAGACCAACAAATTTACTGAACACAATTTTTTGGCCATCTGGAGACCAGCTCGGGTCCGCGTAATCCACATTCGTATCCTGACTGATTCGAACAGGATTTTGACCGTTTTGATCCGTGATATAAATACCCCAATTATTTTGTTCTTTGGCAGCCATAACCAATTCCGTGCCGTCTGGCGACCAATCGGCTACGCCCTGTGCGGACCACTTGTAATCGTCAAGGTCAATCACTTTTCGTGGGTTTGAGCCATCTAAGTTCGCCATCCATAAAGCGGCTTGTTCATAATTGTTAAATTCATTATCTGATGAAACATTGAGTGGAGATTTGTACCAAAGTATTGTTTGTTTATTGGGTGAAACCCTTATCCACCAATCATGATTATTTGAGTCAACTATTATTGAGGTTTCATTACCATTTAAGTCAGATTTGTAGATGTTATTCACACCATTTCTCTTGCTATAATAGAAAAGCTCAATGTTTTCATCACTTCCACCATTTGGTAGGTTAGGTGAATTATCTTCATTGGGGATTGAGGTATTGTCATCCAGGCTTATGGCCTTGTCATCTGAGTTGCAAGAAGTTAATATTCCAAATATGAGTATAAAAGTGACTTTAAGCATAGACCTGTTTTTCATGTATATGACAAAAATTGTGCCTAACGGTTAGTTTAAGCAGTCGTTTTTCTGCCCGTCCGGCAGGCGGGAATGCTGCGTAAACAATGTTGTATGCAGTTTTTAAAATATGGATAATTCGGATCTAGTTGTAAATTCTTCCAAAAATTTCATCCCTTTA
>NZ_CAMYOM010000079.1 GCF_947260015.1 uncultured Eudoraea sp. | reverse complement strand
TCCCCGGAACCCAATAGACCCTTTAGGCTTTGCGGGTTTTTAAAATTTACAAGTCCGGATTCTTCTAATGGGTTAATACTGATAACACTACCGCCATTCCCCTTACATTTTTCAAGTGCGGAGAGCATCCTGGGATGGTTGGTCCCCGGGTTTTGTCCCGCTACAATAATCACTTCTGCGCCATACAAATCTTCCAGTTTTACAGATCCCTTTCCTATTCCCAGTGTTTCAGACAGGGCCACCCCGCTAGATTCGTGGCACATATTGGAACAGTCGGGCAAATTATTGGTTCCAAAGGCTCTTGCAAACAGTCCGTATAAAAAAGCCGCTTCGTTACTGGAGCGTCCCGAGGTATAAAAAATAGCCTCATCAGGGCTATCTAAATTATGTAACTCATTTGCAATAAGCGCAAAGGTTTCTTCCCATGAAATAGGTGTATAATGCACGCTTCCTGCTCTTAAAACCAAAGGTTCGGTAAGCCTGCCTAATGCGTTTAGTTCATAATCGGTTCGTAAGGACAATTCTTCTACGGAGTGTTTTTTAAAGAAATCAGCTCCAATATGTGAAGCAGTAGCTTCATCAGCCAGGGCTTTTGCGCCATTTTCACAATACTCGCCTAATTTGGATGGTTTTTCAGGATCTGGCCAGGCACAACTGGGGCAGTCAAATCCCTCTTTCTGATTCATATGCAATAAGGTTGTCATAGCACGGACAGCCCCCATTTCCTTAAAGCTGTGCTTCATGGCGGCCACAATCCCTTCCATCCCGGCAGCGTAGGGCTTGGGCTCGGTTACTTTGATCTCTGAAAATGCATTTGGTCCTCTAACGCAAACATTTCTTTTAGAGTTGTTTTTTATCATATACTTAAAGTAATGCTTTAGGGTTGGGATAATTGTCGGACTGATCCTCCAGTCGCTCATCCAGGCAGGCAAAATCCTTTTCTAGCAAGAGGGACAAATTGCGATTGTCGCCAAATTCCATGGTTTCACTAAAACCAACCTGCTCTGTACGGTGCCAATTATTTCCAAGAGATCTGGGAAGATTCAGGGTAATGGTATTGTTCTTAAATTGGGCTGTTAGCTGTTTTGAGTCCTTTACCAGTTTTACAGCGTATGTAAAAACTGCGGTATCAAAAATGGTCTGACCTTCTATATACCCCTTGGTACAAAGTGTATTTACCTCTGAACGGGTAAGTCTGAAACGCAGGGCATTGTCTAAAATCCTAATCTTCATGGTCGTACTGAATATCTCTTCCTAAATGTACAACATATTCGGATTTATACATCTTAGAGTTACTAAGATATTAATAAGAGAGGAAGCTGACGAAAGTCATAGGCGATCTGCCTGGCAGAGGGGAATTTTGTACTCAAAATTGATGTAATTATGACAACTAAAAACATTTCTCAAACCTCCCACGCCTCCAACGCAGTTTACGGATTAGGCCTTATAGGGGCTGCAGTGTACTATATTCAAATGGCCACGAGTTTCTGGGCCGGGGTAATTGGGATTATTAAAGCGCTCTTATGGCCGGCATTTATTGTTTATGAAGTCTTAAGACATCTTGAATTGTAATCCACTTCCCTCTTGCTGTTATGATTTAGGTCTTAAATCACCCAGTAGACCACGGGTAATTTTTTCCTGAAGATTACTGGCTCCTTCTTTTTTGGTAATCTTTAAATTATTCTCTTCAATAGTGGCTTCCAAACTGGCCATAGACAAATAAGTGGCAATAGGGATTCTTTGAGAACCAATGACATAGCTTTTAAAAAACCCCATTTGATCCATCCCGCTTAAACTTGTCAGGACCTCTTGTAACTCTATTAGTGAATAATTATTTGTAGTTTTAATTAAATCAAATTTATACGCCATGAAGAATTTAGTCAGAGCCATTGTTGCTGCAATTGGCGCAAAAAAAATAGGCGGTGGACGATGCGGTTGTATCGGAACCGTTGTAGTATTTCTTATACTTTATTGGCTGCTGGGCTATGTTTTTGAGATATTCTAGATGCCATTCTACAATATAATTCCTTTAGTTCCTTTCTCCCTTATACTATTCTTACTTGGGATTAATGTACTTTTGCCCGATGGTAAAAAAAGAGCAATCCCAAATAGAATTTGTGGCCCTCATGGCCGCTCTTATGTCTATTGCGGCCCTGGCTTTAGATGCCATCTTACCAGCCCTTGATATTATTGGAATTGCAGTAGGCGTTACAAATCCTTCTAATAACCAGTTTCTAATTCTATTTTTCTTTCTAGGTCTGGGCGTAGGACCCTTGTTATTTGGCCCTATTTCAGACAGTATTGGCCGTAAACCCGTTGTTTATATGGGTTTTGGGCTTTTTATTTTTGCCAGTTTGCTTTGTGTTTTTGCACCAACCTTCGAACTAATGATCACAGGGCGCATTCTGCAGGGCATTGCATTGTCCGCGCCACGCACCATAAGCATTGCTATGATACGCGATATGTACAGTGGGGATTATATGGCCCGGATCATGTCATTTGTTACCGTAGTGTTTATTATTGTTCCCATCATTGCTCCTGCCATGGGAAAATGGATCTTAGACTTTTACGGGTGGGAGGCAATTTTTCATGTACAGATTTTTTTCAGTATACTGGTTTCGTTTTGGTTTTGGAAAAGACAACCCGAAACATTGATCCCTGAGAAAAGAACGTCCTTTCGAGGGCGGGTTTTTATTGATGGGTACCGCGAATTGTTAAATTACAGGCAAACCATGTTGTTTACTGTTATCTGGGGGTTTATTACCGGCTCTTTTTTAGTATACCTGAGTACCTCACAGCAAATTTTCCAGGAGCAATATGCCTTAAAAGAATCTTTCCCCTATATTTTTGCGGCTCTGGCAATTACTATTGGTGTTGCCACT
>NZ_CAMYOM010000078.1 GCF_947260015.1 uncultured Eudoraea sp. | reverse complement strand
CCTGTCATGAAAATGACAAGTCCTATTCCGGCAAGCATCATGGCTCCGGATAAATTGGAGACCACCATTGGAACTATGAAATTCTTTGATGGGGTTCCTGATGAAGCATCGGTTAATAAGGTTTATGATTATCTCGATCGCTCCCGTGCTGTGGAATCTTTCCTTAACTGCATTCCGGCCATGTCGATGTATTCAATTCGCGAAGGGATGAAAGAATTTGGTATCGATGCATACAATAAGATAGTGATATATGATGGCCTATTGGACTCTAAGGCGCTGTGGTTAACGGCAAATACATCAACCATGTATGCCATGGGCTGGTTAGATTTAAAGGACGGTCCATTAGTTATAGATCTTCCTCCTCGTATGCTTGGTATATTAGACGACATGGCCTTCCTTTATATGACAGATTTAGGTATGGCAGGTCCGGATCAAGGGAAAGGTGGTCGATTTCTGGTATTACCTCCAAATTACCAAGGTGCTGTGCCAAAGGCAGGCTTTCATGTAGTGCAATCAAAAACTTATGGAGCATGGTTGTTTATGCGTGGCTACCTGGATAAGGGTATTGAAGCAGCTTCAAAGAATATCAGAGAAAATCTGAAAGTGTATCCGCTTGCTAAAATGGATAATCCAGCAAAAATGGAATTCATCAATGGCACGGGTAAAGAGATTCAAACCGTTCTTCCGAATGATTTTTCTTTTTACCAAAATGTTCATGCTATTCTTCAGGAAGAACCAGCAGGTTTTCTTGGTGCTGAGATTACCGGTCAGTTGGCAGCCATTAACATCGAGAAGGGCAAACCCTTCCCAACAGACAAAAGAATGACGGATATTCTGGTAGATGCAGCGGCTATAGCTAATACAGCCTCACGTGCCATAAGTTTCAAGCCACGTAATCCAGGTCTCTATACCTATGGCAAAAACAGTGGTTGGTGTCAACCAATTATTGGGGGTAGTACTGTTTATATGGATACGGGGGGTGCTCGTGTTCTCGATGGCCGTGTGTTTTATCATTTCGGCTATATATGTGTGTCTCCTGCCATGTCGAGCAAATCGGCTGGAAAAGGATCTGACTATTCAATGGGTATGGTTGATTCCAAGGGTGAGGCACTGGATGGCTCCAAAACCTATAAACTGAATCTACCTGCGAATATTCCGGTCAAAGATTTCTGGGCTTTAACTATGTATGATACTCAAACCCGTTGTCAATTGCAGACTGACCAGCAGTTCCCTACTTTGGATAGTTATAAGGAAGGAATGAAAACGAATGCTGATGGTTCTATCGACGTGTATTTCTCTCCAAAACCACCTAAAGGGCAAGAAAGTAATTGGTTACAGACTATTCCGGGCAAATCCTGGTTCGTGGCATTACGAATGTATGGTCCACTGCAATCATGGTTAGATCAAACCTGGCGACCTAGTGAGATTGAGTTGATGAATTAATTAAATAAAACAGGAGTGACTCGATTGTTCAGTCACTCCTGTTTAAAAAGGGTATGTTTTGGAATGTGTTACTCGGATCAATAACAAGAGAAAAGAATAATCATTTAGTAGAAACCAAGTATGGAAAATGAAACATTAATCCCGAAGGCGAGTACGTCTTCTGTTTTTTACAGCTTTGCCTCCATAGCATTGGTCATTGCAGGATTGCTTTTTTTTGAAGGGATTTTAAAACCTTTGGTTATTGCTGTTCTGATATGGTTCATTATCAACAAGATAAAGCTATCCATAGAGGCCATAAAAATAAAAGGAAAATCATTTCCCCCTTTTGTGAGCAGTACACTAGCTATACTTATTGTGATATTGATTTCGCTATTGATTTCTGAATTGTTGATTCGAAATTTGGAAGCAATAGCAGCTACAATGCCTGTTTATATGGCAAAATTGAACGAATCGTTTGGTGACTTAAGTGCGTTATTAAACAATCCAAAATATGCGGATTATATCCATAAGTGGTTGGATGGCGTTGATTTTGCGGGAATTGCAAAAACCTTTATTGGTTCAATCTCTAGCTTTCTGGGTAATTTTGTAGTGGTACTTGTTTATGTCATCTTTTTCATTCTGGAAAACAGTACCCAAAAGCTCAAAATCGAGAAATTATTCCCTGTAAAAGGGAAGGTATACAAAAAATTCATGAACAATATGGCGCAGATCAGCGCATCTGTTCAATCATTTCTTTGGCAGAAAACCCTGATCAGTTTGCTAACTGCAGGCGTGGACTATGTCATTCTCTTACTTATGGGTGTTGAATATGCTTTTCTGTGGTCTTTCTTGATATTTTTATTGAGTTTTATCCCTTATATCGGGGCCTTATTTGGGTCGCTTATACCTGCCATATTTGCGTTTTTGGTCACTGGAGACATTATGAAATTGGTATATGTATTTGCGGCATTGGAAACCGTAGAGATTCTACTTGGCAATTTTGTTGAACCCAAAATCATGGGCAAGGGTACAAATTTGGGCCCTGTGACCGTAATCGTCGCACTTGCTTTTTGGGGGATGATATGGGGCATCGTAGGGATGATACTTGCGGTACCAATTATGGCCGTATTGGTAATTGCCCTAAGTCAGATACCGTCAACACGCTATTTGGCCATCATATTTTCAGAGAAAGGAAACATTCCTGAAATTGAATAAATAATAAATAAAAAAAAGAACGGTTGTGAAGCCATTCATAATAATTAAAATAAATAAAATAAAAAAACAATGAAAAATTTACTTTTAAGAATACTCGTTTGCGGCATAATTTGCTGTTCTCAATTTGTAATGGCACAAGATACTTCGGAAGAACAACCTCAAGAAAGTGCCGCCGAACAAGCCAAAAAATTGGCAAACCCAATTGCCAGTTTGATCAGTATGCCCCTTCAAAACAACACCGATTTTGGGATAGGACCTAATAATGGCTCAAAAAACACACTAAATGTTCA
>NZ_CAMYOM010000077.1 GCF_947260015.1 uncultured Eudoraea sp. | reverse complement strand
TAATACTGAATGGGGAAATTTCGCGCTTTTACCATTTTCTCTTTAATAAAGAGCAGAATATTGAAGCTAATATGGATATAAGTTCCTCTCAATTCTATACCAAACACTTTGTTTTAAATCCTGACTTGCGTGCTTTAATTGATGAAAGAGTAAGTGATTTGGTTATAAAAGTTAAAGCTACTGGCAGGGAAAATGATAGTATTAAAAGCGATTTGCCATGGTTTACTGTAGACCTTGAACAAATGTCATTTAATCTGGATACCTTGGTAGACCTTCCTGAACTTCAGGCCAGTATAGATTTATATGATACCCATAAAGGACTGCGAATAGATCTTAAGCGTATGCATGCCAAAATGCCAAAGGGATCCATTGATTTGTCCGGTAATGTTGTAATTATGGATAGTGCCCGATTATTGGATGCTCATGCAGATATGATCTTAGATAATATTCCTGAGTCATATTTACTGGACCTTATTTATGAAATGAAAGACCTCCCAATGATGAGTGAAAATGAAAGAAGCCGAAGTGAGAATACACTTTATAACGGAGACCTGCATATGTCTGGGACTATTGAGACTATTCCATTTGCAATGCAAAAGGCACAAATAGAACAAAGTACACTCACTATGCGCCTGCCAGATTCTTTGATATATGAATTTAAAAAGGTCAATCTCAATTTAGATAGTCTTTACTTTTTGCATGAGGAGGGTTCCAATAAAATTGTGGGTATAAAGTCAGTTAATGGTGATCTTGAGCTAGATGAAGTAAATACGCCGATTCTGGGTAAAGTGCCTTTAAACGCTGATTTTTCTGCTGAGAATGATCAGATTCAGGTAAATTTTTCTACATTTAGGAATAGAAAAACGGAAGATTCCGGGTCTCTTACTTTAGACATTTCTAAAGAATCCCCTGCATTTGAGATCTCATATGATTTAAGAGATGTTCCCATAAAATCTTTTATTGAAGGATATTCCCAGGAAAAATTAGCTAAAGGAATGTTGGATGCTTCATTTTCTTTAGAGGGAAGTGGGTTAGATTTAGAAGAAATAACCAAAAATGCGAAGGGCTCATTAAAGGTTAAGGGAGACTCAATAACCCTTTATGGGATAGATGTTGACAAATTACTCAAGAAATATAAACGAAGTCAGAACTTCAATTTGGTTGACATTGGTGCTTTTGTGGTGGCGGGCCCGGTTGGAGCTGTCGTGACTAAGGGAGGTGATTTTGTCAGGCTGATTAGCATGAATCTTAAAGCGGAAGATAGAACGTATGTTTCGCAGGTACTTACGAATTGGAAGATTCATAATGGTATTATCGAAACAGAAGATGTAGCCTTTAACACCCCATTAAACCGCTTTGCTTTTGACGGTAAATTTGATATTTTGAATGATTCAATCCCCGGGTTTACGGCCTATGTATTGGATAAAAACGGATGTAGCCTAATGGAACAGAAAGTTAGCGGCAAATTAGACAATCTTCAGGTGGGGAAATTAAAAATTGCCAAAACCCTTCTTGGGTCAGTCATAAATTTTGTCAATGCAATTGTTGGAAAAAAATGCAAACCGGTTTATCATGGAGAGGTGCAGCATCCATTATAAAAATTTACTTTTTTTGTTCTATCTTGAAGATTTGGGTGGCATCTATTCATAGTTATTTGTATTTCTATAAGATTTGTCAATAACTTTAGGTTACATATAAGCAAATAGTGATTTTAAGTTCAAATTATATTTTGATAAAAATTATTACAATAATTATAAGTTTTGGTTGTTTTTTTGCCTTTGGACAAAAAAGAGTAAGGGATTCAACCGCAATAGAATCATTCAAAGATAAATTTATTGTAAAGATTAATTTAGATTCCAAAACAGATTCTTACAACGCAGATGGCTTTGGGGGAGGGCCAGATATAAATTTAGATTCTAATTACGGATCCAGTTTATTCCTATCTCTCGAATTTCAAATTATTGGATTAAGCCTTGGTTTTTCACCCTCATTTTTACCTGGAAATAGTGATGAGGAATTAAGAGGAGAATCATCCTTTATAGATATTGAACCGAGATTAGCTTTTCAAAAATGGCTAATAGAGTTGAGATATAGTAGAATCACCGGGTATTATGTGGAAAACACTGAGGATTTTATACCCGATTGGGAGGAAAATGTAGATCCATACATTCTTATCCCTGATTTATCTAACACTACATATGGGATAACAATTTCCCATATATTCAACCCAAATTTTTCATATAAAAATTTATTTTACCAAACTGAACGACAAAGGAAGAGTGCAGGAAGTTTTGTGCCAACATTTCAGTATAGTTATAATAAATTCACTTTTGACCTTGAAGATATTCCAGACGATATTAAATTTAAAGGTGATAATTCAGATTTAAGTCTGGGAATAGGTTATTACTATACCTGGGTAATAGGTGATAAATGGTTTGTTGCACCAAATGTTTCGCCTTCTGCGGGGGTTAGATTTTCTAAAAGTACAATTACTCTCGATGGTACCACCACTGAGGAGAATATTACTTTTTTTAAAACAGTGCTTGAAAGTGGACTTCAATTAGGTTATGCTTCAGAGAGGGTAATTTTTGGTATTGCTTTTAATTATGATATTTACGGCTATGAAGGAGAGGAAGGAAGGTTCATAAACAATGACAAAACTTATGGATTACTGTACTTCGGTTATCGTTTTAATTCACCGCGTTTTCTGGCCAAATCTTACGATAAGTTTGCCAAAACAAAATTTGCTAAAAAAATGAAATTATAAATAGATTAGTAACATATTTCTGTATTTTTCTCCCTAAATAATACCTAACCATCTAAAGGAAAATGTAAATGAAATTTATCTCACTTACCTATCTGCTATTTCTCTTATATATAATTCCGATACAGGCCCAGGAAGCGGGTGAAGAAGGAGAAACTAAACACAAGCTGGTTTTACTTTTTGGTCTAACGCATATTCCCGAGACCATTGAAGATGGGGAGCCACTTAAGTCTGAAGAG
>NZ_CAMYOM010000076.1 GCF_947260015.1 uncultured Eudoraea sp. | reverse complement strand
TTGGGCTGTTTCTTCCGTAGGAAAGCCGTCATTAAATTCCAGCGTGCCAATGCTGGTCTCCACCTTGTCCGGCGTAATCACATTGGCCGGGATCTGTGTGGTCATTTTGTATTGGGGTGATTCGGCCCAGGATGTGGCGGGTAGGCTAATCGCAACCAGCCCGGCCAGGGCAAATTTCAGTGCTGTGGTGATTTTCATAAATCTCTCCTTGGTAAAAAAATTCAAATTCATTGAGCAGTCAGATCCAGAGTGCGAGCGGCACTATTTCACCAACTCCACATCATTTGGAATCCAGGTCTTTTCGTTGAATGCATTGAGCGGTCCGTAATAACGGATGTAAACAAAGAAGCCCTGGTCAGGCAGGGTCTTGACCCAGTTCTCTGCCGCAACGCCCTCCGGTTTCTCGTTGGAGAAGTAGATGTCGATGGAGCCATCCTTGTTGGTCTTTGGCGGCGGGTCCTGCTGGCTGCTGATGCTGGGGTACGGCTGGCTCTGGATTTCAGAGCGGGTCCAGGGGTCATAAACCGTAACGGCCCAGAACAGTGCAACCGGTACATTGGGCAGCATGTGCAGCTTGTAGGTCTTGTTGCCATCAAAGGGGTTGCCTTCGCTGTCCTTGTACGTCGTCTGGTAGCGGGAACCCTTGCCCTCGGGCATTTGTGCGGCCATGGCCGGCGTGATGCCATCGGCAGTGAAGTGGAACGCAGTGCGCGCCCCGAGGTTGATGTAGTCGTTCTGGTAGAAAGTCGAGTTGTTGGTGATGTAGGGGCTCTCCCACTGCCGGCCCGGATAAACCTTGGCGTTTTCGTCGCGGCTGTCAAAGGCGATCACTCGTGACATTGCAACACCTTCGGCTGCGGCCGTGGCGAAAATTTTCTGCATACGGGCATCCGGCGCGAAAGGCTTACCTTTCTCGATACCCAGGGAAGCCAGGCGACCGAGCAGTTCCTTGCCAAAAGCTTCCGCCGGCTCGTAAGAAATAATCTCGTGCATCCATTTGAACGCTTCGGCATTCTCCGGCACCAGCGTATTGCTGGGCACACCGGTGATATTCAGCACCTTGGGCTCCTGGGGTTCGGCGCCCAGGGGGTAGATCCTGGCGTTATCCCGGTAGAACTTGAGCGCCTTGTCGCCGGTTCCCACAACTTCTGCGTTCGCCCGAAGAAACGAAAAATTCATATAGGTCTTTGAACGTGTGACAAAGTAACCTTCAGGCACATCTCCCTCGTAGCCCGGTGGCAGGAGAAGATATTTTCCACCTTTGCCCTGGTCCTTGCCGGTCGGGCCCACATCGGCCAGGAACAGGAAGTTGTGATCGTCCATAGGGCCCATTACGCCCGGTGGCACCTGGAACACCAGTGGTCCGGTTTCCTTCAGATCGAATACCATCAAGGAATAGAGGCTTTCGGTGTTGCCGGTCAAAATCAGTGGAACAGAGTCCAGGCGGTCTGCCGAGACGGCAATGTAAGAACTGTCGGTAAAGCCGTAATCCCGGATCCAGCCCTTCATTAGTCCATGTGCCGAAAGCGCCGGGTACATGTCCAGGTAAAGTTGGGTGGCGCGCTGCAAGTCCATCTCGCCATAGACTTTCTGCACCGTTTCTTCTGTCGGGTAGCCGCCTGGAAATTCAAGATGCCCGAACCGGGTTTTCATTGAATCCGCCGCGGGTTTGAATTCGCCGGGCTTGTATTTGGCTTCACTGCCAGCCTGCTCAAAGAAACCCATTTCCTGCTCGGCCTGGATCGGGCCGGATACAACGATGGCCACCAGGCCGGCTGCGAGAATCAATTTTTCAAAAGTACGTTTCACGATATTCTCCTGTTTCATTTGACCAGTTCCAGTTCACCGGGACGCCAGGTCTTGTCGAGCCAGGGCTGCAGCGGCCCGTAGGCGCGCAATATGATGAACCAGCTCTTGCCCGGTATCGTCTGGATCCAGTTCTCCTCGAATCCCTTGACCGCCTTCGGAGCGAAGTAAACGTCTATGGAACCGTCCTTGTTCTCCAGGACCTTGCCGCTCAGGCTGTTGATCCCGGCGAACTTCTGGTCGGTCTGGAGCATGGAGCGGGTCTGGGGGTCGTAGATGGTGACCGACCAGTTGTCCTTGACCGGGAAGTTTGGCGGCAGGTGCAGCTTGTAGGTCTTGGCGCCGTCCAGCGGCCGACTCTCCGAGTCGAGACCGGCGATCTGGTAATCCGACCCCGCCCCCGGCTTGGTCAGCGCCATGGCCGGCGTCACGCAGACGGCGTTGTAGTGCATCCACAGCCGTGCGTCCATGCGGCGGGCACCATCCTTGAGGAAGAAGGCGTTCTTCTCGGGAAAGGCCATGACCCATTCGCTGTCGTCGCCAGGGTAGATCCACTGGCCCGAATCACGGGGGTGCACCGTGTTGGCGCGGGCGTAGGCGTTACCGATGGCCACGGCATCGACGAGGATCTTCTTCATACGCTCGTCGGGCGCGAAGGGCTTGCCCTTGACAATGCCGATGGCCCGGACCTGCCCCAGAAGTTCAGCGTCAACCCAACCGTCGGCCTCTTCCTGGACCAGAGCATTCACATCTTCGTAAAAGCTGAAGTCGTTGGGTGCGATGGTTTGGTAGTCACCCCGACCCGACATGTTCAGGAATTCCATCTTTGGCGGGTTGTCCTTCATGGACAGCGGGTAGACTTTCAGGTTCTTCTTGATGTTGTCGGCCGCGTCCTTGACGCTGTCACGCACGTATCCACGCATGAAATTCCACACACCATAGGTCTTGGACTCGAAGACGTAGTAGCCACTCGGCACGTCGCCCTCGTAGCCCGGGGGCAGGATAAGATACTTGCCACCCTTGCCCTTGTCGGGTCCAGCCGCGCCCATGTCCGTGATGTAGCGGAAAAACATGTCATCGAGGATACCCAGCACATCAGGCGGGATCTCGATGACGGTAGGTCCGTCCTTCTTCAGATCGAGAAAGCCCCAGGTGTAGAGGGAAGTGTTGTTCCAGGTCAACACCAGCGGCTTGGAGTCACCCATATCCTCCGCGATCACGATCTGATTGCTCTTGGTGTGCCCGAGGTTCCGCTGTCCCTTGCGGATGTTGTACATGGAAACTGCGGGCGTCATGTTGATGAACACCTCGACAGCGCGGGCGCGATCCACGAAGTCGTAGACCTTTTCGGTGGTATCGCCCACCGGCACACCGTCAAAGAACTCGAGGGT
>NZ_CAMYOM010000075.1 GCF_947260015.1 uncultured Eudoraea sp. | reverse complement strand
TTGAGCCTCAACGGCTGGATTAAAAGAAATTAAAGTAATTATCAGAACATAGAACGAACGTGCCGGTAGTCCGGTATAATTTACTACAAAAGCCAAGGTTTGCTTGAAGCGAAAGTCACATAAAGGCATAGTTGTCAATTTTGTAAGTAAAAATAACTCTAAAAGGGTAGTAAAGTCAATACTACTTTAGTTTTAAAAAAGTGTAATATTCCTTAATTATGGGGGCCTTACTAAGAAAAAAAGGAGAATTTAAGATTCTTTACTAATTTCCAGTTTTTTGAATATATCAACCAGGGAAGTTCTGTTATTGATTTCAAATTTCTGATAAATATTATAGAGGTGTTTCTTTACTGTATTCTCTGAAATATACAGATCGGCAGCAATTTCTTTGTTTCTAAATCCCTTTGAGACCAATTTAATAATTTCATGCTCCCGATGAGAAACAGGATTTGAAGCTAAAGGCAGGTCTCCTTCCTTTTTACCTGCGTTAGTTTCCAAAACAATGCCATCTGGTTCTACCTCTTCATTAATCGCTAAGTACGCTTTTTTAATGGCCTGGACATGGTTTAATTCATCTGCCAAAGGTTCTATTAGTTGTAACTCAGAAAGTAAGGAGATAATAATTGGACCGGCTTCAACATATGGTCTTATCCAGTCATTTAGGGCGGTAGTTTTAATGACTTTTCTTAGGGTAGCCAGGGCTTTTTCTTTCCTCCCTGATTTTTCATAACCAAGAGCCAGCAATATTCTAATATCTATAGACTGGCACTTATAATTCAATTTTTTTGTGCCTGTATGCAATTCTTCGAGTTGCTCGACCGTCTTTTTTATTTCGTCTTTGCTCCCGAGCGCTAAACTTACCCTGCATGCCGTAACTACCGGATTGGTAAAGAAATAAATCATGCTTGAGATTTGTACCGGCATTTCAAATGTCCTCAACCAATTTAAGGCCTCCGAATTTTTTCCGGATAACAAATTTAAGCGGGCCTCAAATGCATTTAGCAAATGTAAATGTTCCGGATTATTAGTCCTGCTGGCATAGTCGAACAAAATTTTTAAGGTCTCCAGTGATTTCTCAAATTCACGTTGAAAATGGTAGGTAATGGCAAGTCCGGCTATACAATCCGCAGCCACCCTGTCAAATGCTAAATATTGAAGTTTAACTACCCGTTTAAAAAACTCTTCTGATTTATTCAATTCTAATTTATGCAAGGCAACAACCCCCAAAATTGAAGAGCTCCAGGTTTCGACATATAAGAGGTCATTTTTCTTTGTGTATTCATTAAGTACAAGGGCTTCCCTGTAGGCATAGGAAAGTCTTCCGTCCAGTAAATGAATTAAACTCAATCCAAACATAAGCCTTTCCCATAAAATGCCTTGTTTCGGGTAATATTGTGAGAGCCGGTTATTTATATTGCTCAGGGCTTTTGTTCCCTGCCCTGTCATATGCCTTGACACTTCAATCTGCAATTCAGCCTCAGCCCTAATCATACCCATTGGTTCCCTGGGCAAAAATTCAATTGCTTTAGTATAATATTTTATTACTTCTGTTTGGTCTTCCTGAATATAGGAAGTCATAAACCCTTTATGGTAGCACCATTCGCCATAGTGTTCATCCTCTCTTGGAGGATCTCCAAGCAATGTCTCACATTTATCCAAATATGATTTCATTCCCTCTAAATCAAATCTGCCACTGATTATCATAATCTTGGTTAAAATCAATGGTAATCGTTGTTCAACAATTTCTGGCGGAATGCAGGCTAATAAACTTTCCAGGCTTTGCCAATCGTCCAGATTGTATAAATAGTTCTTTTGTCGTTCCAGGATATCGGCAGCAAGTTCATAATCCTTTATAGTAGCAGCATATTTCACTGCTTCCAAAATAAATAGGTTCTTTTCAAACCATTGGCAGACCAGGATATGAAACCTGTCAATATTATTTATACATTTCCTTTTTTTAAACTCTCCTTGCAACAACTCCTGAAAAAAATGATGGTAACGAAACCACTTGTGCTCCGCATCCAGTGGTATAACAAATAAGTTAGTTTTTAAAAGCCTGTCTATAAATTCTTGGCCATTCTTTATGGCATGGTCATTGTTTAATAAGTCTGGTAACACTTCATCCAAAAGCTCTGCGCAAAACCTATCAAACAGGGAGCTGATAATGAGCAAATTCTGAATTTCTTCGGATTCTTTATTTAATATCTCGGCCAGAATAAACTCAGAAACTTCAAAAGTATCTCCCCGGAAGTTGGCTAGTAAATTGTTTGCTTCCTCTACATTATTAACAGATAATATGGCGAGGCGTAACCCAACAATCCAACCTTCAGTACGTTCGAATAGTAATTCTGCTGTTTTATCTGAGAGAGCTTGGCCAAAGGATTTCTGGAACAATAAATGAATATCATTCTTTGAAAATGCCAATTGTTTCATCCTAATTTCACTAATCCTGTTATAAGCTCTAAAAGTGCTAAGTTTAAGAGGTGGATCGCGACGAGAAATAATGACCAAATGCATATTTTGAGGAGGATATTTCAGAATCGCATTTATAAATTCATGGATCTGATCATCTTTGACAAACTGGTAGTCATCAAGAACCAGTACAAATTCATTTTCTAAGTCGTCAATTTCATTAAGCAGTGTGGTGGTTAGGATATTTAATGAAGGTAATACCGCAGCCTTTGTCATCGAGCAAAATTCTTGTTTCTTTGGAGGAAATATAGTGATTAATGCCGCACATAAATACTCAAGAAAAATAGGCAGATTATTGATCTCCCCGTCTAATGAAATCCATGCATTGACCAGTTTTTGGTCCTCTATCCATTCGCTGATGATCAAACTTTTACCATATCCGGCAGGCGCAACCACAAGGGTAAGAGGTTTAAAGCGATTTTTCTCCAGTTCTTCAATAAGGCTGGTACGCAGCAATATATCATCAGATACAGGAGGCCGATGTAACTTGGTACGTATTATATTGTCTTTAATGGCTTTTGACACAATTTAACTACTTCATTTAAGGCTAAAGATAATTATTATTAATTATCTAGGCATGAGTACAATCATTTATACTTACTATACTTTATGCCACTCCTTAATATTGAAACTAACTGTGTTTTTAGTAACAGTTTAGTAATATAGCGTACAGCATTTATCATTGATTTTTTACGTTTTAGGATGGTAAATAAGAACTAAATAAATTGTATTTTCGTTAAACTTTATAGCACGGTCATATGAATTTTAGAGGCTCGCATATGAAAATTACCTTCTCATTTTTATGGGTATATAAAATCGCTTTTGTATTCCTTTTCAGCGGACTTTTGTTGGGGGCTGTTCCTGCTGTTTATGGTCAGGATACTGCTAAACCGGCCAGTCCACAAGTACCGGTTAAAAAGGATACTCCTGCAGTGCCTGAAATATCAGATATTATACCTCTGGCCGCGAAAATTGAAGCAAAATTGGCTCTTACAGAAAAATCGCAAAAGGATACCGTAAACCAAAAAGCTCTGAAAA
>NZ_CAMYOM010000074.1 GCF_947260015.1 uncultured Eudoraea sp. | reverse complement strand
AGAATCTTTTAAATGAACTTCATAGACCTTCATTTTTTAGACAGCTCGCATTACTTAACTAAAATTAATCAACCATAAATAAAATTAACATTTGAAATCCCATATATTTGTAACTCGAAAGTTACTTTGACATAATTTATATCATAATAGGTTCACAAATCGTCAACATCGATTGTGAAAATTAGCAAAGAGTCCATTCTGACTGACTTCAGAGGCATAGGTTCAAACCCCAGCCAGGTCACAACGTGAGATGGAAATCCTGACAGCAAGGTCAGGATTTTTTTATGAAATAAAATTGGGGCGAGAAGTTTATGCCGTATTTGGCGCAAAAACGCGATACTACGGTAAGCCCCAGCCAGGTCACCAGAGAGAGCAAAACCCACCTAAAATAGGTGGGTTTTTATTTTGAAAATAATTCAAGCCTGCTTGATATTATTTAAAAAATTAAAACTAGCAACCACTAGGTTGCTGGGTTTTGCTCTTTGACCTTGGGACGGCTGGGTCAGACGAGTGAAACGAGTCAACCCCAGCCGAGGAAATAAATCCCAGGCACCAAATTCCAATAAATCTTTTAAATAAACAGATTTTGCTTTTGCAGTTTGGGAGTGTTGGGTCAGACGACCAAATATGTCAACAGAAACCTTGGTGATGGTTGAGGGATTCAACCCCAGCCAGGTCACTTTTTAAAAACCTGATTATCAATGAGTTAGCAATTTTAATAATTGCTAACTTTTTTTATACAATTGATTTTCAATTACTTACAGCTTTTAAGAATTTCCCATTTGAGTTAAAGCGGACGTAACCCCAAAGTATTGGGTTTGGGGTTGTGTCCAAGACCTATACAATGAAGCTCTTTGCCCGAAATGAAGGACAACGGAGTGAGGGGAATGTGCTGAGTGGTCTAATACCTCAAAGTCACCTTTTCGGTAAGTATAAATTTTTCAAACTCTAAAAGGCCCCATGAATGGGGTTTTTCAGCTTTAGGTTCTGGTGCCTTCGCATCTATTTATCTTCTTCTATAACCATTTCATAGATTCATTTTATCACCAACAACCAAAACATCTGTTACTCTATGTAATGTGGTGGTCTATTAACAATCTGGAAATCTTACCCAGATACCTGATGAAAATCATTGCCCCAGCCAGAAGGGTTGCGTAAATTTTAAATTAGACTAGAATATTAAAAATACAAATAGAATGAGCACCCAATATATAATCGATAACGCTCTCTAAACGAACGCATTGCGCTTATAACAAAGGTTCCCTACAAGAAGAAATTAATAAAATTATATTAACATTTAAAAAAGCAGAATTATGAAAATCAACAAAGAAGACATGCCAATTGTCATGCAAACCCCTGATTCAATTATGCGCAACATAACGGGTTATGGAGGAATGACCATTGCTTTTAATGAACTACCCAAAGGAACTGACTTTACACCTTTGCTTCAAGGACTAAAAAATAACAGTTGCCATTGCCCACATTGGGGCTATATTGCTGAGGGTGCAATACGGCTAATTTATGATGATAAATCTGAAGAAATTGTCAAAAAAGGTGATGTATTTTACTGGCCTGCAGGACATACTGCCATTGTTGAAGAAGATGTAAAAATAATTGATTTTAGCCCTGAGAAGGAGTTTGGTGAACTGATGGAACATATAGGTAAAAAAATGGCGGAACTGGAAGAATAAACTAAAATAAACCTGCCGAGAACAGAGGCTATTATTCTAAACTGGCTATTGGCCAAGACGACTACATAGCCACAGCGTTATCTATTAACCTCCTAAAAGAACAACGTCTGTGATTCTATCTAAAGTGTACATTTAGAACATAATGTACCGCATAACTTATAGGCACTAATCACCTTTTGGGTAAAATCTAAATATACTATCTTAGTTTACATAAGTGGGATATAATCAATATCTATATCCCATTGTTACCGCCAATGCTAACAAAACATAATCATCTTGAAATATGAAAAATATAGCTAAGATATTCGTCACCGTTTTTTTAATTGGTATTTCTCTATCTGCAATTGGTCAATCACTTATTACACCTGATGAATCTGGACTGTCCTTAGAAAAGTTAGAGACGATCGACCGAATTCTAAATGAATATGTGGATCAAGAGGAAGTTGCAGGTGGAGTTGCATTAATTGCCAGGAAAGGTCAGATTGGGTATCTCAAAGCTTTTGGTATGAAGGATATCGAATCAAAACAGCAAATGAAAACTGATAACATATTCAGAATCGCCTCGATGACTAAAGCTATAACCGTTGCAAGTACAATGATGCTCTTCGAAGATGGATATTTTACCTTGGATGACGCTGTTTCCAAATACATACCAGAATTTTCAAACATGCAGGTTATGGTTGAGGATACTGTTAATAAATCATATGTTTTGGAAAAAGCTCGATCTCAAATAACCATTCGCCACTTGCTTAATCATACATCAGGATTAACATATGCCTTCTTGAAGCAACCATACATTTCTGATATATACATTGAAAATGAAATTTATAATGGTCTTGGAGAATCAGAAGGTAGTATAGAAGATATGGTAAAAAGATTGGCAAAATTGCCGCTCGTCCATCATCCGGGAGAAAAATGGCAGTATGGTTTAAATATGGATGTTCTCGGATATTTAATCGAAGTCGTTTCTGGCCAAACATTCGATAAATTCGTCACGGATAGATTATTTGTCCCATTAGAAATGAATGATACTTATTTCTATTTACCACAACAAAAAGTTAAACGATTAGCATCCTTATATGGAATTGATTCATTAGGACAATTGAGGAAGCTTATCGGTCTAGATCAAACCAGATTTTTTACCGACTATACAATGCATGAAACAAATAAAAATTACTTTTCCGGTGGGGGCGGATTAGTTTCGACGGCTGAAGACTATTTTAAATTTCTTCAAATGCTTCTTAGCAATGGGAAATTCAAAGACAAACAACTACTAGGAAGAAAAACTGTTGAACTTATGACAAGTGAACAGACTGGAGATAAATTCAACTGGTTTAAGGGACACGGTTTTGGATCTGGATTTGCCATTTCAAGAGGCCCGATATTTACAGGTAATCCCGGGAGTGAAGGCACATATTCATGGTTAGGATATTTCGATTCATTTTATTGGGTGGATCCTCAGGAAGAATTAATTGGGATCTTGATGACCCAACTTAATCCAAATAAAAATGACATGAATGTCAAATTCAAAAATCTGATGTATCAAGCAATTAATGATTGAACCGCTGAAAAAACAAAGGTGGTAACAAAAGATAAATTGCATTAAAACGAACCATACACAAACCGTTCGTTGTCAATACCTCCTAAAAGAGCAACATCGGTAGTGGTATATAATGAGGTGGTCTATTTATCTTCAATAGTTATCTTAGTAACAGGCATGTTGGATAATTCAGTATCTTAGGAAGAACAACCAACCACCACTTATGATCAACTTCTTTAGAAAAATCCGCAAGAAACTCGCAGACGATAATAAGCCTTTAAAATACATGAGGTATGC
>NZ_CAMYOM010000073.1 GCF_947260015.1 uncultured Eudoraea sp. | reverse complement strand
AGCTTTAACCATTTCTCCAACTGCGCCTGCCGGAGCTTCCCCTTCCGGAGCTTTACCTTCCCCTTCTAAAACAACAAATGGTTCTGCCAATTCTGCAGATGTAGGTGCTCTGAACTCAGCCTTTAAATAGGTATAAAAGTCAAAAGTTATTATATCTCCAACCGAAATTTCATCAAACCTTTTAATTTCCGGGCCGGCTGTAATGGTAGCCATTTCACCATCGGGTCCTTTGAGGGTAACATCGCGGGTTTCCTTAGCAATATCTGTAACCGTTCCCTGCATGGTTGCAAGACTTAATCTTTCTCTTGGTTCTATGGTACTATCAACATCCTGCGCTAACAAAGGATAGGTTAAAAATGTACAAAAGAATAAAGCAATAGCATAAATTTTAATAGTTTTCATAAAATGTAAGTATTAATTTTTGGTTTACTACCAGCAAATTACCTGCTGGTAAATTTTAGTATTTAGAATTCAATTTAAATCTTCAGTGTCTTATTCATAAAACCCTAAGCGATTTCATGGGATTTATAGGCCTCAGCCAGGGCCAACTCACAATAGGTATTAATGTTCTGTACTAACTCTAAAGTTTCTTCAGAATTAGGGAATCCATGTGGAATTTTTTTGGCGATCACAGAGGCCATCTCTTTGTAAATCTTTACCACTTCTTGAATAGATCCGCTACTTAGAATCAGTTTAGCTGCGAGTCCTTTTCTGATTTTTACATTTTCTGTAAATACCTTTTGATTATTATAAACTTCGGCAAGGGTAGCTATAGCCATCACCTGCGGTATTGCACAGAATCTGAATGCACGTTCGTTCGTTAATATTTTTAAGTAATCAAGGCAGTCTGTAGCATGAGAAAGTGCATCATTTACCATATGATTGAGGCACGAGACAGATTCCAATTTCCCCGGGTTTAATGAAAACCCTTCAAATTTGGAGCTATATGTGGTCCATACCTCTTCTGGCCAAAAAATTCTGTTTTCATCCAAGTCTTCTTTATAATCCCTTACAATATTCGTTTTCTGTAAAAAAAGGCCCATAGAGTTGGATAGCACTTTCTGAGATTCCAATTCTTTGTTCTCTATTTCAGAAGCTGCAAAAAGTTCTGACAATCCTATTCCAACCAATCCCGCAACATAGTGACAGTAAAGATTATAATCTTCTAAAGTACTAATTTCAGCCTCTACAAAATCTGCCATCCCATTACCCATTCTTTGGCAGATATCTGTTATAATATTTTGGTATTTTACATCAAGTACTAAAAATGGCTCTATTATCTTGTCATAATTCGCGAGCAGATCCCGATATTCTTCCTTATCCCCTACATTTGAAAGTTTCCATCCTTGTTCGAAGTTTTTTGTATAAAATTCCCGAAGTAAACCAATTTTAGCATCCTGATCCAAATCCATATCATCTTCTATGGAGTCAAGCCCTCTCAAGATGAGATAAAAAAGGCAAACAACATCACTTAACTCATCCGGTAATTGTCTAATAACCGCAGCAAATGATCTTGATACTTTATCAAGAGTATCATAGCAATAGGCGAGATTACTATCGTTTTTTATATTACCGTTTTTATGATGACCAACCATTTTCTTTCCTCCAAATTTCAGTTTTAAAAGAGCAGCCATCTCGTCTGGCTTTAAAATAGATTTCTTTATTGACATAATAGATTGTATATCTTGGCTTAGACTTTATTGTATTTAGTTGATAGCTGATTCAATAATAAAATTTTCTTCCTTTAAATCGGGCCTGGCATTAATTTTCAAAACTTTTATTTCGTTATGCTTAGCTTTTTTAAGGTCCTTATTAACCATAAACATAGGTTGGATTTTTCCCTTGAGCTGCCCAATTGCCTGAAAATCGGAATAGGTCGTAATACTTTTTTCTGTTCCGTCTTTGTTAAAGGCTATAATTTTTAAAATACGATAGGTATTTTCTTCAATTAAATATTCGGTTTCACCATTTACCAAATCTAAAACATCGTTTACCTGCAATTTGTAACAGGATTTGCCCTCAAATTCCTCATTCCCTTTAAAAGCGAAACTCAATTGATCGCGATCCTTTGAGGTGTAATTAGAAATAGAAACCCCGGAATTAACTAAATCCATATTTTTGGAAGTAGCCTTCATCTTTCTGATTTTTCCATTAGCAGGAGTAAATATTTCTATCAATCCTGGTTCATCGGGATAACTAGTTATAACAATAGTAATCCCTTTTAATTTGGTTGGCTGCTGAACTACCGTTTTGGTCTTTTCCATACCTCCAAAATTGGCAATAAGAACATCGTATTGCTTATCTTTCGACTTTCCATTACTTGCTATCTCCTTTATCTCTAGTGATAGTTCCAAATTTTCAGTCAAAAGCTGATCCGCCGCTTTTTCAAAAATTTCCTCAGCACTATTCTGGCCCATAACAGGCAAACAAAATGGCAGGAAAAATACAAATAATTTAAGCTTTAACATAAGGAGCAAAATTAGTACATTTTTTTTAAAAAAATTAATACTATCCTTAGTAGTATACGGATTAAACTTTCTTAAAGATTACTTTAAACATTAATGCAATAAACATTTTAATACTCAACAAAGATAACTTGAATCGAAAAAACAGGCAATACCACAAAAGTTGAATAATAGTAGTAATTTAAATTTGATAAAAAAGGCATTCTTTACCAATTATGATACCCCTGTAATTAATACAATAACTATTCCAGAAACCTGGGTTTTGTTAAAATCACTATGGCAGGAACTAAAAATAGTGAGCTAATTAAACAAGTCGTAATTGAAATGACAATCAGTGCCCCAAAATACTTTAAAGGGGTGAAATTGGATAAAATAAGCGGCATAAAGCCCACTATAACTGAAAGGGCATTAATGATAATTCCCCTACCCGATGTGTTAAGTGTTATGCGCACTGCATTCTTATGATCATGACCTTTAGATCGTTCTGTCTTAAAGCGCCATAAAAAGTGAATGGTATAGTCTACTCCCACTCCAATCATAATAGAAGATAATAAGGCTGTGGCTATGTCTAAAGCTATGCCAAATATTCCCATTAATCCAAATAACACCACTATGGCAATGGTAATAGGCAAAGTGGAGAGCAATCCGGCCTTGGGGGAATGAAAAACAAAACTCAAAATGATAAAAACCACGGCCAGTGCAAATATCAACGATTTAATCTGACCCCACACGACCATATCTGCCAGTTCAATTTCTGTAAGCCCGGCCCCGGCAGCAAATTGAACATTGGGATCATCCTTTGTAAGTGCATTAATTTTTTTCAATACCCTTTTGTTGGCACTATTACTGCCGTCTTTAAGGCTTATTAATATTCTTGCATTTTCATAGTTATAATCCAAAAATTGGGAAATATCATCTTCATTCCCTCCCATTGAAAAGACTTCGATCAATTGGTATATTTCATCGGAAGATTCCGGGATTTCGTTATACCCCTCTTCTTCAGGTTCATAAAAACCTTTGCTTAATTCCTTTACCAGTGAAACAGGAGAACTAACAAGGCCTACTGCAGGGTCTTTTATTATTTCTTTTTCGTATACCTATAAACTGAGAGCCCCCAAATTTTTCATTGATCAATTTTGTAGAACGTCCTACTTCGGACTTAGCAGAAAAATAGCTTTCAACATTGGTGTCAACTTTTAATAAAAATACCCCAATCACCCCAATCACTGCCACTATCATAGAAATTGTAATAATCTTTTTTGGATGTAAGGTCACCCAATTTCCCATGTTACCCAGCAATCTATCCACGATGGGCGCCTTTTTTTGTTCCGTTTGTGTATCCCTGCGCTTTGGTTTAAAAAATGAGAGCATTGCCGGTAAAAACCAAAGACTCAATAATAAAGCAAAACCGATTCCAATAGCAGTTAGCACCCCTAATTCGGCCGCAGGCATCATAGTATGGCTTAGCAAGCCCAGTATTCCCCCTATGGTAGTAATACCGGTTATAAATATGGGCTTTTTAAGATCGATATAAATTTGCTTACAAATTTGTTTCATGGAAAGTTTTTCTTCACCTCTCGCCAATTCCTGATAATGTGCGATCAGGTGAATTCCATAATCATTGGCAATTGCAATGATCATGATAGGCATTAGAATACTGAATAGCGAAATTTTCCAGCCTAAAAAAGACATCAATCCAAAAGATAGAATAATGCTCATAAGAACGATCATAAAGGGCATAAATACCCCTTTCCATTCGCGAAATGAAAAATATAACATAAACACCATAAGAAACATGGCAATGGGAAGTAATACAATCAAATCAGTAAGTATATTTCCCTCAATAGAATATCTGATAAAGGGTAATCCACCTAAGAGCACTTCTTCAGATCCGGGATGATTTGCTACAATTCCCTTTATATCATCTATAATCTTATCCGGTGTTTTGGTATTTTTTATCAGCACAAGGGAGACCAGGCTAAAATCGTCAGAAAAGAA
Source organism: uncultured Eudoraea sp. (assembly GCF_947260015.1). Classification (GTDB taxonomy): domain Bacteria; phylum Bacteroidota; class Bacteroidia; order Flavobacteriales; family Flavobacteriaceae; genus Eudoraea. The sequence goes on along the minus strand of NZ_CAMYOM010000073.1, from coordinate 853 downwards.
CCGATTGGTCATGCTGTTAGCTGCAATTCTTTTCTTTAAAGACACAAAATCGGCCTGATTATCCGGAATTTCTTCAAAGAAGGGCGTCATAGACATGAATCCATCGTCAATAGAAATTTCCTGTGCATTAAATGGAGAAATAATACGATCTAAACCTTCCAGTTCACCTAAATCGGCAGCAAGTGATTCAAGTCTTTTTAAGGTCGCTGCATTAACAACATCTTCTGAATGCAACATTAGCAAGATCATTTCACTTCCTCCAAAAATACTATCCAGCTCTTTTAAGTAAACTTTGTTTTTTATGGTGTCGGGGACATAATCATCGACATTTGAATTTATCTGAAGCCTCGGAATTAGCAGTAGGGAAAGTAGTGTAATAACCATAGCGGTTATCACAATTAGAGAACGGTACTTAATAATTTTGTCTTGCATTTTCATTATAAAAATAGCTATTTATTCAAACCCAAATAAAATTCAAATCCCCATACTATTGCCAGCGCAGGAAACTGTGCGAAAAATGTTCTGAATGACGATGATAAATGTAATTTATTTCTAAAACAAAAACGCTAAATCTGGGGATTTCTATGTTATAACTACCTTCTCGAGGTCACACCAATAGTGCAGAACTTGCCATAATATAAGCTACAACCAGATGAACCTGACTTTTTGTATTCTTAAAACATTGCTTGTAATAAGTTTTATTCTAATAAAATACATTAGTATATTTGCCCCGCAAAATAATTGACTATTTTGTAAGGTCGCGTAGCTTCCTCCTCCGTTTTACTGCGGCGGACAGGCGCTTCGCTCCGCAACACAAGGTCGCGTAGCTTCCTCCTCCGTTTTACTGCGGCGG
>NZ_CAMYOM010000072.1 GCF_947260015.1 uncultured Eudoraea sp. | reverse complement strand
GTCAATGAACTTCTGTATTCCGTAGCTCTTACATTCTAATTCCAAACTTAACCAATGCTACTGCTCAGCTAAGCGGGTGCAAATATAAAGCACTTTTTTTCCTTGTACAACCCTAAATCAAAAAAAAATATACTATAAAAATTATTAAACTATAACACCTTGAAAATGAAGCTTTCACCATTAAATATTATTGGTGTAATACCCAAATATTTTAGCTAATAATCAAACCAGGCATAAAAGAATATCCTAACAAAACAGCAGATAAAAGTCAGACCTGCAATCTGAACCCGTATTTATTTGCAGTTTTAATGTATTATTAGTAGAAGAAATTCCAGACCAATCCAAAACGTATTACAAAATCACGATATGGGTAATCAGGAGCGGCATAAAAGGTATTCCCTGTAAATGAAGAATTAAAATGTTCTGCTTTAAGATATATCCTTGCAGTTTTGACTTTTGCATTTATAAAAAAGTCAAATAATGGAAATCCTCCTAGTTTTTCCTGGTTCTGTGTATAAAATTCTGCAAGTAACGGATTGTAGGCGTCCATATTATAGCTACTAAAATATTTAAAGGTTACTCCCGTTTGCAGGAACATCGCTTTTTTGAAAACATGCTTGGAAAAATAAAGCGTATTTCTTGTGACAAATGTGGGTAGATTTAATACTTCATTATCCTGTATGACATTCTGATACATTAGTGTATTGCTCAATGCCCAGTCTCCAAATTTAAATTCTTTAAAATATTTGACTTTTAAGTAATTTACGCTATTCGTTTCCTGAAATGGTTTTATATAAGCATTCTCCAAATTGGCATCAACTTGTTCATCATTTGCAAGAGAAGCAAAATAAGTATAATTGTCTGTTGTTGTATATTTCGCGCTTATATTACCCCACACCTGTGATTCCAGATTAAATTGCAGACTGCTCAGACGTTCTTTTTCAAAGCTTTGAGTGTTATACCAGTTGTAGTTTTCATAATCAGACTGATACAATAAGAAGTTAAAATTTGGTAATCTGGAAGATGAATGCAGACTGGCACTAATTTTATTCTTTTCATTAATTTGGTAACTGGCCGACACATCAATAATATTTCCTGTTAACTCTCCGGAGATATTGTAAGCGATACCTCCATCTAACATGAAACCCCCTATCTGTTTTTTGTATTTTGCACCTAGGGCTACCTCCGCTCCTTTCAACCTATTTGGTATAAAACCTTCATCAGTGGTAATTGTGCTATTGAAAAAATAATTGTAGTTATACAAATTAACAGATGCCTTTAAAACACCCAGGGTTCTGTTAGAAAACTCTGCATTAATCTCATTATACATGGTCTTTAAGTTAGCCCTGTCACTAATAGGGCTTACCAGAGCATCTCCAAAAAATTCGTTTGCAGCATCCTGTTGAAATTTGTAATTCTTGGATTCGTAGGTAAAAGTATGTCCAAACCCCAGGTAATTAGATTTAGAACTTACGGAATCAGTTTCATTTTTAATCAATCTGTATTGGTGCTCTAGAAAATATCTTTTACCAATTAGAATGTTCTGGGCATCCGTAAAAAAAACATCTATTCTGGACCGGTCTTTAAAATCGGGATCTTTAGATTCAAACTGTAGTTCTTTATTGGAAATTCCACCGTTTTCTTCTCCTTCAATTTCCTGAGATGTCCAGTGTGCCCTTAATCTGTAACGTTCATTCTTTGTAACATAGTTGGCGCTAGATTTAAAATTTCCCGATTTGACCTGACTCCATTGGTACTTCCCTAAAGACCTGAATCCTTTATACCCTATAGACAAGTTAAATCGTCTTGAAGTGTTAAAGGTTAGCATGGCATCTAACAGTTGACCCTGTTCAAAAGTAGTTTTAAAAAAAAGATCTGTCAAAGGAGTGGCTACATTATAATAAGATATGTCCGCCACCTCTAAATAATTAAAATGCCTTGCTTTAGAACCAATAGTTGGGTAAAGGGTATTGCGATCCAAATTGAGACCAAGGTGATTATAAGGCTGACCTACATTGGAAAAAGGCATTAATTCAAAATCATCCCTGCGCAAATAATTGTATTTGTATTCTTTTTGTATACTAAGTGTGGTATCTAAATAAGTAGAGTCTCTTGTATAAGAAATAACTTTATAATCCCTGATCGTAATTCCCGTACTATCTTTTTGTTTACTTTGTTTCCCTGATTTGCTTTGTTCTTTCTTTTTATCTCTCTCCATTTTGTACAAGGCAGGATCTTTCAATTTGGACGGTGCTATTGAATCATTTTGTGAAAAAAGTGAATGGCTGGTAAAAACCAAAAACAACAAAAGGAGATATCTCATTGAAAGACTTTGGTTACAATTTTTGATAGTATTGATTCTTATCAGACTGCTTATAATAATGTAACAACTACTAAATGGATTATTCTGCCTATGGCAAATGATTATTGTTTGATGTTAACAGCAAAGTTAATTTTTTTGTTCCTAATGAAATGTGAAAGTTTTATATTGATTATACTTGTCAAAAAAAATCAAGAACCTTCAAATTATAGAAATATTGAGCACAAATTAGTGCCTTTCATCAGAAATAATTGATTATTCCTTGTTTTTTCAGGATATTTATAAAAAATGTATATGTTAAGAAAATTAGCTTTGTTCTGTTTGCTGGCAGGATTTTTTTCTAATGCTCAATACAATGAAGGGGCACCCTGGATGAAAGACTTAGTTAACAAGAAGTCATCTGTGGCCAAAACCACCCAAGAGAATTTTACTTTTAAAGAAATAACCAACGCTTTTGATAAGTACTGGGAAGGAAAAGATATTACTAAGAAAGGAATTGGCTACAAACCTTTTAAGCGATGGGAAAATTATTGGAAGCACTTTGTTAATATTGACGGTAATCTTCCTACATCCAGACAACTATATGATAGCTGGAAAGTTCAGCAAGCCAATAAGGGAGACGTAAATCCAACCAGTAATTGGACAGCTGTAGGTCCATTTTCATCCGGCATATTATCCATTGGCCTACCCGGAACCGGAAGAGTAAATGCCATTGCGGTAGATCCAAACAACGAAAATATCTGGTATGCGGGTGCCCCATCAGGAGGCTTATGGAAAAGTACAGATGCAGGTGATACATGGACAAACTTTTTTGACGATTTTCCCCAGATAGGAGTCTCAGGTATTGCCATAGATAAAAATGACTCTAATATTGTATATATAGCTACAGGTGACGATGACGGAGGAGCTTCATATAGTATAGGAGTCTTTAAATCATTGGATGGTGGGGTTACCTGGAATGAAACCGGCCTGAATACCAGGAATACCGATTATAATTGGACCATGAATGAAATTGTAATAGACCCTACCAATTCGGACGTTATCTGGGTGGGCACCAATAGGGGACTCCTGAAATCTGCAGATGGTGGTGATAACTGGGAAACAAAAATACCTGGTACCATAAAGGACTTTAAATTAAAACCCGGGGATAGTAATACCGTTTATGGGGTTTCAAATAATGCATATTATAAGTCCATCAACGGGGAAGATTTCACTCCCATTAGAGATATTTTACCCACCTCTTCGGGAAGATTAGTTTTAGGAGCAATCAATATTTGGAAAAGCACAAACGGAGGTGACTCCTTTAACAGGCTGAATAATAATGATACAGATTTAACACCGGCATATACGCATGTCGATATTCATACTTTAAAAATATATAATAATAAGTTATTTACAGGAACGGATGGAGGTTTATATGTATCTGAAGATAATGGTATAACTTTTACAGATAAGACAAATGGAATGTCTATTACACAGTTTTATCGTATTTCAATTGGTAAAAATAATGCGTCCAAGATCGCGGGTGGTACACAGGATAATTCGGGTTTCGTTTATAATAATCAGGAATGGAATATCTATTCCGGAGGAGACGGCATGGATTATGAAATAGACCCCACCAACGACAATATCATTTACGGTTTTTCACAATTCGGTGGAATCTTGTACATAACCACCAATTCCGGTCAGAACCTAGGTGGTGTCCTTCCTCCTTCTGATGGCCTGGGTAATCCACTCAGAGGAAACTGGATCACACCTCTGGCAATTAGTAGTGAGGGTGATGTGTATTCTGGTTTTAACGCAGTTTATAAATTATCAGGTAATTCATGGGAAAAGGTCTCTTCCAATTTAAGTCTTACTAATATTGATGACCTGGAAGTAGATCCAAATAATCCGATGACCCTCTTTGTTGCTCAAAACAATATATTATATAGAAGTCAGGATGGTGGTGTCACTTTTATCTCTTTAAAAGAATTTGATGCTGATATTTCAGACATCACCATCAATAGTAATGACTCCAATATTGTTTATTTGACTACATCGGCTTTGAATTCAAACAACATTCCCAATAATATACCCTCAAATGATAGAGGTATATTTAAGGTTACCATAAACGGGAATACGGCAACTGAAGAAAATATTACCTATAACATCCCAACAGACCAGGCATTTTTCTCTATAGTACACCAGAGCCGGGATACTAATAACCCCTTATTTGTTGGGACCAGTACGGGGGTCTACCGTCTGGACGACACCCTTACTGAATGGGAAGATTATTTTACCAACCTGCCGAGTACGGGCATAAGTGATCTTGAAATAAGTATTGATGATGAAGTTATAGTGGCCAGTACGTACGGAAGTGGTATCTGGCAATCTCCTATTGATATTCAGTTACCCGAAGACGACATAAAATTGGTATCCTTAACACCAATTCCCGGATCGGTACTCTGCAGTGAAATTTTACCTGAAATCTTTGTTCAAAATAAAGGACTTAACCCGATAACCGAAATTGATGTCACTTATTCTCTTAATGGAGGGGCGATACAAAATTTTACATGGAACAGCAGTACTATTCTTAGCGAAGAAACAATGACCATTTCCTTACCTTCTCAGAATATTGAAACTATCGGGGAATCAGTTCTGGAAGCCACAGTTACCATTATTAATGATACTTATGATGATAACAACAGCGTCTCAACTACATTTTACGTTAATGACTTCGGTATAGGTGATATGGTTAATACTTTTGAATCGCCAGATGAAACCCTGGTCACCTATAACCAAACGGGAGGTATCAGCGTTTGGGAAAAAGGTATCCCCTCCGCAAGTGTTCTAAACCAGGCAGCTTCAGGTGAACAAGTCTATGCCACCAATTTGGAGGGCGTTTACCCTGACGAAACGCAATCATTCCTGGTTAGTAATTGCTATGAACTCTCCACTATTCTGGCCCCTGTTCTTAAGTTCAATATGGCATATGATTTAGAACCAAATTTTGATATTGTCTATGTGGAATATTCACTTGACGAGGGTGTTTCATGGAATGTTCTGGGTACAATAGACAGTGAACCCAATTGGTATACCAGTGACAGAACTAACGCTTCCTCAGGGAATGAAGATGACTGCCAAAATTGTCCAGGGGCTCAATGGACGGGCACCAACGCTACTTTATCCGAATATGCTTATGACTTTGTTGCCAACGCTGCAAGGGGAGAAACAGATCTCACAAACGAACAAAGCGTGATATTTAGAATAGCATTTGTGTCAGATCCATTTTTAAACCAGGATGGGGTAGTAATTGACGATTTAGTTGTTGAGGGTTTTCAGGATGATGATGATGATGATAATGATGGCGTAGTGGATATAAATGACAACTGTCCATTAATTAGTAATGCAGATCAATTAGATAGTGATAATGATGGAGAAGGTGATGTCTGCGACATCGATGATGATAATGACGGGGTTCCGGATACGGAAGATAATTGCCCACTAATAGCTAATGCAGATCAGGCAGATACCGATAATGATACTTTAGGTGATGTTTGTGATGATGATGCTGATAATGATGGTGTTCCTAATTCCATAGACCTTTGTTCAAATACGGCTCAGAACGATGTTGTTGACATTACCGGATGCACAATTTTTTCTTTAGCTGCCAATAACTTTCAAGTACTTAGCACCGGGGAAACATGCAGTACCAGTAATGATGGCAACATTACTATAGAGGCTCAGGCTAATTTAAATTATTCGGCTGCACTTAGTGGCAATGGTACCGCTCTGAATAATAATTTTTCAGATACTGTATCCTTTAGCGACCTTAAGGCAGGGGTCTATCGCCTGTGCATTACAGTAGAAGGAGAAAGTAGTTACGAATTATGTTATGATATCAACATTACTGAACCGGAAGCACTTTCTGTAACTTCCAAAATAAGTTCGGCATCTAATAAGGTTACCCTTGGTTTATCGGGAGGAATAAATTATTTCATCACATTAAATAATAAGGAGTATCGAACCTCAGAAAGTGAAATAACATTGCCGCTTTCAATGTTGGAAAATACTTTAAGCGTTAAAACAGATAAGGATTGCCAGGGTATTTATGAAGAAATGATTGTCCTGACTTCTGAATTATTTATTTATCCCAATCCAATATCCGCCGGCGAATTAAACGTATATCTAGGGAATCAAAATTTAGATGAAGTTGAATTATCATTGTTTTCCATAGAGGGCACCAAAGTTTTTACCAAAACTTACCGTGTTTCAGAAAATGAGGTAAAATTTAATGTAGATGGCCTATCCAGGGGTATTTACCTGTTAAATGTTAAAACAAAAACATCTTTGTTGAATTATAAAATAATTAGGCGATGAAACTAAACTATGGAATTTTCATACTAGCCATTTTTTTTATTGCCGCCTGCGGAGGAGAGGACAATAACAATAACCCTGATCCGGATCCCATTTCGGATCCGGATCCGGTGGCATCACCCTTGGCATCGACTCTGGTCTTTCCTGACAATAATACCGAATGCAACGAGGGTGTTGTATTAAATGAGTCTCAAAGCTTAGTGACTTTTGAATGGAATGCTTCTCAAAATACAGATAGCTACGAAGTTAACTTAAGAAACCTCAACTCCAATGCAAGTTCAAAATCTAATTCCAATACCAACTCTGCTGATATAACCCTGGATCGTGGAGTGCCTTATGAATGGTTTGTTGTGTCTAAAGCAGACGGAACCAATACAACTGCTTCAAGCAGTACCTGGAAATTTTATAATCAGGGCCCTGGGGTTGAAAATTACGCACCTTTCCCTGCTGAAGTAGTAAATCCAGCACGTGGCTCAGCGATTATGGCACCGATAGTGATCCTTCCACTTTGTTAGGAACTACTTCGGATTCTTTTATTGAGGCTGCAATATCCACAGGGGAATATTACTGGCGTGTTATTAGCAAAGATAGCCAGGGAAATAGTTCTGAATCTGAAATTTTCGAATTCAGTGTATTATAAGCAGTAAAATGAGCTTGCCGAGGAATTATGCTAAAATATTATCAGGACAGTGAACTTGAAGCCGGAACAGATGAAGCGGGAAGGGGCTGCCTTGCCGGACCTGTTACTGCGGCAGCAGTAATATTACCAAGCACGTTTGCTGAAGAATCGCTTAATGATTCCAAGAAATTATCCGCATCAACCAGAAACAGGCTGCGTCCTCTTATTGAAATTAGTGCCATTTGTTATGGTGTAGCACATATTCAAACAGATATAATTGATGGTATTAATATTCTCAACGCTTCAATACTTGCCATGCATAAGGCTATTAACAAGCTGTCTAAAGTGCCTGACTTTTTAATAGTGGATGGCAATAGGTTTAAGCCAATTAATGAAATTCCTTTTAAATGTATTATTAAAGGTGATAGCAAATTTCAAAGTATTGCTGCGGCATCAATATTGGCTAAAACCTATAGAGATGCCTATATGGAAAAAATTCATGAAGAATTTCCGATGTACAATTGGAAACAAAACAAAGGCTATGGCACCGAAGAGCATAGACAGGCAATAGTGGATTACGGTATTACCAAATATCACAGAAAAAGCTTTAAATTATTGCCCGAACAACTAAAGCTTCACTTATAATGTACACCTTTCAGATATTCCTTTTGAGTTAAATTCCCGGAAAAACATTTCGTTTTGAATATCATAAATAACTTCCCTGCTTACGGCATAGATAAAAGTAGATAAAGTTCTAAATTTGCTACAAAGCATTGTACATGAGATTTAAATTAGTTTTCACCTTTATTGTTTTTTGTATCCTCTCATGCCAGAAACAAAAAGAATCTACAACACCACTTTTAGATTATCTGCCCAAAAATGCTTCATTAATAATTAAAGTTAACAATCTGACTAACCTAAAAAGCGAATTTAAAAACAATGAATTTTTAAAACCACTGACTTCAACGAAGAACTATGAAAATATCCTGGGAAGGACCAAAGCACTTCAATTTGTCCAAAGCGATACCAGCGGCATCCTTGCCTTTACTGAAATTGATTCTCTAAATTCCGAATTCATTTATGTCTCCGACAAACCGTTGAGTTTTATTAATCCTGATAAAGACGAAAGCCCCACCATTGAATCAGTCTCTTTTGAAGGCAGAAGTTATAAGAGATACGAAATAGAACAAAGTACTTTTTTTAGTATTGAACTCGATCGGCAAATTTTACTTGGATCATCTCTTAATCTTTTAGATGACATCATTGATAACATAAATAACACCGAAATTGACCCCATTCTTAATTCGCTGTTTGAAACTTCGAATATTGATAAATCTGCTTCCGTTTTCCTGAATCTGGAACAGAGCAATTGGATGGATGAATATGTTTTTAAAAAAGATACTACAATACGATTTTCAGGTTTTGCAGATTGGGTAACCTTTGATATAGAACCCTCTCAGGATTTCCTCCAATTGAATGGTATATCAATTGCCAAAGAATCAACCAAAAACTTGCTTAGTTTATTCAAGAATACAAGACCTGCGGTTGGAAACTTAAGTGCAAAAATACCGGCAAATACAGATGCATTTATTTCCTTTTCTTTTGATAATTATGATGATTTTGCCCAAAATCAGAAAGACTATTTAGAGGCGCCGTTTAAAAGAGACAGTGTTTTCAATACTGTTGAAGAAATTGGCGTGCTGTTTATCGAAAACAAAAAAGCGGTTATCTTAAGCACCTATGGCGCAGAAAACATCACGCAGTTTCTGGAAGATAAGAGTAATAACAATGCCATATATATGGGTCGTGAAACTTTCGAACTTGTCAGCAACAAATTTCTTTACGAATACTTTAATCCGCTGCTTAAGGAATTTAAAGCCAATTATTATACTATCCTGGAAAACACTTTTATTTTTTCAGAAGAGCTTGATGTCTTGCAAGGGATAATTCGGGACAATAGTAGTGGTTCCACATTTGACAAAAGTATGCTATATGAAACGGCGCGTAAAGTTCTCGCAGATGAATCGAGCATTGTTTTTATGGCTAATGCAAAGGGCATGGAAGATATCTTGAAGATGCATTGCACTAAGGAACTATTAAATGATTTTAATAAAACAGAAGCTTCCAATTATATTTTTGCCGGACAAATTGTTGCCGATGCAAATTTTTATCATACCAATCTACTCATTCAAAAGAAGTATAAGGAAAAAGAGAGGAATACTATTTCGGCGCTATTCCGGGTAGAATTAGATAGTGATTTAGCTACTAATCCCCAATTTGTAAAAAATCACAGGACCAACAAAAAAGAAATTGTGGTTCAGGACATGGATAACAATTTGTATTTAATATCCACTAAGGGTAAAATATTATGGAAAAAACAACTAAAGGGAAAAATACAAGGCAAGGTAAGTCAGGTAGACCTATATAAAAATGGACGGTTACAATTAGCTTTTACCACCGGAAATGAATTCCTGATTTTAGATAGAAACGGCAAAGAAGTAGCCCCTTTTAATATGAATTTCCCTGGCGGAAACTTAAATGAACTTGCAGTATTCGATTATGAGGGCAAAAGAAATTACCGCTTTGTCATTGCCCAGGGGTCAAAAGTTTATATGTATAATTCAAAAGGTAAGATTGTAAGGGGTTTTAAATATACAGATACAGGTAGTCCGGTTCTTGCGGCACCCAAACATATTAAAAGTGGTAATAAAGATTATTTGGTTTTTATGTTGGAAAATGGAGAACTTAAAATAATGAATCGCGTAGGTAATACGCGAGTTAAGGTATCTGAGAAAATTGAATTTTCCTCTAATAATACTTATTTATACAAAAATAATTTTATCGTAACGGATAAAAAAGGTACCCTCTATTCAATTGATACTAAAGGAAATGTTTCGAAAACAAAACTTAACTATTCCGAAGATCATGGACTTGATGCAACAAGCAGAACACTGGTTAGCAATAATGAAAATATTCTGAGTATTAAGGGAAAAAAAGTAACGCTCGATTTAGGGGTCTATACCCATCCCGTTATATTTTATGTTCATGATAAAATATACATAAGTGTGACTGACATCCAAAGTCAAAAGGTGTATCTGTTTGACAGTAATGCGGTAGCAATTCAAAATTTTCCGGTATTTGGATATTCCATGATAGACCTGGATGATATTGATAATGACCGTAAGATAGAATTTGTATGTAAGGATCAGGAAAATGCGCTTGTACTTTACAAAATTAATTAGACTGTATCCGAAAACCATCCACACAGTAAAATAAACCAAATACACAATATTCCTAAGC
>NZ_CAMYOM010000071.1 GCF_947260015.1 uncultured Eudoraea sp. | reverse complement strand
CATTAACGATTTGCTGACAGCGTTTTGGTTTGCCAGAAAAGGCAAACACCATGGCAAACATCATTTCACAGGAGGTTTTGCCGCTATGCTTCCAACAGCTTCTGATAAATCACTTGGAAGTGGAAAGTTTTCTGTAGGCCCCAGTTTTGACTATGAATTTGAGAGTGGCCGCTGGTTTGCCGGGGCAATTGCCCTGCAGGTGTGGTCCGTGGCAGGACCATCAGACCTGAAAGCTGTTAACATGTTAATGATTAAACCCTTTGTGGTATTTAATGTGGTGGAACGTTTTGATCTTATATATATGCCTTATGGTGTTTCCGTATATTGGAACAAACCCGCAGGTGAAAAAGTATACCTACCATTAGGCGGAGGAGGCCAATATCAAATCCCACTTGGAAAAAAAACAACATTGAATCTTGGGGTTCAATTTTTTAAAAATGTTATCAGACCCACCAAAGGAACAGTATATGATTTGCGCTTTTTGGTAGAATTTGTGCTTTAAAAATTCCGTGGTCAGGGAACATTCACATAATGATAAATAATAGATTACAAAAAAAATAAAATAATGACTCCTGATACTATTTATTTAAAAAGACTAAGTCGTTTTATAGACGTGGTCTACGCCGTGATTTTCTTCCATATTGCCAGCCAGTATCTTCCCCACTTTGAAGAGATGACCTGGACGGAGAAGCCTTACGGCCTTCTAAGTCATCTATGGGATGGTCGCATGGAGTTGTTACGTATTATCATAGGTTGTGGACTGGCCCTCTTACACTGGAACCAAAACGTTGGTATCTTTAAAAACCTGGCACGGACCAATTACAACCATGCGGCTCTTTCTCTGTTACAGTTGTTCTTTGTGGTCCTTTTTGTTTATTTTGCCATTGCCGATCCCAATCTGGAAACCAAATCCTCGCCAGCCTTGCAGGCAGGCAGCCTGGCCATAGCAGGATTTATGAGTGTTGGCCTATGGAAATTTGCAGCTAAAAAAGGCCTAATCCGGGAAGGCATGACCGAAGAGGAGGTCAAACAAATCACTAAGAGCAATCTAATGGAACCGCTAACAGCCACAATCAATATAGGCTTAGCCTTTGTAAGCCCGCTGGTATGGACTTTGGCCTGGTTTGTACTCCCACCGATTTTTATATGGATCTTGAAAAAAAGAAAGTAAAAACAGGGTTTCTGATTTAGTATGGTATAATTGGTCAAAAGAAAATTGTATGGCCAATTATTATTAAACTTAGCGACACATGGATGAAATGAAAAAAATACAGCAGTTAGATCCAAGGTGGATCGCGGTGCTACTGTTACTGACTAGTGGTGTATTTGTTTTTGTGCTGCCGCTATTGAAAACTGAATCACCACTCCTTGGTATTCTGCTAATTTCAGTAATTATTTTTCTTGCCGCATATAACATTTCCCGAAGACTCATTTTAATAGGTTTAATTGCTATTTTCATTGAGGTGGGCACGCGGACTACTGATTTTAAGGTTCTCAACTACCTTGCTGTAGTGACCACAAATTTATTTCTCATTTACATAGTTGGTAATGTGGTTCTCGATATGATGCGCCAGCGTTCTGTTACCTTATTTACCCTGGTGGAAGCTGTAAACGGGTACCTGCTAATGGGTATTATGTTTATTAGCCTTGTTGCTTATTGTGAACTTACCTTTCCCGGTGCTTATTTGTTCAAAGGTGAAGAGAGTATAGACCTGGTCTATTATACGATAGTGACCCTTACCACAGTGGGTTATGGAGATATTATACCACAGATACCTATTGCTAAATCGCTCTCTATGATTATTGCCATTTCCGGTCAATTCTATATAGCCGTAGTTGTAGCTATCATCGTTGGCAAATTTGCCAGCAAGAATTAGGTTAATATACCTTTAGGTAGTTACTAAGTTATGTAAGTAATACGAAACCAAAAAGAATATGATTAAATCAAGCTCAAAGTTTCCCTTTATGATAAACCTGGCTGCTTTTATTATCATAATTGCGGGATTAATCTCTGGTGCAACCATAATCACTCCAATTTTAATGGCAGTATTTCTTTCCATTATTTGTACACCACCAATTAGGTATCTGGTAAGGAAAAGGGTGCCGCAGAGTTTGGCTGTTTTAGTTGTGTTTCTAATGCTCATAGCAATCTTCATTGGTTTAGGCGAATTAGTGGGACGTTCCCTTGCTGCTTTTACTCAAAATACAGGGTTGTATGAACAGAATCTGGATAAAATTGGTGCATCTGCTTTAGATTTTTTGAATGACAGGGGATTTAATTTTTCATTTGATAGAATAGATGATTTATTGGAACCTTCTAAAATAATGCGTTTTACAGCCGGTTTACTGGGTCAGCTTGGGGGGTTTATGGGCAATTTTCTAACTATACTCTTCTTAGTACTTTTTCTTTTATTGGAATTGGATGATATTTCAATAAAAGTAGATGCCATCCTAAAAGACTATTCGGTAAATTATTCATATTTTGATGAAATTGGGAATAGAATTCGCCATTACCTTTCAATTAAAACACTTACAAGTCTTATCACAGGTACTTTAATATGGATAGCATTGTCACTTATTGGCGTGGATTATGCCATTTTATGGGGTTTAATAGCATTCCTGTTAAATTATATTCCAACTATAGGATCTTTTATTGCAGCGTTTCCTGCCGTTCTATTTGCTCTGGTTCAACTTGGATTTGGAGGTGCATTGGCTGCGCTGATTGCATTTGTTGCGGTGAATTTAATAATAGGTAGTATTGCAGAGCCAAAACTCATGGGGCAGGGTATGGGATTATCTACTGCAATAGTATTCTTATCTCTTATTTTTTGGGGATTTGTATTAGGTACGGTAGGAATGTTTTTATCTGTTCCTTTGACAATGACTGTGAAAATCATGCTAGAGCACGATCCAAAGACAAGGTGGATCGCCATTATTCTTGGAACAAAAAAAGATGCAAAAGCCCTGATTAAAGAAAATGAATCGACATAACTGTTCAGGATTTGCAATAGTTTCAAAATAAATGGACAAAAAAGATTAAAAGCCAAACCTAATCGCAATAATCAGGTTATTTGCTTTATGCTATTTTTGTCCATTTCACTACAATCCGGCACAGATCATAAAGTAAATTGTAATCATTTTGAGCTTCAAAAGAACATTAAAATTTGTCCTGTTCCACAATAAATGGTTACCACAAAACCGAAGTAATATTTAGTTTTCCATTTCCTGCAATTTAGTAAGAGCCTCCGATTTGGAATTCACATCAAGTTTTAAGTATATATTCTGAATATGAAAATTTACGGTGCTTGGAGTAACAAAAAGCTTGTCGGCTATAAGTTTATAAGTGGCTCCCTGGCACAGATAATCAATTATTTCGTTTTCCCGTTCAGAAAAAGTATTATACGATTTTCTGTGAAACATTGAGATTACAGCTTTGACTATGTCATTGCTCATGGTGGCACCTTCATATTTGATGGAATTTAAGGCATTGTACAAACGTTTTTTTGTTACCGGTTTTGTAAGGTAGCCATTTGCCCGGTTTTTAAAGGCTTTTTTGATAAGCTCAAAATCTTTCTGGGCGCTTATCATAATAATTTTTACTTCGGAATCTTTTTTCCTAAACTTTGAGATTCCTTGAATGCCACATACTTCGGGCATAGATACTTCGGAAACAATTATATCTGGTGATACATTGTCAAAGTCTTTTAAAGCATCTTCAACGGAAATATAAAGACCTCCGAGGTAATAATCCTGGTAGGTTTCAAAATAATAC
>NZ_CAMYOM010000070.1 GCF_947260015.1 uncultured Eudoraea sp. | reverse complement strand
TTAATAAAATTTATTATTTGAAATAAATTGATGAGTAAGTACCCGGTGGAACCCAGTAAATAATCGAATTGGAGCATCTTGTTATCTTGGGATTTCAGATCCCGGTGGCACTACTTCTTATCAGGGGATTCCGGTCATACAATTGATCATTACTATCAATAAAAATTATAAATATGTACCGGCCAGGTATATTGAGTTCAAAATGATCAGGGTTTATTTGTGATAATTGCGTAATTTTCCATCTGATTTTTAAATTCAATTTTCTACCTGGAAACCATTGACTCTCTACAAAAATGATTGAATATTTTATCCCTGCTGCACTTAAATTTTCATTTTTTAAGCATCTTTCTAAATTAGTACTAACGGTGTTTCTCGTTTCCTGTAATGGCATAGAAAAGGAGGCATATGTGAAGGTTGCAGACATGGATCAAACAGCCTCTTTTGTGGGCACGGCAAGCTGCATTGAATGTCATCAGGAAGAGTATGAATTATGGGAGAATTCACATCACGATGAGGCAATGAAGATAGCAGATTCTACCACTATTCTTGCTGATTTTAATAATACCACTTTTACCTATAAGGGCGTTAAAAGTTCATTTTTTCTTAAAGAGGGAGATTATTATGTAAATACACAAGGAGAAGACGGTAATTATTCTGATTTTAAGATTATATATACTTTTGGTTATACACCATTGCAACAGTATATTGTGCAGTTCCCAAACGGGGAGTACAATTGCCTGCTTACCGCCTGGGATACGGTGGAAGAAAAGTGGTTTCATCTGCAACCCGATCTGGACATTAAACATGATGAGTGGATCAACTGGTCCGGGGGCAGCCAGCGCTGGAATACCATGTGCGCAGATTGCCATTCCACAAATCTCCAAAAGAACTACGATTTATCCTCCGGGGTTTTTAATACAACTTTTAGTGAGATAAATGTCGCCTGTGAGGCCTGTCATGGACCTTCAGGCGCGCATGTTTCCTATTATAAAGAACAGGAAGAAAATGAAGCTAATGGTGTTTTACCTCCCGAATTGTATATTGGAAGTTCTGTACCGCCAAAAGAGTTGGTTGATAAATGTGCAAGATGTCATTCCAGAAGGGGCAATTTAACACCCTATTTCGATTATACCGGGACATTCATGGATCACTATTTTCCAAGAATGTTAGAAGAACCTTTATATGAACTGGATGGCCAGATACGAGACGAAGTTTATGTTTATACTTCTTTCTTAGAAAGTAAAATGTATGGTCTTGGGATTTCCTGTAAGGATTGTCATGACGTACATTCCTTAAAACTAAAGAAAGAGGGGAACGACCTCTGTTTAACCTGTCATATTCCTGATAAATATGATACCCCGGATCATCATTACCATGCAATGAATACCGATGCAGCCCTTTGTATTAACTGCCACATGGATGGTAAATTGTATATGGTAAATGATTACAGGAGAGATCATAGTTTTAGAATTCCCAGGCCTGATCAATCCGTAACATACAGCACGCCAAATGCATGTAATAAATGTCATACAGATAAGTCGGCCAAGTGGGCGAGCGATTTTATAGTTGAAAAATATGGTCCTACAAGAGCGGACCATTTTTCTGACCATTTATTAAAAGGGTATATGGATGACAATCAGGAATTTAAGAAGGTCTTTTCCAGTAAAGAATACCCTGAAATAGCCAGGGCAACGGCTATTGGCCTCTATGTAAATTCTCCTATTTCATATGAAGACGCGCTGGATTTAACCAGGTATTTAAATGATTCTTCCATTTTAGTAAGAAATCAAACAGTACGGGCTTTCGAGACAATAGGGAGTCCGGATTTCGCACCGCAAATAGTTCCCTTATTAAAAGATTCGGTGCGTGCGGTACGTATTTCGGCTGCACATTATTACAATGTTATTGGTAAAAGCCAGGTGGAACATTTGGAGGAGTTTAAACTGGCTAACCAGGAATATATGACAGAGCTGGAAATAAATTCAGATTTTCCTGCGGGTCTGCATCAGTTAGGCATATATAACCAGAGTATCGGAGAAATAGACAAGGCGCTCGACTTCTATTCCAAAGCAGTTAAGGAAGATAACTATTTTAATATGTCGCGCATAAATATGGCGCTGATTTATTACCAACAAGGATTAGTGGATAAAAGTGAGGCAACCTATCTGAAAATTATTGAACAAGAACCGGAGTACAGTTATACCTACTACATGCTAGGTTTATTATACTATGAAACAAACAGAAAGGACAAGGCTTTAGAATACCTGGCTTTGGCCTGCTCCAAAGAACCGGCAAATGCGAACGCTTCCTACAATTATGCCCTAATGCTTCAACAGGAAAATAAAAATCCTGAAGCTATTGTGGTAATTGAGAAGGCTTTAGAAACCTTTCCAAATGATGAACGCCTGTTATATGTGAAGCTTCTGAGCGAAATTAATTTGAATCAACAAAACAGAGCAATGAACACATGTCGTCTATTACTTCAAATAAACCCGACTAGTAGCGATTATAATCAAATACTAAAAAGATTACAGCAAGGTTCATGATTTAACTTCATGGGTGGTTCCGGATAGCTTAAATTACAGGCACTCGGGATTAGAACCGATATAATATGCTCATGAATTTTTTAGGGTATTTCTGCATTTAACCTTAAAAACGGCAACTATAATGTTCCATTTGGAATTGGGATTAGCAAGGTGCTGAAAACAGAAAAACTGGTTGATCTTAAATAGGTGCTACCGCCCAGCTGCCATATGGCAAATGCCTGCTAAGGGGTTAAAATAAAGAAGTCCGGTCTTGTTTGTCATATACTATTCCTCTTTATTGTCCTTAACAATTTGAACTTCCAGTACCACATGATGTAATTCGTAAAGTGAATTTAGGATTCCTGATAATGCGGCCTGATCATTTAAACGACCCGTAAGAACTGAATAGGTTTCACCACCGGGATTTTCATGAATCTGTATTTCCATATCTCCCAGCCTGTCCCACCAGGATTCAACCACTCTCCCTTGTATTTTTATATGATAATTTGCCGGTTCACTAAAGCTGTAATCATGGAATCCGTTTTTTTTAGTTTCTTCCATAATGTTTATTTCATCCTTTTGATTTTGGTTATATGTCTTAATAAATTAATGCTGCGATATTTAACTTTATCCTATTATATGAAAAAAAATTAATGCCTGTTTGTCCATAATAGAATTACAGGAGAACCATTTCTATAGGTTTCTATGTTATACTGTAAAGTTAATTTCATATAGCAATATATCCAATACACAAAAGTGTTATTAAAGTTGTATTAAAGTAGTAGTGAAGTAGTTTTATTCCCCTCCGCTCCCGCCGCGCTCTAACGTGGTGGTATTGAATATTACTAAGAAAAAGATAAGAGCCCCATAAACTTTCCTTTTATGGACCTTACCAAAAATTAAGGATTATTTAATGTTTAGGCGATGGCAAACAGGGCATCCATAATAAGTTAATCATACTGATTTTCATCATGTTATAATTGATTTTTCTATAGTATTTTTGACCAATCATTCGAATATCATGGGAAAGTTTATCCAATTCTTTCCAGTTCTCCCATTGGATATCATAAAAATTTAAATACGTAATTCATTTAATTGTTGGATTAATAATAACTAAACAACTATGAAATATAACACGATTATCATCGGAGGTGGTTTAGCCGGCCTGACTGCCGGAGCTACGCTCTCAAAATTCGGAAAGAAGGTTCTCTTGTTGGAACAACACTACAAACCAGGTGGTTGCGCTACCACCTTTAAACGAGGCGATTTCATCATTGAAGTTGGCCTACATGAAATGAGTGGCCTGGCAGAGGGCGGCAATATTAGGAGGAAAAAGGCCATAAAGAAATTTATGAAATTGATAGCAGGTATTAGAAAGGAAGCACACAGTTTGCCTCGCAATCCATTAGTAAGCAAATTGATATATCCGCTGATGCCCTTACTTTACCCCAACTTGGTAACAGCAACACGGCACACGGTGGGATCCTGGTTAGATAAACACATCAGAAATGAAGGTCTAAAACTTGACCTTACAGCACATATTGCTTACTGGGGCGATGATCCGTACACCTTGTCTATGTTCTATTTTGGCCTGCCGTTCTCTGGTTTTATTGAAAGCGGAGGACATTTTATAAAAGGGGGATCACAAAAGCTTTCTGATTATCTCGCGGCATATATCGAAAAGCATGGCGGTACAGTACTATTAGGGAAAAAAGTAGAGAAGATCATAACTGAAAAAGGTAAGGCCTCGGGAGTCACATTTAGAGAAGTTTATAACAAAAATGAAGAGCCTATTACTATTACCTGTGATAATGTGGTGGCTAATGCACCCATGCCAACAGTGCCTGCTTTACTCGATGAGCCTTACGCACGCGCTCTTAAGGAAAAGATCGGTTCGAACCCTGATTCAGTCTCATTATTGTGTATGTACTTTGGCTTTAAGGAAAAATTAGATCGATTTGGTGTTAAATACTATTCAAATTATATACAAGGGGATGATATAAAA
>NZ_CAMYOM010000069.1 GCF_947260015.1 uncultured Eudoraea sp. | reverse complement strand
TCCCAAATAACCTCAACAAAGAACTTGTCTATTGCATTATGGCAGGCTGCCCAGTACTTTCTAGAACAGTATACCAGAAGCCACCTTCCATATTGATTTTCTTTCTTTTATCGGTTACTGCCGTAATCGGTAGATAAACATATCTATTGTTAACCCTGCCCACAACAAATCTTGTTCTACCTGACATGGCACCGTGAACTGCATGATAAGCCAATCCGTTACAAAATACGCTATCCTCAGGATTCGCAGGAGCACTTCTTATGATATAGCTAGGATCTATATATTTTATGGTCACCGGACTATCATTCTTCTTAAAGTAATCAGCAATGCTGCTTTTTAGTAACAACCCTATATCTTTATGCTTAATATTTCCGGAGGCATCGGTAAGCTGTCCTTTTTCATCTTTATTAAAAAGATTCTGTCCAGCACCCTCGGCGACCACAATTACAGCGTGATGTTTTTTATCCAATCGTTTCTTAAGCAATTTTAAAAAACCGTTCTCACCTTCGAGCTCAAAATGCATTTCAGGAACCAAAACAAAGTTAACCACAGGCATAGAAATTGCTGCCGAAGCTGCAATAAAGCCACTGTCACGACCCATTAACTTTACAATGGCGATACCATTATAAGCCCCGGTGGCCTCATTGTGGGCATCTCTTATAATCGGGTTGGCTACATTGTAAGCTGTTTCAAAGCCAAAAGTTTTGTCGATAAGATTAATATCATTGTCTATAGTTTTAGGAATTCCTATTACTGAAATATCAAATCCACGTTTGTTAATTTCTTCACCAATGGCATCTGCACCTTTTAAAGTGCCATCTCCTCCGATAGTGAACAATATATCAATACCATTTTCATATATGCAATCAACCATATCACCTACGTCTTGACTACCTCTTGAGGAACCCAATATAGTACCCCCAAATTGATGGATATCCTTAACAAAACTGGGAGTCAAATCGATAAAATCATGACCGTATGAAGGAATAAGACCTTCAAAACCGTACCGTACACCAAGAATCTCCTTAACCCCATAAAAATAAGTAAGCCCCATTACCAAACTGCGGATTACATTGTTAATGCCAGGACACAACCCGCCACAAGTTACTATTGCAGCCTTGGTTTTTCTTGTGTTAAAGTATATTTTTTCCCGTGGACCTGCCTTCACCATGGCCATGGGCTCCTTTTTACCCGCCAAACATTTTTTATATTCTTTAAGTGAGATATCATGCAATATTTTATCATCCTCTTTCACAAAGTTAAAAATATCATCCCCCTGCCTTTTACTTAATCGTAAAGGTGAATCATATGAAGCTTTCCCTAATATATTGATATCGTATTTTTCTTCATTTGCCATTTGTTTAGTCATTTATCGTATTACTTAAAACAAGCAGCAAAAGTACTACATCTGCTTAAAAACTAGCCACTGAATAGTTCCTAAACTTGAATAAATCTTAAATTTTGAATTAGAATATCGAATTTATGAGAATACCTTAATAAAAATCCCTTATCAGTTGGATATGCCAAGTATGTTTCCCTTCCCCCATCATTTAGGGGGTACGTTAATTTCTTGCGTTTAAACACCTCGTAGTGCCTATGTCCACCTTGCTCCACTTCGTAGATAAAACCCAGTCTGCCTTGCTTATTTGGCTTTTTTATTAAGTAACTTTAAATCGTGCTTCCTTATTCAATATGGTTGTTTCGTTTTGGTAGATTTTGTGAGACCTGATACATAAAACAAACAATATTCATTTTACGTAAAAATGCATTAAAAAGAGGAGAAAATAGCCGTGGTTGTAAATCGTAAATATTTAATCTATCCTAAAAAGTCACCTGGGTTCATTCGCAAAGCGAATGGACCAGAGAAGTTCCCCTTTTGCAAACCTGCCGGCCCTCCTGAGGCGGGTAAACCTTCAGGCGGGTAGAAAACATCGCTTTGCTTCGCAATTCGCTTTTTTCATTCCTGTTCGAAAGCTCAAGCAAACTTGGCTTCCTCCCGGAATGAAAAAACCCGCGCCTATTGGCGCGGGTTTTCTGCTTGATGTGGTCCCACTCCTCCAGAGGCGGACAGGCCCTCCTGCGGCGGGCAGGCTGGGCTTCCCGCCCAAGTTTGTTTCACAAAAAAACCCCAGCTTACACTGAGGTTTTTGGTTCCACTTCGTGGTCCCACCTGGGCTCGAACCAGGGACCCCCTGATTATGAGTCAGGTGCTCTAACCAACTGAGCTATAGGACCGGTTAAAATCAATATGTCAAAATATAAATCTCAAAATCAATGTTACGATTATGAGTCAGTCCCGAGTGCTTGGGATAACCAGCTGAGCTACGTGTCCTGAAGTATCAAAGATTACTTCTGGATAGGACCAATTTCGCTAACGCGTATTTCAAAAAACATTAATTAGCTGAACCCCTCCTGCCGTGCCGTCAGGTGGACGCAGGTATAGGGCCGGTTATGCCAAATTTTGGACTGCAATATTACTACTTATTTTCGGTTGCTGCAAATTCTTTAGACGAAGGAAAGTTACTTTAAATCCTTCCTGGTTAGCCAATGCCGTCGTATGTATCCTACTACTTCTAGGTGTTGCCGAAATAAAATGAAGGAGCTACCTGTCAGCCTATGGCCGTCTACTTAGAGCAATTGTTGGCAAATGATTTTAGTTAAATATTTTTATATATTCAGGAAACCAATATTGCTTTCCGCGTTTTGCACCTGTTAATTCCTGAATTATTTCAAGTTGTTCCAACTCTGCGATTAGCTTGTAGACGGAAGGCATCGATAAATCAGTTATACTTTTAACTTTTTTAGCGTCAATTAAAGGGTGTTGATACATATCATTTATTACTGCTCTTCCGTTATTCATTCTGCTACCTAGTTTTTGTAATTTTTTATCTACATCTTTTTGTAGCTTTAATATTTTATCGAAAGTATCAATACTACTTTTGGCTGTTTCTGTAACGCCAACAAGAAAGAATTTAAACCATTGCTGAATATCATTTTTTTCTCTAACCCTTGTTAAATTATCGTAATACAAACTTCTATTTCTTTCGAAAAAATCTGATAAATAAAGTATAGGTTTTTTTAATATTTCTTTTTCAACCAGGTATAGTGTAATCATCAATCTGCCAATTCTACCATTACCATCTAAAAATGGATGTATCGTTTCAAATTGGTAATGAATTAGCGCTATTTTTAATAAATCCGGAAGTATTATTTCTTCATTGTGCGCAAATTTTTCCAGATCACTCATTAATTCTCCGATATCTGATTTATTTGGAGGAATAAAAACCGCATCTGATATGGACGCTCCACCTATCCAGTTTTGACTAGTCCTAAATTCTCCAGGGATTTTATGTTTCCCTCTTACTCCTTGCAATAGTATTTTATGAGTTTGTTTTATTAATCTGGATGAGAAAGGAATTTCGTTTAAGCTTTTTATTGCGGTGTTGAGTGCTTCAATATAATTTTGAACTTCTTCCCAATCATTTCTTTTCTCTTCTGATATATCAGATTTACTTTGTAATGCATCAGCGATATTGGTTTTAGTGCCTTCAATTTTACTTGATTGAGTCGCTTCTTTTAATACATGCATGCTAATAAACAAGTCGATATTAGGTATGTATTCAGAATACATGTCTAATCTTCCCAATTGTCTATCTGCTTTACTTAATAGATTAATGACTTCTATGTCATCCAATGACCATTGCCGATTAATTTTTTCAGGAGAAAAACTTTTAAATGTACCTTGACTTATATATTCTCCTGAATTAAAATTCTTCATTTTTTTTATCAAATCTACAGCTTATTTAAGAAAATACCAAAAAACTTAATTAAGAAAATTTCTAATTTAAAATATTTATAAAAATATTAAATAACGATGAGGTTATTTTAATGTTATCAACGGTTTGGTTATAAGTAGTAGCGTGTCCCGTCCCGATAGCTTCTCCTTCGTAATACTATGGAGAAGGAGCTATCGGGATAGCATATAACTTTGCAAACGGGGCACTTCTCTGGTCCGTGCGCTTTAAGCACGAACCCAGCGCGCCGGCCGAAACGTAGTGAAGGCGGGTTTACCCTCCGAAGTAAAACGAAGGAGGGGCGGGACCACAGTAAGAATCCGTAATACATTGATAAAAAGATGTTTGCGGATTTTTTTATTTAATAGGGTGCTTGAAAGGGTGTAAATAAGTTGTTAACCATCCATTAAAACTTGGTTGCACCTTCAAAGAATATTAATTTTCAAAATCCTCTTCTGGACTTACCTAAGAAGAATTCCTCAAAAAAAGGGGGGGATACCATAAAAAAATATTTAATAATTAGAATCAATAAGGGGCGTACTTCTAGAAAATGTGATTTGATCCTTTTTTTTGTTTTAATGATTATTAATTTATCTATATGTTTTCAACTTTCGTAGTACTGCGATGAAATTTAAATTACAGGAACTTCAATAGTTAAGAACATATCTTGCCCTTCAGTATCTTCCCCTTGATAAAATTTAAAAACATAAGGTTCATTCTGTAGGGCTTGTACTGGTATTGAAAATGTAGTTTCTGTAATATTTGGAGTACAAGGAACACCATCATCTATATGTACAATGGGGTAAATAAGCCTTGAAGTTCCTTCATAGAAGTAATCATATTGATTATAATAATAATAACAACTATCAGGTAATTCTATAGTAATATTAATTCGATACGTACGTCCATAAATAAACTCATCCGGAAGTTCCGCGCTTACAACACTTTTATATTCTAAGTGGTATTCGTGGTAGTT
>NZ_CAMYOM010000068.1:4913-7852 GCF_947260015.1 uncultured Eudoraea sp. | reverse complement strand
AATTTCATAAGGCCCTTCTGAGCAAAATTGAATTTCTTAGCACGCTTATTGAAGAAGAACTGGATAATAGAAAATGACCCCGTTTTTAACCCCTAAATAAGATTTCCTCGATAAAATGCATAAAAAGTTCGGCCAAACCACAACTTTTGGTGCTTTCACAACAATTTGGTCTGTGGTCACCACACAAATTCGTAACTTATTAGTACTTAATCTAAAAAATATTTGCTATGAAATCAGATTCAAACAAGCACCCCATTTTAAATTCTATTCTTTCCGTATTGAATATTAGCTTAGAAGTATTACTGGCGTTAATAGCCCTTGGGTTTATCATTGGCCTTTGGGGGATTTTAAGCTAAATAGTCCTTCATTATATAAAAGCTTTAATCCCTAATAATTCTTATCAGAAGGAAGGGCCGTTATGATGGAGAACTTTACCTCCGGGATCTCTCCGGAAGGCGAGAACCATTGGGCGCTGATTGGCTACAAACATTTTTAAGGAGCTATCGGGACCAATTAGTTATTGGCTGATTGGCTACAAACATTTTTAAGGAGCTATCGGGACCAATTAGTTATTGGCCGCACCTACTTTTTTGTTATTTGTAACTTGTAGTTTGAAATTTAATTAAAAAATAGTGGTTGGTTCTCTCTAAGATATGGAATTAATTGGTGAGGTTTTGCGATCAGGGTACAAGAAGTATTAGGGATAAAATACAAAGTACGAAATACGAGTTACTAACTTATAACTTCAAACCTCCAACCTCGTACCTCTAACTTCGTACCTCCAACCTCGTACCTCCAACCTCGTACCTCTAACTTCCTATCTCTACTTTATTTTCAACCACATTATAGAGAGTGACAGAACAGCATTTCACGAGCGAAACGCTCGCGCTAGCAAAGGGGTAATATTCCGAATGAAAGAAGCGTTAGTGTTACGCAATCAGCAGGACTAACATCCTATGATTTATATCCATATCCTGCCAATGTATATTCAGGTCTGCTGCAATTTTAGTCTAAATAGGAAAAGAAGTTTTGGCTGTCAAAATTAGTTGCTAAGCTCTTTAATTATTCCTATCTTATTGGTGTTCCTCCATTACTAAGTTTCCAAATGGTTATAAGATGAAAGTATGTCATCAATGCCGTCATGAAAACCCCGATCAGGCCAAATTCTGCAATACCTGTGGTGCACGTCTTGTTATTTCAGGAGGCAGTGAAAAGTGGAGTGCAAAAAATGTAGCCGAGCGAAGACAACTTACCATTCTTTTTTGTGATTTGGTAGATTCTACACCTCTTTCAGAACAAATGGATCCGGAAGATTACAGAGAGTTAATACTGAATTATCACCAAATTGCAGAAGAGGTAATAACGCGCTACGGGGGTAATGTGGGCAATTATTTGGGGGATGGGCTTTTGGTATATTTTGGGTATCCGGAAGGAATGGAAGATGCTTCCAAAGTTGGAACTCAGGCAGGTTTAGCCATTATTGAGGCCGTAAATGTTGCAAATAAACGATGGGTAGATGAAGGTAAAACTGCCATAAAAATCCGCCTTGGTATTCATACCGGACTTGTTATTGTAGACGACCATTTAGCCCTGGGAGAAACGGTTAATATAGCCGCGCGACTTGAAGGCTTGGCCCCGCATAATGGTCTGGTTGTAAGTCCACAAACCATGTCTTTAATACAGGGCTGGTTTGAAGTAAAAAGTACAGGGACTCATATTTTAAAAGGCATCTCCGAGCCCATGGAAGTATTTCAGGTTCTGAAAGAAAGTGGCGTAAAGACCAGACTTGATATAGCTAAGGGAAAAGGGCTTTCGCCATTGGTGGGCCGAGAAAATGAACTCACACTACTTAAAAAACACTGGACACAAGCAAAAAAGGGAAATGGAAGCTCGGTTTTGATAAACGGCGAAGCAGGAATTGGTAAATCGCGCCTGGTGGATACTTTGGAAGAGTATATAACCAGGGAGTCAGATGGCCTTCTTTTGGAAGCAAGGTGTTCTCCTTACCAAAGTAACAGTGCCTTTCAGCCTATTATTGAATTGATTCAAAATGGATTACTACAAATTGAACCCAAAGACGATTCAGAAAATAAACTTCAGAAACTGGAGCTTTTTCTAAAGCAATCAAATCTCGATTTTGAACTGGCCATGCCGCTGTTTGCAGAATTTTTATCCATTGCATCAAAAGAATATTCACCACCGCTTATGAGTCCCTTTGCCAAGCGGCAGAAGATCATGGAGGGTGTTACACAGGCTTTGCTCTGCGAGGCAAGGAACAGACCTCTACTGTTGGTAGTAGAAGATCTGCATTGGGCAGATGCTTCTACCCTGGAATGGTTGGCGCTGTTTATAGAACAACTCTCAACCCAAACCATATTTGCACTTTACAGCACACGGCCTGGTTTTCGCCCCGACTGGTTAGGGCATTCCGGAGTTTCGCAAATTACACTTGAACGGCTGTCGTCTGAAGATATGGCGGAAATCTGTCTTCACCAGACAAAAGGAAAAGAATTACCTAAAGCGATTTTGAAGCAAATTGCTGCCAAGACAGAGGGCGTTCCGTTATTCGTAGAAGAGCTCACTAAAATGGTTTTGGAATCCGATTTATTAGTTGAAGAGGATGAGCATTTCAAATTGATGGGATCAGTATCCTCCCTGGCCATCCCCTCTACTTTAAAGGATTCCCTTTTGGCACGTCTGGACCGTTTGTCCGAAGTTAAAGAGATTGTCCAAATAGGATCGGTATTGGGGCGTGAATTTACTCAGGCAATGTTACATGCATTACTTCCATCGGAAATAAGAGATTTGGAGGAATCCTTATCACAATTATTGGACTCGGAAATATTTTACAAAAGCCATCAAGGAAAACAATCTGTATATCAATTCAAGCACGCGCTTATCCAGGATGCAGCTTATGAATCCCTTTTAAAAAGTCGTCG
>NZ_CAMYOM010000068.1:0-4796 GCF_947260015.1 uncultured Eudoraea sp. | reverse complement strand
CTGACTCTGGGTGGTTCCTTTGTTGTTGCTCACGGATTTCCCCATCCCAAAGTGAAAGAAACTTTTAATCAGGCCAGGGAGGTAGCACAATATATTGACGTCAGTCCAAAACTGGCATTAGTCCTGTTCGGTTTGCTTACGTATTATTTTAATATAGAAGATTACCAAAGAGTTGATGAGGTTTCAGACAATATGATGATTTTAGCAAAGGATAAGGAAAATGGACATTGGTTTGAAATGTTTTCAACTCAAATAGTGGGTTGTTCTAATACTATAAAAGGAGAATTTGAAAAAGCAAACAGATCTTACAATCGGGTTCTTGAAATATTTGATCCTTCTTTACCATTTTCCTGGGAACTAACATCCACCGGTTATTTGGAAGTTGGCGCCAAAGGCTGGCAGATGGTTTGTCTTCAGGTATTGGGCTATATGGATCAGGCCAAAAATCTAGCTGAACAACATCTATTATATAGTGAAGATCATAAGGATTCTATGACGCTTTACCACATCTATACCTTCCCCTCATTGTATGGATTGGAGGCAAGAGAATGGACAATGGCTGAAGAAATAATGGAACAATATTTGCCCATCGTAAAAGCATTTGGAGATCCCATTTTTACACTTACAGCAGAGGTATATTATAATATAGCCAGGGCATTCCAGGGAGACAGATCGGCTTTTGATAAAGCTGTAACCCTAATCAATGTGTGCTTTGATGTCGGTTTTAAAGCGTTTGCTGTTTCATTATCACCCTATATTGGTGAAAAGTATTTCCTTATTGGGGAATATGAATCTGCTTTGAGTTGGATTGAAAAGATTTTGGATCATGTAAATAAGACGGGGTCTCGTATACATAATGCCGAATTGTTCAGGATAAAAGGACTTACTTTACAGGCTATGGACGAACCCGATGAAACCGTAGAAAAAATCCTAGAGCAAGCGCTAAAACTTTCAAGAAAACAAGCTGCAAAAACATTTGAACTTCGTTCAGCCAGGGATTTGGCCCGAATTTGGCAAAAACAGGGTAGAGCAGAAGAAGCATACGACCTTTTAAAAGGCGTTTACAATTGGTTTTCGGAAGGTTTTGACTCAGTTGATCTATGCGAGGCAAAAATACTACTGGAAGAACTTAACAGTGAATTATCTTAAACGATTTTATGATAAAGTACGGGAGACAAAATTAAAGACCCCCTCATTGTAAAGAGCAACAGATATCACCTTGGTCGGTGCGAGCGTGACGCTCGCACTAGCTCCTGGGTGACATTTTTTTATAAATCGTTTAACATCTTCTGCTGAGAGGAAGTTCGGGTACGACATTAGCAGTAACTGCACAGGTAAGTGACCTTCGTGAGCGGGATGCAATTCATAATAATGTTGATTGAGCTTGAACCCGGTTCTTTCATAAAAATTTATTCTCTGTTGGTTGATGTTGGAATTTGGCAATTCAACTTCTAAAAGAATTGGTTTGTCAATGCTTTTCATAAATTTTTCAAGAATTAGCTTTCCGAACCCCCTATTCCTTTGTTGTGGTGTGGTCGCAAAATGTTCTATGTATCTAAGTGTTTTAAAATCCCACCACAAGAGAAACCCAATAAATTCGTTATTATTGATAATAATATCAAAATTATATTTCGGGTTCATCATAACTCGGGCCCGGGCATCCTCCGATCTTCGCTCATCCAGAGGAAATGCGGCCTCATAAAGCTCCCTAGCCATTAAGAATAACTTATTTGAAGTATTTTCAAGTTTTAACTGTTTCATTGGGTAGCTTGCTGCCAAAGGTTTGGTTATGATTTAGGCGTGGAATCGTCCGCCCTGTCGCGCCAATGGCGTGGAGGGCTATTCCTCAGAGAATTCAAATTGGTTATTTGTTTTATTTTTCATTTTTTGCGGTGTCGTCACGCCTAATTATGGGGTGTTGCGAGCAGTATTTTTTATAAATATTCCTTTAAATATCCACTATTCTCTAGAAAAGATTCAAAGTCCTTAATATTCAAAATCTCGCTAAGGGCTTCGTTTTTATCTTTAGATTTGGAATAATAAGCTTTGCAAATCTCATAACCTATCCAGTAGCCTAAGTCTCTGGGGCGCCCATCTTTTAAACCGCTTGAGCCATATAACCATCCGTGATATCCGGTATCATTCATAATTTTTACGAATTCTTTGCACAACTCCTCTTTATTGGAACGTCCAAATTTGAAATTCTCGCCATTTGGTGTTGAATTGATAATTAATTCCGCAACGAAATCAGCACTTCCTTCTGTAATACTTTGTTCTAACAAGGTATTCCTATTCTCAGGGTAATTTTGGTTATAATGTATTAACTCATGAGCTACAATACCCGGGATATATTCAATTGATTTTTGCATTTCAACTCCAATGATCAATCCACTTTCTTTGGAGGTGCCACCAGAGTTAAAGGCCCCTATTACAAAATAGGTTGGGGGGTAAACTGCATCAGGATATATCTCTTCCAAATTGGAGTAGTATTGCATTATTTGGGAAACGCAAGAATCCATTTTAAAAGAGTTTTCTCGAATAGCCTTATAATCTTCATTTTTTTTCTTTGCTGTTTTGCGTAAATTTTTAGGACTTTCAATTCTATATTTTATGAAATCCTTCAGGCCCTGACTTCCTTCATTCAGATATTCTTTAAATGGATTGCCACCTTGATCTATTTTATCAAAAGCCTCCCAAAATCTTGGGATATCAGTTGAGATAAACTGAGCGTTTTCAGGTTTCTCTGGATAGCCATTTTGGCCAAAACACAAACCTGAAAAAAGGCAGAGAATTAAAAAAAGAGATGGTGTTTTCATAGAATTTCATTTATTGCTTCCAACGCTCTAGCTAATTGCAGTATGGCGTTTAGCCCATATTGACATTTTAGCTATTGTTGGTTGTAGCTTTTATTTTCTGGCCTGACTAAGTTGGTGTAATCCCTCTTCTACGCTTAAAGTTGGTTTGTATCCTAATATCCTTCTTGCTTTTGTATCATCGATAGAAAACTCATTTCCCATTATATGTACAATAATAGAAGTCATAGGAGGATTTCCTTTTAAGCTAAAAGTCTTCCAAATAAATTCAAGGAAATTGGCCGTTAGTAAAGCCATTTTTTTGGGAATGCGTAAGTTCCCCATTTCCATAGTGTATCCTTTTATCAATTTCCTCATAAATTCGCGAACTTCAACTTTTTCATTATCATTCACAAGAAATACCCCATTAGCTTCATTATTCTTCAGGGACAATAAAATGGCAGTGATTAAATTTTGAATGTGACAAGTAGCAAGATGGTGAAGTGGATCTCCGATTGTGGGAAAACCTATTTTGGTAATTGTATTTCTAAATTCGTTCATAATTCCCATCCCTTCTCCCCAAACTACCGGAGGCCGTAAAATAATTACTTGTATCTCTTTATTTCTCTTTAGGATTTCACTTTCAGCCAGCAATTTTGATTTGAGATAATTGCTTTTAATCATAGATTTCGGTTGATACTCTTCCGTAATTTCTATCAATGGTTTTCCATCTAACGCAATTGCCGCTGCACTAATATATATAAACTTTTTAACCTTCGCCTCAATTGCAGAATCAATTAATTCTCTTGTAGCCTTTACATTTACCCCATAGAATTCGTCAAGATCTCCAACGAATTTTATTTTAGCTCCAGAATGTACGATAGCATCAATGCCCTTTAATTTGTTTTTAAACTCTTGTACGGCCAGTAAATTCCCACTTACAGGATTAGCACCTAAATTGTTGATTAACTGAATAGCTTTTTCACTTCTTGCCAAGCAGTAAATTTCATGCTGTCCTTTTACTAATTCTTTGATGAGTGATATTCCGACAAAACCAGAACCACCAGTAATAAATATCTTCATGATTGGAATATTCAAATTGACTGAATTATTTATCTTAATTCTCTATTTATATCATATTTTTTAGTTGCCACAAACAAGCGGATATAGTTATTAACTATATCTCACTTATGTAAACTAAGTTAATATATCTTCATTACACACAAAGATTATTAGTGACGAGTTATACTACATCATATTTTATTCTATGTGTACACATTAGATAGAGCTAAAGATGTCACCTTGGTCGGTGCGAGCGTGACGCTCGCACTAGCGGAGGGATTTTTAATTGTTTTTGCTGCTAACGTTCTCGTGTATGAGCCGTTTTTTAATGACTTATACGCTTTGTTGGCGGTAGTTTTTCATTATTATTTTGAAGTTTGCCAGCTTCCTCCATAAATTTAATTTGCTGTTTATTCGCACTCCATCCTTCTACCTTAATTTTCTCTATATTATTGTTTATATATTTCTTAAAGCTTTCAGTATAACCTGGCGCAATATTATTTACCCACCAAGTTTGTACCCCTGGGAACAAGAGCCACCAATAAACAGCCTCATCCCAGCCTTTCCATAATTCTTCATCAAGGTCATTATTTTCCCATTTTCTATATCCAGACTCTAATGTTATAAAAATATAATATAGAAAATTATTAAACCTATAATATTCATTTGCTGGTAGCTTAGACTTCGCAGCTAATCCCTTAGGTACAATTAGAGATAATTCTTGGTCCTGAGCCATCATTTTCACAAACTCTGAACGCTCTTTTGTAATAAGGTCGATTGCATCACTTTTGGCCTGACTTCTACTATTTCTTATCTGGATGCTTAAATATATTAACGAGGCAACTACGGCAATAGCAGCTACTATTTCAGCTAAAAGATAAATTTGTTCTAAGGTCATCTTCTATTGTTTATTGAACTTTGTTAATTACCGCCAACGGTATT
>NZ_CAMYOM010000067.1 GCF_947260015.1 uncultured Eudoraea sp. | reverse complement strand
GGGTTACTTATTGGGGGTTTGTATATTTTACTCACACCAAGCATTAATAATTTTGGGTACCCTTCAATAATGAGTTTGATGATTTCGGCTCTCTTGGTAATAATTCCATTTGAACTGGGGTACCTGCTTTATGCAGCCAAAAGCAGTGGTAACCGCACAATCAGAGGTATTCTGGTTAATAAGGTAATTGGAGTAAAAAAATTTATCGGATTTATAATCGGAGGAATTGTTCTGAGTTTTTTAATTGTCGGTCTCATGCAGTTTGTAGATGATTCGATTAAAAAAAATGTTTTTGATTGGCTTCCTAATTGGTACATGTACGATGAGGAATTCAAAAATGGTTATACCAAACAAGCACTGATGGTTACAGGAATATTAAGAATTTTTTTTGATGGACTAATTTTACCATACATTGAGGAAATTTATTTTAGAGGATACTTATTACCAAGAATAAAAGTAAAAGGGATTGTTACTCCAATTTTGGCCACAGTATTATTTGCAATATACCACTTTTGGCAACCTTGGAATTATCCAAGTTTGCTCATAATCTCGGCAATTCTTGTTTTTCCCGCATGGTACTTCAAGAATTATAAAATTAGTCTTTACATTCATGTAATAATTAATTTCTTGGGAGCAATCTTGTTTTATTTGATGATTATGCAATAAGAATGGGTACTGCCACTAACATCATATAAAAGCCATTAAAATGGCATTTATACCAACCGTTAGAAGCAATCAATTCATAAAAAACCAAAATATCATAACATGAAAAATATCATATTTGGTGTACTCATAGCCACCTCGGTACTCATAACTTTCGGATTTGTTTATGAAGAAAATGAATCAAGTGATACACCAGATAAACAGTGGGTCATTGCACCACGTTTTTATACTCTACAAGATGGAGTTTCTAAGGAGGAAGCTCGTGAATGGTTGGAAAATGAATACCTTCTTCTATACAGAGAATTTCCTGGTTTTAATTGCCAAGTTGGAGAACCGGTGAGTTCAGGTGGTTGGGGAACAAAAGATAATAAGGCTAAAGACAAAGGAGACTTTGTTATGGTCTATTTCTTTGACTCAAAAGAAACAAGAGATTATTACTTTCCTGAAGATGGTAGTTGGAGTGAAGCAATAGTTAACGGGATTGCAAAACATCAATCTACATTTGATCAATTATTTGGCAAATATTTCATACAAGATAAATATCAAAACGAAGAATACATGATGTTTGCATCGTCAAAATAAAAAAGCTTCTAACACTATGTAAAAATGCATTAAAACGCATTTTACATTGAACGTTAAGTGTTATCTAAAATGAAAACTATATTGACAGTATCTTTATTAATTGGATTTTTCCTGTGTGGATGTGATTCTGAAAACATTGAAATTGAGGAAGGTTATAAAAAAGTTAATGGAGTAAATCATTTTTATAAAATTGTAGGCAATGGCGAACCATTTATTTTGTTGCATGGAGGACCTGGAATGTACCATGATGAATTATTTCCATTTTTTCTTGATTTTGCGAAGTCCAATAAGGTGATTTTTTACGACCAACGGGGAAACGGAAAATCCACCTTGGAAAAAATTGACAGTACAACTTTTACTGTTGAATTAATGATTGAGGATTTGGAAGAATTACGTAAAGAATTTAGAATTGATAAGCTAAACATAATAGGTCACTCTTGGGGAGGTTTACTAGCGATGTATTATGCAGTGAAATATCCTGACAATGTTAAGCGATTGATCCTTATTGATGCAGCACCAGTAAATACTGACTTGTTGATAAAATGTTATGAAAAACAGATATCAATGTTTAAACCAGAAGAATGGGAATATTTACAAAAACTGTGGAACAGTGAAGATTATCTTGCTGGTAATCCTAACGTTCATAATGAAGCAATGAGAATATCAGAAGGAACTATTTTTTCCAATAAGGATGTGATCGATGATTATATGAAAGTCGCGGCCTTTAATGAAACAACAGCTAAAAACTCAGTTGCCCTAAATTATTTGGCTACACAGATGAAATTAAACATACATGTTCAAGATAGCCTTTCAAACATTAATTGCCCAACTTTAATTATAAATGGTAAAGATGATTTTATTGTTGAAGAAGCTTATAGATTAACAAATCAATTAATATATAATTCAGAAATTGTATTAATAGAAGGAGCAGGACATTATCCCTATATTGAAAACAAAGAGGATTTTTTTAATGAATTAAACAATTTTATAAAAAAGACAACACCTAACAATGTATCCTATGAAAAGCCCTAGTCCAGTGAGTAGCAGTTAATTCTAAGTTTGTAACCCTCTACAACCTTTGTGTAATTGATTATAAAATTTTTTCGCCTATCGCCCACTTTTCATATACTTACCGTTGTAGCCAATTTTTAAAAAATCACGTTATAGATGAAACAATCAATAATACATATAGCTTCGATAATAAAAGATTACGATAAAACTATAGAGGTTCAAGTCAGAAAAATTAGCAGTTAAAATTTAGAAATGTCTATAATATAATTTTTAAAGATTTATAAAATTGGAACATTTAACAAAAGGAAAATATTTTGGTGATATCAAAAATGTAATTCAAATTGATAATTTGATTTTAACAGAAACAGAGTTTACTGGGAGCCATGTTGATTGGCATTGTCATGAAAATATGCATTTTAGCTATTCTTTGATTGGAAATAGCTGCCAAATTAGCAAAAAAGAAAAACAAATTATTTCTAACGGAACTTTAATTTATCATAATTCTGAAGATTCACATTTTAACACTAAACATTCAAAATATTCTAAAAACTTCTATATTGAAATTGAAGATGTGTGGTTTAGAAACTTATATTTTCAACATAACCTTCCAAAAGGAGTCATTAATTTAAAAAGTCCTAGGATAAAAACTGCAATTGAACAAATTTATTTAGAAACTAAAATTAATGATAGTACGAGTAAAATTGCAATTGAAAGTATACTTATTAACACCTTTCATCTTTTGCAAGAAACTAGTGATATTGAAAAATCAATTAAACCAAAATGGGTTAGTATTGTGAAAGAAATAATACATGAATATCCTAATAATAACTTTTCGCTAAATGAACTATCTAAGAAAGCTGAAATACATCCAGTTCATTTATCAAGAGAGTTTTTAAAATATTTTGGACAATCGTTAAGTCAATACATTAGAACTATTAAAGTTCATAAAGCTGCCTCATTGTTAAAGAATAAAGATTTGTCATTGATGGATATTTGTTTTTACTCTGGTTTCTCTGACCAAAGTCATATGTCAAAATGCTTTAAAAATACTTTTAACATAACTCCGTTTCAATATAGAAAAGTCACTGTTTTATAGTTGAATGTTAATTCTATCCTATTTTGATTTATGTATATACATTATCATTGTAATTAATCTCACATTGAATGAAAATTTATAATTATTTTACTTTACTATCTTATTTTTTGTTAATCTTTATATCTAAGGTTGCTCACGGTCAGGAAATTTCACAAAATCGAATAGATTCTATCTTCACACAATTTTCTAAAGTTACTCCTGGGATTTCTATTTCTTTGATTGAAGGAAATAAAAGTGTTTTAAGAAAATCTTATGGAAATGCAAATTTAGAATATAATATCCCTGTTGATCCTAAAACAGTATTCCACATTGCGTCAGACTCGAAGCGATTTACGGCACTAGCAATTTTATTGCTAGAAGAGCAAGGTGAGTTAAAGTTATCTGATAGTATCCAAAAATATTTAACGAGCTTTCCTGATTTTGGACATGAAATTACAATAGAACATTTATTGCAGCATACCAGTGGTTTAAGAGACCAGTGGCAATTATTAGGAATGGCAGGTTGGAGGATGGAGGATATCGTTACACAAGAACAAATCTTAAAAGTTTTATATAAGCAACGTGAATTAAATTTTTTACCAAAAAGCGAGTTTGTTTACTGTAATTCAGGCTATACATTACTAGCCGAAATAGTACAAGTTGTTTCTGGTCAATCATTTGAAGATTTCACTAGGAAGAATATTTTTGAACCACTCGGAATGTATAATACCCATTTTCATGCTAATCATAAACAAATTGTAAAGAATAGAGCATATTCTTACAGTAAAGTAAATGATTCAATATTTCAAAAAGAGATATTAAATTTTGCAAATACTGGTGCAACTGGCCTATTTACTAATGTAGAGGATATAGAAAAATGGATAATTAATGTAATGAACGCAAAACCAATTGTAGGTTCTACTGCCATATACAAAAAGATGCAAGAACAGCTTGTTTTAAACAATGGAGAGGAAATGATGTATGGCATGGGAGAAATGGTTTTCAATATTGGCAAAAAAAAATTAATCGGACATGGGGGAAACGATGCCGGCTTTAATTCATTCATCGGATACTACCCAGAATATAATGTCGGCGTAATTGCATTATGTAATTGGCGTGAAGTGGCATCTGGTAATTTAATTATAGAATTGGCGGGAGAATATTTAAAAGATAAAACCTTACAAAAAAAAGAGGATTTTAATAAACCTAAAAAAGAGGTTGAAGAGAAAAAAAGAAAGTTTATAAAACCAAATAAACAGCATCTAGAGCAACAAGTAGGCATTTATGAAACTGTATGGGGAAATGTATATGTGAAAAATGTAGATGGTGAATTGTACTTTAAAAATGTAGGTGATAATGAGTCCTTTATGTTATTTAATTCCGAAAACAGAGAATGTTATTTTAACAAAGATAATGAGCATGTTTTAATTTTTTCTAATGAAAATAATGGTTTGTTTAATAAACTAAAAATTACTGGGCCAAATAACACTAATTTTTCTGCACAAAGAATTCACCTTGCAGAATACACAATAACCGATTTAAAAGAGTTTACCGGTGTTTATAGAAGCGATGAACTCGATACAGAATATGAAATAACTCTACAAAGCGACTCCTTAGTGGCGATACATTCTAGGCATAGTGATATACCTCTTAAAGTGAAAAGTAGAGATAGGTTTTCCGGGGATTTATGGTATTTCGACTTACTCGAGTTTACTAGAGATTCGCAAAATAGAATTAATGGAGTTTTGATTTCAGGTGGTAGAGGAAGAGCAAAAAATGTTCGTTTTAATAAAAGATAAATATTATGAAAAAAGTTAACATTTTGGTATTAATAGTTTATTTATTTTCATTTACGAACCTTTTCGGTCAAGATGAGAAACAAACCTATAATATCAAATTTATTAAATCCTCAATTGGTGTTAAAGCAAATATTAAAGCCAATATAACAATGCTGAATGATACATTATACATAGGCGAATATGGCGCTTGGCATGAAAAAGAAGGATGGGCAAGTTATATTTCTGATATTGAAGTTAGAAATAAAAATAATGAAGAGTTAGAACTAAAAAAAGTTGACCGTCTTAAATGGTTGGTTGAAGGTGATATTATCGATAGGGAATTATTTATAGAATATATAGTGTCATTTCCTTATGCATTACCTGATTTTAATTGGCCATCAGGGCCGAGATCTACTGCCTCTTTCTACGATGGAAAAGGAATGGTTATTCAAGGTGAATCGTTATTTATTTATAATTCTTTAAAATCTAAAACCTATGTGAATTTCACGCTACCTATAGATTGGAAAGTTTCTACGCCTTGGAATGTAGTATCTAACAATCACGAATATGGTAATCAGTCTCTAGAATTTTTATCAAAAAATGTAATAGTAGTTGGTAATTATAAAGAAATATTGATAGAAGAATCAGGCTTTAGTTCAAAATTAGTCCTATTAGGTTATAAAAACCCTAATTTAGAGATTATAGAGCCTATTTATAGAAAGATACTCAAACACCATATAAAGGTTGTTAACAATAAAGAAAAAGGTAAATACCTTATGGTTTGGTTTCCCGATGGAGAATGGCAAACAGGGGAAGGTTATTTAGGTTCATATGTGGTTATAAAACCACAGCCACCTTCTGTAAATCATATCCCTTTTTGGGCAAACACAATGTCTCATGAGATATTTCATTATTGGTTAGGTGGCAAAATAGATGCTAAAGATTGGGCATCGTCCCAATGGTTTTCTGAAGGAACTACAGAGCTATTCGCAAACCTCTCATTAATTAGAAATAGTATAATAACTGAGCAACAATTTTTTAATCTTCTACAAAAACACCTTGTTCTGTATCAGAGTTTTAGATATAAATGGGGAACACCTTATGAAGAAATATCCTTAATAGAAGCTGGTTCAAATAAAAGCGAATATAATGCAGCTATTTATGATGCTGGAACTGTCACAGCTTTGTGCATGGATATTGAAATAAGAACCCAAACAAATAACGCTAAAAGTATGGAAGATGTATTGAAAATTCTGTATGCTAAAAGTAAAAGCGAAAAATATACTATCGAACATGTTATTGAAATTTGCAGTTCTTTAACTGGTAATGACTGGACAAGTTTTTACAATAAGTATATAAACGGTATAGAGTTTCTTCCTTTATCAGAATCTTTTAAAAAAGCTGGCCTAAATTTAATTATATCTCAAGCTGGTGTGCATATAAAAAACGATGAGAATGCAAAAGGGCTTGAATTAAGTATTAAAAATTCAATCTTTGGTAAACATTAGCAAAAATGTTTTAAAAAATCATGAGTAATTAAATTTTAGATGAAATAATTTCTGCATTTTCTCAAATAACTCTACTTACATTAATCAGGAAAAATTCAAATCCAATGTTCAACCTTATTTTGTGATTTTGGAATATAACGGAAATCTTATCTCGAAAGGATTGGGTTATTCAGAGGCAAAAGCTAGTTTGGAAGCTGAATTATTGAAAAACAAATAAAAACTGGCCACAACAACGTGTATAATTAATTGCTTGTTCTGTGTGTACTCGGAAAATCCTACGGATTTTCCTCTGGTTCGTTTTCCTTTTGCTATTTTAGTTGCGTAACCAACGCAACTAACCATACACATCAACGTTATGCCTTATTGAAAAAACGATATGCTCAATAATTTTTAATGAAATCGACCTACACGCGAATAATTTTTGAATACCAGAAAAACTTATACAAATTCTTGAATTTCTGGGTTGACAAGAAGGAAGATGACAATTCATTTTATTTTCATTTTTATAATGACGTAAATAACA
>NZ_CAMYOM010000066.1:9538-13457 GCF_947260015.1 uncultured Eudoraea sp. | reverse complement strand
GGGATTTTGAAGACTGGTATAAAAGCGTAGACAGCACAGTTTTCAGAGCCGGGCCTCAAACGCCGGGTGAAAAGATAAAAATGATAGGGAAATTACTTTTCAATGCCAGGATCAGAAATGTAGTGAAGTGTATTAAATGGTTTAAGAAATGCTTTTTTGCTGAAAGACTTCATGGAAAATTTGAAGACAAAGAATTTACCCAAAAATTCTGGGAAGATCACATAGCTGAAGTAAAAGCCTACGTCCCTGAAGACAAATTATTGGTTTATGATGTTCGTGACGGTTGGGGGCCTCTATGCACCTTTCTGGGTGTACCGGAGCCAACTGAACCCCTGCCACATTTAAATAAAAAGGAGAACTTTATGGCTATGCTTCCCAAACTTATGAAAGGGGAAATGGTCTGAATCCATTTATCAATACAAACCAAAAATCACATATGCCCCCGGTGGCTTCAACCACCAGGGGTTTCTTATAATTAAAAGTTACCCTTTTACTGGTAAGTAGCCTTACCATTATGTCTATGATTACCATATCTGCTTCATTGCCTGATATGACCAAAGCATTTTCAACTTTACCAAACGCTGAAAACATGGTAAAGCTTACGCTTTCGTTTCCTGCTCTTTTTATCGCCCTTACTGCCATAATCGCAGGGAAATTCATTGATAAATTTGGAAGATTGCGTCTTTTAGGTGCTGCTTTAATCCTTTACGCGATTGCCGGTAGTTCGGGTTATTGGCTGGACAACATTTACCTTATCCTGGCTGGAAGAGCTTTGCTCGGTATTTGTGTTGGAATTACAATGACAATTGCTACAACGCTCATAGCAGATTATTATCAGGGCAAATCCAGACAAAAATTTGCCGGTTTGCAAATAGCTGTGATGTCATTAGGAGGAATAATGTTCGTTACTCTTGGGGGAGTATTGGCCGATATATCATGGCGAGCTCCTTTTTTACTTTATTTATTTCCTTTGATAATCTTTCCCATGACCAGTTTATTTCTAAAAGAACCTAAAATATTACATACTGCAAAAAGTAAGGATACTTCCGTTAAATCACCTAAAATAATTTGGCTTGTCTTTATAAATGTGATGATTATGTGGATTCTGTTTTTTATTATCCCCGTACAGATACCATTCTATTTAAAATCTATTGGCATTGAAAAAAACACTTTAATTGGAATCGCAATAGCTTCAAGCACTCTTTTCTCAGTGGTTTCCTCGCTTTCATTTTCGCGTATAAAGGACAGATTGAGCTATCAGCAAGTTTTTGGTATTGGCTATTTGTTAATGGCCCTCTCTTTCGCAAGTATTTCCTATGGAGGATCATACGGCATGGTTATGATAGGAATGTTGCTAGCCGGACTGGGTATGGGCCTAATGATTCCTAATGCCAATGTTTGGGTAATGCAATTAGCCCCTGAACAAATTCGGGGTCAGGAAATTGGCAGGTTAACCACATTTTGGTTTATGGGTCAGTTTTTATCTCCTATAATTTTACTTCCTTTTTTAAATATAATCTCGCAATCTCAGTTATTCTCCATATTAACTTATGTAATATTAGGCTTGAGTATTGGATTCTTCCTATATGGGTTTCTTAATAAAAAGAGACCTGGTGGGGCTTAAGGAATAAAACCAGTTCCCGTCAAAAACAAGAATGAGTATAGATTTAATTATACTTTCTAAATATCCATTAACTTAGTGGTTGAGCAACTAATTCTGATGTGATCCTTAAAAAACAAGAAAATCTTCCCAATAAAAAATCCGGCCCCATTGTTGGGATACTCCTTTTTATAGTGTCCTTAATTTTACTGATTGTTACCGGCCCTTTAGGGTTTTTATACGGCATCTTATATTCTTTATTCACAAAAGGCTTTAGGGGTATTGGAGAATATCTATTGAAGATTGCCGTATCTATAGACCAGTTGGGCAATGTATTGATGCAGCATTTGCTCAATGCATTGTGGGTAAAAAGAGGAGGTTACAAATTTGGTAACAGGGATGAAACTATCTCCAGTGCCCTGGGCCGAAATAAAAGACTAGGCACACTAAGTGGTTTTGGGATTTTAATTGATAAAATACTCGACAAATTAGACCCAAACCATTCCCTTAACTCCATCGACTATTATATTGAACCATCACAGGGTGTCCTGGACGTGTTGGCATGGATTCATATTGCAGACAACCGAATCTTATGCACAAGGAGTTCAGGTAAGGATGAATATTATATCCCGGGGGGGAAAAGAGAACCGGGAGAATCTGATACGCAATCTCTTTCCAGAGAAATAAAGGAGGAATTACAGGTAACTTTAGATATTTCTTCATTAAAATTTATAGGAATTTTTGAGGCCTCCGCTCATGGGGTTCAACCCGGTGTCATGGTTCGTATGAGGTGTTACACAGGGGGTTATACCGGGGAGTTGTGCCCCGATTCTGAAATTTCTGAAATGGTATGGCTTAGTTACAATGACAGAAATATGGTATCTGAAGTAGACAAACTTATTTTTAATTTTCTTAATAAGAAAGGATATCTAATATAAAAATCTGGTAAGCCCCAAAAAGTTTTTCGTTACATTTAGTGCCAATTTTATAAACGTATTTATTAATATAAAAACTACAAATGGTAGTATTAGGCATTGATATTGGTGGCTCCGGAATGAAAGGCGCATTGGTAAACTCCGTAACAGGAGAAATGTTGACCGAACGTTTCAGAATCCCTACTCCTGAATCCAGAAAACCACAAGAAATGGCAGAAGTGGTTAAAAAAATTGTAGAACACTTTAATCATAAAGGCCCGG
The DNA here is from genome assembly GCF_947260015.1 of uncultured Eudoraea sp. GTDB lineage: Bacteria > Bacteroidota > Bacteroidia > Flavobacteriales > Flavobacteriaceae > Eudoraea. The sequence continues at coordinate 10,661 of NZ_CAMYOM010000066.1, read as the reverse complement.
TCGGAGTTGGATTCCCGACAATTATCAGGCGCGGTGTTTGTAAATCCAAAGGAAATTTACATAAATCCTGGGTGAATGTAAATGTAAGAGAACTTTTCAGTGAGGCCACCGGACTTCCTGTAACGGTTATCAATGATGCGGATGCTGCCGGCTATGCAACCATGAATTATGGTATAGGAAAAGGAAAAGAAGGTTTCGTAGTTATGATTACCATCGGAACCGGATTAGGTAGCGGAGCATTTTTTAATGGTGAGCTAATACCAAATTTTGAATTGGGCCAGATTCCTTATAAGAAATACAAAAAAATTGAAACCTGGGCAGCTGCATCTGCAAAGGAAAATGAAGGCCTTAGCTATAAAGAATGGGGGAAACGCTTTAACGTATTCCTAAATTATGTCGATCTTCTAATTTCTCCGGACTTTATCATTTTAGGAGGAGGTACCTCAAAAGAATTTGATGCGTTCAAAGAATACATCAAAATTGATACGCCCGTACTTCCGGCAGAATTAAGAAACCAGGCAGGAATAGTTGGCGCGGCAGCGGCAGCATTGCATGAGGCACCAAGAGATTAAACTAAAATTGAGTTTAATACTTTAAGAAATTTTATTCCTTTTACGGTCAACTTCTTTTAGAAAAACTTTACGCAGGCGTAAATGTTTAGGAGTAACCTCTACATATTCATCTTTTTGAATATACTCCAGGGCTTCCTCCAGAGAAAATTTGATGGCCGGTACTATTTTTGCCTTATCATCTGCCCCTGAAGAACGCACATTTGAAAGTTTCTTGGTTTTGGTAATATTTATTGTCATATCGTCACCTCTGGTATTTTCACCGATAACCTGACCTTCATAAATATCCTCACCAGGATCTACAAAAAATCTACCTCTTTCCTGTAATTTATCAATTGAATAAGGAATTGCCTTTCCATTTTCCATAGAAACCAACGAACCATTTTGCCTTTGAGGAACATCTCCTTTCATTGGTTGGTATTCCAAAAAGCGATGAGCCATAATTGCCTCCCCGGCTGTTGCAGTTAAAAGTTGATTTCGCAATCCAATAATACCACGGGAAGGAATAAGGAATTCACATACCATCCTCTCACCTTTTGCCTCCATGCTGGTCA
>NZ_CAMYOM010000066.1:0-9499 GCF_947260015.1 uncultured Eudoraea sp. | reverse complement strand
TTTTACTCCGTCGATGGTCCTGATAATTACTTGAGGCTGACCTATTTGTAGTTCGTAGCCTTCTCTTCGCATAGTTTCTATGAGCACAGACAAGTGCAGAACTCCCCTTCCAAAAATCATAAATTTATCCGCGCTATCCGTCTCTTCCATACGCAACGCCAGGTTTTTTTCCAACTCTTTCTCTAACCTTTCCTTGATATGCCTTGAAGTAACAAATTTGCCGTCCTTACCAAAAAACGGACTATCGTTAATGGTGAACAACATGCTCATTGTTGGTTCGTCTATAGCAATAGTTTTAAGCCCTTCAGGGTTTTCGATATCCGCAATGGTATCCCCTATTTCAAATCCTTCAAGTCCAACTATAGCACAAATATCGCCTGTGGCTACTTCCTTAACTTTTATACGACCCAGACCTTCAAAAGTAAATAGTTCTTTTACCTTCGACTTTACGATACTACCATCTCGTTTTACCAAAGAGATTTGCTGTCCTTCCTTTAAGGAACCTCGCTGTAGGCGTCCAATGGCAATTCTACCTGTAAATGAAGAGTAATCTAAAGACGTAATCAACATTTGTGTAGTACCTTCCTGAGGTTCAAAACCCGGGATATGCTCAATAACCATTTCCAATAATGGTTCAATAGTTGTAGTTTCATTCTTCCAGTCATCACTCATCCAATTATTTTTGGCTGAGCCATAGACTGTTGGAAAGTCTAACTGCCATTCTTCCGCACCAAGTTCATACATAAGATCAAAAACCTTTTCATGTACTTCTTCCGGGGTACAATTTTCCTTATCTACTTTATTGATTACTACACAGGGTTTTAAGCCCATGTCGATAGCCTTTTGTAATACAAATCGGGTTTGAGGCATTGGGCCTTCAAAGGCATCCACCAATAGCAAAACCCCATCAGCCATATTTAAAACACGTTCTACCTCACCACCAAAATCCGCGTGGCCAGGGGTATCAATAATATTGATCTTGGTATCTTTATAAAGTACGGATACATTCTTTGAAGTAATTGTAATACCTCTTTCACGCTCCAGGTCATTATTGTCCAAAATAAGATCTCCGGTTTTCTCATTTTCCCGGAATAACTGGCAATAATGTAATATCTTATCTACCAGCGTTGTTTTACCGTGGTCAACGTGTGCAATTATGGCAATGTTTTTCGTATTGGACATCTTCTTGTTTTGAGGCTGCAAAGATACTCCTATTTTTTGCTTACCGTTATAAAGTTCTGTTATTTTTATTGTGTTGATTTTGAGCCATTAGCAGTACAGTTATGAGGTTTAAAAAACAATTATCTTTGTAATCTAACTTTTGAATATGAAACTTGACTCCATACCCCAACTAAAATATGCCCATAGTAATAATTTTTTCCTGCTGGCCGGACCATGCGCCATAGAAGGTGAGGAAATGGCATTACGGATTGCAGAACGGATTGTGGAAATCACAGATAAATTGGAGATTCCCTACATTTTTAAAGGGAGTTTTAAGAAAGCAAATCGTAGCAGGGTCGACTCTTTTACAGGTATTGGGGACGAGAAAGCGCTAAAAATATTGAAAAAAGTTTCTGAAACATTTCATGTACCCACCGTGACTGACATACATGAGATAGCCGACGCTAAACTTGCCGCTGAGTATGTAGACATCCTTCAAATTCCTGCATTCCTTGTACGTCAAACAGATTTGCTGGTAGCCGCAGCAAATACCGGAAAAGTGGTAAACTTAAAAAAGGGGCAATTTATGAGCCCGGAAAGCATGAAGCATGCTGTAAATAAAGTAATTGACTCCAATAATGACCAGGTTATGATCACAGATCGAGGCACTATGTTTGGCTACCAGGATATGGTGGTCGATTTTAGGGGAATCCCTGTCATGAAACGATACGCCTCGGTAGTATTAGATGTCACCCATTCTTTGCAGCAACCCAATCAGTCTTCCGGAGTAACCGGGGGGAGACCCGAATTAATAAGTACTATAGCTCGTGCCGGGATAGCTACAGGGGTTGATGGAATCTTTATCGAAACCCATTTTGATCCTGCAAATGCCAAAAGCGACGGGGCCAATATGTTGCAGTTAGATCAACTGGAACAACTACTGACCAATTTAACGGCTCTTCGCAAAACGGTCAATAGTCTCGATTAATCTCATGAATTTGCAAAAAATGAGTACATGGCCGGAGTGAAACTCATTGAATTGGGTTAAAAAAGAAAAGGACAAGCTGTGATTAGTTTGGAAATTAAAGTAGAGTAGGAATATTATTCTTTCCCGTCAATATAGTCCTGTAAATAGGAATATCGCTCTGTAAGTTTCCCGTTTTTGGTCATCAAAGCCCTTTCTAAAATCCCGTCTGCATCTCCATTAAAAAATGCGGGAATAACGCTGTCTACAAAAGCCTGCCCGAATCCCTCACTGGAATCTCTGGGCAATTCTGCAGGAAGGTTATCAACGGCCATTACAGCTATGGCTTCAGGTAGCATATAATCCACTTCACTTTCAGCATGTGGGTCATAGCCATATATTGGATCTGCTATGGTAGAAGACCTTATGGTGGAAGCCACAGGGCCGTCAATATCACAGCTTATATCAGCAACTACTTTTATTTTAAATTGAGGTTGTTTTGCATCCTCCCTGGTAAACAAGTACGGAGCGCCGGTGCCGTAAAAGTGCCCGGCCATATAAAGGTCAGTTACAGCCGCAAAGCGCATAAAGATGGATTCATACTCAGCAGGGTTTTTAAAAAAATCAGTCTCGTCTTTGACAAGCCCGTCTTTTCTCCGATTATAATCCAATACATCAATCTGGCAAAAAACGGGAACCTCAAAACTCTCTTCCAAATATTCCTTTACAGTTGTTTCCTTAAGGTTCATACCTACTAACATTTCCCGGGCCCCGTTTCCTACCCTGCCCTTTCCGGTAAGAAGAATTTTAATTTGTGGTAATTGTAACTTTTTAAGTTCTGCTATCAATGCCTGCTGGTCAGAAATTTCCCCTGCTTTAGGCAACTGAAATAAATTGGTTTTTAATCCATAAGTGCGAAATCCATTATAGGCGCCCACAATCCCCGCATATCGTCCAAATGCCACAAGGCGAATTCCCTTCGTATTTGTAATTACCTCATGATCATAGAGTTCTATATTTTTATCCAGTGCAGCCTGTAATAATTTCCGGTTATAGGGCTGTTTTTTTATGGTATGGGAAAAGAAAAAGTATTTTTTATTTGGAATTAAAGCTTCTACGGGTACTTCCTTTACACCCAGCAATATGTCACAATCTGCGACGGTTGAGGCTACCTTAATACCCGCATTTTGGTACTCCTCATCAGTAAAAACACGTTCCGGGGAAAATTCTACAGTAACCTGCGCCTGTTTATGATTCTCAACGACTTTTTGGCAGGCCTGCGGCGATAGCACAACCCGCCTGTCTGGTGGGTTTTTGCGCTCTCTGATGATTCCGAAATGCATAGGTATAATTTGGTATAAATTTTGCGTGAAAATACATGGATTTGCAGTAGTAGGCAAATTCCTTAATCATGAATATGAATAAGGAATTGTATTTTTGCTAACTTCGCGAACCTTTTTAAAAGATGTTCTTTGAAAAAACAATGAGAGAATTAGATTCCCGCCAAAGGCGGGATTCAACCTGCCAACCGGTTTACCCGCCTTAGGAGGGCAGGCAGGTTCGTTGACGGTAAGCACAGCTTACCAATCTCATTACGGGGCCGACTGGTTTTGACAGCGAGACCAATGGCGATGTAAGCATGTCGAGCGCTGGGATATAGCTCGTAAATCTCATATTTCAAACTTTTAGTTGGCGATAATAATTACGCTCTTGCCGCTTAATCCGAATTATAGTAGGATTTAGCCTCGTCTCTACCAGGTAGAGAAGCGAGATGTCCCCGGATAGCCCTTGTTGACGGCGATTCATTTAGGGGCACCATAAAAGTCAACACAAGGGTACTATTGCTTTGTTAGTATCACCAAAATCTTAAGAAGCTAAGTGTGTAATAGGCGGTTTTTGGTCAGCTACACATCGAAAATCAAACAAAAACTAAGCATGTAGAAAGCCTTGTTATTGCTTGTTTGGACGAGGGTTCGAGTCCCTCCGGCTCCACGACACTCAAAAATACGCAGCAGCTTAAAGGATGAAAAAATGCCAAGCTGGCTTGAGTATTTTTGAAAAATTTAAGATGCCCATCGTGATAGCGATGGGTATTTTTATTTGCAACATTGCGAGATAGGGTGAACACCACAGGTAACCTCCCCGGCTCCACCTACGCCCTCCATAGCTTCGAGTTTACTAGAAGCGGCGGAGGGCTTTTATTATTGTTACCGGCCTTAGCAGCACTACCTTGAATGCCCGTCGGGCTCCGGTGGATCCAGATCCACAGCTTAATTCAATTGTTCATCACGTTGCTTTTGCATAGCGAAAGCGGCGGAGGGCTTTTCTAAATCCTCCATAGCTATTTCTAATGGCGACGGAGGATTAATTATACCGCTAACCTGCTATCGAGCTCATAACAGAGGACTTGCGCCTCCGCTAAAGCTTTAGCGGCACGCGTACGGTGGATGATGATCCACTAATTATTAAAATTTACGGTGGATGATGATCCACTAATTATTAAAATTTCATTTAGCCAGCACTCCGAAGCATGATTACTTGTGAAAGCAGGGCTAAGGATAACTTGAACTGCTAATGAAATTCAGTATATCGCTTTATATTCCATTCCAAATATCTGAGGTATGCTTCTCCCCTATTCTGTATATATTTTAAAATGTGCCAATGGCCAGTTTTACACTGGCTATTCCGCAAATATGATAAGAAGGTTGGCAAAGCACCGTACGGGAGAAGTAAAGTTCACGAAGGATAAACTCCCTATAGAATTAATTCATATTTCCCTTTTTTCGAACAAACAAGCAGCGTATGATTTTGAAAGATATTTGAAAACAGGTTCTGGAATAGCTTTTAGGAACAAGCGATTGTTATAAAGATTATTTCCACTTTCGTCCTCCGTAGCTTTTGCATATCCTAAAAATCATGACCTTAAAAATTAATTAAAGGTCAAAATGTAGACTATTTATTTTATCCGTAAAATAAACTTTTTAAAACCTATGAACGTCGAAGTCTCTAAAAGTTAAATAAAACGGTGGTCCAAGTAAACTGTGTATGTCCCTTAAAACACGAATTAACGGGACCACGAAAAGAGACCACAAATGGGACACTTTGGTAATAAGATTCATGCTTATCGAAAAGTGTCACCTAAATCGGCCGTTTTACGGCACTATCAAATTTGTGGACTTCTGGTCATCAATTCAGCCCTTTTTGAACTAATTTCCGAACCTCATCACGGTAGGTCTCCCCTATGGATAATTCCCTATGGCCTAGAAAAATACTGTTCTTGCGTAAGGCCGTAATTTGGGATAGGGCTACCGCATAAGATCGGTGGATCCTGATAAATCTGTTTTTGGGCAGTTCCAATTCCAGGTCCTTGAAACTGGTCCGTACTACAAGGGGGTGTTGGGCATCCTTTAAGTAGAACTTGATATAATCCCCATAGCCTTTCATCCAAATAATATCGTCGAACTTTATTTTTACCTGACTGTAATCGGCATTGACAAAGAAATGGTCCGGAGCGTTTTCGACGGCCGGCGTATCTTTTGCCGACCTGAGCTCGAACAGTTTCTTAGCGCGGTTGCAGGACTTGACAAAGCGTTCCAATGCCACAGGCTTTACGAGGTAGTCTACCACGTCAAGATCATAGCTTTCCACGGCGTATTGTTTATACGCGGTAATAAAAATGACGAGGGGCCTGACCTCAAGGCTGGCGATAAATTGCAGTCCCGTAAGGCCGGGCATCTGGATGTCGATGAACACCAAATCCACAGAATGCTCCTTCATGGTTTCCATCGCCTCAAAAGCGTTTTCGCAGGCCCCGACTAAATTCAAGAAGGGCACTTTTCCGATATTGTCGGTCAACAGGCCAAGGGCCAGGGGTTCATCATCTATGGCGATACAGTTCATTGGATCTCAAAGGTTAATTGCAGGGTTACGATATACCAATCGGATGTTTTGTCGATTGTAAGGTTATGTTTTTTTTCATAAAGGAGTTCGAGCCTTCTTTTGACATTGGACATCCCGATACCGGAAACCTTGTCCTTGGCCTCGTCTGCCTCGATATATTTGTTCTTTACCGTAAAGAGAAGGTTATTGTTTTCCGCCTTTAGGGAAATATCGATGACCGGATTTTCAATCATTCCCGTACCGTGTTTAAAGGCATTTTCCACAAAAGGGATTAAGAGCATGGGTTCGATAACGTACCAGTCCTCCATCAATTCCACATCAAATTTAACGTTCAACCGCCTCCCGAACCGGAGTTTTTGCAAATCGATGTAATTTCGTAGGTAATCCACTTCGCTTTTTAAAAGTGCCTTATCCTCGTCCGTTTCGTACAACATGTATTGCATCAGGGAAGACAATTTTAAAATGGTCGGCTCCAGTTCATCGCTTTTCAGCCGTACCAGGGCAACGATATTATTGAGCACATTAAACAAAAAATGTGGACTGATCTGGGAGCGCAAAAAGGAGAGTTCGGTTTTGAGGGTTTCGCTTTCCCGTTCCTTCGTTCTGCGTTCCAGTTCCAAACGGTCGTTTACCGTTCTAAAGGCGACCGCTGTCAAAACAAAGAACAAAAAAGGCAGGGCGTTGTGCCACAGGGCCTTATAAATAGAGTAGGAAGCCTCGAACACCAGCGCCTCAAATAGCAAACGGTTGATCAAAAGAATACCGGCCAATAGACCAATGTTCACTCCCAGATATACAAAAACTTTTCTACGATACAATATTCGGGGAATAAGAAATTCCGTATTCAAATAAAACGTCGTTACCCAAAAAAGGTTCATGACGATATTCAATACGAGAATCTTCAGCGCAAATTGCGTTGGCATCCCACCCTCTTGCCATTGCAGGTAAAATATATAGGGAAGTGAGAAAACAGATCCCCAGACCAGCAGATGAATAATTACGGTCTGATATTTTTTAAATGATCTAAAATGAAGGTCCATAAATAGTGATGCTTCTTGATTGCCAATATAATGAAGTTATTTAAACTTTTTCTTTTAACTGCCCCCCTGAGATTCCAAACAAAGAGTCCTGTAAGATAGGAAAATCAAAAAAATGGAGCGAGTCGGTAAACACTGGAGTAGGGAACCCCACAGGTCATTAAGCCCATGGGGTTATCAACCAACCAATCATCAATGGGTTACCCAATAACGATGCTTTTGTAGTAGGTGTTTTTACCGCTTTTTACTGAAACGATGTACCGGCCTTTTACGGCGGATTGAAAATTAAACGCCTTTTGAACTAAAAAATCACCTTTTGACGTTTCACTGAACACCACCCTATTTTGGTTATCAACGATTACAATGTCTACGTTCGCTTCTTCTTGGTTCATGAAATTCAGATAGATTTTGTCGCCTACCTTTCTAAAGACAGGTTTCTCATTGTTTTCTTCGCGGTCGACTATTTTCACTTCAGTGTCCTGTACTTTCAGTGTAAAAATGACGGATTGCAATGAGTTTTTAACGGCAAAGAAATACGTTCCGTTTTCAAGATTTGTCAGATTAAATTTCTTGGCATAACGGTTTTCGCTGATGTCTTCGAAAAAAATCGAGTTGTTGTCCGCATCGGTCAATCTGAGGGTTGATTTTTTGACTTGTTCATCCAGTTTCACGATGATACTTTTTGAATCGGTTCCGGGTGCCAAACTAATTTTAGGATTATTTGCCATACTGCTAGTCGTTGCGAACATTAGGGCAAGTATTGCTGAAATTTTAATCATTCTTTTCATGATATTTTGTTTTAGTGTCTGCAATCGCAAACGGGTTAAGATTTTATTTACAGGATAAAAATACAGCGAAGGATAAGGCCATATGACAAGTTGCGATGAACCGGAAAAAGTTTGCGATGAACCTGAAAAGTTTATCGGTTTCCTAATTTTATAGTTTCAAAAGAGGAAGGCACCGGTAACCTATGACCGATTAATGATTACGGGTATTCGAATAATTATCCTAGATTATGTACCAAAATAAGGTCGTAACCTGCACTCAGAAAGAAACTATTTTAAAAAGAAAAGCCTTTAGCTTTCGCCAAAGGCCTCTCCAGATAATCAATCAACCATGGTCTATTTTGAATCGGGATCAAGATGGAAACCAATCTGTGCTTCTTGATCAATTAGGTTCTCATGCTCCATTCCTTTGTAAGGATTGAATCCCTTGGGCAGATATTCCGCTGTGTCGAAGCCCAGGTCTATTTCCCCATCGGTTTCTATAAAGTTGATTTCGTCAAGGTCGAATTCCATTCCGGTATACGGATCGAATCCTACGGGCAGGTATTCCGCCGTGTCAAAGCCTAAATCGATTTTTTCATCGGTCTCGATTAAAACAATGTCTTCTATAGACAAAATCTCATTTTCGACTTGGGCAAGTAACTTATTTACCTTATTGATAAAGGGTTGTTGCAATTCGGTCAAGATCGTTTCAGCCGTATCTCCTTCTTTTGATTTTTCACCTTCGCCATTGCCCACGAAGGATAATAATGCCAAGGCCAGTATTCCAATTCCTGATACTAAACTAATTTTTTTCATGATATTTTATTTTAGTGTCTGCCATCGCAAACGGTTAATAACTTATTTACAGGACAAACATACTGCGCAGGATAAGGCCATATGACAAGTTGCGATGAACTGGAAAAAGTTTGCGATGAACCGGAAAAGTTCATCGGGTTTCTATTTTCCAAAATCTCAAAATGGTGAAATGGTTGTATAGGGATGAATAATAGATAACAATCTCCACATAATTGTTAAATATAGTTTTACCGAATTAAATGGCCCATGCTGGAATTCGCGAGCTACTATTCCACGCTTTTTCACGGAGATTACTATTATATTATAAAAAGCCATCGGAAAGTGGCACTTACATAACTACATTGAAAAGTTCGGTTGCCTTGACCGGGAGAAAAAAGATGTATATCAAAATCCATAATGTGAATTTCCTGAGCAGTTTTATTAAACGAACCTTTTTTAAGACGCTGAAGTTTTACATTAATAAACAAAAGGCATACGATTTCGAACGCTATCTAAAAAGTGGTTCAGGATCTGCTTTTCGAAACAAAAGATTAGTTTAACAAGCAAGAAGATATCTTAGTAGGAAAAACTGCAGGTAACCTCCCCGGCTCCACCTACGCCCTCCATAGCTTCGAGTTTACGAGAAGCGGCGGAGGGCTTTTTTAAATCCTCCATAGCTATTTCTAATGGCGACGGAGGATTAATTATACCGCTAACCTGCTATCGAGCTCATAACAGAGGGCTTGCGCCTCCGCTAAAGCTTCAGCGGCACGCGGACGGTGGATGATGATCCACTAATTATTAAAATTTCATTTAGCCAGCACTCCGAAGCATGATTACTTGTGAAAGCAGGGCTAAGGATAACTTGAACTGCT
>NZ_CAMYOM010000065.1 GCF_947260015.1 uncultured Eudoraea sp. | reverse complement strand
CCGGTTGTAAATTCGGTTTCCTTACCGGTTACGGCAATAATAAAATTCTTGAAAAGCTTATTTAATGAAAGTTTATTTTGATGTGCCATTTATAAAAAATTATGTTGAAAGAAGAAAAATGAATGTCATCATCATACCTGATTGGTATGACTAAATGCTGGTTATCCCTGCAAAGACATTTATAGCTAACATAATTTCTATAACTTCATGATTAAACAAAGATGCAATTATTTTTTGAAGAACAAAAACGATTTCAAAGCACATACAAACTTAAGTACCAGCCATATGCGTTTGAGTATGACGGAAAATTACTATCTAATCTAACTTTTTTGGGCCTTCACTATTACTGTGAATTAACCAGCGTTCGTCTTGAATAGAACGATAGGTTATTTCATAATACAGTCCCTGCTTTAATAAGTTCTCAATACTGCTGGTCAGCAATTCATAATCCTTTTCAGTTTCAAATACCTTAAACACGTTATAATTGGAATTAGCAGGAATAGCTATCCCCCTATCCAGTGTGGAAGAAGAAAAAAAATTAACACTATCCAAAACCGGCATTTCAGATTTGAGATAATTGTATAAATCATTATCGTATTCCCTAAGATCGTGCTTTTCACCTTTATAATAAATGATAACAGACTCAATGATGGCGGGGCCAACACCGTGGTTTTTAATATCTAGTGAAAAAGTGTTTTTAGCTTTATCATTGGAGATGGATATTTGAAGATAAGGCAAAATGGACAGATAATTTTGCTTACTCATTAAATTGGTCTGATATATAAAAATTATAAGGGTTAAAACACTTATGCTCATTGCTGAGAGACTCACTATTTTATCTGAATTCCATTTCATCTTAAACTTAGACATAGTGCTTGTTATTTCGAGGTATCTCTATAAAATTATTAAAAAATCGGACATTCAAATTATACCTCACCAAAGTAATCAGATATTCATACTAAAAATATGGCCGGATAATCTTTGTACGGTATCAGAGCATTTTCATAGCGTTCTTATTTGGCGTAATTCAGTTTATAACGCCAATAACTGATTGCACCTAATACAGCCACCCCAAACACCGTATACCAAACAAAAGTGGGGGTTATGACCTGGGAACCACTGGCGTAACTATGTAGTCCTACCAGATAGAAATTAACGCCAAAATAAGTCATCATAATGCTTCCAAAAGCAAGGATAGTTAGAAAATTAAATGTCCATCTGTTCCGTAAACCCGGTACCAATCTGGTATGAATTACAAAGGCATAGACCATAATAGATATCAGGGCCCAGGTTTCTTTGGGATCCCATCCCCAATAACGCCCCCAGCTTTCATTGGCCCATTGTCCACCCAGGAAGTTACCGATTGTAAGCATTATAAGACCCACGGTAATAGAAAGTTCATTTATTATGGTAAGTTCTTTCAGGTTTGATTCCATACGTTTTTTGTTCCTGGCATTGGTCAGTATGATTAACAGAAGAGACACTATGCCAAGGATCATTCCAACAGTAAGCGGACCGTAACTACCAACAATTACTGCGACATGGATCATAAGCCAGTAGCTATCAAGTACAGGTACCAGATTAGCAATGGACGGATCTACCCAGCTCTGATGTGCTATCCACAATAACATAGAAGTAACAAAGGCGGAAGCGGCAATGGTCATATTGCTCTTCCTTCCCAATAACAAACCCATACCCATTGTTGCCCAGGAGACATAAAGGATACTTTCATAAGCATCACTCCATGGTGCATGACCCGATATATACCATCGTAAAATTAACCCGGATGTATGCCAGATAAAAAATATGTAAATGACTCCTTTGAAGAAATAGGTAATAATATTCCAAACCTTCCTTTCCTTGAAAATACGGAAGATCAGCACAAAGAACATAAGAATGCCAACCAGTGCATAGTATTTGTAAAGTCGATTGAAAATATCCAGCTTATTATAAATAATTTCTGCCTTTACCCTATTCTCCGAGGGTAATACCTCACTGCCATGGTTTTGTTGATTCTGATGAAACGCAGCTAATATTTTATCGGCTTCTGAATAATCGTTATTGGCAATAGCACTTTGAAGGGAAACCAAATAGTAAGGAACGGAATTCTTGATAAAATTCGCATACAATGAGTCCGTAACCTGATACTGGCCCGATCTGTACTCTACGGCTGATACCCATTTGTTATTCTCATCATTTAACAAGGGGAAGATTTTTATAATTTCACCGCTCAAAGCCCTGTTCAATAATCCGAGCCTCAAATCTATATCCTTATAATCCTGTTGAAATTTGTCCGGGGTATTTGTGGCATATGCCTCCTGCAAATATGGAGCGAGCTTATAGGATCCTTTGGTGTCAAAAAAATCAGTAGCTTTCACATATCGCTGTGCCGCATCTACTTCTATAATATTCCGCAGGCTATCATTCTGTCCTTTTTTATCCAGGGCGATAAATTCGGTATTATACCAAAGGGCCGGATTTAGCATCATAGACAAAAATACCTGATCGGCATTAAGATCATTGTAAGTATCCTTAAAACTTAGTTTGCGAAGTAATTCTGAAGAGAAGGTATTCAGTGGTTTCATTCTCCCACCATCATCTTGTACTACCAATTCTCCGAATTTTGCAGCGTGCTCTTTCGAAACCGTTGAAGCTTTTAAGAGGGAATCCAGCTGCTGCTGACTTACCTCATTTTGATGATCATGGTCAATCTGCTGGGTATTGCCCTGAGCTGAGAGGCTAAACGTACCTATAAAAAATAGCAAAGTAACGATTGCCTTATGTTTCTTCAATTTATCCAATGACCTGGTTAAGTCTTTAAAACGGGTTTTTCCGAAAAACATAATCCCCATTAGTCCTATGTAGAGCATAAAATATCCTAGATACGTAATCCAGGTGCCCCAAAAATCGTGATTCACGGAAAGAACGGTTCCACGTTCATCCGGGTCAAAACTGGCCTGAAAAAACCGATAGCCTTTATGATCAAGAATATTATTCATGAAAATATCGTAATCAAATGGCCTTTCGTCCTCCACGGTAACCTTACTCATAAAAGAAGCATAGCTTTTTTCAGTTCCGGGGTATTTTTCCGCAATAAAATCATTGAGTTTAATGCGAAAAGGCAATTCATAAACCTTGGAACCATATCGCAGGCGGAATTCCAGCCCACCTACCTTAAATTTCTCTGTGAATGCACTCGAACCCTTGCCGCCTAATATTTTTTTTGTGATAGTCTCACCCTCACTGCTGATGTTAAGCACCAGAGCGTCCTGTGTAGCCTGTGTAATTTCATTTTCGGGTACAGCTACAACCCCGTATGAACCCTGAACAAGCGGTTCCGGTAAAACAAATTGCATCCCCCCCATAGTGTAAAGTGAGCGCAATTGAAGCTGCTGTAAACTGTCTTTCACAACTATGCCCCTGAATTGGTCGGCCATTCGCATAAAGCTTCCTTCGAAAGGCGATTTAATTTGATATAAACTGTCCGTGGCAATTATGTTTACAGCGCCCTCAGTTTCCTTGTTCAATGAAAACAGTATGTTATGGATATTCGCTATTTTCCCATTTTCCAGATAATGCTCATGCCTGTTGCCATCACCGGCTTCCACGATTTTCAGGTAATAGCTTCCGCTATTATCCGGAATTAAGGCTTTTTTGGCACCTTTAACAAAACCATCATACGCAATCGTAACTTCTTGTCCGTTAAAATCTGAGGTCCAGGGCAAGTTAGATTTAATGGCTTCGGGAGTTACGATAAGGTCGTCTTCAAGAATCTTTCGTTTGGGCTCCCCATCTATATCGCCATCAATAAATACGGTAAGAAAGGTTTTGTCTGAATAGAAAACATTCTCTGTTCGGCCTTCCCGAATTGGCATCATGCCCTCGAAACTGATATATCTGGTAACAAAGGCACCCACAATAATTAAGATCCACGAGATGTGCAGGGTCAGAACCGGCCATTTTTCCTTACGCAGCAGTCGATAACGATAAATATTGCCAATAAAATTGATTACAAAAAAGACCATAATCAATTCAAACCAGGTCGCATTGTAGATCCAGATACGAGCTGTTTCCGTGCTATACCAACTTTCTATGAAGGTGCCAAAAGCCATGGCTGTGGCAAATACAATGAAAAGGACAGCCATAAGACGGGTAGAAAAGAAAAATTTCTTGAACAGCTCTTTCATCTTCAGTAGATAAATTTGTTTTCAGGTGGCAAAAGTAAGGCCTTTTTGTGATTTACCTTTACACTTGCCATTTTAAAAAGTTAAACAATATTGTTAATTTTTTAGATAAGCTAGGCATTATAAATATTGTATTTTTGATCATGCTTTCAATTGTGCTTCTAGGTACCGGTAATCTGGCCAAACATCTGTTTGATATCTTAAAGGATCAGGCGAATATCAAAATAAAACAAGTCTATGGAAGAAATAAAACAGCACTTTCTTACTTCCAAAAGGAGACCTCAACCACAACAAACAGCAATGCTATAGAGGAAGCCTCAGTTTATATTATTGCTGTAAGTGATGATTCTATAGCAACTGTCTCTGAGTTACTTAAGCAAAAAAATGGTATTGTTGTACATACCTCAGGGAGTATAGCGATAAACGCCCTTTCCCCTTCTGTTAAAAGAGGTGTGTTTTATCCTCTTCAAACTTTCAGTCCAAACAGGGCAGTTGATTTCAGTAAGGTTCCAATATGTATTGAAGCCGAAAATAAAAATGATTTAAAAGTCCTTAAAAACCTGGCCTCAAAGATCTCTGATACGGTATTGGAAGTTTCCAGTAAGCAACGTAAAGACTTACATCTTGCAGCGGTATTTGTAAATAATTTTACTAACCACTTGTATCAAATAGGGCAAGAAATCTGCGAAAAATCTCAGATTTCCTTTGCAGTATTGGAGCCCCTTATTCTGGAAACGGCCCTTAAAATTAAAACCCTTAACCCAATGGAAGCCCAAACTGGTCCTGCGAGACGAAATGACAACGGTACAATAGAAAAACATATTAAAGGCCTTCAGAATAAAAACCACAAAGAGGTCTATTCTGTAATAAGCAATTCAATTCAAAAAACATATGGTTTGATGTAGACGGTGTATTCACAGATGGCAATGTCCTTATTACCTCAGAAGGTGAACTACTCCGGAAAATGAGTGTAAAAGATGGATATGCCCTGAAAACGGCACTTCAAAAAGGGTACAATGTCTGCATAATTTCAGGGGGCACAAATGAAGGTGTGAGCATAAGACTGAAAGGGCTTGGCGTAACAGATGTTTACCTTGGAGCATCTATGAAGGAAGCACCCTTAAAAGAGTATTTGTCTAAATACAAGATAGATCCTGAAAATGTACTTTATATGGGTGATGATCTACCGGATATTCCGGCCATGAAACAGGTTGCTATCGCGGCTTGTCCGCAGGATGCAGTTCAGGAAGTCAAAGAGATAAGCAATTATATTTCACATAGGTTTAGTGGCGATGAATGTGTAAGAGATGTGATTGAGCAGGTCCTGAAAGTGCGTGGCGATTGGTATACTAATTTCAGTGCAGCCAACGATTAGTACTATGCTAACTGAAAAGGTAAAGAAATTCCATATTATTCTCGCTTCCTCTTCTCCACGGAGACAGGAATTCCTAAAAAAACTTGGCCTCAATTTTGAAGTTCGCCTGAAGCCTGTTGACGAAATTTATCCGGAACAATTAAAGGGTGTCGAAATTGCTGAATTCCTTTCTAAACTTAAAGCATCCCCATTTCTGGGAGATCTTAAGCCTAATGATTTGTTGATCACTTCAGATACCGTTGTTTGGCACAAGGAAACGTTTCTTGGAAAACCCGAAAATGAAGAGGATGCCTACTCAATGTTAAGATCCATGTCCGGCGACTGGCATGAAGTCATTACATCGGTTTGTTTCACCCGCACCAATGATCAACGATTGGTTAGTAGCAGTACAAAAGTAAAGTTCAAGGATTTGACTGACGAGGAGATCCGGTATTACATCAAAGAATGTAAACCTTTTGACAAAGCCGGGGGATATGGCATCCAGGACTGGATTGGGTTAATTGGGATCGAGAAAATTAAAGGATCGTACACCAATGTTGTGGGATTACCTACCCAACTGGTATATAAAACCATAATGGAGATGATGGGTTGAGTGAATATCTTCCAGAATATGACGCTGTTGATCAATTTTGACTACAAACTTATCAAAATTTTATACTATCAATTAAAAGTTACTACTCTCAGTTATTGCACGTTCATTCCTAATCCTTGAAATAATTATTAGTCATTCAGTCAGTGCCTTCACTAATAAAACATCCCAACTAAGTTTAAACAAATCAGCAGAATGCAATTTGCGTTACAGTACATTTACCTATATGCTGCATAATTCTTTATGCAAATATTGCAATTCAGGAAAAATAGAGTGACCTAAATAATATTGGAAATGCCTTAGCCGACTGTGTAAACATATAAATTATTTTATCTTTGATTTTTAATTGAAGATCCATTAATCTTCGAAAATGAAACAGATTTTTGAGTGAATATTTTAAAAAGTTAAAATTTCAGTGCGAGACAGGTTTTATTGGTTATTGGGGCCTTCGCGGTTCCCACGGAAAAAACCGACACAAAGGTCGCATATGGTGTTGGCAGATTACTGGTGAAGGCCGCAATTTATGTGAACTTCATCCCTGAAAAGAACGATTGGGAAATCCGGTAAATTCTGACCGTTAAAGACTTGCCTGCCGATGTTTTCTGGTCCGTAACTTTGCATATAGTATAGACCAGGGGGAAGAGGTCCTGAATGGAAGCCGGACATTACCGCAGCCGAAACCTGTTGAATAAAATAAAGATTCGTTTTTAATAACAAATAGATCATAATGATAAGGCCTAAGTTTCTCTTTATAACAATGCTTATGATGCTTCCTTTTTTTGGGATAACTCAGGATGTGATAATTGATTTAGAAAATATCTTAATCAGGAACGTAACTGTGATTGATCAGGAAAGAAAGTCTGAAGATGTAGTGGTAAGTATTCTAATTAAACAAGGGAAACT
>NZ_CAMYOM010000064.1 GCF_947260015.1 uncultured Eudoraea sp. | reverse complement strand
GCTGTAAATAAGACATTTCAACCAATAAATAATTCTTCCTCATTGGCATTACCTCACCTCTTTCCAATATCTCCTCAAAATTATCGTCGATCATGTGCTCAGCAGCGGCTTCAATGGAGATGTCTTTTAGATCGTTTGCTAACAACTCATTAGTTAACAGATCTAACGAGTTAGTAATAGTTTCTTTAGTATTTGGGTAATAATTGTTCATGATATGAGGAGTGGCAACCAGGTTGGTTATCCCAAGCTCCTTAAAGCCGCGAATCATGTCTATTGATTCCTGTACATTTTTAGCGCCATCGTCTATTCCCGGAAGAATATGGTTGTGGATATCCACAAAATTCTGTAAATAATCTACGAGGAATTTTTTCTTGCTAAAAATATGAAACATATAATACCATTGTCAGCACAAAAATAGTGTTTAATGCTTTAAAACAACCATTCGCATCTATACTAATTAATCTGACTTTTACTATACCAACCCAATTTCTGTTGTCTAAGAAATGGCCGCCTGAGCAGCAGCTACCCGCGCTATAGGAACTCTAAACGGGGAACAACTTACATAGTTCAAACCTATCCGGTAGCAGAATTCAACAGAACTTGGTTCCCCGCCATGTTCTCCACAAATACCTACTTTTAAATCAGGTTTTGTTTTTCTACCCCTTTCCGTTCCCATTTCAACTAATTGTCCTACTCCTTCCTGATCTATTACTTCAAATGGATCAGAGGTTAGTATTCCTTCTTTCAAATATATCCCAAGAAAGGAACCGGCATCATCCCGTGAATAGCCATAGGTCATTTGGGTAAGGTCATTTGTACCAAAGGAAAAGAAATCAGCATGTTCGGCAATTTGATCTGCCATAAGTGCGGCACGTGGAATTTCAATCATAGTCCCTACCAGGTATTCTACGCTATCTTTACGTTCCTTAAATACTTTTTGAGCCGTAGATCTGATCACATTTTCCTGGGAAACAAATTCCTTAACTGTACCAACAAGAGGCACCATAATTTCAGGGATTACTTCAATTCCCTTTGCTTTTAAATTTAAAGCAGCTTCAATGATTGCCCGGGCCTGCATTTCCGTAATTTCCGGATAAGTAATTCCTAGCCGACATCCTCTGTGGCCCAGCATTGGGTTAAATTCATGAAGCTCTGACACTTTATTTTTTACTGAAGCCAGAGAAATATGAAGATCCTCTGCCAGTTCTTTTTGAGTAGCTAATTGGTGAGGAACGAATTCATGTAATGGTGGATCGAGCAAACGAATAGTAACCGGTAATCCTTGCATAGCTTCAAAAATTCCCTCAAAATCTGAACGTTGCATAGGGAGGAGTTCTCTAAGAGCTACTTTTCTACCCTTTACAGTATCAGCCAGAATCATTTCCCTCATGGCCCTGATCCTGTCTGCCTGAAAGAACATGTGTTCGGTCCTTGTAAGACCAATGCCCTCAGCACCGAAACTACGAGCTGCTTTAGCGTCCTTGGGAGTGTCTGCATTGGTACGAACCTTCATGGTTCGGTACTTATCAGATAAGTCCATGATCTCGGCAAATTCCCCACTCAATTCGGGTTGCATGGTAGGCACTTTTCCTTCAATAATATTACCCGTAGTACCATTAATGGAGATCCAATCCCCCTCCTGATATACCTTATCTTCAACTCGTAATATTCTTTTTTTATAATCAATTTTAAGTGCACCTGCACCTGAAACACAACATTTACCCATGCCACGTGCTACAACCGCTGCGTGGGATGTCATTCCGCCCCTGGCGGTGAGGATACCTCTGGCTACGTTCATTCCCTCCAGATCCTCAGGAGAAGTTTCAATCCGTGTAAGTATGGTAAACTTGTACTTATCTGCTTCGTCGGCGAAAAATACGATCTGACCGGTTGCTGCACCAGGAGAGGCAGGTAAACCCTGAGCAATAATATCATCTTTATTCATGCGACTTTGGTCAAATACAGGGTGGAGCAATTCATCCAGTTTGTTAGGCTCTATTCGAATTAAGGCCTCTTTCTCATTAATCTGGCCTTCTTTAAGAAGATCAACGGCAATTTTTACCATAGCAGCCCCAGTACGTTTGCCATTTCTGGTTTGTAGAATCCACAGCTTCCCATCCTGCATGGTGAATTCCATATCCTGCATATCACGATAATGTTTTTCCAGTTTTTCCTGGTAACCATTCAGTTCCGAATATATGGAAGGCATAAGTTCTTCTAAAGAAGGATAATCAGCAACCCTGTCAGCTTCTTTGACCTGAGCAAGTACTGCCCAGCGCTCCGAACCTAATTTGGTTATTTGCTGAGGTGTTCTAACACCTGCTACCACATCTTCTCCCTGTGCATTTATCAGATATTCCCCATTAAAAACATTCTCACCTGTTCCTGCATCCCTTGTAAAGCAAACCCCGGTTCCGGAATTATCCCCCATGTTTCCGTATACCATGGCCTGAACATTAACAGCCGTACCCCAGTCTGCCGGGTAGCCATGCATTTTTCTGTAATAAATGGCCCTGTTCCCGTTCCAACTATCAAATACAGCCATAATGGCTCCCCATAACTGATCCCAGGGGTCCAATGGAAAATCGTGACCTGTTTGTTTTTTTACGGCATCCTTGAAGTCATATACCAAATCCTGTAAATCCTGTATGGTAAAATCGGTGTCTAATTCTATATTTCGCTTATCTTTAAGATGCTCCATGATTTCCTCAAAAGGATCGATGTCTTGTTTGGTTTCAGGTTTCATCCCAAGGACAACTCCACCGTACATCTGAATAAACCTGCGATAAGAATCCCATGCAAAGCGCTCGTTTTTTGTTTTTTGAACCAATCCGGGTAATACTTCATCATTTAGACCCAGATTCAGTACGGTGTCCATCATACCGGGCATAGAAACACGGGCCCCGGAGCGAACAGAAATTAATAAGGGATTTTCGACATCGCCAAATTTCGCTCCCATAATACCCTCAATATTCTTAATTGCCTGCTTAACTTCTTCCTTTATGTTTTGTATAACTTTATCCTTACCAAGTTCGTTATATTCTGTGCAAACTTCTGTAGTAATAGTAAAACCGGGAGGTACAGGAATACCAATTGCACTCATTTCTGCAAGATTGGCTCCCTTGCCACCTAACAGGTTTTTCATTTTACTGTTACCATCGGCTGTTTTATTTCCAAACCTGTAGACTCTAGTTTTTACTTCGGATATCGTTTCCATGGGAAAATTCTTTTTAAATATTATTCAACACCGAAATTAAGTTCATTATGGCTTCGATTTTATGACATATATCATGTATATGGAAATAGCATCACTTATGTAATTATTGTTACAGAGAAGAAAAGGAATTTATCAGGCTAAATGTGCTTTATAAAGACATGATTTATGGAAGATATTGGTAATTGTGCTATCACTATAAAAATTGTAAAACAGGTTTTTAACTTAGCTAGCGCCCTTTGTAATTTTTGCAATAGTAAACCCAAAACTTTCGTACTTCTCTTTCACCTTTTTTAATTATTATGGGTTCTAATTCTGTAATCTCATCGAAGTAAACATTCAATTCAGGCGGTATATCTCCTTTCTTTTTACCATTTTTAAATGAAGTATCTGAATCAATAAATAAGGCATTTTTTTGGGTTAATAAGGAAAGATTTTGATTTGCGTAATCAAATTGAAGTGCGGGATAACCCACAATGTTATGGGCATATACATTTTCGTCTAAGTAAAAATCTAATATTGCTGAAGTTTTATAATTGTCAAAAGAAAAAACAAATGTATGTGGATGTGTTTTTTGCTTAATTTTTACCTCGTTCACCAAATCGTCCCAACCATACCAGGTGTCGTCGGATTTTATAGGCACTAGATAAAAAATTACCTGAATGCTAAGAACTAAATGAAAAAACAGAGCAAAACCAAGTTGAAGCTTTCGCATTTTTGGAGAGAGATATATAGTCACCAGAATTATACCTGTAATATATGCGGGCATCATCCAATTCAATTTTACCCAAATAAACGGGCTTATAAGAAAAAAGACCAGGAATACAGGTATAAAGAAGCTCAATAGGAACAGTGTTTTTTGAGAAGGTAATTTCAATTTAAAAATGATCTTTTTAAGGTATTTAAAGGTCATAGAGACTATTGCGAAGAATAGGATGGGAAGCAAGATGAACGATTGATGTAAAATAACGGCGCCAATTTTTCTAAAACTTATTTTAAACTCTGAAAACTTTATAATTCTATCCGAGACTTGAAAATTTAAGGAGACGAAGTCATTTTGGTAATTCCACCAAAGTACCGGTGTAAAAACTACAAAAGAAATTATCAGGCAAACCCAAACTCCGGGTGAGGCAAATAATTTTCGATATTTTGTTGAGAATAATAAAAACCCGACTAAACCACAAAGTATAAATATCGCAGTGTATTTGCTATGTAATGCTAAACCGATAGAAATTCCTGCGTACAGCCAAAACTGGTTTTTATTTTCAAAGATAGCTTTGTATAAAAAGATTATTGAGAGCGTCCAAAAAAGTAGTAATGGTACATCGGGAGTTGAGACAAGCGATAAAATTGATATTAATATGGTTGAGCCGATTAATAAAAAAGCATTTTGCGCTTTTTTCTTAGGAAGAAATAAGGTCGCTAAATAGTAGCAAGCCATTAAAGTAAAAGAAGTTACTATAAAATCTGTAAGTTTTATAACCCAGACATGTTTGCCAAATACTGAGGTAAATAATCTTAGTACATATCCTATCATACCCGGATGATCGTAATAGGAGAGCGCCAGGTTCTTGCCGTAAAAATGGTAATAGGCATCTTGAGGCATTAAGCCAAAAAATGGGATCATAAATAACCGATACAACTGGAAACCTATTACTACTGTTATAGGATAATTATTCTTTAAAATCCTATATAAATTCAATGTGATATGGTTTTACAAGTTTAGAGACACGATTCAATAGCAAATAATCAATCCTTAATCGAATTTTATATCTTTTATTTAGGTAGTACTAAAAGTATGCAAATAGATTAAGATGCGGATGGTTAAGAATATAATAATCACTAGTTTGGGATATTTACATTCGCATGAGTTGATGCCTGCAATGCGGTATAGGTCAGATATTCCCTTGTGGATTCTCCTTGCTCTGAACCTTTAAACGATCGCAATACATTTTCTTACAAATAGTTTTCAGCATAGGCTTCTCGAAAGGCAGCTTTAAATTTGTTGAACTAGGTAATGAAGGAAAACTGGCCTTGGCGAACCGGCATAGCTTGTCCGCTGGGGTAGGATTGGAGTGGAGGGTTGCCCCACTTCCGCAGTGGCAGTGGCCTTATTAATTATTAGCCAGATTACCTATTATTAAAAATATCGTGTCTTATAAAACGTTATTTATTTCTGACCTTTCGTCCTTCATTTTTTTTATTACAAATTGCAGTAGTTATAAAATTTCCGTGACTTTTTCCAAGCATTCCTTTTCAATTAACGAGAAGTGCTCTGGGACTAGTGGTGACTTGGTCCAGGAAAATGATATATTTTATACTGTTCTTTTTATCCAATGCATCTTCATGCTAGTACTGCGTTCTGTTTGCCATTGGTTAATTGTCTATTATATCAAGTTGGTCTTTTTTAAGTGCTATGTCTACCGAAACACCATATTCCAGGCCCTTTATTTTTGGAAGGATTAATTCAAGCATATTCGGTATTTGAAGATGATCTTCTTTAGTTTCGGGATCGGGCATATAAACCAATCCTTTATAGGTATATTTTGGCTTCTTTATTTCATATGAGCAAGGTGAAATATCTAAATTGATAGTGCCCATGAAATAGTTGCTCAAATCAAGACCTCGTTCTAGAAAATACTTAAATTGTTGTTTTAAAGTTCCTTCCGGATATCTCTCATCCTTGCCTTTTCCAGATGCAACACCATGACCCGACTTTATTTCACCGCGAACTAGAGCATATTCCATGGATTCCGACTTATTATCTTTCTTATCCATAACTTAAATATAAGTTTTTAACTAGTTCGTTCAATCAGTAGTTTTGTTTGCTTCATCAAGTCGCCGTTGCTCTAATGTCGACGTTATCTCAGCCATTTTTTTCAGTGTTAGTGGGTAAAACATCATTATTCCAGCTCCAATTGTGGCAACAATACCAGGTACCCAGCTCATTAGCATTTTTATGCCGGGAATTGCTCCTTGGATAGAAATAGCGTCCTGACCATTATAGTTAAACGCACCTAGAATTAATCCAATTATAGCACCTGCAATTCCACCGCCAAATTTTGTCGCAAAGGATCCCGCAGAGTAGACAAGACCAGTGGCCCTACGGTTATTTTTCCATTCTGAATAATCTGCTGCATCACCCAACATCACAAAGAATAAGCAGGAAAAAAAGGCTCCAATGAGTTCTGAAAGCAACCCAATTGTAAAAATAAGGACAACAGCAGTTGTATCGCAGAATATTAAAAGGGATATAACAGCTCCAGAAATAAGCAAAGAATAAATAAACATTTTCCGTTT
This sequence comes from uncultured Eudoraea sp., assembly GCF_947260015.1. GTDB lineage: Bacteria > Bacteroidota > Bacteroidia > Flavobacteriales > Flavobacteriaceae > Eudoraea. The sequence goes on along the minus strand of NZ_CAMYOM010000064.1, from coordinate 7,216 downwards.
TCCATATTTATTACTTAATGGCGTCATTAAAATTGCACCTACAATAGAAACCAACATTAACCCTACAAGATAAGACGCAGCCAATAATTGATCGTGTAAATAATGAGTGAAATATATAATTATAATACCTTGTTTGATGGCATTATAGGAACTTGAAAATATCCCAGTAATAAGCAATGTCCACCATGGCCTATTGTTAACCAAATCCTTAAAATCTTGTTTTAGATTGGCTTTCTGATCCTTTGGAGGTAGTATCCGTTCTCTTGTTGTATAAAAAGTAATAATCATTAAAATCGCAAGAACAACCGCCATTGAACGCATAGAGTAACTATAACCCCTCTTTTGATCAATAATTCTCAGATTTTCTGAAGTTAAATTAGATTCTCCTGCGACTATAAAGGAATACGTTTTTCCAGATTCCATGTTAAAGCTCTTACCGACAGTAGGCGTATTTTCCAAATTACGGTCATCGTTCCATTTAAAAGTGGCGATTCCATCCTCGGTTTTTATGTTAGTATTCTCTACATCTCTTGTGGCGGCAATGTCAACTTGATACGTATTGTTCTCCAGTTTTGAGACGGCTACCGAAGGATCTACATTTCCGAAATAGGCAATAAGAAAGAGCAGTGCTCCCTGAACAAGAATTCCTCCACCAAATGCACCTACCATTCTATAGGCCCCAATACTTGTACGTTCTTTGTCATCTCCGGACATAACGGCCATCAACGCACCATATGGTACGTTATTGGCTGTGTACATGAGCGTAAAAAAGAGGTAAGTGATATAAGCATAAATGATTTTCCCAGAGGCGCTAAAGTCTGGGCTAGAAAAAAGTAGAATTAAACTAATTGCTAAGGGAATCGCAGTCCAGAGGATCCATGGTCGAAATTTGCCGTATTTTGATTTGGTACGATCACCAATAACACCCATCACGACATCACTGATACCATCGCTCAAACGTGCTGTTAAAAACAGCACACCTACTGTCACTGGATCTAATCCAAACACGTCGGTATAGAATATGAACAAAAACGTTCCTACTCCTCGCCAGCCAATATTAGCTGCTGCATCTCCTAATCCGTAACCTATTTTCTCTTTAATAGAAACCTTATTGCTCATAATTGTATAATTGTTTATTGGACTATTTCAAGTAGACCTTTTGCTAAAATAGTATTAGATGCAGATCCTACCAGTATCTCAAATTGCCCAGGCTCAACTATCCAATTTTCTGTTTTTACATCCCAAAATGCAAAGTCTCTTTCCGTTAATGTAAAATGCAAGGTTTTTTTTGCTCCAGCATTTAACTGTACTTTCTGAAAATCTTTCAACTCTTTTAAAGGACGTTCCACAGAAGATTCCAAATCACGAACATATATTTGGACTATTTCCTGTCCATCCATTGCTCCAGCGTTCTTAATATCAATTTTAAAACTGATCGATGCCCCCGCTTTGATCGATGCTTGTTCTAGCTGCAAATTGCTGTATTCATAAGTTGTATAAGACAAGCCAAAGCCAAAGTTATAAAGCGGTTCAATTGCTTTACGCTCGTACCAACGGTAACCAACAAATATGCTTTCATCATATTTCACATCAATTATTGGATCTATAATCTTATGATCTTCTTGCCAACCTGTGTATAATGCTGCACCTTCAGGGATGTAACCGTATCCTGGTGAATCTTTAAATGTTTTCTCTATAGTGATAGGTAACTTTCCAGATGGATTGGTACTACCAGCTACTATTTCAGCAAAAGCGTTAAACCCAATTTGTCCTGGATACCAGCTGTAAATTAAGCCTGCAATTTCATCGCTCCATTCGGTCATATTCATACCACTACCAGAGCTCACAGCTACAATAGTATTTTTATTTAGTGACGCTATGTTTTTAATGGCTTTATTAACAGTTTCTGGAAAATCAAACGATTTATCCCACCCTTCAGAATCAAATGTTCCAGCACTATATATCACATAATCAGCATTTTTTATAGTTTGTTTATCTGGTTTTTCTAGGTAAATAACTTTGGTTCCATACACCGTTTTTAGCGCTTCAAACATGGTTATAGTATCATAACCTTTAACTTCTGCAGCACCTCCACCACAAGGAATTTTATCCGAATATTCGCCAGTAAGTAAAATTGAAATATCTGCTGATTTACTTATAGGTAAAACACCATTGTTTTTGAGAAGTACCATACTTTCGCGCGCCGTTTGTAAAGCAACCTCAATATGATTATCGAAATTTTCGAAATAGCTAGTATCTTTTACGGGACGTTCAAGGAGACCCATCGCTATTTGTGTGGTTAATATGTTAGTTACCATTCTATCGATGTCTACTTCTTCCACTTTTCCATCTTCGAGAAGCGATTTTGCAGAATAACGTAAAAAGAATTCATCTTTTTTCGTATAATCTGGATATTCAGCTCTTGGTTCCCCAGGCATATCAAGATCAAGTCCTGATTTTATTACTTTTTCGGAATCATATACCGACCACCAATCGCTCATAACCAACCACTTAAAACCTAAATCTTCACGTAAAAGACCTGTAATAACATCTTTGTTTTGGCCTGCATACTCACCATTTACTAAATTATAGGAAGTCATAACAGCCATTGCCCCTGCATTAACACCTGCTTCAAACGCTGGCATATAAATTTCACGTAATGCTCTATCATCAACTATAGAATTTGACGTTCTTCTTTTATAGTCTGTATTATTGGCAATAAAATGCTTTAAAGTAGCCATAGTACCTGTTTCTTGCATACCTACTACATAATTTTCTACCATACGCGCGGCCAAATACGGATCTTCGCCGAAGTATTCAAAGTTTCTACCGTTTTGAGATATTCTATAAATGTTCATTCCTGGCCCTAAAAGCACCGCAATTTCCCCAGCTCTACATTCTTCGCCAATAGATTTTGCATAATTACTTGACAACTCCTTATTCCAAGTACTTGCTAAGGCTATTGGACTTGGGAAAGCAACCGATTTTTCAAGTTGGTTAGGAAGCTCTGGTCGTATGTTAACACCTTGTGTGGCATCGGATAAATACAGAGCAGGTATATTAAACTTTTCAAACCCTTTTGTGTAAAACATGTTGTAACCACCTATTATTGAGATTTTCTCATCGATGGTCATTTGATTAAGGATTTCTATAGCTTGTTCTTTTGCATCATTATATGCAATAGGAGGACTAAAAGGTTGGAACATAGTTTCGGTTAATTATTTAAACGTCACAATGTACCAAATAATCTTAGAACAAAAAATAGTGTAAAAGTTCTGTTTGTCAAGGGTGAGTGCTACTATACCCGAGCCTTATTCGCTCGATTTTTTGTAAGACACACAAAATTGTCTATAGTAACAGGGTACTATATTTCTTTAAAAAGGGATAGGGGGTACTGCTGTGGTAATTATTGCTACCCCTACTGTAACGGCCACTAGTTGTAAACTAGCGGTAGCGTGGGAAGTCTAAGAAAACGTTCGTTTTATAGGCCAACCCAAAAAAAACTTTTAAAGCATATCCTGCATTAACTTTTTGATATTGGTATTAGTATAAATCTTCTGAACTGTCTCCGTATACAACTTTGTAAACCGCTCATTTTTAATAAGATTACCAAAAAGAGATTCTTGTCTTATAAAGGCTAATGGGTCAGTTGTGGTTTGTTTAGCCGCTTGGTAGAGCTCGTCTTTCATGGCATCATTAATTTCTAGCGGCTTCCCGTTTTTGTCTTTCTCCTTATCGCTGTAATAGCACCAGGCAGCAATAACCAAAGTGGCGAATTTGATACTTCCACCAGTTGCTAAATTCTCATGAATGGTAGCTATCAAAAATTTGGTCAAAAAAGGCGCGCAAATAGGTCGCGAAGAGTTCATCTTCTACACAGGCATTGATGGTGGGGTGGCCGTGCAGGGCTCCTAAAAGTCCCAAAACTGAATGCCCCGCATTCAGCAGTCGCAGTTTCATTTTTTCATACGGCCCCACATCGGGTACGAATTGTACGCCTACTTTTTCAAACGCAGGTCGTCCGTTCGAGAATTTATCTTCTACTACCCATTGTATAAAGGGCTCGCAGGTAACGGGCCAGGCATCTTGAACACCATAGTTTTGTGCCAGGGTTTCGATATCCGCTTGCGTAGTTACCGGCGTAATACGGTCTACCATGCTATTGGGGAAGCTGACTTCTTGTGCTATCCATTTGGCCAGGTCCGGGTCTTGCGCTTCGGCAAAAGTGCCAAGCATCTTCCTCATCATATCGCCATTGTGTTCGATATTATCGCAAACCAAAATGGTAAAAGCAGGCAGTCCTGCATCGCGGCGTCTTTTTAAAGCTGAGGTTAAAAAACCATAAACGGTTTTCGGGTCATTAGGGTTTTGTAGCTCGTGTTGAATGTCAGGGTTATCAAAATTGAATTCACCCGTAGTGGGATTAAAATTGTAACCTCCCTCGGTAATGGTCAGCGAAACGATTTTCGTGTCGGCAGCTGCCATGCGTGCGATCACTTGTTCCGGGCTATCGGTGCCCATTTTAAAATCAACGATCGACCCGATGACTTCAGGTTCAATTTTTCCGTCTGGGTGTTTGACCATCAGGGTATACAGGTGGTCCTGTTTTTTGAAAATGTCGTGCAGTGTGTTATCCGCCTCGCGTAAACCGATTCCGCAAAGCGCGGAGGCCGCGCCGCCTTTTTTCAGCAGGTGTAGGTAGTATGCCAGGTGGGCTCTATGAAATCCGCCAACGCCGATATGTACTATTTCTATGTTATCCGCAGTACGGGCATAGGTAGGTACGGGCATGCGGCTTCCCACTTCCTGGAGATTAGCTTGATTGAGTTGTATGAGGTTTTCCATGTCTAAGCCGGTTTATTTGTTTTTCCGCGTTTCAAGGCCCAATAGGCCAACACGAAATAAATGATGGTACAAATGAAAGCGTAGGTGTAAAAGAGTTCCCGATTTTCGATATAATTGGCTTCCGTAGCACTTCCGAATAGCACATTAGAAGCCAGGACCAGGGTGGCGACCAAAGCCGAAATAGCGAAGAATTTTAATCCCTTAGAGAACAAAGAAACATCCTTTGAAATCACAGGCTCTTCCTTTGCTTGCTGTTCTTGAAAACGTTCGATGTTTTCATTTAGTAGTTCCTCTTCTTTTGCCTCCTCAGGATACTTTTGCTTCGCACCATACCGGGAAGCGAGCAATGTGTATACCACAATGGTAAAAAACCAAGTGGGGATAAACAGGTAAAAGAAGGAAATTACGTCCAGGGCATTCAGTCCGAAACCGAAGACCAGGCCCAAGCCCCAAGCGGCAACGGCGGGCATACTAAAGGTTAGCTTGCGGTACGAAGACCAGTAGCGCGTATAGCCAATTCTAGGGAAAATCTGATGTTCTGCAAACACGATCCCCCCCACAGGAACAACCAGTAGCCCGGCATAGGTGAGTAGCGGTAATATTTGTGAAAACACAAAGGGAAAACAGGCGATGACTACGGTGACCACGCCGACGACAATCGTCGTTAGCTTTCGGGAATGGTTGAAGAAAATAGCTTGTGCGGCCAATCCTGATCTGTACAGATTGGTAATCGCCGTCGTCCAACCTGCTACGATCACAATCACGAATCCTGACCAACCGAGGGCATAATAGGCCACATCGCCCGGGTCGAGTTCTACGATTGATTTCCCTAATATAACAGCTGCACCTGCGCCCATTATTCCCGCAGCAATCCAAGCCACATAGTGACCGAACATCATACCGGTACTGGAGGCGTATGCGTAGTTCTTCTTTTTGGCAAAACGCAAGAGGGCCATATCAACCAACCCGAAATGGGTGATGGTATTGGCGGCCCAACCGAAGCCTATGACTTCAACCAAGCCGATTCCCGGTTTACCATCGCTGCTAATGCCGGTCCAGATACGCTGGTCACCGAGGGTCATAATATCGGTCCATGCTGCCGGTAAGGTTTTATCCAAAACATCCAGGGACAAAGCGGGGAGCAGTACCATAGCGCCACTCGTAAACATGACAAAAAGCCAAGGTGCACAAAGGCCCGAAAATTCAGAAACGGCATTGAATCCATAAAGCGCAATGGAAACTACAAAGATGCCCACCGCCAATACGATCAAAATAAACCAGAGATTACTAGGGTACCAATTGAGTTGCGCGGGAATATCAAAAGCAAAACGAACCGCCGTCGCCGAGACCGTTATCATTGCCGCTGAAATGACCGAAAAGATTATGACATTGGCCCAATTGTACAACTTGGTCATCGAGTCGCCTGCAATCTTGTTCAAATAGGTATAGAGGCTCAAGCGAGTATCAACGGCAATAGGAGACGTGATAAAGCGCCAGCTCAATACGGCTAGGATATTGCCGATCAGTAGCCCGAGAATGATATCCATGGTCTTGGCACCCAACGCGACAAAGGTCGCGCCGATGACAAACTCCGTCGCTGCTACATGCTCGGCAGCGTAGAGTCCCGCAAAATGGGTCCAATCGTGTAACTTGTGTTTGGCAACCGGTAAATATTCTTCGTCCAGGTTTTCAAACTGCTGATAATCATTGGTTGTATTCATCTTCTAAGTCGGTATAGGAAATTGGATTCTTGTGAATGTTTGATGGGTTGCGATTCAAATGTTCTTGTAATCGATTAATTTATGTTTCACAATTTAAGAAAAAAGCCTTAATCTCTTTGTTGTAAAACGTTACCAATTAAAAGTTTTTTGTGTAGAATCCATTGTTCCATAAAACGGCCGATTTACGAGACGATTTGTTAAGTATGCAATACATTTTCTGAGAGCGTCCCATTTACGGTCTCTTTTAATCACCTTTAACGAGACACCAATACTGTCTAAAATCAGGAACTCAAAGTAGTTAATCCATGTCAAGACTTAACTCAGGAATCAAATTCGCAGCTTCCTTTATTTTATCACCGCGAGTATTGGAAATAGTATCGAGGTGAAAATTAGGTGAAATATATATATATATATATGAAAATGGACGATTACAAGAAACGAAGAAATAAAATAGTTTTCAACAACCTACTGGTTTACAGTCATATGAAATCAAATGAAGCTAAATAAGATCAGATTAAGTACTTATTTACTTCCCGATACAGAAATTTGCAAAAATATTTCCCAGAAGGTCATCGTTGGTGATCTCTCCGGTAATCTCACCAAAATGATAGAGCGCCTGCCGGATATCAATGGCCAGTAGATCACCAGAT
>NZ_CAMYOM010000063.1 GCF_947260015.1 uncultured Eudoraea sp. | reverse complement strand
GTTTCATCCCATTGTACCATAATTGTTCGTCCGAGACTTGTCTTTATTATCGAGGTATTCATATCACCTCCTTTGAAATCTAATTGATTCCATTTATGGTCCTGAGGAAAATTTTCTTTGGCATAAAGAGCACGACCCCTTGCGGGAGTGGAATAGGATACGAGACTTTTAAAGGTATCTTCTGTACGACCCAGATTCATGTATTGTGCAACCGGACCCAAGCCATGAGTAGGGTAGAGGTTGCCGTTTCTTTTGGCATAATGGTAAGTACGCCATGAACCTGTTCCGCGCTCAACCTCATTCATCTGTGTCCTTAAATCATGAATATAAGCTGCCTCGCTATACAATGGTTCACCAATAACTCCTTGTCTGCACATATTTAAGAATAACAACTCGTCACGTCCATAATTGACATTTTCCATCATCATACAGTGCTTTCTCGTCTTTTCTGATGTGTCTACAATCTTCCAGAGTTCTTCAATGCTAATAGCCAAGGGGACTTCAACAAAGGCATGGGCGCCTTTATTCATGACTTCAATGGCCATGGGGGCATGATTGGCCCAGTTTGTTGCAATAAAAACCATATCGGGTCGCACTTCTTCAAGCATCAATTTCCATTTATCTGCGTCCCCGTAATAGGTAGCAATATTTTGATGTCTTTGACCGTTGCCCATTTCAGTAACCACGGCAGCCCATTTATTAGCAAGATCTTCATACAAATCGCATATGGCCACAATTTCTGTACCTGGCAGTGAGGCGGCAAACTGTAAATGAGCCGGTCCTCTGGCACCAACTCCAATTACCGCAATTCTAACGGTCTCTAACTTCGGAGCGGCAAATCCGCCCATATACATGGCACTTATTTCACGATAATCTTGTCCGTGACCAGTAAACGGTAAAGTAGTTGCCGCAGCGAGACATGCTGCCGATAAGGATGTCTTCTTAATAAAATTTCTTCTGTTTATGTTTTTCATTTCCTCAGGTGTTGAATCTGAGTAAGGAAATTACCATTTTTTATTTAAAAAGACGAGCTACAATTAATCAATCTTATTTGAGGCAAAAGCTTACCTGCCAGAAGAAAGTAAAAGATCAATTGGGACCTTATTCTGAAATATGTATGATTCTTTATCGAGGTATCTGAATTGTTAACTATTTGATGTTTAAATTATCATGGTGGGTTATTAACTTAATTGCACCGGTTAAAATTTTAACATCTATTTTGTCAAACATGCCAATAACTTCGCCATCGAGCTGAAGAAGCCTGGGTTCCTCAAATTCAATCTCTGCATTTTTTGTGACTATAAGTTGGCTATACTGACTTTTTAGATATTCTTCATCGAACTTTGCCAAGCCTGCTTTTATTAATGAAATAGTATCTACCTTTTCGACAATAACAATTTCAAATTTACCGTCCATCGGATTCCCCACAGCGTTAAGAGGAACGCCAGTTCCATATTTTCTTGAATTGCAGATACTCACCATAAGGCCATTAGCCCTGGTAGTTTCCCCGTTGGCCTTAACTGTTATATTAAAGTATTTTAGTTTATCTAGTTCTTCAAGGAAATACCTGGCATAGGTGATCATGCCTCTATTTTTATCTTTAGAATATGCGTCAACAATATTTGCATTTATCCCAACATCACCAAGATGGGTAGTATAATACTGATCATTGACAAGCAACAAATCTAACCCCCTGATTGTGTCAGACATAATTAGGTCTTTCAGGGCTTCAATCGGATCGGGATTTACAAATAATTCTATAGCCATACCATTTGCGGAACCCTGTGGGATAATACCCATAGGGTAATCTGTTCCCAGTAGTGCAATTGCTGTAAAAAGTGTGGTTCCATCTCCCCCTACCGATGCAACGCGGTCCGGTTGATATTCATCCAAAATAATTTTCAATTCATGTTCATCATTTACCCCTGTAGTCTTAAAAACCTTATGATCTATCCCATACTTATTTAAAAGTGTTTCAGATTTACGTAAAAAGGGTTCTTTGTCTACACCTCCTGATATTGGATTGACAACAAGTAATATTTTCATTTGTGATTTAATTTAATTAAAACAAGTTTATTTCTTCACCCACATCATCCATGCTCTTGAAATACTTAGTTGGTATTTCCATAGCCTGAAGCTTTTTCCAGAAAGCCCCGTGACTTTTGGGCCTTATTTTATTGGTTTGTCTGATGAATATTTTTAGAATTCTAATTGGGTATTCTTCGGCTATTATCGTATAGACTTCCAGATCTTTTTGTGAGTCATCACCAATAAGTACAAATTTTTTATTTTCTGAGTTTTCTAAAATAAAACGAATATAATTTACTTTAAAATCTTTTCCTTTTTTTGATAAAAACAATTCATGAAATTTGAGATAAGGGGTTAGTATGAGTGATCCTTTCGGAAGATTATTGTGCTCTATAAAAGTTGTGAGCATATTAAATAGGTTACTTTCACTTTTAGAAATGTAAAATATACGGGCGTTTTTTTTACAAAAGACCTCAAAAAGTTTTGAAGAAAATCTAACCACGCTTCGATCTTTGGGTGAATTTGTCAGTAGTGTTTTTATCCTCTTATAAAAGTTGGCACTGTATGAAACTATAATGGTGTCATCTATATCGGAGATTACATCAAAAGTACCAGAAGTGTTTTTGAATTTTATGGGATATTTTTGAATGATTTCCAAGGGGAAATCATCGCTTAAAGTTATGGACACCGGGTTTTGTTGGAAATTATCAATAGCAACAAAAAAGCTACCATATTTGTCAGTTTGGGTCTGCACTTTTTCTTCTCCAATCCTTATAGTTATTTTTTGGTTAATAGCACGCTGAATGAAATAGGACCGGATTAATTTCTGTAAATTTTGGAACTTGCTTATTTGTTTCTGATATACAAATGGAATTTCTTCCAAAATAACACCGGTAAATAGTGTTTTCTTATCCAATTCTATAATTGCAAATTGCCAGACAACAGCCATTTTTTTGTAGTTTACCTTAGTAATTTAAATTATGTTTCAGGTTTAATAGTGATCACCCAAATCCTTTCGATAGCCATAGACATTCAGAAATTTGAAACGGTCTCCAGTTATGCTGAGTATAAATATACATGAATTCTTGTTTTATCCTCAAGCTCTTTCCAATTCTTCCGGACTGCTTAAAATAAGGTTACACTAACGACAAGTATTGGGCTGGACTAAGGCATCTGCGCCGTTATATTTCATGATGCCAACCCTAAAAAACTTGATGTTAACGACCTGAGCATTCCCGCAGGGCCCAATGGGTTTTCAAATAAACCCCGGCTCCATTTGGTCCTCCTTCATTTAAAAAAATCTCCTTTGAATTTACCACATAAGGACAGGTAGAAATAAGAAAGCTAAAAGGTAATGCCAAAAAAATATCTCAAGAATTAACCCACAATTAATTGGAACGATTTATAGTGAAACCTACGCCGAAAGTTAACCTTAATTTTTCTATGTCATTTACCCAGGATAAGTCAAAATTCACCGGTCCCAGGAGCGATCTATAGGAGAAAGTAGCCCCTGCTGACAAAAGCATGCTTGTTTCCAGTCCTTCCTGCCATTCTCCATCCGGAGAAAATGCATCCTTTATGTATTCATTAAAATCATCATAGCCGACCGAAGCGATATTAAAATGTGGTGTAATAAATACTTTTTTTATTGGATTGAATTGTATGCCAAGATTAAGTTTAATGAATTGGTTTACATTTAATTCATCCTGTCTTAGCCCGGGAAACAAATAGCTATCTTTATTTGGCATTATCATAATTCCACCCAAAAAGTATTTAGCGGCATATCCGTATTCTGAAAAAGAGACATCATTGGATTGCAGCTGATCCTCAAAAATAAAACCAAAGGAGGCACCTATTATTCCAGTTATTTTAGATTTAAAAATAATCCTGTCCTCAAATTCCGCACTAAGTTTTGTATATCCATTGGTATTTCCCTTCACACTAGCAATGGAATTATCACTGAAGGAAACATTTACGTCATTTAATACAGACCTTCCTAATCTTGCATTGAAGAAAGATCCTTTAGTTGGAAAGAATACATCATTAAGCGTATTCCGCAAATAATGCCCATAGATCTCCATATTATTTGAAAAATAATTATTTAGCGATAGAATATTCTCCACGATATCGGGATCTACTGTTGGTTTTATTTCTGTGTAATTATAGTTAATACCTAAGCCCGCATAACTCTTAAATGAATTAAAATTTTTATTTAACTCATTATCATAAAGAAAATATTTGGATTTCATGTCATCTGTGGCGTTGCCGCCTACATAAACTTTTTGCCTTAGTTGTTCTGCATAAATTTCGGATCTCCACCACCATTTTTTTTGATTACCAAAATTTTTCTGGTACTGTGTCCTTAAATGGGGTTGCTCAGCAATATCCAACGTTAACAACAGCCTGGAAGATTCTCCTAAAACGTTCCTTCCGGTATAATTTAGGATTACACCAACACCACGGTAAGCATCATAATGTAGGGATCCTTTTACTTGATGCCTGGACTTTTCCAAACCGTTGATTTCAACACCAACTTTAGTATCCAGAATTATTGGGGCGTACGTAATTTGATTAAATAAATTGGTTCCCATTGCCCTGTTCATCCCTTTAATAAATTCTTTGGGAGTATATTTTTTATATTGCTCAATGTTAGTTCGGGCCTTTACCAGATCCAGGTTTTCACGGCTGATATTCTTGTAGATTATGGTATCTAAAACAAATTCAGGATTTATTTCTGGAAGTTCATGACTTTTTTTTGGGTAATCCTTTAATTCATCTGCGAGTGCTGCCAGGGCATCCATATTTTGTATTGTCGCGATTTTACCTTCTTCATATATCTCGTTAGTTTTTGCAAAATCTCCGGTAGAATAGGTCAAATTCGGGATATGATCTATGAGGAGATCACATAACTCACGATTCTCAGGATTCTTAAGATTACTCGCCAACATCCCGGTTTGAAACAATATAGTGCCTATATTATCTAAATTTTCTTTAGGTGCCATACCGCCACCAACATCACTTCCTATTATAATATCTGCACCCATGTCTTTAGCAACATCCGCAGGAAAATTATTTAATATACCACCATCAACTAATAATGTGTTTTCATAGGGCATTGCTTTAAAAATACTTGGGATAGACATACTTGCCCTCATAGCTACTAATAAGGACCCTCCGTCTATTATTATTTCCCTTCCATTTACTATATCAGTCGCAATGGCCCTGTAGGGTATGGCGAGGTTATCAAAATCATTGATTTGGTATGCCGGGTAAGTGAGAATGGATAAAAATTCCCTAAGGTTCTGATCATTTATTAAGGCTGAGTTTAATTTCGGTTTCCCTTCTCTTAAATCCAGTTCTGCCAGATATCTCTTAAATTCACTTTTTTCTTCTACACTCACATTAGATAAAGAAATATTCCCGCTGAAAAGATGATCCCAATTAGCACTCCTTGCAATACTTGCAATGCTATCGCCAGAATAACCCATGGCGTACAAACCCCCTACGACGCTCCCCATGCTGGTTCCAATGACTAGATCAAAGGTGCCAAGGCTAATAATAAGAAAAGAAAACTTGTATTGAGGTATTTCCTGATCATTGCTAATTTTGAATTAAGGGTAATAATACATTTTAAATATTAACCAGGCTTTTGGTGAGCCAAGCAAATACAATACAATTCCCGGACCCGACTTAATTCTATCTATTTTCCAATTAAACCTGTCCTTATACTCTAAGTGTTCTACAAGGTCTTCCAGTTTAAATAAATAAATCCTGTTCATGAAAAATAAATAGATTTATTGAGAAAAGATGTTTTTGCTAGAATTATTACGGCAGACCATTTTAAATGGGTGGTATAAAAATCCTCATTATTTTTAAGATAATCAAATTAACTCCATGAATACAATATAAGACTGCCTCTGGCTATTAGGAGCACTAAAATTTTATTCTTCATTAAATGGCATCTGTCAAATCTATTGGGCAATTACTTGAGATAAACAGTGTTTATAAAGGTTTTATAAATGGGAATTGAATATGACTTTTATCATTTGTTAAACATAATTCTTACCATACTTTAGAAAGATTAATAGAATATAAAAATAGAGCAACATGATAAAAAAAAGAATTTTGATCATGGGCGCTGCTGGCCGTGATTTCCACAACTTTAATACTGTTTACAGGAACAATGAGAATTTTGAAGTGGTAGCTTTTACCGCCGCTCAGATTCCAAATATTTTAAACCGTAAATATCCAGCCTCACTGGCAGGGAAATTATATCCCGATGGCATTCCAATATATGATGAAAAAGACCTTAAAGAACTCATTGTGGATTTGAAAATCGACGATGTGGTTTTTTCCTACTCGGATGTTTCCTATAACGATCTTATGAGCAAAAGTGCACTTGTCAATACTGCCGGGGCAAATTTTGTCCTCTTAGGTAGAAAGGAAACCTCAATTAAAAGTACGAAGCCCATGATTAGTGTTGGTGCTACAAGAACCGGGTGTGGCAAAAGTCAGACCGCAAGGCGCATAATTGAAATTCTTATTGAAAATGGACTCAAAGTTGTCGCCATCCGGCACCCAATGCCCTATGGAGATCTTGAGGCACAAAGGGTGCAACGTTATGCAAACCTTGATGACTTAAAAAGAGGCTGCTGAAAATGATCCGGATGGTTGTGACATTATTGTATGGGATGGTGGAAACAACGATTTTCCATTCTATGTACCTGATTTACATATTGCTGTTACCGATCCTCACAGAGCAGGACATGGAACAGAATACTATCCAGGAGAAGTAACCTTAAAGATGGCGGATGCCGTGATTATAAATAAGATAGACAGTGCAGAGCCTAAAGACATTGATAAACTTCGAAAAGTTATTGCTCAGGTAGTTCCTGCTGCTACTGTCATAGATGCGGCTTCACCGATAAGTGTAGCGGATCCTTCGGTTATAAGAAACAAAAAAGTACTGGTTGTCGAAGATGGACCAACATTAACACACGGGGGCATGAAACTTGGAGCCGGCACATTGGCTGCGGAAAAATTTGGAGCTTCTGAAATTGTAGATCCCAGGCCATACCTCGTAGGACAATTAAAGGATACCTTTGAGACTTATCCGGAAATTGGAAAGTTATTACCTGCAATGGGTTACGGTGATGACCAACTTAGGGATTTAGAAGTTACTATTAATAGCTGTGATTGCGATGCCATCGTCATTGGTACGCCTATTGATTTAAGCAGGGTTATCAATATTAGAAAACCAAGTACCCGGGTTTTTTATAACCTACAATCCATTGGAGAACCAAGCCTTGAAAAAGTTATAGAAGAATTTTTGGTGAAGCGAAATATTCAAATAGGCCTGGAAGAGGTGGTTCATTAAGTCGATTAATGCACTCTCCAAATTATTCTAATAAAGTAAAGAGCGGTAATACGCTCTTTACTTATTTTTGAATTTCTTTTGATTCAAATGATAAGTAAAGTTGCTGCAGTTTTGCCTCTTTTTCAGGGGTTAAGGTAAAATAAACTTGAATGACTCCATTCTCTGCTTCAATGTAATAGCTGCCGCGGAGCTGATTATACGGATGAATCTCATCTGTACTAATTACTGCACCGGCCTCTTCAAAAATTTCCTTTACTTCGGCCATTCTGTGTTCACGGGATTTATCAAGATAAAAATTTTCGGCTATGAGTTCTCTCTCTAAATCAGGATTCCATGTTTGAATGAGCTGGTTAACCTGCTGCTGCCTTTCCATTAGAATATTTGATACAGGAAGCTTGCGAGGAGTCAGTTCCAGCGTTTCAAATAGTAATTTTTCAATTTTCTTAAGCGGCCATGGGCTTGTATAGGTGAGATTCCCAAAAGCCATAATCCCAATACCGTAGGCAGGATAGAACACATAATTACTACCAAAACCAGGTAAGGCTCCACCGTGTCTTACTAATGTTAGGCCTTTGCAATTGGTATGGATTCCTAAACCGTAACCATATCCTGAAACGGATGGGCACGGATCCCCATTAAAATCTGTGGCTTCAGCGTTCAATCCGGAGTATTGAGGTGTATGCATTTCCCTAATCGAACTTCGTTTTACAGGGCCCCTATCCTCGTCACTCCTTGGCGGCCATGCAGAAAGGTGAAAACTAACATACTTACTAAAGTCTTCTATAGAAGTTATTAATCCTCCCATGGCACCGTAAGATCCGTCATGAAGCATGGGTTCCAATGTCCATTGATCATCTTCCCATCGATATCCTATGGCCAATTGCTCCTTTGGAATTTTATCGAATTCCCAATAGGTTTGCTTCATGCCAAGGGGGTGTAAGATGTTCTCATTAATATATTGTTGGTAGGGCATCCCGGAAACACGACTAATAATATTTCCTAATAGCGCATAGCCTGTATTGCTGTATTCAAATTTATAGGAGGGAGGGTTTGAAAACGAAACACCTTCCATTAGAAGATCTGTCAGCATTTCATCAGATTCATCTAACTGGCGGTCGCCCCAGGGGTTGTCTTCAGGAAATCCTGCTGTCATCGTCATCAGGTTTTCAATATCTATTACAGGAGCGTCGGCTGTGAGATATTCCAGACCTGCCATTTCCGGGATATACTGTTCGACAGGATCATTAAGGGATAACTTCCCTTCATCCCTTAATTTAATAATTGCCATAGCCGTAAAACTTTTGCTCATGGAGGCAATACGAAATGCGGATTTGGTAGTAGCCGGTATTTCCTCGTTTATGTTTAGTAATCCTGTGGCTGCGCTTACCTCCAGCTTATTATCCACAACAATTCCATAGGCCACCCCTGGTATTTTTCGCTCCAGGGCATGCGCTTCTATCATTTCATGGATCTGTGGAGCAATACTTTTTATTTTGTCTAAACGATTGTCGATTGAGAAAATTGGGGCTCGATAGGTTTTTGAGACGAGCCTGGTAGGAGTTTCAACCTTTTGCTCTGCTGTTTGCGGGGAGTTGCAAGAAATTAGGAGTGAAAGTAAAAAAAAGAGGATGTAATGCTGTTTTCTAATTGTCATTTTCTGTAGGCGTTATATCTTTTTCGTTAATATTTACCATTGGAATTCGCACTATTTCAAAAGTGGAGGAAGCCAAAACAACTTTACCGTTGGTTTTTTCAAATTCTTTACCAATCAATTCATTTAAAATATGTTTTGTAACCCTCCTTTTTTTGTAATCGACAATGTACCTAAGGTTAAACTCAACCCAATTGTCGGTCATGCTTATGGCCAGGGTAGGTTCAACCTTGGCATCTTCGATATAATATCGATCAACCACATCCTTCCATTTGGCGACGGAATTTGCCACATATTCAGACAAATTTTCAGTTGCCACTTTTATTACAAGTTCTTTTGCTAACTCAATATCTGACCCATATCTTATGGGTAAATTAAACTCATCCCAAATAAAAGGGAAGTCCATTGAATAATTATAGATGGGGCCTTTAAAAACAAAAGCATTACTCAATTTAATTATTCTTCCGCTGTAATTGTCACTGCTAACCCATTCCCCAATTTCCATCATGGTGGTATAAATACTGTCTATATCAATGACATCACCTTTAATTCCATTTATCTCTATCCTATCGCCGGGTTTGTATACTTTTACAAAGAAGATGTACAAAGACCCCGCAATGCTTAAAATTAACTCCTGGAGCGTAATTGCAACCCCTGCTGATAAAAGACCTATAGCCAATGTAAAGTCCTTAATATTTCCGGTAAAATAGGAGAGTGTTAAAATTATCAGGATCAAATAACCAATTACTTCTATCCCTTTTTGAGACTTATATTTGACCTTGGTGTTTGGTAAATTTTTACGAATAAATCTTCTCAGGAATTGAATAAACGCAATTACCAATAGAACCAAAGCAATATATTTCATAAATATTGCAGAAGAAGGATGAGCTTCCAGCCATTGTTTAACAAGCTCCAAAGATTTCATAATTTTAAAATTGCTTTATTATAGCCCATTTAATCGTAATATTCTAGCAGAATTAATACATTCTCAAAAATCACTTTCGTACAAACGCAACCTGTTATGCAGTTTATTCAGTTCATTTTCTAAATTATCTATTTTTTGCAGCAAATTGCAAACAGCATCTATGCCCTCCGTATTAATATTTAATTCCTGATGGAGCCGAATAAATTTTTCAACATCTCCTATTGTATCCTGATGAAGATAAGACGTTTGCTCAAGCGTTGTAATTTTTACTAAGCCTTCCTCGTGTAATTTGGTAAAAAATGAAATTTCCACCCTATAGTGTTTACAAAGCTCACCAATTGGAATATATTCTTTTATTTTCATAGCTATCTTAGTTTTGCCAATTCCTCAAATAGTTGCTTTTCCTTAGCCGAAAGATTGGTGGGTAATTTGATTTGATAGGTTATGTACAAATCACCATATTTACCTTCTTTTTTATACACGGGAAAGCCTTTCCCTTTTAATTTTACCTGGGTCAGGTTTTTGGTCTCGGGTTTTATTTTCAGTTTTACTTTTCCATCGAAGGTATCTATAACGACTTCACCTCCTAACAGGGCTTTATACAAATCCAGTTCCACAGTGGTGTATAAATTGTCCTTATCACGTTTAAACCTGGAGTGATTAAGGATAGAAAATTTAATATGTAAATCTCCCTTGGGGCCACCTCTTATTCCTTCTCCGCCGTAACCTTTAATTTTGATAACCTGCCCGTTCTTGACCCCAGCCGGAATGGTCAATCTAATATTTTTGCCATTAACAGTAAGTGTGCGTTTATGGGTCCGATAGACATCTTTTAATT
The DNA here is from genome assembly GCF_947260015.1 of uncultured Eudoraea sp. Lineage (GTDB taxonomy): Bacteria > Bacteroidota > Bacteroidia > Flavobacteriales > Flavobacteriaceae > Eudoraea. The sequence goes on along the minus strand of NZ_CAMYOM010000063.1, from coordinate 2,170 downwards.
CCAGCTGTAATTCCGCATTATAGTCCTGTCCTCTGAATTGTACATTTCTACCCCGACCTCCTGCAGAACCCCCACCAAACATGGAGCTAAAGAAATCTGAAAAGTCTTCTCCCGAATACTGGCCATGGCTGCTGCGACTTCTTTGATATTGCTGTTGCTGTTGTGCTTTTTCGAATTCTTCCGCATGCTTCCAATCTTTCCCGTACTTGTCATACTTTTTGCGATTTTCCGGGTTGCTTAATACCTCATTGGCTTCATTTATTTCTTTGAATTTTCGTTCAGCCTCTTTGTCATTTGGATTCAGATCTGGATGATATTTTCTGGCCATCTTCCTATAGGCCTTTTTTATATCATTTTCCGAAGCTTTTTTATTTATTCCTAAGACTTTGTAATAATCTATATAGGTCATGCAGTTTAAGCTATTATATTTTCTAAAAGGATATCAATTCCTGTTTTATAAAATGTAATCTATTATTGTCCTGATAAACCGGAATTTATTTAAGCAAATGAGCAGATTTCCCTAACCGTTATGCCCTTTCGCAAAACCGCTATATTAAAATAATTTAGGATATGCAGCTTATATAAATTTAGTAAAAAATACATCGTAAAACCAGCAAAAAATTGGTTAATAAATATGTGCAATTGCCAGATTCAGGTGAGTTATTAGTATTGGCTTTATGTAACCATATTTACAATCCGGTAAGGACAATAAACGCAATATGGCACCGGAACTTTTAATCCTATATCTGAATTAATTCTTTTAAGATCAATTCAATTGGGATACCAATTTTTCGATTTGCTGGGGTGTGGATTATTTTGCATCCGCCTGCATACTTTTCTGAACGGAAATCATTGATTGTTGCCCAACCTTAAATAATCCCTTTTGAGGGCGGTTAAGATCTACAATAAGTGTAGTAAGGGCAGCAAATGCCAATATCATAGGCACTACAGCAATCAAACCCCTGGGTTTGGTAAATCCTGCCTTTATTCCAATTGTTATCATGGTCATAAATGAAATGGCAATAATTGTTATCCATATGCTCATGGGAATCCGGTTGCGTAACCCTGCCGTAACTCGTTTTTCATGCAGGTCAATAATGTTATTGATCGATAGTATCATCATTGACGTATTGGTATTGGGTTTAGCTAAAGCCGCCGCGGATACTTCGCGCCATAAAAGGTCATGGAGCTCAACAGATTTTATGAGTTCATTGTTAATATTAAGACTACTCACGGCCCTTAGGCGAGTGTCTACATATTCCCTCAACAATGGCTTTACCTCTTTTTGATAAATAGTATCAATGAGATCTGCCCTAAGGTAAGCAGTTCCAATTTCGTTGGCTTCTTCAAGGACGTGTTGCTTGCGCTGGTTAAAATGTCCTGTCGCAATTGAAAAAGTAAAAGCCAGCAGAAACCCCCATACTCCAATTAGTCCCCCAATCATAGGGGTAAGGGTAGCGGGTTCTACCTCTTCCTTAAATACCTTGGAATGCCTGCTAATTTGATAACCAATTTCAAAACCTATCATTAACAAAATACAAAGACCTAAGTAAACAACAGGAATGGATAAGGAATCAAAAATGGAGGTGGTCATATTTTATCTTCTGGGTTATTTAGCGTCAAAGTCATACTTACTGCCGGATTCTTCTTATAAATTCAGAGATAATATCACCGAAGGTAAAGTTGATCTAAAATAGAAATAAAAGTTAACATTGTATTTATAAAAATTGTAGACCGACCTACACCAAATTATTAGTGATAAGGTATTTAATTCTTCCCGTATATGTTTCAGTCAAAACGATGTTTTATTAATCTTATCTTTAAGGATCTTCCCGGCATCTAACCCCAGCTTTTTATAAATTTTCATGGCACTAAATTGGGGTAAATCTAATTTCTTAAGGCGTTCCTTTTTAACAAAAAAAACATCACCAGACATCGGGTTTGGGGCACCGGGGATATAAACGGAACTTAGTTCATCATCTATTTCATCCATTAAGAACCCTATTTGCCAGACCTCTTCAATATCTACAAGAACGACATCTTTAAGATCCTCTGATTCCATGCCTACTGCAGATTCGGTCATTCCTTTTAAAAGGGTATAGCCCGGGATTTTAGACAGCACTTTTGCTTCAATCCATTTCTTTAATTCGTTGGCTTTTTTTGTTTTGGC
>NZ_CAMYOM010000062.1 GCF_947260015.1 uncultured Eudoraea sp. | reverse complement strand
GTAATAATAATATGATCCTGAGAAAGGTTTTTGGCATCCTGAGGAGAATTCAACAGACGTGCCATCCCAACTTTTATTTTGGAACCTACGGCATTTCCTGTAGCCAATACTTTACCTTTTTCTTCCAGTCTATATTGTATAAGCAGATTCTTGTTCTTACTATGGTGCACAGTTTCAGGACGAGCCTGGATGATATGGAGTTCACTTGTGAGTCCATCCTTGGCCCACTCTATGTCCATAGGCTTCTGGTAGTGTTTTTCAATGACTGAAGCCCAATTGGCCAAGGTAATTATTTCTTCATCAGATAATACAAATTGGCACTGTCTGGGTAGTGGTGTGTCTATGTTTATGGTCGGGTTATTTTCTTTGGACTTTGAATAGACCATTGTTAATTTTTTATCCCCCATTCGTTTTTGAATAATAGGGAATTTCCCCTGTTCCAGAATTGGTTTGAATATATAATATTCATCAGGATTCACAGCCCCCTGAACAATATTCTCCCCCAATCCCCAAACACCTGATAGCAAGATTACATTCTCAAAACCAGATTCAGGTTCAATGGTAAAACCTACCCCGGAACAGCCTTTATCTGCACGTACCATATTTTGAACCCCTACAGAAAGGGCAACCTCTTCATGTTTAAAGCCTTTTTCATCGCGATACTTTATAGCCCTGTTTGTATAAAGAGAGGCAAAGCACTTTTTAACAGCCCCGAGTAGTGGGATTTTCCCTTCAATATTGAGAAATGTATCATGCTGACCTGCACAGATCTTCTGCCGTGGCACTGCTTCGTACAGCAACTGCACAATTTTCCTTTTCCGATAATCCCTGATAGGCTTCAATAATTTTTTGTGAAAGATCTGAAGACAGCTTTCCTCCTAATATCAGATTACGGGCCTTCTCCCCTACTTGATTTAAGTTGGCGTAGGTTTTGGTATTTAATTGGGTTAATATTTTTTGCAAAGGTTGCCGCAGTGAATTTTCATCCAAAAAATCCCAAAATGCATGGGAAGTTATGGCAAAACCATTAGGGACATTTACACCCTGAGAAGTAAGTTCATTATACATTTCTCCTAAAGAGGCGTTTTTACCACCTACCAAAGAAACATCCTGTATGCCTGTTTCTTTAAAATGTCTGATGTATTTTTTCATTAGGTGTTTTTTATAATGAAATTTATAATTCCCTTGAGCCTGAATAAGAACATGTACCAAAGTATCAACTTATTTTATGATTCCCGGTATTTACCGGTTATCTTATTTATATTGATCCGATATACTATTGGTATACCCTGTTCAGATAATTTACTAGAAAATTCACTGATAAATTTGGGGTGTGCACCTTCCTTTCGGGTAATTATCTTTTTTACATTTTGTGTAAACTCATGTAAAAGGTACTTGGCATCAATTCCTTTCAATTCTTCAAAAGTGCCATGTATACTTACGGATCGCCAGTTATTCACAGATTTTATTTCTTCAACTTCAATTGATACCGCATCATTTTTCCTCATAGCCTCTATCTTATGGCCTTCCGCAGAATAGCTGACAATTGAATTATTTACCTGATTGTAATAATAAGTGATCGGAATTATATAAGGTTCATTTTGTGATATGAATGCCAAATGCCCTATATAATTGTTATTCAACAGCTCCTTGCATTCCCTGATTTCTAAATTTTCTATCATGACAACATTTTTTATCATATTCAAATTACTCCTAAGAAAAATTCTCTCATTCCTAAATAAACTTAATCTTAAGAAAACAATTTTGGAATGATGTATATCAGTTTGAACTATAAATTATACATATAGCTGTTAAGTACCCATCCTGAAGATAAAGAGATATTGGCAATAATGAATTAAGCCTGATTGAATTCTTTCAATAACTTTATTGCTTCTTCGTCTGAGACCTGGTCAAAAACTTCATAAAACTGCCCTACTGCCATAAAATCGTAGGGAGTATATAAGCAAATTACCTCATCGATATAGGGTGAGTCTTTCAGGGCATTAATAGACGATCCTGGTGCTACAGGAATAGCTACGATAACTCTATCCGGTTTTTGAGCATTTACCAATTCTGCCGTTACCCGAATGGTATTTCCAGTCGCGATGCCATCATCTATAATAATTACAACCTTATCCTTTAAATCTTCCGGCTGTCTGCTTTGATGGTATTGCTGGTATCGTTTTTTTAATTTTTCTCTAATTCGTTCTGTTTCTTCGGCAATATAGCTTTTATGGACCCCTGAGACATCTTTAAGGATTATATTTTCCAGGCTTACCGCTCCTATGGCATATTCTCGATTGAATGGATGACCAATTTTTTTGGAAAGAGCAACATCCAAAGGAGCTTGAAGGGTTTTTGCAACAATTACTCCTATGGGTAATCCGCCTCTGGGTATCGCCAAAACTACCACTTCCTTATCCTTATAGGGTAGTAATTTATGTGCTAATTGAATTCCTGCATCAATTCTATCCTTAAACATTTTTGACCCTTTTTGGTTGTAGATGTTCAGTAATCCATTTTGCCGATAACGCCGCCACATCCTCTAATTTGCCTTCTTCTTCAAAAAGATGTGTGGCTTCAGGGATAACTTCCAGTTTACGTTCACATCTCAAATTGCCATAGGCCTTTTGATTCAGTACTATCACCACTTTGTCCCAGCCACCAACAATTAAAAGTGTGGGTGCAGTTACCTTATGCAACTCCGACATGGCAAGATCTGGCCTGCCTCCCCTTGAGACCACAGCGCTAATTTCATCACCAAAATATGCGGCAGCACTTAATGCAGAGGCCGCTCCCGTACTGGCTCCAAAATAAGCCAATTGTAATCCTTTGGTTTCCTTTTGTGTTTTTATCCAATCCGTTACACCTATCAATCTTTTAGTCAACAGATCAATATTGAAGCGGGTTTTATATTGCAGATCTTCTTCTTCAGTTAGCAGATCGAACAATAGGGTGGCCAGCCCCTCTTGTTGCAGTACACTTGCCACATAGTTATTTCTGGGACTCAACCTGCTACTGCCGCTTCCGTGCGAGAAAAGAACCAAAGCACTGGCGTTAGCCGGTACAAAGAGGTTTCCTTTTAGAAGGACTTGCCCAATAGGGATCTCAATCGTTTTATTTTTTTCTTCTAACAACATTGTTCAATTATTTTTAATTTGTTATTACTTAATATATCCATAAATCCATATTTCAAAGTAATTGATTACAATCCAGTCAGACAATGATTATGGTCATTCCTCCTAACTCATTAAAAACTGATCGGAATCATATGTCTTTGATTAGGAATGACATAGATTTATAGATAATATGAAATTTAGCTGATTAAATCCATGAAGGAACTGCAACCCATTTTAAAGGAAATTGTGGGAATTACTACAAGAATAGAGACCGAATACCCTGAACTTTATCGGTTTTTGGATGAAAACCCTATGACCATTCCAACTGCGAATCAGCCTAATATTGATTATGCAATATTAGCGGAATATCTGGAGAATTTAAAAGGATTACTGCAGCATCATCTGGAAACACGTAAGAAAAACTAACGGAGTAATTAATTGAATACAGCTTGACAATAATATCCTATAAATGAAGTTATTCTCATGAGAACTTTTGTTAAAGAAAGACAAGTATTATTATTTTCAATTGCTTTGGTGAGTTGCAAATGTGAATTAGGAAATGTCTTTATCAAACCTTAAAATAACGCTACTAAAATCTATAAGGTTACTTATTTATCTTACAGAGGTTACCATTTAAAAGATCACTATTTATGTTAAAAAAAATTATTTTTCACTCAATTCTTCAAAAAATAACAGATTTCAGGAAGTTTCTTTCCAAAAAATGAACAATAATTTAATTTCATATCAAAATCGTCCTTAAACTCAATTATAGCAAGGCTTAAGAATCTTTTTTAAGTGGCATCACAATCCTTTTTACCCTTCCTTTCATCCGATAAATGACTCTATTTATCGAAAACCTATGAATTTTTGCTAGGTCATAGCTCCAAACATTTTGTGATCTTTGGATTATTAATAACCCAATATCTTGACCTATGAAGAATGCTTTAACCTACAAAGTAGCTTTAGGATGTTTACTAACGTTTTTTTGCTATTCATCGTATGCGCAGAATCCTAAGCTTTCCAAATCTGTGAATCCGGATATTTATGAAGCCAGTAAACGGGCAAGTAATTATCAGGAGTTATTAAACCTGGGCTACGCCGAAAGAGAAATCTATGAAGATCTGGGCAATGCCAATTTTTTAAGTCAAAATTACGAGACTGCCGTATTTTGGTATAAAAAACTGATAGCTATCAGTGAAGATGGCATCCTCGGTTCCGGTTACTCTGAACGCTATCAATATGCATTGCAAAAGACATCCGGATCGGATATAGCAAGCACCAATGATACGAAAAACTGGTTGGCTCAAATTAAGGACGAATACCATATAGATGAGTCAATAGCCCATCAAAACAAGTCCGTAAAAGGCTCATCAAACAAACTCAATGAACCACCAGCCGACCTGACACAACTGGTATTGGAAGAGGAAAATGATTTAGTGGTCTTAAACGATAAAACATTTAATTACAAAAATGCCTATAAAACTCCAATTACGGTTACGGCAGATGGGAACACCGCTTATTTCAGCAAAGCCAGTTATATACAACCCAAGTATGGTGTCTTTTCTAAAAAACAATTAGTTCATAAAATCTATCGGGCAGAAAAGATAAATGGACAATGGGAAAATATTAAAGAAGTTGCATTATCGCCAAAATATTATTCCAGTATGCACCCTACAGTTACTCATGACGGCAAACGATTGTTTTTTGCCTCAGACATGCCAGGCACTTTTGGAAAATACGATATCTATGTATCTGCAATAAACAAAGATGGCAGCATGGGTGTTGCAAAGAATTTAGGTGAAAAAGTAAATACCAAAAAGAACGACCTATATCCTAATCTTGCAGGAGGTACTACCCTATTCTTTGCATCAGATGGTCATAAAGGCCACGGTGGTCTGGATGTATTCATGGTACAGGTATTTAATAAAAAAGTGGGCTGGTCCGTAAACTTAGGTAGCCCTATTAATAGCGATAAAGATGATTTTGCAATTTCCCTTACCGGAAATGGCAGTGGCTATGTCATGTCTAATCGCGGAAATGCTGAAGAAACTACTCAGCAAGTGGCATTCTCTTTTGCCCATCCCAAAAAGAACCAACAAGAGGAAAATGGCGGATATAACTTTGCTGAAGTTTTTAGCAATGATATAAAAGTAAATTTCGCAAGCTCTGTTTATGATGATGATTAATGGCTTAACAGCGCTATAACCTAAACCAAACAGGTACTCATCAATGATCTGTTTGGTAGCCCCAGGATCGATAGTTTCAAAACAACTATACAGTGAAAAATACACATAGTTAATACGAAATTTTTCGAATTATCCAACCCGATAAGCACTAGTTAAAAAGGTATAAATCGGATTATGAGTATTCAGAATAAACTTTAAATTTCAATCAGATGAACTGTAACACCTACATAATTAAGAAAGACTTCGTACTTAAAGTGTTTTGCCTGATTTTCTGTATTCAAGCTTCTTACGGTCAGGAAGCAATCTCTGATCTAAGTACAAATACTGCTTATCACAATCAGTTGTTTTTTAATAGGTTCCTAATAAACCCAACATTTTCATTGGTTAGGGAAAACAAATCTTATCTGAATATTTTGCATCGAAATCAGTATGCTGCTTTTGAAGATAATAATCAAAACTATTATCTGGGATTTAGCAATAAATTTAATGATCATACCGCGTTGGGTATAGGTGTTTACAGTCAGCGAATAGGGGTTATTCAGGAGTTTGGTTTTAATGCAAATTACGCCACTTCTGTGCAACTAGGTTCGAAAAGTAAATTAACATTTGGAACTAACGTTACCTATTACAGCCTGGGATTAGATAAAAATCGTGTGGTTGCCACGGAAAATGACCCTCAAATACTGGAAGCTAAGTTAGAAAATAAGATTGCTATACAACCGGGAATAACATTCTCATATGGTAATTTTGATGTCGGAATCTATGCGGAGGATCTTTTAAGATACAGTCAGACTACTAATGAATTTTTAACAAGTTTTAATACAAAAACTGTTAAAGCATCTCTGCAATATACACATGCATTTATGGCCAATTCCGGTTTATTCTCCAATGCCAGATTAATGCCGCTTGTACAATTAGGCCAAAATGAGGACGGAAGTCTTGCATATGTGGGGTCTGTTCTGCTTGAATTACCCAAATATGGCTGGTTTCAAAGTACTCTTGATGATACCTATGGAATGTCTATCGGATTAGGTTTTAATCTTAGTAAAAAGTTATCTCTTGGGTATTTGGTAGAAAAGAATATCCTGGATCAAAATGCAGCATTTGGCTGGAATCATGAATTGTCCTTGGCGTATACATTTAAAAATCAACCTTCCGCAATAGGTGGCTATGTAGTAAAATCTGAAGAAAACAGAATTGATGAAATTGTTCAAAATTACGAAGAACAATTGGCACAATTAAAGGAGAATCAGAATATAGACAAAAAGAATCAGATTGATGAACTTACCAAAAAGTATGAAGCACAAATAGCGAAATTAACCAATGATCAAAATAAATCAAAAGGAGATACTAAAAAGTCATCTGGAAGTAAAAATAAAAATTTAAAAAATACACCAGAGACTACTCTTGTAGCATATACTATTCCTCAAGAGGAAGATTCTAATTCTCTTGCTTACCAAAACCGTTTAATTTTAGACGAGTTAATATTAAGACAGGACTCCATAGAGAATGCGCGGAACTCCCAATTCGAGAAAAAGTTTGAAATGATTGTACGGATTTTACGAAGTGATGTTGAAAATAGTATTAAATCCAATTTACAGGATTTCAACAATCCGGAAAATACCGTATTGGCATCAAACCACGGCGAACCTAACACTGCTGCCAATAATATAGAATTTAAAACAGCCAAGAGTTTAGAAATTAATACATCTGATGAATTATCCGTTTCTGAACGTAAGGAGTATATTAAACTACCAATAAAAATTCAAAATCTATCTGATATTGGTGTACAATCTGGCTATTACGTAATTGCCAATGTGTATAAAACCAAAAAATATTTAAATGCTTTTATGAATCAGCTGAATGAACAGGGGTTGAATGCGAAACAATTTTACAATAAGAAAAATGGTTTGTATTATGTTTATTTG
>NZ_CAMYOM010000061.1 GCF_947260015.1 uncultured Eudoraea sp. | reverse complement strand
CGATTTATGATGAAATAAATAAATTGGAGAAAACAGAAATAGAAGAATTTAAGTATTATAAATATGAGGAGAAATTCAGACCATGGATTCTATTGGCAGGGGCATTACTTATTGTTGAATGGTTCCTGAGAAATACGCTCTTCAGAAGTTTTATATAAAATATGATCCAGTTAGACGAGAAAATATATTTCTATCTTTTGTCCATTATTCCGGTAATGGTCGTTATTTATGTATTGCTTCAAATTTGGAAAAAAAGGACTCAAAAGAAATTTGCAACTTCTGACCTATTGAAAAGACTATCCCCAAACAAATCTAATTTCAAATCCGTATTAAAATTAATTTTCCTGATAGTAGGGCTTTCATTTTTGGTTTTGGGTCTGGTAAACCCAAAAATTGGAACGAAATTGGAAACAGTAAAACGAGAAGGAGTTGATATCGTCTTTGCTATTGATGTTTCAAAAAGTATGTTAGCTGAGGATATTGCTCCAAACAGACTAGAAAAATCTAAACGCCTGGTTTCTGAAATTATTAATCAATTGGCAAGTGATCGAATAGGTATAATAGCATACGCCGGTCAGGCTTTTCCTCAGTTGCCAATAACCACAGATTACGGTGCGGCCAAAATGTTCCTTCAAAGCATGAATACAGATATGCTTTCATCACAAGGAACCTTTTGATGATGAGGAGCAAACGAACAGGGTTTTGTTCATTGTTTCAGATGGCGAGGATCATTCCGAGGGTTCAACCTTAGACGCTGTTGAATTGGCCGTTGGAGAAGGAATAAGAATATTTACCATTGGTGTTGGAAAGACTAAAGGCAGCCCAATTCCTATCAAAAGAAATGGTATAGTAGAAAGTTTAAAAAAAGATTCACAGGGTGAAGTGGTTATCACTAAACTAAATGAAGATATCTTAGAGGAAATTTCCGACGAGGGTAATGGGGAATACGTAAACGGATCAAATACAGAAGATGCTGTGGACTTCATCAAAGAGCAATTAAATCAAATGGACAAAAAAGAATTTGAAGCCAAACAATTTGCCGAATATAAAGACCAATTTCAATGGTTTCTGGGCATTGGACTTTTGTTTCTATTTTTGGAGGTTTTTCTGCTAGACCGAAAAACCCAATGGCTTAAAAAAATGAATTTGTTTAATGAGAAGGAAATTCACTAAAATGAAAAAGATTGTTTTATTTGCATTTTTAATAAGCACTGCAGTTTTTCCGCAGGACGATTTGAAAGAAAAAGCAAAAGCGCTTAAAGCTTCAACAGATATAACCTTTGAAGCAAATTTGGAATTAGCTGATAACGATTTTATTGATGCGGAAGTGAATTATAGAAGAGCCATCTCCAAAAGTAATGAGAATACGGCGGCCCCATATAATTTAGGAAATGCTTACTATAATGAAGAGAGTTTTTCAGAGGCTTTTGGCCGATTCAAGCAGGCAGGAGAATTGACATCGGAAAAACCTGTTAAGCATAAAGCATTTCATAATATGGGCAATGTATTTATGAAGAACAAAGAATACGCCAAAGCAGTCGAAGCTTATAAGGAAGCGTTGCGTAATGATCCTTCCGACGAAGAAACCCGTTATAATCTGGCACTGGCTAAAGAACTTCTAAAAAAAGATAAGAATAATCAGAATAAAGACGATAATAAGGAGAATAAGGATCAGGAAGAGAAAAAAGACAAAAACCAGGATAAACAAGACCAGGGAGATAATAAAGACGAGAACAAAGGCGATCCCAAAAACGAAGAAAAGGACAAAGAGAGTAATGAAGGAGATAAAGGTGAGCAGGAAAAAGAAGAAAATAAAAAAGGGGATGGAGATGAAAAAAAAGAAGAAAAAAAGCAGCCAGAACAGGGAGATCAACAACAGCAGAAACAACCCAGACCAAACCAATTGTCTCAACAACAAATAAAGAATTTGCTTGAGGCAATGCAAAACGAAGAGAAAAAAGTTAAGGAAAAAATGGATGCCAAGAAAGTTAAAGGTGTCAAAACAAAAAATGAGAAAGATTGGTGATATTTAATAAACCTAAATATTATATAATTTGTATTTCTTTTCTATTTCTGGTTTCTAATCAGATAATGGCGCAAGACAAAGAAGCCATTACTTTTGAAGTAAAACTCAGTAAAAGTAAGTTGGGAATAAATGAGCGTTTGCGGGTAGATTTTGCCATGAACAAAGATGGAGATAATTTTACTCCTCCTGATTTTCAAGGTTTTAGAGTACTCATGGGGCCCTCTCAATCTATTAGCTCTTCATGGATAAACGGTGTCAGAAGCTATTCCAAAACGTATTCTTATACCCTTGCACCTACCGCCCAGGGTAAATTTGCTATTAGGCAGGCAACCATTACCATAGACGGAAAGATATACAAATCATTATCAAAAAGTGTAGAGGTTACTGCTGCAGTAGATAAACCAAATGATCAGATGTCTATAGATGATATTGCAGATGATAATTTACATTTAGTAGCAGAAGTTTCTAAAACTTCGCCTTATCTCAATGAGGCTATCAGTGTTGTTTACAAATTATACGTAAGTCCTTCAATTAATGTTTCAAACTTTCGGCCGCTGGACAATCCTAAATACAATAATTTCTGGAGCCAGGATATGCCTTTTACCCGATACGATGTTCAAAATGGCACCTATGAAGGTAAGGCTTATCGTTATGTAGTTCTTAAAAGAGTCGTGCTCTATCCTCAAAAGAATGGTCAATTGACCATTGAGCCACTTTCTTTAGATGTAACATTGGAAGTACCTTCCAAAAAACGTGATTTTTTTGGTGGCAGAATATATACTCAAACAAATAAAACCGTGTCTGCCGGAAAGCGTGTGATAAATGTAAAACCCTTACCATCTGAAGGCAAACCCGCAGATTTTAGTGGTGCAGTTGGTAGTTTTGATTTTTCTGTTTCGACAAGCAAAACAACATTAAATGCTTCAGAGTCGTTACAAGCTACAATTACTGTAAAAGGGAATGGCAACTTAAAACTTTTTCAGTTACCTGAACCTTCGCTTCCCGGAGCTTTAGAAGTTTATGAGCCCGAATTTAATGAAGAGGTGAGAACCACCTTATCAGGTATGAACGGTAAGGTGAGCAATAATTATACAATAGTACCTTCATTCAGAGGTAAATATCCTATCCCTGGTATTTCATTCAGTTATTTTGATCCGGAATTAGAGAGTTACAAATCAGTGACTTCAGATGAAATTATGATCAATGTGATGGAAGGCCCACTAGGATCAGGGGCAATAGCAAGTGGCCCTTCCTCAGTAAATAAGCAGGCGGTTATTGGCTCAAATGATCAATTTAATTTTATTAAACTTAAGCCCAATTTAACCGTAATTGGCACAAATTATTTTTTTGGTTCTACAAGGTTTTATTTTTGGTTGTTTTCACCCTTTTTGCTCATCCCAATTGCGGTGTTGTTTGGAAAAAGACGGGAAGCCATAGCTAGTGATATAGCCGGCAATAAAATAAAAAAAGCTAATAAACTGGCAAGGAAATATCTCTCTGAGGCCAAAAAAGCATTAGGTAACAAGGATGCATTTTATATTGCACTTGAAAAAGCTTTGCACAACTATCTGAAAGCAAAGCTAAAAATAGAGACCTCTGAGTTTAGCAAGGATAAAATAGCTTCTCTATTATCTAAAAAAGAAATAGATGAGACAGCTATTCACGCTTTTGTAGATCTGCTCAAAAATTGTGAAATGGCCAGATATAGCCCTTTTTCCGATGTTCAAATGCAGCAGGATTACAACAAAGCCAGTGAAACAATTTCATCAATAGACAAAAAACTTTAGCCATGAAGAATTTAATCGTCTTATTGTTGATTTTGTTTTCATTCACAGCTATTGCACAAAACGATGCTCTTTTTAACAGGGCAACAACGTATTACAATGAAGGTGATTATGTAAAAGCCTCTGAGAACTACTTTAAAATAATAGAGAACGGTGAGCACTCGGCAGCTGTTTACTATAATATAGGCAATTGCTACTACAAATTAAACCAGATAGCGCCCAGCATTTACTATTATGAAAAGGCTTTATTACTTAAACCTAACGATAGGGAAATCAAAAATAATCTGGCCTATGCTCAAAACATGACCTTAGATGCTTTTCAGCCACTACCAGAGACAAGTCTAACGAAGTTGTATAAAAACATCACGGGATTGCTCTCCTTTGATCAGTGGTCCTATACAGCTGTTTTTTTTGTATTCCTGTTCGTTCTGGCCTATATATTATTTTATTACTTTAGATACTCCACCCACAAGCGAATAGCTTTTATCACTAGTATTGTTTCTTTCTTTATTGCGGTTTTTTGTATCGTATTGGCATTGGTTCAATTCCAGGATTTTGAAGCAGACATGCCAGCCATCGTTTTTTCTGAAGAGCTAATAGTAAAATCTGAACCAAATAATAGAAGTTCACAGGCCTTCCTTTTACATGAAGGAACTAAAGTATATGTATTGGATGAGCTAGATGATTGGAAAAAAATAGAACTGAAAGATGGGAAAACAGGTTGGGTGCCTTCAAATGAAATTAAATTGTTGAAAGATTTTTAATTTTTCTTTAACAAATATAACCGTAGTTCCATCTATATTTGCATTTTAACCAAATTCAGAATGATAAAATCTGCCATTTTAGCTTCACTTATATCTATATGGTTGTTTGCGGTATTTGCACCATCTATTGTTTCATTGGTAAATAATGAGGATGGAATTTTTATTTCTGTAAACTTAAATGAAGAGAAACAACAAGAAGAGGGTAAGAAAGACGACAGCGAAGAAAAAACATTACTTGAATATTGGCTAACACAAATGCATATCTCTCCGCTGGAAAGAACATTTCTTTCAGATCAACTTGAGATAATTATTTCTTCCCATGCAATCGAAATTCCATTACCTCCACCGGAATTTTTAGCCAAACAAGCATAATCTCTTTACAAATTTATTTCTAATCAACCTTTAATTATTTATTAAAGGCAATATATTTTTTATTATGTTAAGATATTTGAAAAACGACATACCCGCCAGTATTGTTGTATTTTTTGTTGCACTTCCATTGTGTCTGGGAATTGCACTAGCCAGCGGTGCACCCTTATTTTCAGGATTAATAGCAGGTATTGTAGGAGGCATTATCGTAGGCGCTCTTAGCGGATCACAGATAGGTGTGAGCGGCCCCGCTGCCGGATTAGCAGCAATAGTTTTGACTGCAATTGGCGCATTAGGAGGTTATGAAAACTTTTTAGTGGCTGTCGTATTGGGTGGTGCCATTCAAATCATATTCGGTGTCCTTAAGGCCGGTATTATCGGCTATTATTTTCCATCTTCTGTTATTAAAGGAATGCTTACTGGTATTGGAATCATTATAATTCTAAAACAAATCCCTCACTTTTTTGGATACGATGCAGACCCGGAAGGTGATTTTGCGTTTTTTCAGGTAGATGGAGAAAATACCTTCTCGGAGATATTTAATGCTCTGAATTTTATAAGCCCGGGAGCTACAATGGTAGCTTTTCTTTCCCTTGGAATATTAGTCCTTTGGGATAATTTTCTTACCAAAAAGGCTAAAATTTTTCAATTAATTCAAGGGCCCTTAGTAGCAGTATTCGTCGGGATTCTATATTATAATTTAACAAAAGATAGTGCCATATGGAGTATCACTGCTGATCATCTGGTAAGCGTACCTATTCCTGATACGCTGGATTCATTTATGGGTCAGTTTAGTTTTCCTAATTTTCAGGTTATAGTTCGACCCGAAATATGGATCACGGCATTTACACTTGCCCTGGTAGCAAGTTTAGAAACACTATTGTGTGTGGAGGCTACAGACAAATTGGATCCGCACAAGAATGTAACCCCTACCAATAGGGAATTACTTGCACAAGGTACCGGGAATATTATTTCAGGGCTTATCGGAGGCTTGCCAATTACCCAGGTAATAGTAAGGAGTTCTGCAAATATCCAGTCAGGAGGAAGAACAAAAATGTCTGCAATCATTCATGGTTTCTTTCTTTTAATCTCTGTTATTCTCATCCCCAGACTGTTGAACATGATACCTCTCTCAGTTCTGGCAGCCATTTTATTCATTGTTGGTTATAAGCTTGCTAAACCTGCCCTATTCAAAAAGATGTATGACTTAGGTTGGAAGCAGTTCATTCCGTTTACGGTTACTGTTTTAGGAATTATATTTACCGACTTGCTTATAGGCATTGGCCTTGGACTTGCTGTGGGAATTGTGGTAATTTTAATCAAGAGCTATCAAAATTCTCATTTTCTTCATATCGAGGATATAAGCAATGGCAAACATAGAATCAAAATAACGCTTGCAGAGGAAGTTACTTTCTTTAACAAGGGTGCCATTTTGAAGGAGTTGGATAGCCTACCGAGAGAAACATTTTTAGAACTAGACGTTCGAAAAACAAGATACCTTGATAATGATATCATTGAAATCTTGGATGACTTTGCATTTAAAGCAAAAGAAAGAAATATTGACATTCATTTAATCTCTGAAAGAGGTGTTGTCGAAAATCCAAATAGTTTTTTGGAGTTTTTTAGATTAAGGCCGAAATCAGCATAAATCCTATATCATGAGAAAATATAAAATAACTGTACTAACAGACCTGGAGAGAGACGCAGGTGCAACCCTTAAAAGTGCGATTGGACTCGCAAAAATTATCGATGGTGAAATTGAAGTTTTTAGTGTTGAAAAGGCTTCTGAAATTGTGCATAGTGAAAATCAATTATCCGCCATGAGATCTATTAACAGTGGGCATAACTCATTTCGCAAGAAAATGAAAAATTTAATTGCCCCCATATCAGAACAGTACGACATCCGAATTGATTCTTCTTTTTCAATTGGTAATATCAAAGGTGAAATTGGTCAATATATTGATACAAAAAAACCTGATATAATTGTCTTAGGTAAAAGGAGAGAAAAAGTGCTAAAATTCGTAGGTGATAGCATTATTCCTTTCGTTTTAAACAAATTCAAAGGAGTAATCTTGATTGCAAATAATAATAGTGTAATTGAGCCAAATAAAGAAATAGTCCTAGGGGTATGTTTAATAATTTGGGGGCAGATTTCAATCTGGATTTTGCAGAAGACTTGATAGAATATTCGCATCAACCTTTAATATCTTTTAAGATTGCACAAAATTCAGATGTTTCAGAAGGCTCAAATAAACCTTCAAACAGAAAAACCATTGAATATGTTTTTGAACAGGGTGATGGAGCAATAAGAGGTATTTCCACTTATTTAGTCAAAAATAAAATCGATGTTTTGTATGTCGATAGATTTAAAAGGCGAAACGGTAAAAAAATAAATACATTAAAGTCGGACATTAATAAAATCATTGATAAACTTAATGTAACTTTATTGTTGACCGGTGAAGAGCGATATAATTTGAAGTAGCTCAATAGTAAACCAGAAAAATAATATGATGAAAGCACATACAAAAAATACACAAGCAGCAATTACACCGAATAAAGCCATAGAACTATTAAAAGAGGGTAATCAACGCTTCGTTGCCAGCAATATGGCTAATCGTGATTTATTAGATCAAGTAAATGATACGGCTTCAGGTCAATACCCTTTTGCAACGGTCTTGAGCTGTATTGATTCAAGAGTTTCGGCAGAGCTTATTTTTGACCAAGGTGTCGGCGATATTTTTAGCGCGCGAGTCGCAGGTAATATTGTAAATGAAGACCTACTGGGAAGTATCGAATTCGCCTGCAAGTTAGCGGGCACAAAAGTATTGGTTATTCTTGGCCATACGGCTTGTGGAGCAGTAAAAGGTGCCTGTGATGGTGCCAAATTAGGTAATCTTACGATTTTGTTAGACAAAATAATGCCGGCAGTTAATGCGGTTTCCCAGCCATCGGATGCTGGACAAAGAAATTCTAAAAACATAGATTTCGTAAACGACGTTGCCGTCAAAAATGTTCATATGACCATTGAAAACACTCGAAATATGAGTCCCGTATTAAAGGAAATGGAGGACAATGGTGAAATAAAAATAGTTGGAGCGATGTATGATATCAACAACGGA
>NZ_CAMYOM010000060.1 GCF_947260015.1 uncultured Eudoraea sp. | reverse complement strand
TTTTTCCATTTTTTCAAAGGTCCTTTCAATACCTATACGTTCAACTTTATCCTGCGTTTCCCTGATCCCGGCAGTATCTATAAACCGAAATCCAATACCCCCAATCGTAATCTCATCTTCTATGCTATCTCTGGTTGTTCCGGCAATTTCTGATACAATGGCGCGTTCCTCGTTTAAAAGCGAGTTTAGAAGGGTAGATTTACCCACATTTGGTTCCCCCACAATAGCTATGGGGATACCACTTTTTATAACATTTCCCAGAGCAAATGAATCTACCAATCCCTTAAGTACACTTTCAATTCTGCTTAGTAAAGCCTGAAATTCTTCTCTGTCCGCAAATTCTACATCCTCTTCTGCAAAATCCAGCTCCAATTCAATTAGCGAAGCAAAGTTCAAAAGTTCTTCCCTCAGGAGTTTAATTTCATTGCTGAAACCTCCCCGCATCTGTTGCATCGCAATTTTGTGAGATGCCTCGTTTTCACTGGATATTAGATCAGCAACCGCTTCGGCCTGACTCAGATCCATTTTACCATTCAAAAATGCACGTAACGTAAATTCACCGGGATTGGCCATACGGCAACCATTCCTGATGAACATTTGGATTATTTGTTGCTGGATGTATATAGAGCCATGACACGAAATTTCAACTACATTCTCGCCTGTATAACTGTTTGGTCCTTTGAAAACTGATACCAATACCTTATCTATGGTAGTATCTCCATCCATTATATAGCCCAAATGGATGGTATGCGTATTTACTTTCTTTAGATCTTTTTTGCTAACAGATCTGAATAATTTTGAAACCAAAGAAATGGCTTCTCTGCCGGATAAGCGAATAACCGCTATAGCACCGGAACCTGATGGTGTGGCTAATGCAATTATAGTATCCTTTGGAATCATAAAGATATTTTTTGCAAAAATAGACAAAAGCCGCTTATCCATTATAATAGATTAAAATTGGCTTTGGGGCGCAAAACCTAATGGATTTATCATTTTGGAAAATCTATAAATTATTGTGTAACATTTTATAAAAAATCGCGTCTTATAAGTATCATCATTAAAATCAATCAAAAAATGGAAGTTCTCAATCAAACAACACTGCGTACGGACAGGCAACTGCTTGTTATTACGCATTTGACACAATTATTAAATTATGTAATTGGATTTGGAGGTTTAATTACACCCTTAATTTTATGGCTGACTTCAAAGAATACAGTTGAAGATATGGATGAACATGGTAAAGCTATTATTAATCTGCAGCTCAGCCTACTGTTATATATCGTATTGAGTATTCCTGCCATCCTATTATTGGGTCTCGGTATACTTACATTGATAGGGACAGGCATTCTAGGTTTTGTATTACCAATAGTAAATGCCGTCAGGGCCAGTAATGGTGAGTCACCAAGTTATTTTATGACCATACCTTTTATTACATAACATGTGAAACAAAAAAATCCCGCCAAACGGCGGGATTTTTATTAGAAACCGATTTCCGGAAACAATTCCATATAATCCGTTATTACATTACTACCCCGGGACAAAATTCTCCACCATTAAGGCTGGAACCTCCTTCAATGGTAAAATCGCCATAGGTATAGCCAAGAATGTTGGGTTCTGTACAACTGGTATCAATGGTGGTATTGTGTATTCCTTGAACGGAAATATGGATTTCTCCACCCAGTGTGTTGTTACCATCAAAACCATTAAGATAAAATAATTCTCCGGGGCTAAGTTTGGCCCTATAAATTTGTTTTTTACCTTTTGTACCGGTAATACTAATTAAGGCGTCTTCAGCACCATTATATCGTAAATCCAGTCGGGTAACATTTCCACTGCAGTCACAACTTACAGCTTGGTCGGACCCATTTTCATTGGAAACGCTATTTGGACATTCCCCTAATGAATCACCATGGTCTATGTGAGCCTTAATGGCCTCTGGTGGCAAATATAAGGTTATGAAGTTCCAGTCGTTTCCAATTTGGAGTTTATGGCAAATGTATTGAAATTCCTTTTTTTTAGATTTCGAATAAACTGCATTTAAGGTTTCATTGCTTTGATCTAAATCATCAATCTGACAAGAGAACAACAGAACAAAACTGAAAAGGTAGTAGAGATTTTTTTTCATAATGTAGGTAGATTTGGGTTAAATTGTAATATTCATAACAATAAACGCTTGTAAAAGCAATGGGATTGGAGACATCCGTCAAACAGCCGAAAAACTTGTTAAAACAAATAAAACAACGTATTTCCATATAGAAATAGGCTGCTAAAATTTAGGAGTGAAGAATTTTACCTTATTTAAGTGAAACCAAGCTTACCTTGTTCCTTATTGCTATAATAGCTTAATTATTAAGCATCACGGGCATTACCAGCATAGTTATCATTTCACCCTCGTCAAGGCCGTCTATTGGCGTTAGTATACCTGCCCTGTTGGGAAGACTCATTTCCAAACATATTTCTTCTGAAGTCAGATTTCCGAGCATCTCAACTAAAAAACGGGAATTAAATCCAATTTGCATGTCGTCTCCCTGATAGGAACAGGTTAGCCTTTCTTCTGCTTTATTACTGTAATCAATATCTTCAGCGGAAATATTCAATTCGGCTCCGGCAATTTTCAGCCTTATTTGATGAGTAGTTTTGTTAGAGAAAATAGAGACCCGCCTTACTGAACTCAGGATTTGATTTCTGGAAATGGTCAATTTATTTGGATTCTCTTTTGGAATTACGGCCTCATAATTTGGATATTTTCCATCAATAAGACGGCAAATTAGTTCTGTATTGTCAAAGCTAAATTTAGCATTACTGTCATTGTATTCTATTATTACAGTTTCTTCGCTTCCCGTAAGGATACCTTTTAATAGATTTAATGGCTTTTTGGGCATTATAAATTCAGCAACTTCAGAAGCTTTAACATCGTTGCGCTGGTATTTTACTAATTTATGGGCATCTGTGGCCACAAAAATCAAATGTTCCGATGAGAACTGAAAGAACACCCCGCTCATTACCGGTCTTAAGTCATCGTTACCCGCAGCAAAAATTGTTTTATTTATAGCATTGGCAAGAATATCTCCCATAATGTTGGTAGAACTGGGATTTGCAAGTTCAACCGCCTTAGGGAATTCTGCTCCATCGGCATATGCCAGTGCATATTTGCCGTGATTAGAACTGATCTCTACCGTATTGTTATCTTCGACGACGAATGTCAGTGGCTGTTCGGGAAAGGTCTTTAAAATATCTAGTAAAAGCCTTGCTGGCACTGCTATTATGCCTTCTGAATCAGAATCAACTTCAAGAACAGAACTCATTGTGGTCTCAAGATCAGAGGCAGAGACTGTGAGTTTGTTCTTACTTAGTACAAATAGGAAATTATCAAGAATAGGTAAAGTATTACTGTTAT
Source organism: uncultured Eudoraea sp. (assembly GCF_947260015.1). Lineage (GTDB taxonomy): Bacteria > Bacteroidota > Bacteroidia > Flavobacteriales > Flavobacteriaceae > Eudoraea. The sequence continues at coordinate 5,651 of NZ_CAMYOM010000060.1, read as the reverse complement.
TAATAACCCCTCCTAAAACCTGAAGTTGCTTTAATAAATACGTACTGGATACTATAAATTTCATTCTTTATTTATGCTTTTTAATATGACGCTTTTCTTTATCAATTTGAATTATTGTTGCCGGGAATCCAATAAAACAAATATATCCTAAATGTCCTATTGTATAAAACAAACTTATTAACACCTAGGCACTGTATTTTCTCTTTCTGAAAGTGTTAAAAATAAAACCGAAAAAGAACACTAGTAGCACGGGAATACCAACGTTAATCAATTGCCACTTTGTTTTTTGCTCAGCTATTTTTTCAGGATCTAACAATACAATTCTTACTTTCTTATTTCTAATGTTTATAAGTCCGGTGTCATCAAGTAGATAATTGATGCTATTCACCAAAAATTCCTTGTTTCCATAAAAACTATTGGTCCATTTATCATATCCTAACTCAAGTGGTCTGTTGTTCCTAATTTGGTTTTTTATTACATCTCCATCCGCAACTACTAGCATCTTATTATCATTCCCTTTGAGTTTAGTGCCTTCTAATTTTACAGGAACAATTCTATTCTTAAATGCAGAGTTAAACTCACCTTCAATAAGAATTGCCACAGGCTTATTTCCATTGTTGTAATTTCCTTTATTTGGAGGTGTATTTATAATATCTAAACTTATCAATTTTGGTGTGCCTTCAGGCCTGGAAAGCGGTGAACTCGAATAAAGTACAGTCTTGCGATACGGATTGGAAATAGTATCAATGCTATTTGCAAATTGAAAGCGAAGTGCCTCCAGATTATTATTAACAGGGTGGTTATTGGGTGAGAAAACCATGGGATTGTAAAACCAGGGCACCGGATTATATTGAGAGTTATTCCCTTCACCTGTTGCCAGTACTATTTGTGTAAAATATAAATCCTTAATAAGTACAGGATTTATCCTGAATCCATATTTAAAGAAAAAATCATTCAGGTTAAGGTCTCTTGGAAAAGCCATAGAACTGCCTTCAGAATTAAAGAGACTGTCTAATTCTATGGCTACCTGATCTATTAACCAGATAGATTTTCCACCATTGACAATAAATTGATCCAAAACATATTTTTCTTTATCGGTAAAAGCCTCCGTAGGTTTGGCAATAAGAGCCAGATCGTATTCCTTTAGCTGGTCCAATACTTTTTGCGGATTTTTTTCTACCGAATCGAGAGTGATAGCCCCAATATTGTAATAATCCCTTATAGTAGTAAGAAAGTCGGCCAAATAAATATCCTGCAATTCCCCATTGCCTTTTATTACCGCTACTCTTTTTTTTGTTTTAATTGCCAATTTAGTGAAGGCATCTGCAAAGGCATATTCTAAATTTTGTACAGAATTATTCACCCGCTCTTCTGAAGAAGCTCCCAATTTATTTTTTAAAAGAGGAACCTTAATGGTTTTATTATTGTAATTGACCATAGCCCATGGAAAGAGAATTTCCTGCGAAACCCTTCCATTTTCTTCTACTGTTATATTAGCCGGAGTTAATCCCAGGCTTTGCAGTTCAGAAATGGTGGCTTCGGGCTGGGGGTTATCCGAGAGAGGGTCAACAAAGTTATATTTTAAATTTTCGTTTTTTGACGCAAATTCCTCCAATATCTGTTTGGTTTCCGTCTTAAGCTTTGCAAATTCTGCGGGTAACTCACCACCCAGGAGTACATCGATTACAAGAGGTGAATTAAAAACTGATACCGCTTCTGATGCCTGCTCTGACAAGGTGTATCGTTTATCTTCAGTAAGATCTATCCTTGTATAGAATAAACTCGCACCTACATTAAGCAATATAAATACAAGCAAGGCCAAACCATTGGTAAGTAACTTATTTCGTTTCATTACCTGGAATGATGTTTTAATTGAACAATTGCAAAGAACAGAAAGAGTATAGACAAAGTAAAGAAATAAACTAAATCCCTGCTGTCCAAAACACCTCTTGAAATTCCTTCAAAATGAGATTTCATACCCAGTGAAATTACAAATTGGGCCATTTCCCCATCAGTGAAAAGTGTTGAAACTGATTCAAACCCATAATAGAGCATAAAACAGACAAACAGAGCAAGTATAAAAGCTACAATTTGATTTTCCGTTATTGTGGATGTGAAAATACCAATTGCTGTGTAACTCATTGCTAAGAAAAACAATCCAAAATATGACCCATAAATAAGACCCCAATCCAAATTGCCCTGCGTAGTGCCCAATTGCGAAATACAAATACTATAAATGAAGGTTGGAATCAGTGCAATTACTACAAGAAATAATGCGCCAAAAAACTTACCGTAAACGGTTTGTCCTAAACTCAATGGTTTTATAAAAAGTAATTCCAAAGTGCCAGTTTTCTTTTCCTCGGAAAAGCTCTTCATTGTTACTGCAGGAATTAGGAACATAAACACCCAGGGAGTTAAAAGAAAAAATTTACTCAAATCTGCAAAACCGTACTCAAATATGTTAAAATCACCTTTAAACACCCATAAAAACAGCCCGTTTAATACCAGGAAAAAGCCAATAATCAAATAACCAACCGGTGTTGTGAAGAATGAAAGTATTTCTCTTTTAAATATGGCAAGCATAGGTTTATTTTACTGATTTAATTCTGTTCACACTCCACGCCTCAGCTCTATCTTCAAACAGTAATTTCGTTTTTCCCCAAACATTTCTAAAGAATTCAGATTTTCTATAAGCATCCAGGCTTTCTTCTTTTTCCCAATGACTGTATGTAAAGAAAATATTTGAATGTTCTCTGTCCTGATATAGTTCAAGGGAAAGACAGCCTTCAAAATCTCGAATAATGTCTTTGGTTTCTTCAAAAATTTGCTCAAAACTAGCAATATTTTCTTTCTTTAAAGTCAACTTTACAATTCGTATCAACATTTATAAAAAGTTAATTATAATGGTATCTCTATAATCCAATCCCAATAGACTAGAGGCGCCCCCAACAGTGTTCAGATCACTCTTATAGATAGCCAGTTCCAGGTAATCAGAAGAATTGAAAAGGGCCAATAAATCTCCCGGACCCTTTCGCTGGTTTTTTCCAAGGTCGAAATTTATTATGTCGCTATACCTGTTATGGATTTGATTTATTTTTCTATTCCTCGCGTTAATTTCAAATTTTCTCCCATTCCTGTATGCTTCAAACAGGCTTTTTTGAATATTGGTTATCACATTTCCATAGTTGTCTATATAAATAACATTCCCAACTATTGTTTTGCCCTCGTTTGTTAGTCTTGGAGCGAATTCTTTTAATTCTTTTAGTTCTTCAAATGATTTACCAACAACCTCCAGTTTTCCTCCACGTACAATATGGCATGCAACCTTGACAAAAATGTCAAGTACCGGAAAGGACCCAATTACCGGATATGGAATATTTATTTCAACAACTTTTTCAGGTTCAATCTCCGATGTAATCAGACTAATTACTCCATTATTGGCACTAATAAAATAATGGTTATCAACCAGAACTGCAATGTGCTGGTTTTCAATGGTAGGTTCAGAATCTACCCCAACAATATGAATGGTTCCTTCCGGAAAAGTTTTATAAGAATTTTTAAGAATATAAGCGCATTCCTGAATATTAAAAGGGCTTATGGAGTGCGTGATATCAACAATTTAATAGTCCCCTTAAGGGCCCCTACAAAATGGTCTTTATGTCCAAAATCTGTAGTTAAAGTGATGATTGCCATGCAGCACTGTTGATATTTTTTTAACTAATCAAACCGATTTTTACTTAAGTTTGTTTGACAAAATTACATGAAAAAAACAGCCTACAGAAATTTATCTCACGGGACACAACAATTAAATAAATCTATTCATTGAACGAACTCAACTTAGAACTTACCGCGATTAGTCCAAGGGAATTCTTCGGACATCAAAACGAAAACATTAATCTATTAAAAAAACATTTCCCCAAATTAAAAATAGTGGCCAGAGGAAGTAAAATAAAAGTTTACGGCGACGAACCCCTGCTGGATGAGTTTGACAAGCGGTTTCATATGCTTACGGCCCATTTTGCCAAATATAACACTCTGGACGAAAATGTAATAGAGCGAGTGCTTACAAGTAACGGTAAAGGAGAATATGAATCTTCTGAAAGTAGCGGAGATATTATTGTTCATGGGGTTAATGGTCGTTATATTAAAGCGATTACAGCCAACCAAAGAAAATTGGTTGACTCTACTGAAAAAAATGATCTGGTATTTGCCATAGGCCCTGCCGGTACCGGAAAAACCTATACGGGGGTGGCCTTAGCCGTAAGAGCATTAAAAAATAAAGAGGTAAAAAGGATCATCCTTACCAGGCCTGCTGTTGAGGCCGGTGAAAATCTGGGTTTTCTGCCAGGAGATCTCAAGGAAAAACTGGATCCGTATATGCAACCCCTTTATGATGCCTTGAGGGATATGATACCCGGTGAAAAACTTATTCATTATATCGAAAACGGAACAATACAAATTGCCCCATTAGCTTTTATGCGGGGACGAACTTTGGATCATGCATTTGTGATTCTGGACGAGGCGCAGAATACGACTCATGCCCAAATGAAAATGTTCCTTACCCGTATGGGAAAGAATGCCAAATTTTTAATTACGGGTGATCCAGGTCAGATAGATTTACCACGAAGGGTTATTTCCGGCCTAAAAGAAGCATTATTGATCCTTAAAAGTGTTCAGGGGATACAAATTATATATTTGGATGATAAAGATGTGATTCGTCATAATCTTGTGAAGAAGGTAATAGATGCCTATAAAAATATTGAGCATCAAAACTAAAAGAGAGTTATGGCTGAGACAATCATGACCACTAATTTTAATTTTCCCAACCAGATAAGTGTATATAAGGGAAAAGTGAGGGAAGTATATCAGCTACAAAATGATCTGCTGATCATGATAGCAACAGATCGTTTATCTGCTTTTGATGTAGTGATGCCCAAAGGAATACCGTATAAGGGTCAGATTCTTAATCAGATTGCTACCAAAATGATGCGGGCCACTTCAGACTTAGTCCCAAATTGGTTAATTGCGACTCCCGACCCAAATGTGGCAATTGGTCAGGCCTGCGAACCATTTAAGATTGAAATGGTAATACGTGGTTATCTTTCTGGCCATGCGGCGAGGGAGTACAAAGCCGGTAAAAGAATACTCTGTGGTGTTACGATGCCCGATGGGATGATTGAAAACGACAAGTTTAAAGAACCAATCATAACTCCGGCAACCAAAGCCGAAGAGGGAAACCATGATGAAGATATTTCCCGGGAAGATATTATTAAGCGTGGGATTGTTACAGAGAAGGATTATGAAATACTTGAAAATTATACCAAAGCATTGTTTAAAAGGGGCACGGAAATAGCAAAACAAAGAGGTTTACTCCTGGTTGATACGAAATACGAATTCGGTAAAAATAAAGAAGGCGAAATTCTCCTGATTGATGAAATTCATACTCCGGATTCATCGCGTTACTTTTATGCAGATGGATATAAGGAAAGACAGAGCAGGGGGGAAGTGCAAAAACAGCTTTCTAAGGAATTTGTACGTCAATGGTTAATTAGTAATGGTTTTCAGGGGCTGGAGGGGCAAACTGTCCCGGAAATGAGCGACGATTATATTGCCCAGGTTTCTGAACGATATATTGAACTTTACGAAAATAT
>NZ_CAMYOM010000059.1 GCF_947260015.1 uncultured Eudoraea sp. | reverse complement strand
GGCAGGCGGGAATGCTGCGTAAACAATGTTGTATGCAGTTTTTAAAATATGGATAATTCGGATCTAGTTGTAAATTCTTCCAAAAATTTCATCCCTTTATACGAATTCCCTTGCTTATTCAATTTTGGACTCCAAACAGCAATCGCATATTGATCTGGATGTATTGCAATAATACCTCCTCCAACTCCACTTTTTCCTGGAAGCCCGACCTTAAAAGCAAATTCTCCGGATTCGTCATAAAAACCACAAGTTTGCATAAGAGCATTTATTCTTTTAGATTGACTTTCGCTCAGTATTGACTCGTTGCTTTGAATACTAATACCATTATTGGCTAAAAATAAAAATAACTCCGAAAGTTCTTTACAACTCATTTCGAGAGAACATAAGTCATAATAGAAATTAAGAACATCAGAGGGCTCATTTTCAATTTGTCCAAATGATTTAATGAAATTACCTAGGGCTACATTTCTATACCCTACATCTTTTTCTGATTGAGCTATTCTATTCGAATATTCCAATGCTGTATTGTTAGATATTCTTCGAACAAAGTGTATGAAATCTTCTTTTGGGTTCTTTAAATTGCTTAAAAGTACATCTGAAACTACGATTGCTCCGGCATTTAGAAATGGATTTCTGGGAATTCCTTTGTCAGCTTCAAGCTGAACAAGGGAATTGAATGCTGTTCCGGAAGGTTCTACCCCAACTCTTTTCCATAAGTCATCACCAACTATGCGATAGGCTAAAATTAATGCAAGTACCTTTGCAATACTCTGAATGGAGAATTTGTCATAACAATTGCCAGTACCAAAGTTAAACTGATTAATTGTCGATATGTATACTCCAAAATTATTTGGGTCAACTTTAGCTAATTCAGGAATGTAAGAGGCCGTCTCTCCTTTATCATCTATTTCCTTAATTTTTTGGTAGACATCTTGGATTAAGTCTTCAAAATTCATCTGTATATTATAATTGCACACAACTGCTTATATGCGGATAATTATTCCTCAATATCTCAAAAATTTACCGGATAGGTATTCCTTTCATTCCGGTTTAAACCCAATTTAACGGGCACCTAAATGTATGGACTATTCTTAAAATGAGCCTATAGAAAAACCATAAGTTTTTTTATTTAGTCAAAAATACAGCGCTTAGGACTATTAAATTTAGCAAAACCTAAAATTACCTATATACTTCTTTAAACTAAAATCCGTTTTACTAGTCTAAGGGTTAATAAACTCAGTTTGCTAAGCATTAACAACTACATTATGAAAGTCCAAATCTGTATTTTTCTTTGCTTTTATGCATTACTTATTAGTTGCAGCAGTTCGGACGATGCTGTGGAAGAGATTCCGCAAGAAATTAACGCAGGCTATCAAAAACTGCAAATAACACATCCTGATGCAGGAAATCTGTGGGTAGGGATTTGGTACCCTACAACCGGGATGGAAGCAGCATATATGTATAATACAGCCGCTACAGACCTGGATATCACCGGTTTAGTCGCGGAGAATGCACCCACGGCAGTCGGGGATTGGCCGTTGGTGGTCTTTTCTCATGGATTTTCAGGAGGGGGGATTGGCTCGGTTGAGATATGTGAGGCTCTGGCAAGAGCAGGTTATGTTGTGGCAGCCGTTGACCATTCGGATGCCGTACTGGCTGTACGTGTGAAAGGCCCGTCTACCGGGACCATAGAAGAGGCCTTGCAGTACCTTAGTGACAACCCTTTTGGTGATGGAACCGACTACGAATACAGAATAGTTGAAACAGAAGCTGTGGTGAGTTCCATACAGGCAAAAACGGAATTTAATCTGTCTTCAAAATTGGTTTTAGGCGGGCATTCCATGGGTGGCTGGACGGTGATGAAGACCATGGATGCCGGACTTAATCCGGATGCGATGTTCGTATTTTCCATGGGAGAACTCAACTGGCTCTTTACCGGTAACCGCTATTTTGAAGCACCCTTTTTTCAGGAATTTGAGTTTCCAACAGCTTATTTTTACGGAGGTGTAGAATACTTGCAGGCCGTAGATGCGGGCAGGGACAATGTTTATGCCGCCTTCTGTTATGAACATTCGCCTTCACCAAGTTACGGACTGCTGGTAGCAGAAGGCAATCACTTTACCTACAATTCGCTGGCCTTAGCACCCGGATCAGGAGGAACTACTGCACAATTCAATTCCATCAATACCCGGCTGATCAATTTCTTAGACAAGCAGATTAAAAATAAGGAAGTGGTGGTTAGTACGGGTATGGATGATATCTCCAAGTGAATAATTTTTACAGAAAACGACGGGGTAGCCAACCTTTTTAGGCGAAGTAGCCCAGCGAAGTGGAAATAAAAGCTTAAATGTTTGTGTATTTAAGCTTCAGCAAGGGTATTAATGAGACTGGCACAACCCCCATTTTCAATAAATTTTGTATGATCAATTAAGTTCCTAAACCGTTCCCCTGTTATATCGGAGCACAAAATTTTTGAATCTGTTGCGTGATAGAAAGAGTTTAGAATAGCCTTGGACCCGGAGTTTTTCAATGGGGATTTTTTGATTTCTTGCCTGCACCATTCAAGAGATTTCATCCAAATGGCAGCACTCAGTGCACCACATGCAGCACCGCTCAAACCAAGTCCACCTGCAAAACCTGCAACCATAACCATTTCCTCTTCACTTGCACCCATTTTTCGAGCAACTTCCGTAGCACAACTTAAACACGCTTCCTGTGATACAGTTTCTATATGGGATAAACTGTCATAGGCAGCTTTAACGGCTTCAGGAGCCCATTGTTCGGCAAGATCAAAACAATGTAAGAATCTTCCGGAGAAAAAATACTTTGCAAAACTCAGTTTGCTTGAAAAGTCGCACCTTGTAATATCGTTACAGTTTATCGTATGTTCTCTTTGAATAAATGACGCCATTACCTGCTGTGTTGCTACAACGGCAACATGAATTGCTTGATTTTTATTTGCACATACTCTATATGCTTCTGCACCAATAGCTAAGGATGCACCCCAAAGCATGCCGCATTGATGACCTTTCTGCATAATGCCACCTGCCAATACATCTGCGGCACGTTCTTCCAGTTCCTTTGGATGACCAAACTCCCGATTTAAAATATAAAAGAAGGTACGCGAGCAAGTTCCTAATTGCCTAAATACTTTTTTCCCGTCTTTAGGGCCATCTTTGATATCATATGCTTTTGACTCCATTTGCAGGGACTTTAATTTGAATCAAAAAAGGTACAAAGGGCTGAAATCCAATACTATGACAAGGATCAGTTTAGATAGAATTTTTATTAGTGCGAACGGGTGGAACAAACATCCGTTTTGATGGTTTTTATCGATTATTAGGACTTTCTAGTAAATCTTTTCTCCTTAGATAGTAGACTAGCATCATCAGAACTAACAAATAGGTAATAAAAATCCAGAATGTATTCATGTTTCCGGTAAACTCAGGTAAAATAAACAGATAATTAAAAGCGGCATTAGCACCAATATGAGCCAGGATTGACGTAAGTATGCTTCGGGTATAGTAATAAATCCAACTTATAAAAAGTGTTCCCAGAACCACCCATATTAAAAACACCATGAAGTCCATTTGCAAGGGAACGCCTGTTCCAATCAGATATGCCGGATAATGCCAAAGCCCCCAGATCAAACCAAGTATAATGCTTGAATAAAACACGTTGAATTTCTTCATCAACCTGGGAAGTAAGTAACCCCTCCAGCCGTATTCCTCACCAATAGCAATCATGACGATCACAACAAGCTGTGGCAGCAATTGAGTTGTTCTTAAATGAAACCTGGAAATATCGAATTGCAGGGAAGTAAGCACGGCTAAAGATGCAAGGGCAGGAATTCCTAACAGCGCTATCAGAAGCCAATTTAAGGATGTTTTCTTTAGGGTTTGTTTAACGAACAAATAATAAACGCCTTTCTTACCTTTTGTAATGGCAGTAAGCAACAGTGCAACTAAAGATGGAGTGAATACGGCAAATATTGAGACATTCGGATCATCTAAAGTATAAGCGATATAACACAGTAAGGAACTCAGGGCAATTACCATTGCCGAGAACAGGATGATTTCCATTATTTCTTTTGAACTCCATGTATTCATAATGAGTTATAGTGCGTGTTATGGCCGGTACTTTTTAATTTTTAAAGTCATACGTTAAAATCATGAGCCGATCTTCAATAGTTACCGTTTCTATTAATTTCCTTTGATCCAAAGTGGTGCGCCGTCTTCCCACTTGTTATGTGTTAGTCTAAATTTCTCCCCATCGGCTAGTCTTATCGCCGTAATTTCACCATACATCTGAGGGCTGAATATATAGGGTTGTACTAATGGTTGTTCATCATTAATTCCAAATTCTTCAGAAGAGTAGATCAGCCATTCTCCATCTGGTGAGAAATGCGCATGACCTTCTTGACCTGGGTACGTGGTTAATTGTTTTGGTTCACCCCAACCGTTACCTGTTCTTTCAGTAATATAAATATCCATTGTTTTTACCACGCTATCCTTGTCCAATCCATTAACATCAGAACAGTAAGCAATCATATTACCATCATAAGAAATGACAGGAAAGGCTTCCTTGTCCGGACTATTGGTAATATTGGTCGTAGTACCATTTTCTTCCACATAAATATCCATATTGCCAGTTCTGCCACTTCTAAAAACCATCACCTTATTGTCTTCGGAATAATCGGCAAATCCAGTATTGCTTTCCAAATCGGTCACACGTTCCAACGATTTGTCTTCAAAATGATAGCGATAAACACACCCTTTAGCTTCCGGGCTTCTTCTAAATCCTCCCACTGAAAATTGAAGGTAGTTGCCGTCTGGAGTAACCTTAGTATCTATAATATTCGAAAACTGTGGGTTGAAGTCTCTATCTGGTCGAAAGTTGAATAAATGCTCTATTTCATTGGTAGCATAATCGACCGCATAAAAATCTTTTTCCGTATTAAAAAATGAGGATAGGAAGATACCAGCGTATAACACAAGCAGTGCATAAGGAATAAACATAAAAGCATAAAGCTTATACAAAGAAGCAATGGACTTCTCTGCTTTCTTTCTTTTTATATAAATGAAATAAGCCAATAAACCCAGTGCTAAAAGTACTGCAGCAACTATAATTAAAAATGATTTAATAGCGTTTAGAGGCATTATGTTAAAGAACAGCTGGTCGTCCGTCGTCTTAATGATAAAAAGCACTATAATTACGGCCGCCACCGAAAAAATGAGATGTTTCCAAAAGGCAATGGTCTTTCTTTTTTTAATGCTTTTATAAATCCCCAATATCAACCATATAATTGCCAGTATTGGAAGCAATAAGACAGGATAGGCAAAAGGTGATATGGCTTCCTGAAAGCCCTTTACATCCGATACTCCATATATAATCTTACCATCGGGCGTGGCAGGTGCTGCAAAAGAGCGTCTAACACCATACATAGAAAGTGTTTTGTTCGGCAAATCGGATATAAGTGTTGGACTGTTTTTCACCAATAAATCGCCAAAGAAATCATTTATATTTGTGGGTTCTGGTTGAGGTGTTTCGCCACCGTGATAAACCATTATCCCAGAATCGTGGTAGTCCGCATTCAACATATTCATTTGCTGAACCAGGGTCGAGTCTATTTCTTGTGTTTTTGGGTTGAGTCCCAGGATGGAAAACCCATTAGGTCCATCTATAAAACCTGTAAATAAAATTTCGCCATCAGGTTTTGGAAGAGGCGATAAGCAGGAGTGATTGTCTGGAGAGATTTGCTCACTATTCTCTCCGTTTTTTGACATTTTAAATAGCTTGAAATTTTCGCCTCTTTTAGCAGAATAGTAAATGATCTCTTGGTCATCTTTAGACCAAACTGGGCTACCATCCCAGTTTTCAGAATTAGATAACCTTGTGGTTTCACCCCCTTCAGCATTCATCACATAAACATCACCTGTTCGCTGCAAGGCAAAAACCAATCTTGGCTTTAGTGGAACTGTTGGATGCCCACGGTCGCTTGAGAAGGCAATGCTATTACCGTCATTTGAAAATTTTGGTCTGAAATCACCACCTTGGTCATTGGTAAGGTTTATTGCATCATTAATATCTAAAGTGTCTGAAGGAACAAAAGGCAGTTTATAAATATCTGCGTTTCCTTCATGGGATGAAACAAAGACCATCGATTTACCATCAGGTGAAAAATCAACCTGATCTTGCATGGAATTGCTTTTCACCAAAAGTCTGGGAAGGGAATCAGCAAGAACACTTTTGATAAATAATTGTGGACGACCATTTCTTTCTGATGTAAATACCACCCATTTGCCGTCCGGTGAAATTTTTGCATCATAATCTAAACTTTCATGTTGTGTGAATCTTGAGAAATTCTTCCCATCGTCTTTGGATAAGTAAATATCCCATCCTTGCGGTCGAAAAGAAGAATAAAAGATCTTATCCTGAGCTTGAGATGAGGTGAAAATTCCAAAAGCTAGAAAAAATATCAGAAGTATTTCGATTTTATTATTCATTGGTTTTCAAATTGCTTACAACGGGAGTCTGCGCAGCAACCCCATTTTTCATAAAAATAACTACTTCTAGAGTAGTTTAAGTGAATTAATGGAAGTTTTGTCGTACTGTAATTTTAAACCCTGAAGATTTGGTACGGGGATAAGTAGGCTTACAAGTTCTAGAATTGGACGGTATATGCCGGATAATGCAAAGCCAAGCCCTTTGAGCTTGTTTTTGAGCTCTTTTGGACCAAGTATGGACATAAGTCTTCTAAGGTTGTAGCAGATCATGATCAGGTTGACCTCGGAGAGGACATTTTCTTTTCCCTTGATCAGGGCAAAGGTAAAGCCCCATTGCCTTTTGAGTGTCCCGAACTGGTGCTCGGTGATCTGTTGCCTTAATCTGTAATATTCGGGGTTTTCGTTTACCCTTTTCTGGTTTTCGTCAAGGGCCTCCTGGTAAATGGAGCGTTCGATAAAACGTCCGTTCTTGTTCTTGGTACAGAGGTCCCTCAGGTCGCAGGTTTTGCAGGCCTGTCGGTTCTTATAGTGTTTTACCTTATGCCCCGCTTTGTCGTAGACACTTCCATTGGTTGTCAGGATCTGATCGGCGGGCATGTGTAGGTATCCTTAGTTGCACCGTACTTGAAATCGATCATGGGGTAAAGGCCGTTGTGTTGAGAGGAATGTTCCTTTGGCGAGGAGTAGGGGGTGATCCCATTGTCAGTGCAAATCTCCAGATGTTTGGCGGTCGTATAGCCCTTGTCGGTC
>NZ_CAMYOM010000058.1 GCF_947260015.1 uncultured Eudoraea sp. | reverse complement strand
GTAACAGTGGCATTACCCTCACCTGCCATTAACATTACCGCTATTTTTCCTTTTTCGGCAGCAAGGTGGCCACCTGTTCCGGCGGTAGTTGTAAAACTAATTTTGAAACCTTCGCTTTCCAGGGTTTCCTTATAATCCTGGAGCGCATTAGCAGGAACATTTTCGAAAATAACAACCCAGTTATCAGCGTCATCAACTTCTTGTGTAGTAACAGCTATTACGTCACCGAATTTAAATTCCGGTACTTCGCCGGGAGCCTCTTTGGGCCAGCTATTCATAGTTGCATCTGTGGTAAATGTACCTTCATCAGTCTTTATCACCACTTTTTCATCATCGATATCTACCTCAGCATCATCACCTAAAGACTTTTCTATGATCTTCTCACTGGCCTTTTCACTTGTTCTCTTACATGATTGAAATACAATTGATAGGCTTATCAGGCATACTAACATCATCACCAAATTGAAATGTAGGCTGTTGAACTTTTTCATCGGATTTATTTTTTGAATTAGAATGAATACTTTTTGTTTTCCCATGGCTTTTTGGGAACAAAGTCAAAAATAGAGCACCCAAATACCCTTTACAATGATGTAGGTCATCATCAGCAGATTGATTGATATTATGGCCAAACGACTTTTAAGAAAGTCTTTTTATTTTACTAAAGAATTATTCGGATTTCATTGGAAAATCATTTATGCTAACCCTCCTATTGGGGTCAAAAACGGAAACTTTTCTTTACAATCAATTTAATCTTGTTTTATGTACCAATCTATTGAAAGAAAAAGAAATTTATAAATACCTTTATAAAAATGAATACTCTGTTGATTACCTATTAAAAAATAGGCTGAATTGCAGGTAAAATTGAAAATAAAATTCTAAAACCGATACCTGAAAATATCATATGAAAGCACTTTTTTTTACCAGAGAATTTCCTCCTTATGTTTACGGAGGTGCAGGTGTCCATGTTGAGTATTTGGCTGCCGAATTAGCGAAACTTATGGAGCTTGAGGTTCGATGTTTTGGGGATCAGGATGAAAAGTCGGATAATTTATCGGTAAAGGGATTTCCTTATGACAATCCTGTTTTTAATAGCTCCAACGATAAACTTAAAGCCGTTTTAAAAACACTAAGTACATGTGTTCATATGAATGCAGATGACATAGATGCCGATATAGTGCATTGCCATACCTGGTATTCGCACTTTGCAGGCATAACGGCCAAACTGCTTTATGGAATTCCTTTGGTAGTAACAACACATTCCTTAGAACCATTAAGACCCTGGAAAAGAGAACAACTGGGGAAAGGGTACGACGCATCATTATGGATTGAAAAAACAGCTATAGAAATGGCGGATACAGTTATCGCAGTATCTTATGAGACAAAAGATGATGTCCTTAAATATTTTGATGTAGATAAGGAAAAAATAAAGGTCATATACAACGGAATAAACCTTAAGGAGTATGCAGTTACCAGGGAATCCGACGCACTGGATAAGTATAATATCGATAAATCAAAACCCTATGTACTTTTTGTAGGTAGAATTACAAGGCAGAAAGGGATCATACACCTTGTAAATGCAATTAAATATATAGACCCGGATACCCAGATTGTACTGTGCGCAGGAGCCCCGGACACCCCTGATATTGAGAAGGAAATGGAAGAAAGCGTTGCAGAAGTAAAGAAGATCAGGGATAATGTTATCTGGATAGCTGAAATGCTTGATAAAAAATCTGTTATACAGCTTTATTCCCATGCAGATGTATTTTGTTGCCCCTCTATTTATGAACCCTTCGGAATAATCAATATTGAAGCCATGGCCTGTAATACAGCTGTTGTAGCCAGTGCTGTTGGGGGAATAAAAGAAGTGGTGGTAAACGGTGAAACAGGAATCCTGGTACCTTTGGAACAACAAAATGTGGCTCCTTTTGAACCGGTGGATCCGGACAAATTTGCCCAAGATCTTGCAGAAGGCATAAATCTTGTAATTAGCGATAAAGAATTGCAGGAATCTATGGCCTTAAAGGGCAGAAAGAGAGTAGAAGAAACATTCGACTGGTCTGCTATTGCCCAACAAATTGAAACATTATACAAATCTTTAATAAACTAAAAAATATGTTCACGAATAGCGTACTAGCAATAATATTAGGGGGAGGTCAGGGATCACGACTTTTTCCATTAACCGAAAAAAGATCAAAACCTGCAGTACCTATAGCAGGTAAATATCGATTAGTTGATATTCCTATTTCCAATTGCATTAATTCGGATATAAAGAGAATGTTTGTATTAACCCAGTTTAATTCTGCATCCTTAAACAAGCATATTAAAAACACCTATCATTTTAGCTTTTTCAGTAAAGCTTTTGTAGATGTTTTAGCAGCCGAGCTAACCATGACCAGCGGAGATTGGTTTCAGGGTACCGCTGACGCCGTTAGACAAAGTATGCATCATTTTTTGCAACACGAATTTGAGTATGCCTTAATTCTTTCAGGAGATCAGTTATATCAAATGGATTTTAATATTATGATAGATCAACATATTCAAAGCAATGCAGGTATATCAATCGGAACTATTCCCGTTCATGCCAATGACGCACCTTCTTTTGGGATATTAAAAAATGACAGTGAAGATAATATCACCTCCTTTATTGAAAAGCCATCATCCGATTTGTTACCGGATTGGCAATCTGAAGTAAGTGAGGAAATGAAGCAGGAAGAGCGTTTTTATCTGGCATCCATGGGTATTTACATATTCAACAGGGACCTGCTTATAGAACTAATGAATAATCCGAATACCATGGATTTTGGAAAAGAGATCATCCCGCAATCCATTGGAAAACACAAGGTAGTCAGTTATCAATTCGAAGGATATTGGACGGATATTGGAAATATTGATTCTTTCTTTGAAGCAAATCTGGGATTAACAGACAGTATTCCAAAGTTTAACCTGTATGACACCCAAAGAGTAATCCATACAAGGGCCAGGGTGTTGCCTACGTCCAAGATAACTGGAACTCAAATGGACAAAGCGGTAATAGCCGACGGATGTATAATCCATGCCAGCAAAATAGAGCACTCAGTTATTGGAATACGCTCCAGAATAGGTGCTGGTTCTACCGTTAAGAATACCTACATGATGGGTAGCGATTACTATGAAACCCTGGAAGAAATAGAAAATAACAAGATTAATATACTGATGGGAATCGGTGAGCGTTGTATTATTAATAATACCATCATTGATAAAAATTGCCGTATAGGTGATGATGTAACCATTGATGGAGGTTCTCATCTGGAAGACATTGAAACCGATACCTATGTCATTAAAGATGGTATTGTTGTATTAAAAAAGGAAGCGGTAATTCCCTCAGGATTTAAATTATAGCTTGTAACAAATTGTTGAATAGCTCGAGTTTTAGGTCTTGGAATAACAAGTTCAAAGTTTAAACCTGACACCATATTAATTTTTATGGGGGTGTAAAGCCCGACTCATTTCTGTACCAAGTTCTAAAAGTTCCTTAATCTCTTCCTTTGTAAAATCATAGGCAACAGGCTTTGCAATACCAAATGTCCCATACAAAGCCCCATTTAATAGCATAGGCACCGCAATTGATCCCTCAACTTTTGTTTCCTTTGCAGCAGGACGCGCCACACCGGAATCATCTGTTTGGAGGTTACATATTTCCACGGGTTCCAGGCGTTCAGCCGCTATCCCGGCCATTCCTTTTCCTATGGATATCTCTGTTATTTTTGGTATTAAAAAAGGTGGAATTCCCTGGTGAGCCTGCAACTTTAAGATTGAAGTATTCTCATCCAGAAAATGAATCGTCCCCGTAGTACAATCGAAACAGGAAATAATTTCAGACAGAACCTCTTGCCAGTTTATTGGTTCCTGAATTAGAGATTTAGAAATAGCATCTCGTTCTGACTTATTTATTACGCCCATAAGCTCTATTTTTTATTTGATCAATCTTAGTGGTTTTACTTAACTTTTAAATTAAAAATGCAAAGCTTTTAAACACGCAGAAAAATCTTCTTTTTGTAAAGCACATATAAAAATGCCCATTGAACTGCTATATAACAAAATACTAAAACTACCGCGTTATATGGATCCCCCACAAGTTGACCCAACCATTTGAACAAGGCAGATGTAGTATAAGCCCAATCTATAAAGCCGCCGGCCATATAGATCAAAATAGAGTTCATACCGATTACTTTAAAGAAAAATGCCCATTTTTTATGCCCCAGGATATCTATAACGTAATAAAAGACAGCCATCAATAACATACTTATACCACCACATTGCAAGGTGAACGAACTTGTCCATAAGTTTTTATTGATAGGAAAAACCAGGTTCCACAATTGCGCCACGATAATGAGAATAATCCCAATGACTACCAACCGGACAGCAGTTGTCTTTTGCTTATCAACCGCACCCTTTTTTAATAAATTTCCTGCAAAAATGCCCAATAAACAGGTTGGGATGGCAGGAATTGTAGATACCCATCCCTCCGGATCATGAATTCCCAAATACAATTTACCCGGCATTATCAGTGTGTCCAGATAGGAGACAAAATTACCTTCCATGGTCAAGTCTCCCATGGGATAACCGGGAGCAGAATTAAACATTAAAAGGAACCAATAGCCAAGAAGCAATGCGCAGAACCAAATAATTTGGCCGCGTTGTTTGGTATAAAGGTATATGATGTTTGCAAACATATAGGCCATTCCAATGCGCCCCAAAACACTGCCAAAGCGAATTTCTTCCAGGGGGCGTATTTCAAGGCCATTATTATAAATGACCCCCAGGAGAAACAGGATCAGACCTCTTTTAATGACACGGAATAACAGGGATTTCCGGCTTACCCCTTTTTCAAGTTGTTTCCCAACAGAATAGGGTGTGGCAACCCCGGCAAGAAAAAGGAACAAAGGAAAGATCAAATCGTAAAAAGCAAAGCCGTGCCATGCAGGATGTATAAACTGAACAGATAGGGCATTCCAAAATGGCGAATTAGTAATCTCTGCCATTTTATGAAATATTTCCTCTGCCCCAATGATCCAGAACATGTCAAATCCGCGCAGGGCATCAAGTGAATAGAGGCGTTGGCTGGTAATGGTTAATTTCATACCTAATACTAATATTGGTTGGTCCCGGGATAAAGATAATAGAATATCCAATTCCTTCTGCCTTTAATTAAATACCATAATTGGATTTATTGTATATTTAAATTGTTGATTAATTTAAAATTCATTTAATAAGGAATGTCAGAAAAAGAAAGTTTACATACGAAACAGGATCCTAACAATTATTGGGAGCAATTAGAACGATTGGAAAAACTAATCCGGGCTTCGGAGCTTAAAGCGGGCGTTATATTTTCATTTCATGGATTAGTTTTGGGGGTGTTTTTTGACAGGTTAGAAGAACTTAAGCCACTTTTCCAGGAAGGTGCGCTATTTATTGTATTGGCGTCTTTTTGGATGATCAGCGCAATGATTTCTATCTTCTTTTGTTTTAAGTGTTTTAAACCTCAGATTAGCAAGAAATATGAAAAAAATGTACTATTCTTTCGAGATGCAGTTTACTCATTCGGAAGTATAGAGAAATACTCTAAAAAGTTGATTGAAATATTTGGCAAAGACGAAGATTTTTACTCACAATTAAGTCAGCAAATTTATATTGAAAGCAAAATTATTGATCAGAAATTCAAGAATGTAGAACATGCCATAAAGTACTTTGCACTAAGTTTTATCTTTATAGTGGTTATTGTTGTCGTATGGTTTATTCATTTGTATTTGTAATTAAAACTAAGAATAACAAAATCAACACTATTTCATCGTTCATTATTTAATCCTGCATCTATATTCTTCGAACTAAAAACCCAAAAAATAAGTATCTTAGGCCTATGAAAAAATATGTATTAGCACTTGCTTTATTAGCACTTCCTTTTTGTGGCCAAAGTCAGGCTGCAAGGCAAATAGATTCTACAGCAGTTTTTATTCTGGATCGAATGGCTGATATAATAGGAGAACTTGAGGCTGTGAGCTTTAGTGTAGAAACGGCTACGGACAGACTGGATGATAAACAAAAAATAGAGACCCACTACAGTACCAGCAATGTTAGAATGGCAGGTCCTGATAAAATGGTTTACCAAAGATTCGGAAATAAAGGCAAACATGGTTTTTGGTTTAATGGAACATATGCCTCCATGTACTCCTTTAAAGAAAATAATTACGTTACTCTTGAGAGTCCCGGAAATATAATTGAGATGATGGATGACCTGCACACCAGGTTTGATTTTCAGTTTCCTGCTGCAGATTTTTTCTATCCTTCTTTTACTGACGATATTTTAGCAGATTTCAATACACTTGAGTTTTTAGGAAAAACAGTAGTGGACGGGGAAGATTGTTTTTATATCAGGGCCACTAATGAGAATATGCATTTTCAGTTATGGATCTCAAGCAGCAATTGGAATTTACCTAAACGCTTTATAATAATTCAAAAAGGGAAACAAAATTTACGATTTGAATCTGTCTTTAAAGATTGGGACATTAATCCAAACCTGCCCAGTACCATATTTAACTTTTTACCACCACCCAATGCAAGGCTAATTGACATAATGGAGAAATCATAGAGCAGTTTCATTAATAAAATTAATTTATGTTCATAGATAAAACAATAACAAATAAGATTTCTGGAATACTACTATTATTACTCTTGCTTGTATTGCCTATTGAGGCAATAAACGCGCAAAGAATGGGCCACAGAGCATCCAGGGGTGGCAGCAGGAGTATGGCGTCACGTCCCAGCCCCCAACGCTCGGCACCTTCCCGATCAAGCACGCAACGTCAAAGTACACAGCGTTCTTCTGCCACCAGGCCTTCTACCTCATACAACGCTCCTTCCAGGTCTATAAACGGGGGGCACACCAGAACAAATGATCGTAGTTATACCAGAACCCCAGGTACCCAGCAAAGGGATGTTACTCCCAGACAAAGGACATCAGATAGATCCGGAACCGGGACTACAACAAGACCAAATACTTCTGAAAGAAAAAGAACTTCAGATATTAAAAGCAATAGTGGAAACAGAAATATTGACAATAGCAGAAGAAACATAAATATTGACAACAGCAGAAACGTAAATATTAACAGGGGTAACACCTATGTGCGAGCAGGTGGACGTGCGTATGTAAGACCTCCTTACAGGTATGGAGGCCATAGTTACTATTGCCACAGGCCCTATTATCATCATCCTTATCGTCCGTTTTACTGGGGACCAGCCTGGCATCCATGGGGATTTTTTGTAGCCACGATGGCCACCACAGCCATTATATTAAGTGTTCAGAGTCAACAATATCATTATAATCAAGGGGTTTACTATGTGTCATCCAGCGGTGGCTACACTGTGGTGCAGGCTCCTGTTGGGGCAACAGTTGAGACTATTCCCAAAGAAGCTGAAGTTGTGGAGGTGAATGAAACCACCAATAATTATTACTATGGTGGAGCCTATTACGAAAAATCGGATGAAGGCTATACTGTGGTGCCAGCTACTGCCGGTACAATTGTTCCCCATTTACCTGAAGGTGGGGAAGAGGTTAAAATAGGAGATCAGACCTATGT
>NZ_CAMYOM010000057.1 GCF_947260015.1 uncultured Eudoraea sp. | reverse complement strand
AAGTTCTACTTTAATTTTAAGTCTTAGGTCTAACTATAGACGAAAGTTTAGGGAGTGTAGACGAATGGTTAATTACTGTAGATGAGAGGGATAAAAGTTTCTAATAATAACCGGCATAGTATTTAAAACCTATTCTAATGTATTATTTTCCATTGCTGTTCCCGGTACCGGCTGCCACAGCGTCCACGAAATGATAAAACCCCAAATAAAGCTGGATGTGCTTGTCTCTAGAAGATGCGCCATCCGCACCATTTCCGGCATGATAGGATTGGGAAGCAATAATCCACTGCTGCCAAGGATAGTAAATAAAAGCCCCAAAAGAATACCTTTCGAGATCTTATTACCCCTGGCCATCCTCAAAACCAGGATGCCAATATAGACCCATAAAAATCCCCTGAAGATCTGAAACAAATAAAGTCCCGATTCGAAATTTCCCTTCATAATCTCCAGCAGCGAATCCATCTCCGTGGTGCCAGAATACAGGAGGCGTACTTCTTTAAATTGCCAGGCAACAAAATAGCCAAAGGCAAAATAGATTAGCGGCCAAATAACTGCCGAAAGCACTACTATTTTTTTAATACTAAATCTAAATCGATCACTATCATCGATGTTATTAGGCTCAGTTTTAAATTTCCCTGTGATCCAAACAGCAATTACGGAAAAGGCAATAAGTGTAAAGGCACCTCCAAAAACAATGGCCGCAATGCCTTTGCCGGGCAAACCAAGACTATCATTAAACCAAACAGTCTCAATTTGTGACATGAAATACTGGATTCCAAAGGCAACCAGAAAAACAAGACCTGCAAGTTTCCAGCCTGTATACCGGGCTTTGTAAATTAGTGTAAGTATAATCCCGGCATTAAGCGCACTTACCAAAAAGAAAAGGAATCCTGATGCACCATCACTGTCCGTTTCCATTTCCATAAGACTACTTGGAAAAACCATATTCCCAAGCATCAGACCAATTACCCATAAAATCATCATCAGGATGATTAGCCCAAGCCAGATACCAATATTCTTTAGTATTTTCATAACTGTTTTGAAATATTAGTGGGTGCTAAAACGGCCTAAAGATCCTTAAATAATGAGCCATAAAACATGATATATGTCAACTCCTCAGGACCTATGGCGTTCGGATTACCTGATATCCGGAAATTAAACAAGTTAGTATCCCTGGTTGGGGTCAAGGTCGGATTCCTTCATAATTAAAGCGTGATATTAAATATGAGATACGACGCTTTTATAGCTAAGCCTTCTTTAAATTTCAACTAATTCACCCGTTTCCAGGGCAGCCTTCAAATCTGCTGATACTTCCCTGTGGCTTCCAAAGAATCGTACGCCATCGGTTCTTTTGATCATTACTTCCAGGGTGCCGTCCTTCTTTTCCTTTACAGCGGTTACCACCACTTTATTTCCTTCCAACCTGTTGTAATTGGCAACCCCGCCTTTTTTGATAATAAAATTAGGCCTGGGAAAATTTATATGCCTGTACCTCGGAGCATCGGGGTCGCCTATTTTAAAAATATCACCAACCTGTACTTCCTGGGGCGCTATAAAATGGACTTCGTTTGCATAAAGGCCTATACATCCAATTGCGAACAATAGTGCAAAAATGAACTGTTTCATAACTTTAGATTTAAGATTTGGGACTAAAATAAAGGATACGGACAGACCGGTAAATGATTTAGATCATGCAGGTGCTATGATAATTCTTAAAGCGATTATAAAACTCCCACATTGCAGAGTAACAGATGTAGTATTGGTTGGTCTTTGTTAGACCAGAATGGAGTAGGAGATTTACAGGTATGAATTATAGTGGTTGTTAGCCTATCGTTATTAAATTACCTTTAATTTATTGTTTCTTTTAAATAACTGGTGGTAAAAAATAGGGAATCATTCTTTTTTGAGTTCTTCATCAATCATGCCTATAATTTCCTCCATTTCATTTCTTAAATTTTGTTGAGTCCTCATGACAATTCCTAAATTGACAATAGTGAAATTGATTACCTGTTTTATTTTTGCATTTCGCATGAATGATTCATAATCCCTAACTTTAAGAGAATTAGGAAAATCAAAAGTGATGAACTCATTCATAAAAATGGGTTTTAAATAGTTCACATAGTGTTCTTGCATATAAAGGCTTTCGATCTTTTCTAATCCAGAAAATTCATAAGTATAGAGCGAAGATATTCTATTCCTGATTTCTTCATTTTGAATAATATCTATGCCAGTATTCTTTAATTTATCATAAGTTGTATTATTAGCAATGAAAAAACTAAAGCTGTATAATCTTGCGAAATGTAAGTCGAGCGTATCTTGATAGGGCTGGTGAGCCTCGAAAACCGAGGCAATAATTTTATTTGATTTAATAGAGTTATTAAGAATAATGAGTGTTTGGTCAAGATCATTTTTATTAAAAGTCAATTCAGTTCGCAATTCCTTTAATAGTACAAATTCAAAATCTCTGACTTTTCTTTCCTCATTCCAATTATTGATCTGAAGAGCGATCAAAATTCCGATGACAACAAGCACAATCTCACCCATTGCATACTTGAGATATTTTACCGTTTTCCCCTCTGAGAGCAAGTTTTGGCGGATATTACGAAAGAAACTGATCATCTGAAGGAAGCAGTTGGTTATTCTTCCTAAGATACAGAATTAATATAAAGGACTTAAAATCAGCCTAATAATATTTAAATATAAGACCTCCACATTGTAAAGAGTGACAGATCTTTTGGTGGTAGGGGAACGGTCTTGTACCTACCTACGACAGACAGGTATGAAAAGTAGCGGTTTTGTGATTTCGGACTTTTCAGTTGGTTAATTCAGTTAAGTAGCCTGCTGTTATTTTTCATAGGACGCGTTGTTGGCGGTATTTTTTTCTTATAAGAAATATTTAATTTGCATACAGTGTGTGTTTTCCGTCTACGCTAATTTTTCTTACGCGTGTTTTATTTCTTTTAGAAAACTCCATTATCCATTGTGAACCATCCGGAGCATTCAATCCTCCAGTGGGAGACCAAAACGGTTTCGATTCGAAAATCGTTGTCATTTCTCCGGTTGTATTAATCTTTATTACTTTTCCTGCCCCATAAATTGCTACGTACAGATCTTTTTTCTCATCGGACCACATTCCAAATATATAATGACGATCTGCTACGCCATCAAATGAAATTTTGGAATCTTTTAGATTATCTGCTATCACGGTTACGTCTCCTTTGGGAGTCACTTTTTTAATTTTCAAATGATCTACTACATAGAGGTTATTATCATATTTTGAAAAATACATCCAGCGAATGTCATCGAAATAATGTTCAGTAACAAAATAGCTCTGACCACTTAATGTTTGTTTTTTCAACATTTCATGGTCACCAGACTTTTCTGCCCAATAGGTGCTACTTTCCGGATCTCTTACCAAGGTATTGTTGTCGAGAAAACCTTCAATATCTTGTACGGTTTTTTCAAATATGCCATCATTACCTAAACACCAAACGTAATTTCCCCACTTATCGGTAGCTTCTCCTTCATACCATTGGTGCTCTCCATAAAGATTATCCTCTTCGTCTATATATAGTTCATGTGTATGAACATTTCTAACCACAATGGACTGCTCACCACTAGTTGATATTTTCCAAACATGATCTAAGTCAGTATAGAATACATTGCCTTTACTATCCATAACGATCCCAACTCCTGGATGAGCCTCAATAACAGCTGTATTATAGATGAGGCAGAAAAAGAAAACTATTAACTTATACATTGAAAATATTTTACCAAATTATTACCAAGGTTTTGGTTAAACTGTGTTTAAATGCAGTTTAGGCTTTGTTGGCAGCAGTATTAACACCTTGCCATTTTTCGTTTTTTACCTAGTTTGTCTTTTTCCTTAACCTTTCTAATATGGTCAACTGCAATTGGTACTTTACACGAAGTTCCTCCAACATTGACACTTACTTTGCCAATTTTTTCCGCTACTTGAGACGCCTTTTCTGTTAAATCAATTATATAACTTCCTACGGCAATCACAAAACCATTCATTGTATACCGCACTCTGTTTGGAGCTTTATGAATGTTTTTTTCAACTCTGTTTAAAAGTTTATTGTAGATTTTCAGGTCCAGTTTATCATCTGGCGTAATAGCCGCATAATTGGAAAGCGTGGACCAACCTGCGGTAGCGACTAGTTCATTGCTTGATTCGATCCATTGAAGTCCTAGCTTATAGCCATATTTGCTTTCAGCGGCTACCCATGCTACAGTGTATTCACTAATACCGTGATTAGTTGCACCTTTTACCCATTTATTAAGATCACTTTTTGAGATTTTATTTTCATCTGCAATAAGACCAGCGAGATACATAGCATCAGAATTTCCAGTTGCATATAATTCAAGTGATAGCTCATGATTTTTCTTGACTTTCTTGACAATCTTTTTCATATCCTGAATCCTAACACCATAAAGTGGCTCTTTAGCACCGTGATTCATATAGATTTTCTTTATGGCTTCATCCCCATAATTCTCTAATTCAATTAATATTTCTTTTAAAGTCATCTTAGTTGATATTTATTGCTGCTAACAAAGGGATATAGTTATTGATGAACTCCCACTTATAAGAACTAAGATAACAAATCCTAGTAATTAAAGGACTTACAATACCCTGGTAGAATTTCATTCGAATAAAATACATTTACAACCGTTTACATAGCAAATATCTTGGGACCTATTTTTTGGGATAGTATATTTAAACGACCGTTTTAATAACCCAATATTTGAAGAATTAGTTAATGATGGATAGTTCAACTAAAGGCAGGCGGGTTAATTTTATGCGGTGGTGTGCCTATGTTTAAATCTCTTACACTTCAATAAAATCAGGTATTCTTCACTTGAATGCACTCCAGGCGAAAAAGTTATAGGAATTTATTAATTAAGAGCCATTCCGTTTTATAACCGTAGTAGTCATTTGTGTAATTAAGAATGGAGCTTGTTGCGCTCAGAATTAATTTATATATTGTTGAATAGGGTCATATTGTGTTTTGGTAATCAAACACACAATTAGGCGTTTGCTTAACGGGGGTAATTATTAGCCAGGTTTTAACTAACAGATTAACATACCGTTGAACCAATTAACAATGTAACCATGAAAAAAAATGATCCGACATACGCTCTTGGACGGTCAGAAGATGAATACCACCGTTTAACTGAACAGGCCGCATTTTTTCGTCATATAACAGAGCGTCTTTTCCGAGAGGCGGGTATCGGTCCGGGGATGCGAGTCCTGGATGTTGGTAGTGGTGCTGGGGATGTAGCCTTCCTTGTCTCCAAGCTAGTAGGACCTACAGGTGAGGTTGTTGGTATAGATCTTGACGGCAGTGCGCTCGAGAAGGCTCGTGAGCGAGCAAGTTTGCTCGAAATTTCTAACGTGACCTTTATTGAGGGTGATGTACGCGAGGCAGAACTTTCTGGAGAGTTCGACGCAGTAGTCGGACGTTTGGTCCTTCTTTATTTTGCCGATCCCCTTGATGGACTCTTGACAATCGTTCGTCGTATCAAAAAAGGTGGCATTGTGGCGTTTCATGAGGCGGATATGAACGAGGACTTCATTGGATTATCGTATCCCGTAGCATCTATCTGGAACGATACAGCCCGAACTATCGTGCAGACGTTCTCTGGCGCCGGTATGCACCTGAGGATGGGGCGCCTCCTCATGAAAACATTTCTTGATGCGGGACTTTCCTTCCCGTCATTGACCGAAGAAGCTGTTGCTGGGGGCGGACCTGATTTCTCAGGTTACTCCTGGATGGCAAACACACTGCGTAATATTGCGCCTTTGACGGAAAAGCTTGGCATCGCAACGGTAGCCGAACTTGAACTAGATTCTCTTGTTGATCGTATCCGAGACGATGCGGTCGCTCGCCAAATTATGGTATCATCACCAACGCTGATAGGTGCTTATGCACGGCGATTGTAACGGAAATTAACGACAACGGTCTATTATAAAAAGTAGAGGGATTTTACGCACTAACTTTTCGGTTTATTACTGACCTTTATTTTATGGTTATAGTTTCGTTTTAAGACGTACTCGGCTATTTTTCATAGGAGGCGTTGTTCTACGCAGTTTTTTCATTCCGCATTGGAAATTCAGTTATTTGTCCATCAATAAACATTCTTAACTCTTGGTCAGAATGCACTAAAATAATAACAATTCCTTTTCCATTCAAAAATTTTAGGACGTGTCCAAATTCAAACGAACTGATTGGAATTAGAACTTTTAAGTCAAATTTAGGATTTGTTTTTAAAAGCTCAATTCGGTTTTCCGTTATGACAATTCCGTTTGCATAATAATTTTTAATTATTCCAAAGATTATTGCGATTGCAAAAATACCGCCCATAAATAACTTTAAAGTCAAAGTGTCAGAAGTGTAAACGAAAAATGCTCCAATCAGAAATAGAATTTTATATGAATTGAAAAGTTTTGGTCTAGTTTGATATATGATTTTGTCGTTTTTCAAATACCCTCCAAAGATTATTAGTAAAATCTTTTTCAATTTTCACCAAATCAGTTTTTCCTTCTTTGATTCTAAATTTTTCAAGGTTTTCAGAAATTCTTAAAAAATCTTATTTATTTTTGAACTTATCTCATCTAATTTAAACATGCTGTTATGTACATTCATTTAGCATTATTGGCTTCATTTGTTTTGATTTATAATTTATTTGCTGAAAAAATTGAAAAAACAGCTATTAATGGCCCTTTATTATTTTTGATTTTTGGAGTTGCTATTGGCCCCTTGTTTTTGGATGTTTTTGATATTACCATAGATAATGAAAGTTATATGACACTTGCAGAGTTAGCTCTTGCTTTAGTGTTATTTACGGATGCTTCTAATACGAATATGAGTGTTTTAAAAAAGAATATTAAAGTTCCTTCAAGATTGCTATTAATTGGATTGCCAATTACCATATTATTTGGGTATTGGGTTGGTGTTGTAATTTTTGATGGTTTTGGATGGATAGAATTGGCAATTTTAGCTACAGCATTAGCACCAACAGATGCGGCTTTGGGTAAATCTGTAGCAACCAACCCCTCTGTTCCTTCAAAAATTAGAGAATCTTTAAATGTAGAAAGTGGGCTGAATGATGGGATTTGTGTACCTGTATTACTATTGTTTATGGCGATGTTTTCTTCATCAACAAGTGGAAGTATCGATTTTGAATTTAGTATAGGTTTGTTTTTAAAAGAAATTGGTTATGGGGTATTAGTTGGTGTCGTAATTACCTTTATAGTATCAAAACTTATTAAGTATAGTGCCGCGAGAAAATGGATAAATGGATCCAGAAAAGCGATTATTATATTAGGCCTTTCATTTACATGTTTTGCCTTGGCTCAATGGCTTGGTGGAAGTGGCTTTATTGCTTGTTTTACTGGAGGTTTGTTGTACGGTGTGTTAAATACGAAAAAAGACGAGGAATTGATAGAAGTTGCCGAAGGTTTAGGAGATGCTTTAACTATGGTTACTTGGATTGTTTTTGGTTCAGTAGTAGTTAGCAAATATATAAACGATTTTTCAATAGAAGTAGTTCTGTATTCTCTTTTAAGTTTAACAGTAGTTAGAATGGTACCCGTATTTTTTGTTTTATTCAAATCTGGCTTTAATACTTCCGAGAAGTTATTCTCAGGTTGGTTTGGACCAAGAGGTTTGGCAAGTATTGTATTTGCGATTATGATTTTGGACTTAAAACTTCCTCACGAAAAAACCATTTTATTAACAATAATCTGTACCGTTTTTCTAAGTATTATTTTACACGGCATTACAGCAAAGCCATTTATTTCCATGTTGAAGAAAAAGGAAGAGTCGTAGTTTAGGGGTTTTCAATATTAGACTTTAATCCATCACTTACAAAAGGTAGAGCAAACTATATAAGACCGCAAACTCCAAAAATACTAAATATCCAATCTTTTATTTGTGCTTTGATTGCATAAACAACATTTGAAATCAAACTTAAAATTCCTAATCCCCAAGCAATATTAAAAAGATTAAAATTTGCAGTTTCTGAAATATCAACTTTAAGAGATAAAATCAGAAATGTATAACTAGAAATCAGAGATAATAAACCGACATATTTTAATAATTTCA
>NZ_CAMYOM010000056.1 GCF_947260015.1 uncultured Eudoraea sp. | reverse complement strand
GATTCAAAAATTCGTTCCGGGGTTCTGGAAGCTGAGATCACCACTTCGTCTAAAAACGTTTGTGTCTCACCAAGAATAACAGTAATGGCTTGATTGTTCGCTGTAACATCTGCTGTTGACTCGGAATACCCAATACTCGTTATCCTCAATTGAAAGGGGGGTACTTCAGAAGTTTCCAGAACAAAATTGCCATCAAAATCGGAGGTTGTTCCTATCGTTTTCCCAACTATAACAACGTTAGCCCCTGGAATAGGTTGACCATTTTCATCCGTTACATTTCCATTCACGGTTGTCTGCGAATAGACTCCTATCCCCAACATCAGTAGGGAAAAAAGAAAGATTCTTCTCATGTTAATTTTGAGTTAAATTAGTATGTGACCAAGATACAGAATTTTTTAAATTGAAAATGCAAAAAGCAAAAAAAGTAGAGCTGTTTAGTATTAATTTCGCAATTTAATACTCCGAAAAGTTAAAAATCAATAATTTCAATAAAAAAGACGACCATTTTCATAGTCGCCTTTTTTATAATTTTAACTTAAATAATTTATTCTACCGTAACCGATTTGGCCAAATTACGGGGTTGATCTACATTGCATCCTCTCATAATAGCGATATGATAAGATAACAATTGCAGTGGTATGGTAGTCAAAAGCGGGGTGAGACATTCGATAGTTTCAGGTACCTCTATCACGTGGTCTGCTAACTCTTTTACCTGTTCATCTCCTTCTGTTACGATGGCAATAATTTTTCCTTTTCTGGACTTTATTTCCTGTATATTACTAACTACCTTCTCGTAATGACCTTTATTGGTAGCAATTACAATTACCGGCATTTGTTCATCAATAAGTGCAATTGGACCGTGTTTCATTTCTGCTGCAGGATATCCCTCAGCATGAATATAACTTATTTCCTTAAGTTTTAGCGCTCCTTCCAATGCTACAGGAAAGTTATAACCCCTGCCCAGATATAAACAATTTTCCGAATCTTTATATTCCTGTGCAATTATTTCAACTAAAGGATTGGTTTGAAGTGCTTTTTCAACCTTAGTGGGTATCGTATCTAACTCTGAAAGGAATTCATGAAACTTAGATTCAGAAAATTCACCTTTTTCTTTTGCCAGTTTAAGAGCAATTAGAGTCAGAACTGTTATTTGAGTTGTAAATGCTTTAGTAGAGGCCACACCAATTTCCGGTCCGGCATGAGTATATGCGCCAGAATGAGTCTCGCGTGCAATTGAGGACCCCACTACATTGCAGACTCCAAATACATAAGCTCCTTTTTCTTTAGCCAGTTTAATCGCCGCCAATGTATCGGCCGTTTCACCGGATTGAGAAATGGCAATCACCACATCTTGTTCTGTAATTACAGGATTTCTATACCTGAATTCTGATGCGTATTCTACCTCCACTGGTATTCTTGCTAAATCTTCAAAAATATATTCTGCTACTAATCCGGCATGCCATGAAGTTCCACACGCCACAATAATTATCCTGTTTGCGTTGAGAAATCTCTCCATATTCTGGTCAATCCCTGCCATTTTTATTATGCCCTGGTCAACTCTTAATCTTCCTCTGTAGGTATCTTTTATCGCACTTGGCTGTTCATAAATTTCCTTTAGCATAAAATGATCATACATTCCTTTTTCAATTTCTTCAAGATTAAATTGAAGTTCCTGTACTAAAGGATAAGCAATCTCATCATTCTTTATCTTTCGCAGTTTAATTTCTTTGCCAAGACGCACAATAGCCATTTCCTGGTCTTCCAGATAAATCGCATTATTAGTAAATTCTATAAAAGGTGATGCATCTGAGGCTATGAAAAACTCATCTTTACCTATGCCTATTGCCAATGGACTCCCTAGTTTGGCAACCACAATTTCATCTGGCTTTTGAACATCAAATACGGCAATTGCATAAGCCCCAACAACCTGGTTTAAGGCAATTTGAACGGCCTTACCCAGTAATACCTTTTCCTTTTTCTTTACTTCTTCAATAAGATTGATCAAAACCTCGGTATCAGTGTCAGATTCAAAGGTATAGCCCCTCTTAGTAAGTTCTTGTTTTATGGATTCATAATTTTCGATAATCCCATTATGAATAATTATAAGATTTCCCGAATTAGAATAATGCGGATGTGAATTTACATCGTTTGGAACTCCATGAGTTGCCCATCTTGTATGTCCGATGCCCACATTCCCTTTTAAGGATATATTGTTTTCTGATCGATCTTTCAGATCTTTAACTTTACCTTTAGTTTTGGCCAGATTGATCTTATTTCCGTCGTATAAGGCAATTCCAGCACTGTCATACCCCCTGTATTCCAAGCGCTGTAAACCCTTCATGATTATGGGATAAGCATCCCTATATCCTATATATCCAACAATTCCACACATATATGTTCAATTAACCGGTTAGAAGATGAGCAAATTTACAAGAAGAAATTAAAACTTAGCTGTAAACTCGGTTATATAACGATAAAATACTGTAAGTTGTGTATTATGTACCAATCTTAATTTACCTCTGTATAAAATATCTCTAATTTTAGCTGCATTTCCTCTTCTTCTGAGGAAACATTGTTGCCAAATAGAACAGTTCCTAAAGGGGTGATCGTTGCACTAACCGGTAAATCTTGTTCAGTCATGTCAAGCACGGCATTTTTAGAATTAAAAATTGCCAAATCTGCTGATACTGAGAGACCTAGAGTGACATTTGTAGAATCTCGAATAATAATGTCATTTATATAATTAGTGATTTTCAATTTATATTTAACCCCTTTGTTATTCTCTTTATCCAAAGACCCGCCATAATTAATATTAATTCTGTTATTGACATCAGGATCACTTGCCACACTAAGATCATATAGTGGTCTGTTTGTTTCCATATTAAAAAGGTATAATGAAGGTGGCTCATTTGTAATTCCCGCCATATCTAATGTTTCTCTATCTACATAAAAGATGAGATTGGCTTCATTAACTACCCAATTTTTTGTTTTAATATCGTTTAGAATGTCTTCTCCGTTATTTTCCTCAAATAATTGGATTTCCGCATAGGATCCTGAACCTCCTTTAAGATATATCCTATCTGCATTTTCGTTTGTGTCCAAATCATTTGCAATCTCAGCTGGAAATGGTTCATTTAATAAAGTGTTAACCGCATTGCCAGTTATTGTGCCAAAAGATAAATCTCTACTAATTAATGTCAATTGATACTCCGCTTCGTCAGTAATTATTTCTTCATCCTCCAGCTTATCGAACTCATAGGCAATTGTAATCGTGGCAGCTGTTATGTCAAGAATAAGCAAAATATCATCGGTAATAGCCGAAACAGATAAGTGTAAACCTCTAAGAAAACTACTAAAATTTGCTTGACTTAATAAATCGGTCTGGCCTTCTTTATCTAAAATATTTTGTTGAAAAAAGTCAGGATTTAATACTACCTGAATCCCCGGTTGGATGCGCTGGGGGGCGCCTAAAGACTCATCAACCTCTGTGCTCGGATCGTCCTCCGGAAATATTAATGTTTCTTCATCTGATATTGTTACCTGTCCGTCAAACAGCACTTCAGAAACGAAATCAGGTGAAAATTCCTGAGTTGAATAGTACTCCTGGGATTCCAGAAAACCTGTATCCGGATCCAAATCTCTTAAAAAATATGTAGATTGTTCAACTTTGAAATTGAAAGGTGCTTCCCGGTTTCCGTAAATGCTGTCAAGGTCTACTTTTACAGGATAACCGTTTACATCATTCACCGGGTCATCTCCATCTTTTATGCCATCGCCATCAGTATCATCACTAAGCGGATCTGTTCCAAGTACTCTTTCATCATTATCGGTAATGCCATCTCCATCACTATCACTATTTGGATCCTCGGGGTCTACATCAAAAACGTCTGCAACACCATCAAGATCCCGGTCACCACTTGGGTTTTGAAGATAAGGGATGTAAAGAATTACTTCCGTTACAGTTTCATTCTCCTCAATTGCAGCCTCGTTAGGGTCTGTTGCAGAATTATCTTCTCTTTGCTGACTATAAAGTCCAAATGTTGGATTCCCTATCCCACCTTGCAATCTGAGTTGAGAAGTTATACTCGCCTCTGTATTACCATAAAGCGGGTCATTATATTTTCCTATTTGGTATATTGGAAGTTTGTTAGTCTCAACAGCATTGATTTTTTTGTTAAAAACAAAAACGTCATATACCGCCTTATTAGTTACAAAAGGATCGTCTCCAATAAGACCCTCTCCAATTGTAGTAAGGTCTTCATCACACGAAACAGCGCTAAATATAAGTACCAAAACTGCAAATGCAGAGCATACCAATTTTAATAAAATCTTCATGAGGCCTATTTTAAAACTTCAGTGCTATAAAAGTTTGCATATGCTTCTTCAAATTCCTGTAAAGGGACATATGGCAACAGAGGTTTTTGGAGGTTGGTAATATATTCACTTAAATCTTCTGAAATTTCTTCGGCTGCTAAAATAATGGCATCAGAATAATCTACAGCTACTTTTAACAAATTATTATAGGTGGGAGACTCCAGATGGGAGATACTATCCTCAGTAATCCCATCAAATAATATTTTTTTCTTCATATTACCATCCAGGTTTCCATCAAAACCATTGCTATAAACTGAGGTTACAATTTTACTGTCGGCAAATAGTGGTTCATCTGCGTAGTAGGTTCTTAAGTATAATGGTAAAAGTGAAGCCAACCATCCATGAACATGGATTATATCTGGTGACCAATTCAATTTTTTTACTGTTTCTACTACTCCTTTAGCAAAGAAAATGGCCCTTTCATCATTATCCGGGAATAGTTCGCCATTCTCATCTGTAAAGGTAGCTTTTCGTTTAAAATACTCCTCATTATCAATAAAATAGACTTGTATTCGCTCCCGGGGTATTGAAGCAACTTTAATAATAAGCGGCATGTCCATATCATTGATGACGAGATTCATTCCTGATAGTCTGATTACCTCATGGAGCTGATGCCTCCGCTCATTAATATTGCCATATCTTGGCATAAATATTCTAATTTGGCCCTAATATCTTTTTACCATTCATAAAAAAATGTATTTTGTTTATCGGAAAAACATAGCTGCAAAATTACAAAAATAATGTAGAATAGCAGTAATTATAGTAAGTTTGCTGGCTTTTATAATTGATTATGTTGTTATTCAGTAGCAAAAAGGAACTAATAGCTCATTTGGCCACATTAAAAAACACTTCAACAGCTGTTGGTTTGGTTCCTACTATGGGAGCATTGCATAAAGGACATCTTTCCTTAATTAAAAAAGCCATCTCCGAAACTAAGGTCGTTGTAATCAGTGTTTTTGTAAATCCTACCCAATTTGATAATCAAGATGATTTAAAAAATTATCCCAACACCTTAGATACAGATCTTGAAACTCTAAAAACTGTTTCAGAGGAACTCATTGTTTTTGCCCCGTCAGTAACAGAATTGTATTCCGGCAACATCAGTTCAAAGGAATACGATTTTGATGGTTTGGACACCACAATGGAGGGGAAATTCAGATCGGATCATTTTTTAGGCGTTGCAACTGTAGTGGAGAAGCTTTTTTCGATTGTTAAGCCAACAAAAGCTTATTTTGGTGAGAAGGATTTTCAGCAACTATTAATCATTAAAAAATTAGTTGAAAAAACAAATATGCCAATTAAAATTATTGGCTGCCCAATTGTCAGAGAACCTCACGGACTTGCGATGAGTTCCAGAAACGAAAGACTTCCAAAAGACTTAAGGGACAAAGCCTCTTTTATCTATGAAACACTTTTGGCTGCCAAAGAAATATTTGGCACGAAAAGTGCTTCAAATGTAATGGATTGGGTTATAAATAAATTTGATAAACAGCCTGAATTCGATTTGGAATATATAAAAATTACTGATCAGGACACTTTAAAACCTGTAAAAAGAAAACAAAAAAATACAAAATATCGGGCCTTTATAGCAGTTTATGCTAACGGGGTGCGCCTAATAGATAATATAGCGCTTAATTAATTAACTTTGTGCCATGCAAATAGAAGTTGTCAAGTCCAAAATACATCGGGTTCGCGTTACCGGAGCTGACCTTAATTATATAGGAAGTATTACTATAGATGAAGATCTTATGGATGCTGCTAATATTATTCAAGGTGAAAAAATTCAGATTGTCAATAATAATAATGGTGAACGATTGGAAACCTATGTTATTCCAGGACCAAGGGGTACTGGTGAACTAACCCTAAATGGTGCCGCGGCCAGAAAAGTGGCAGTAGGTGATATTCTGATTTTGATTACATATGCCCGAATGGATATTGAAGAAGCCAAAAAATTTAATCCGGCTTTAGTGTTCCCTGATGAAGAAACTAATCTATTAAAATAGTCTTGACTAAAGAACTGAAAAAGATCTTAAAAATCATACTCCCAATTGCTTTGGGAGTTTTTTTAGTCTGGTATTCATATAGTATTACCTCTGAAGAAGACAGGATACAAATAATCAGGTACATTAAGGAAGCTGACCTGTTTTGGGTAGGACTCTCTATATTTATTGGAATTTTAAGCCATATTTCCAGGGCGATCCGATGGAATTACCTTTTGGAACCCTTAGGATATACGCCAAAAGTGTCTAACAATGTTTTCATCATCTTGATAGCTTACTTTGCAAATTTAGGCATTCCGAGGTCTGGAGAAGTATTAAGAGCAACAGCACTTGCAACCTATGAGAACGTTCCTTTCCAAAAAGGTTTTGGGACAATTGTAACCGAACGAGTAATAGATTTATTGATGTTGCTTCTAATAATTCTTATAGCTCTTTTTTCACAGACCGATATAATACTCGCGTTCTTAAATGAAAAGGGTGTGGACTTTACAACGACCCTAATTTTTCTTGGTGTGGGTTTAATAGGACTATTGTTTATTATGGGTTTTTTAAGAGGTTCAAGTTCAAGATTTGCCATTAAAATCAGGGACTTTATCAAAGGTTTATTAGACGGTGTTTTAAGTATATTTAAAATGAAAAAGAAATGGGCCTTTGTCCTTCATACTATTTTTATTTGGGGTGCTTATGTTCTTATGTTTTGGGTCATAAAATTTACCGTGCCAGAAACTATTGATCTCTCATTTGGGCAATTACTGGTGGCCTTCGTTGCCGGTGCCTTTGCCATGTCTACAACAAATGGGGGCATAGGCCTTTACCCTATAGCAGTTAGCAAATCCCTTGCCATTTTTGGTATTTCGGCTGTTTCCGGAAATGCGTTCGGTTGGATTATATGGATAGCACAAACTCTTATGGTCGTCGTTTTTGGTGCAATATCTTTCCTGCTCTTACCGTTATTGAACAGGAATAAATAGCATAAAGCTGTTTTAAAATACCTTGGCATGATACGTAATTTTTTTCTATTTGCTACACTACTATTCTGTACAGGTTTAGGAGCACAAATAACACAAGAGATTTTTGAATCCTTTAAATTGCAGGAGAGAAGGGATGTAAAATATTATATACCAGAAGATTATAACCCTGAGAAAAAATATCCTTTAGTGGTTGTTCTGGACGGAGAATACCTTTTTGATCAGGTCGTTGCGAATTCCAAATTTTACAGCTCTTTTCAGGGGACTCCAGAGACCATAATAGTTGGTGTTTTTCAGAATAAAAATGATTTGAGATGGGAAGATTGTGCCTTTGAGGAAAACTCCGGACTTCCCGCAGAAAAAGGTAAATTATTTTTTGAATTTCTTGGAATGGAACTCATTCCTTACCTTAAGACCACCTACAACACCGCTCCTTTCAGCATGTTTGTTGGTTACGGTATTACCGCCAACTTTGGGAATTATTATTTATTCAAAGAAAAATCCTTATTTAATGCATTCATTAGTATATCTCCTTATCTGGCACCGGAAATGGAGAACAGAGTACCCGCCAGACTTAATGAAATAAATCAACAAATTTTTTATCATTTAATTCTCAGTGGAGAACGCAATGATAGCAGAAATGCGATATTGCAAATGGACAAAACATTGAAAAGTATAGATAAAGTAGGGTTCAATTATCACTTTGATGAATATCCCACGGCTAACGAAGTATCGGTCGCAACCTACGGAATTGGGAAGGCCTGGGGAAGCATGTTTGAGATCTTTAAACCAATTAGTCCAAAAGAATACAAAGAAAATATTCTAACATCAGAAGAACCCGTTTATAAATATTTGGAAGATAAGTACAATTCTATAGAAGAATTATTTGGGTTTAGGAAAGAAGTTGAATTAAATGATATTATGGCCATATATGCCGCAAGCAGGAAAAAAGATGATTATGAGTCTTTAAAACCACTAGCGGAATTGTGTAAAGAAGAATTCCCAACTACAATGCTGGGATTCTATTTTGAAGGGGAGTATTATGAAGAATTGGGAGAGGGCAAAAAAGCACTCCGAACTTTTGAGAAAGCCTTTGCGATGGAGGAGATCGATTTTCTGACAAAGGAAATGGCTTTGGAAAAAATGGACGCTTTAAAAGCTGACTTTGGCTTTTAAACCAGTACCTGTAATCTTTCTATTTTAATATGGAATGATATTTAAAGTATCAACATTCTTTTGATTTCTATAGTAACCACAATATCTTTAGCCAAAACCAGCTTAGGTTCAAATGGCTAAAACTAAAACAGCTTTTTTTTGTCAGAATTGCGGTACACAATATGCCAAATGGGTAGGACAATGTGGTGCCTGCAAGGAATGGAATACCATCGTAGAAGAAGTTATCCAAAAAGAAAAGGATATTCCCTGGCAAAGCGTCAGGGATACCAAGGCAATTACTTCGAAGCCTGTTTTAGTTGGACAGATCAATGCTACAAGGGAATTCAGACTCGATATTTCTGACAAAGAATTTAATCGGGTATTGGGTGGAGGTTTGGTCCCTGGGTCACTGGTTCTACTCGGTGGAGAACCAGGTATTGGTAAAAGCACATTGCTACTGCAAATTGCTCTAAGACTCAACTTAAGGACCTTATACGTTTCGGGTGAAGAAAGTCTGAAGCAAATAAAAATGAGAGCAGAGAGGATTCAACCTAATAATCAGACCTGCTATATACTTACTGAAACCAAAACCCAAAATATTTTTAAACAGATAAATGATATTGCACCCGATATAGTCGTCATTGATTCAATTCAAACCCTCCATTCTGACTATATAGAATCTTCTGCAGGGAGTATATCTCAGATTCGTGAATGTGCTGCTGAACTTATAAGATTTGCTAAAGAAACGAATACACCTGTTATTTTAATTGGTCATATTACAAAAGATGGAAATATTGCAGGGCCAAAAATTTTGGAGCATATGGTAGATACGGTCTTGCAATTTGAGGGTGACCGCAATTATGTTTACAGAATTTTACGGGCACTGAAGAATCGATTTGGCTCAACGGCAGAGTTGGGCATCTATGAAATGCAAGGAGATGGGCTTAGGGAAGTAAATAATCCCTCAGAGGTATTACTTTCAAAAAGTGATTCAGGACTTAGTGGTACGGCTATTGCTTCCACAGTAGAAGGCATGCGGCCTTTGATGATAGAAATTCAGGCTTTAGTAAGTTCAGCGGTCTATGGTACTCCACAACGCTCTACCACCGGTTATAATGCCAAACGCCTGAATATGTTACTCGCTGTTTTGGAAAAAAGAGCAGGTTTTAAACTTGGAGCAAAAGACGTGTTTTTAAACATTACCGGGGGAATAACTGTAGACGACCCAGCCATTGATCTCGCAGTAATCGCTGCTATTTTGTCGAGCAATGCAGATATTCCAATAGAGAAAAATATATGTTTCGCTGCAGAAATAGGCCTGGCAGGTGAAATAAGGCCTGTACAAAGAGTAGAACAGCGAATTCTGGAAGCCGATAAACTTGGGTTTTCTACAATTTTTGTTTCAAAGAACAATAAAATTGCTCTTAAGAATACAAAAATAAATATTGAATTGGTTTCCAAAATTGAGGATTTAGTTAACCAACTCTTTATTTAAAATAATCTTATTTAGTTCAAAGTCTTTTTCAACCTATAAATGATGATATACGCCCTTATATTGAGGAAAATTAAGGCGCAGGATCGGGTATATTATTATGAATTGTTTCAATGCCCTTTATAAGCTCATCAGAGAGATCAACTTCAATACTGGATATATTTTCCTTCAGCTGTTTCATAGATGTTGCACCAATAATATTACTGGTTACAAATGGTCTTGAATTCACAAATGCAAGGGCCATTTTGGTAAGCGAAAGATTATGCTCCTGGGCAAGTTTGTAATATTCCTGAGTAGCCCGGTTTGCGTTGTCACTAATGTAACGGCTATAAGCTGGAAATAAGGTAATCCTGGCGTTTGCAGGCTTCATGCCGCCTATATACTTTCCACTAAGAACTCCAAATCCCAAAGGAGAATAGGCTAAAAGACCTATATTTTCTCGTATTGAAATTTCCGAAAGCCCCACTTCAAACTGGCGGTTTAATAAATTATAAGGGTTTTGTATAGTAATCATTCTGGGTAAGCTGGAGTGTACTTTACTTTCCTCTAAAAAGCGCATGGTTCCCCATGGGGTTTCATTTGAAAGTCCTACATGTCTTATTTTACCTTCAGTAATAAGATCCCTTAGAGTCTCCAATACCTGGTGAATATTATCCTGCCAATGATCGGTCAGATCGTGTTTATAACCTCTTTTCCCAAAATAGTTGGTAGAACGCTCCGGCCAGTGCAATTGAAATAAATCTATATAGTCTGTTTGGAGTCGTTCCAGACTTCCTTCAACCGCTTCTATTAAGGTTTCCCTTGTAAAACCCGTTGATCTGATAAACTTTGTGAAATCGGCTTTTCCCGCCATCTTGGTGCCAAGAATAATCTTATCTCTATTTCCTGTTTTCTTAAACCAGCTGCCAATTATTTTCTCGGTATCAGCATATCTGTCGGGATGAGCCGGAATAGGGTAAAGTTCCGCCGTGTCAAAAAAGTTTATTCCCTGATCCACTGCATAATCCATTTGGTGATGTCCTTCCTCTTCTGAATTCTGACGACCCCAGGTCATAGTACCCAAACAAATTTTACTAACTTCTAAATTCGTATGAGGTAATTTTTTATATATCATAAGCAAACACTAATCTTTTTTGACCAGACAAATTTAGTAATTCCCATGTTTACATTTTATTTAGATTACTTTAATTATTCATGTAATTCAATTAGAATTGGGCAATGATCACTATGTTTTGCTTCAGAAAGTATAACAGAACGTTTTAGCCTATACTCCAGAGAATGACTAACCATGCCATAATCCAGACGCCATCCTTTATTATTATTGCGAGCATTTGCCCTGTAACTCCACCAGGTATAATGATGCGGGTCTTTGTTAAAAAACCGAAAGCTGTCTATAAACCCACTTTCAATAAAACTGCCAATCCATTCCCTTTCAACCGGTAAAAAACCTGATACATTTTTATTTCTCACCGGATCGTGGATGTCAATTGCCCGATGACAAATATTGTAATCTCCGCAAATGATAAGGTTTGGGTGTTTTGTTTTGATCTTATCTATGTAAGTTTGCAGATCTGCCATATATTTCAATTTAAGATCCAATCTGGCCAGATTGGTTCCCGAAGGAAGATACATACTCATAACAGATAGCCCGTCAAAATCTGCCCGAAGGTTCCTGCCTTCAAAATCCATATAATCAATTCCGGTTCCATATTCAACGTGATTCGGTTGTTTTTTAGACAAAATAGCAACTCCGCTATAACCTTTTTTTTGAGCACTAAACCAGTAATTATGAAAGTAGCCGCTTTTTTCAAAAACACTAATATCTAACTGCTCTTTCATTGCTTTGATTTCCTGAAGGCAAATCACATCCGGATCAACCTGTTTGATCCATTCAAGAAAACCTTTGTTCAGGGCTGCCCTAATGCCATTTACATTGTATGAAACTATTTTCAAATCAATTTAATTTAATTTAATTTCAAAAATAGTGAATGTTTAATCCAACTTGCAAAGTGTCTTTTAATATATAAATTTGACCAATCCCATTAGCATATCTATTATACTTATTTTTGGACTGAATATTAATTAATGAAGCTATACATTTTATTTTTCATCCTTCTTTACAATTATTTCTATGGGTATACACAAGAATTGGAAAAGGATTCTATTACTTATCTTGAGGAAGTTATTATTTATAACCCAAGTAAAGCCAATAAAATTCTTGGAATTACCCCATCGACGATTATTCGGGAAAAGGCCTTTCAAAATTACAGTCCAATAGATGTTGCCTCCTCAATTAATCAAATCTCCGGAGTTTATCTGCTTTCAGGCGCATTAAACACAAACCGCATAACCATTCGTGGTGTGGGTGCTCGGACCCCATTTGGCACGGACAAATTACGTTTATACTTTCAGGATATTCCGGTTACCAACGGGAATGGTTTTTCAACAATTGAAACTTTTGATCTGGAAAATCTTACATCAATGGAGGTGATTAAAGGGCCCAAAGGAACTGCCTATGGTACAAATCTGGGAGGTGCTATACTGCTTAATACTAAAAAACAAATTAATAAAGGAACCTTTCTAGCCAATAACTTTACTATAGGTTCTTATGGACTTATTAAAGACAATTTAAGTGTTGCGCATTCAACAGATAGTTTGGAATTTAATTTGCGCTATAACCATTTAAATACAGATGGCTATAGAGAGAACAATAACTTTAACCGTGATGGTATACTTCTGACAACGGCGATAAAACTTAACTCCAGGAGTTCAATTGCCATTTTGGCAAATTATATTGACTACACCGCTCAAATACCCAGTTCTTTGGGGATAACTGCTTTTATGGAAAACCCAAGACAGGCTGCTTTTACATGGAAACAGGCACAGGGCTTCGAATCCAATAAATATACCCTCCTGGGGCTCTCCTATAACTATAAAATAAATAACAAACTAGAGAATACAACCAGTCTATTTTACTCATATCTAGATCATTATGAAGCCCGCCCATTTAATATTCTAGATGAGTTTACCAACAGTTATGGTTTCAGGACCCAGTTTATAGGTTATTTTGGATATGAGGATAGAAAAGCATCTTACCTATTTGGGGGAGAACTCTACAAAGATGAATACAATTGGAAAACTTATGAGAATTTATATGAGGATAACAATGGAAACGGAAGTCTGCAGGGAAATGAACTTAGCCGGAATAAGGAATTCAGAAGGCTATTTAATGCATTTGCCTCTCTGACCCTCCCCCTAGCCAAAAAATTAAAACTGCAAGTTGGTATAAACCTAAATAAAACTCATTACGATTACAGAGATTTATTTAACTCCGGGGAAGCTAATAAGAATGCAAAACGAAATTTTGATCTTATAGTAATGCCCAGTCTGGATTTGGTCTATTCCATAGGTGATGGGAGACAGATTTATGCAAATATTAGCAGGGGGTTTTCTAACCCTGGATTGGAAGAAACTTTAAATCCCGAAGGAATTATCAACCCGGAGATTACTCAGGAAAAGGGAGTGAATTATGAGCTTGGCACAAAACTCTTTCTTGCAAGGAACAAACTATGGTTGAACCTGGCTATATTCAGGATGAATATTAATGATTTACTGGTTGCACAGCGCATTGGAGAAGATCAATTTGTTGGTAAGAATGCCGGAAGCACAAAACATCAGGGCGTTGAATTAGATATGAATTATACTTTCGATTTAAGCTC
>NZ_CAMYOM010000055.1 GCF_947260015.1 uncultured Eudoraea sp. | reverse complement strand
GATCTTGACAGGGATTATAATAAAGAGGTAATTAAAGCGCTCAAAAAAGTAGAAAACACTATTAAGTTTAGAGTTTTATATTAAACTACTTTTTGATATGCAGCTGATTATCATGATTATGGCATTACTTATGATGATAAGGTTCATTTCTCAGAATGGTAAATGCCCTGTAAATTTGTTCAACAATAAATAAGCGGACCATTTGATGTGAGAATGTCATTTTTGAGAGGCTTAATTGACCATTTGCTTTTTGTTTAATAGAATCACTAAAGCCGTAGGGGCCACCTATAACCAAAACCCATTCTTTAATGCCCGAATTCATTTGCTTTTGCAATTGATTGGCAAATCCTTCAGAGGTGTATTCCTTGCCATTTTCGTCCAATAAAAAAAAAGTATCCGTGCTGTCAATATGTTTCAGGATTAATTCAGCCTCCTTGTCCATTTGATCAGAAGCAGATAGGTTTTTGGTATTTTTAATATCAGGTAAAACGGCTAATTCGAATTTTACATAGTGTTTCAATCTCTTCAGATAAACATCTATCAGCTTCTGTAACTCTCCACTATCTGTTTTTCCTATTGCAAGAAGTTTTATCCTCATATATCTAAGTTATAATTTTAAGGAAATTGAATTTCTTTATTGGCATATGTTTTTACTAATTTAGTGCCCTACAAGTTGCAAAAATGATATCAGAAGAACAATTCCAAAAGGAGATATCTTTAATAATAGAAAATGCCATTAGGGAGGATATAGGAGATGGAGATCACAGTTCACTCGCTTGTATTCCGTCTAATGCATTGGGTAAGGCAAAACTATTAGTAAAGGATGAATGTATAATAGCGGGTGTTGAATTTGCCCGACAGACTTTTAATTATGTGGATAAGGATTTAAAAATGGAAATCCTATTGAAAGATGGCCAACAGGTAAATTTTGGGGATGTGGCATTTTATATAGAAGGAAGATCTCAATCTATT
Organism: uncultured Eudoraea sp.; assembly: GCF_947260015.1. Classification (GTDB taxonomy): domain Bacteria; phylum Bacteroidota; class Bacteroidia; order Flavobacteriales; family Flavobacteriaceae; genus Eudoraea. The sequence continues at coordinate 13,975 of NZ_CAMYOM010000055.1, read as the reverse complement.
TTAAAAGCAGAGCGGCTTGTTTTAAATGCCATGCAGCGTATGAGTGCCATAGCTACAAAAACTAATTATTTTGTTTCACTACTTGAGGGGACCAAAACAAAAATCCTGGACACCCGGAAAACCACTCCCGGAATTCGAGCTCTTGAAAAGTGGGCTGTAACCATTGGAGGAGGAGAGAATCACAGGTTTGCTCTGTACGATATGATTATGCTGAAAGATAACCATATAGACTTTGCAGGAGGCATTACTAAGTCAATTGAAAAAACCAAGCGCTATTTAAAGGAATCGAAAAAGAATTTGAAAATTATTGTGGAAGCCAGGGATCTATTAGAAGTGGAAGAAATTCTTAAATCTACAGGTATTTATCGGATTCTTCTGGATAATTTTAGTTACGAGGATACCAAAAAAGCGGTAGCCCTTATAGGGGAGCAGAGTTTAACGGAATCCTCTGGCGGTATAAATGAGAATACAATTAGAAAGTATGCCGAATGTGGTGTTGATTATATTTCTTCAGGTGCTTTAACACATTCCGTATATAACAAAGACCTAAGTCTTAAAGCAATTTAGATGTCGGAGGAAATAGAAAGAAAACTGGACAAGATTCCTGTAGTCAATTGGCTGGTCAGACTACTTAAAAAAATTAAACTCCCGGCCTTTGAAGGACTCTCGCTCTATGATCTTGTAGAAATGTATATTACAGGTATAGTCCAGGGCGCGTTTTCAACCCGGGCAAGTTCCATTGCGTTCAGCCTTTTTGTGGCTCTTTTTCCCTTACTTATTTTTTTATTTACATTAATCCCTTTTATTATTCCCTATGTTAGTGTAGGTAATGAAAATTTTGATAGCCAATTTCTTGATTTTCTGGAATCTTTTTTACCGACTGCCACAGGCGATTATTTTGAAGTAATTTACTATCAGATAAAAGATCAGCAAAGTGGTGGATTGCTGTCTTCGGCGTTTATTTTGTCCATTTTTTTAATGACCAATGGCGTTAGTGCTATTTTTGGTGGTTTTGAAGATTCTTACCACATAAACCTAACCAGGAATTTCTTTAAGCAGTATGCCTTTGCAATGATGGTAGGATTTCTTCTTTCTGTTTTATTGATCTTTGGTGCGGTTGGCTATATATACTTTGAGTTCTATATTCTGGAATATTTAAGCGAATGGGCAGCCCAAACAAGAGGATATGATCTTTCACAAAATGATATTGTGGGAGCACGAATTGGTAAAACATTGTTTTTTATTCTCCTTTCCTATCTTACCACGGCTATCTTATACTATTTCGGTACAAGGGAAGGTAGACAAGCTAAATTCTTTTCTTATGGTGCCTTAATGACTACCTTGTTATTTTTCTTAACTTCCTTTTTGTTCGGGATTTATATCGACAACTTTTCAAGATATAACGAATTATATGGAGCCCTGGCGGGATTGTTAATCCTTATGTTTTATATATGGCTGAATTCCATTATTTTGCTACTTGGATTTGAGCTGAATGCGACGCTTAATTATCTTAGAAAAAAACATCAGTAATAAGGTTTAAGCTTAAAAAAAAGATGGTGTAATGTAATGGAAATCTATATAAATGTCATACTGCCCATTCCTTTGGAAAAGCATTTTACATATCGCATTTCTGAATACGAAGCATCGCAATTAAAAATAGGAATGCGCGTTGCTGTGCCATTTGGAAAAGCTAAACTTTATACCGCTCTCGTTGTTGAAATTCATAGCAGGCCACCCCTGGTATATGAGGCGAAAGCCATCCATGATATTCTGGATGAGCACCCTATTGTAACATCCATTCAATTGAAACATTGGCAGTGGATAGCGGACTATTATATGTGCACTCTGGGCGAAGTATTCAGAAGTGCAATTCCAAGTATTCTTTTATTGGAAAGTGAAACACTGATTTTACCAAATAAAGATGTTGTAATTGATGAAGATCTATTAAAAGACGATGAATTCCTGGTCTACGAGGCACTGAAATACCAAAATATCCTTCGCGTTAATGATATTATGGAAATTGTGGAAAAAAAGAATATTCTCCCTATTCTCAACAGACTTCTTAAAATTAAAGCTATCGTATTAAAGGAAGAAATTCATGAACAGTATAAACCAAAAATGGTACGATATGTTCGTCTGGGGCAGAGGTATAATTCAGAGGTTGAACTAGAGGTATTATTGAATTCACTTACAAGGGCACCCAAACAAAGCCAGGTCGTACTTTCATTATTTCAGCTTCAGGCGACTAAAAAAAAACCAATAAAGCTCGATGAATTAGAAATTGAAAGTAGATCGAGCCGGGCCGTAATACGCGCATTAATAAATAAAGAAGTCCTGGAAGAATATTTCATTCAAACAGATCGGGTTGCATTTAAAGGCAGGAAAGAGCTTGAGCCTCCTAAAGAATTGAATGAATACCAGGTTAAGGCATTAAAGACAATTAGACAAAGTTTTAATAAAAATAAAGTAACGCTTCTTAAAGGGGTTACCTCGTCGGGCAAGACGGAGGTATATGTGCAACTCATAGCAGAATGTCTTAGTGAGGGAAAACAGGCGTTATATCTGGTTCCGGAAATTGCGATTACCACGCAACTCATTTCAAGGTTACAGGAATATTTTGGCTCCGCTATTTCAGTTTTTCATTCCAAATATAATATGCAGGAAAAGGTGGAAGTTTGGAAGAATGTGTTAGATAATATATCAAAAGCGCAGCTAATTATTGGAGCTCGTTCTGCCTTATTTCTCCCTTTTGCAGATCTGGGTCTGATAATTATAGATGAAGAACACGAGACTTCTTTTAAACAATACGATCCTGCTCCTCGCTATCATGCAAGAGACGCTGCAATTGTACTCGGAGGCTTGTTTAATTGTAATGTGCTATTGGGTTCCGCAACGCCAAGCATAGAGAGTTTCAACAATGCACAAACGTCAAAATACGGATATGCACAAATAGACAGAAGGTTTGGAAATGTTTTGATGCCCGATATTGAATTGGTAGATATCAAGGAGCAGCATCGGAAAAAACGAATGAAGGGACATTTTTCTGAACGCCTGCTGGAAGAAATTACAGAAACACTAGACCAGGGGGAGCAAGTAATTTTGTTTCAGAACAGAAGAGGTTATGCCCCAATTTTAGAATGCACCACTTGTGGGCATTCTCCTCAGTGTCCCAATTGCGATGTGAGTTTGACGTATCATATGCATAGAAAACAACTAAGATGCCATTATTGTGGACATCATATAGCTGTTCCGAATAACTGCCTGGCTTGTGGCAGCAATACATTAGACACCAAAGGCTTTGGCACAGAACAGGTAGAACAGGAATTAAATACAATTTTTCCATCTGCCAACGTAGGCCGAATGGACCGGGACTCTACCAGGGGTAAACATGGGTATGCCAAAATTATTCATGCCTTCGAAAATGAGGAAATGGATATATTGGTAGGGACTCAAATGCTTACCAAAGGTCTTGACTTTAGAAATGTCAATCTTGTGGGAATTATGAATGCAGATGCGCTTTTGAATTTTCCGGATTTTAGGGCACATGAACGCACTTATCAATTGCTTACTCAGGTAGCTGGCAGAGCTGGACGAACAAAAAAAAGAGGTAAAGTAATAATTCAAACCTTCAACCCTTACCATCAGATACTTAAACAAGTAACCACGGGAGATTTTGATGGTATGTTTCAGGAGCAACTGTATGAAAGGGAGCAGTATAAATATCCCCCGGTCAACCGGATTATAAGAATTAGCTTTAAGCACAAGGAGTATAATAAATTAAATGAAGCCTCAGCCTGGTTTGCAAAAGCCCTGCATAATGCCAGTGAAATTGAAGTATTAGGCCCCGAATTTCCACCGGTTGCCCGAATACGGAATCAATACTTAAAACATGTTTTAATTAAAATCCCAAAAGGCGTACCTCTTCATAAAACAAAAAAAAACATCAAAAGAATTCAAAATTCTTTTGATGCCATTTCTCAATTCAGGAGTGTTCGTATAATCTATAATGTAGATTATATGTAACTAAACATTGCTTAAAGCTTCTGCCAGTTCTGTTTTTTTGTTTCTACTCAATGGAATAGACCTGCCGCTTACTTCAACATTCTTACTGTTAAATTTCTCTATCTTTTCAAGATTTACAATATAAGATTTATGTATTCGTAAGAATTTGTCTTCAGGTAACTGTTTTTCGAAAGCCTTCATTGTCGAAAGAATAACAATATTAGCCTCATCTGTAACCAATTTTATATAGTCTCCTAAGGCCTCTATCCACTTAATTTCATTCAGGATAACCTTTCTTTTCTTAAGATTGCTCTTAACAAAAATATGCTCTTCATCTTCATTCACCTTATTCATCTGCTCATACTTCGCTACTGCTCTTTTTACGGATGCATCGAAGCGAGCCATTGTAATAGGTTTATGTAGATAATCGGTCACATCATAATCAAATGCTTTTAAGGCATAATCCGGTTTGCCCGTAATTAAAATCACTTGTGGCCTGTTTTCTAAGGACTCCAATAAATCAAAACCACTGATAATAGGCATCTCTACATCAAGAAAAATCAAATCGATTTCATTATTCTTGATGCCGTTTTTGGCTTCAATAGCATTACTGTAGTCAGCGACTAGGGCTAGGTTGGGATGATTGTTAACTAATTTTGCAACTGCCATACGTTGCATAGACGAATCATCAACAACAATACTTCTTAGTTTCATAAAGGGGTTGATTTGTGGGGTTAAATCATCGACAAAGTACCGAAAAAACAAGTTTAACTGCAATAAAAGTTGTAAACATTGTTAATAATTCCGTGTAAATGGTAAACGATTATACATGTTAGGTTAAATTAGGTTAAGTTTAATTTCTATGATTCTTGATACCTATAACGAAGATTTTTTGAATTTCTTGTAATTAGAACTAATAATTATTATGAACAATTACGAAACTGTTTTCATTTTAAATCCCGTTCTATCAGATACTCAGATAGAGGAAACAGTAAAGAAATTTGAGGATTTCTTAAAGAAAAATGCGGCCAAAATGGTCGCTAAAGAAAATTGGGGGCTCAAGAAATTAGCCTATCCAATTCAGAACAAAAAGAGTGGTTTTTATCACTTATTTGAATTTACTGCTCCGGGGGAGGTAATTACACCCTATGAACAAGAATTCAGAAGAGATGAGCGTATTATGCGTTTCCTGACCGTTAAATTGGATAAACATGCCATTGTATGGGCGGAAAAAAGAAGAACAAGACTAAAAGCTAAAGCATAAGTAATATGGCATCTATAGAACAACAAGCAAAAGGTAAAAAGGACGGTGAAATCAGATATCTGACACCCCTTAATATTGAGACTAATAAGCAAAAGAAATATTGCCGATTTAAAAAATCCGGAATCAAATATATTGATTATAAAGATCCTGATTTTTTGATGAAATTGGTAAATGAACAAGGGAAGCTTTTACCCAGAAGATTAACCGGAACTTCATTAAAGTATCAGAGAAAAGTGGCCCAGGCCGTTAAACGAGCACGTCATTTGGCACTTATGCCTTATGTTGGAGATTTATTAAAGTAAAAAACAGCGGATCATGGAACTTATTTTAAAAGAAGACGTCCAAAACCTTGGTTTTAAGGATGACGTAGTAAAAGTGAAGAACGGTTATGGTAGAAACTACCTTATACCTAAGGGAGTAGCCATGCTGGCAACTCCATCGGCCAAAAAGGTACTTGCCGAAAACTTAAGACAAAAAGCGCACAAGGAGAAAGAGTTGGTAGTGATCGCCAATAAAACTGCAGATGCTCTAAAAGAACTTGAAATAAAAATCTCAGCCAAAGTAGGAGCAGCAGAAAAATTATTCGGGTCTATATCAAATATGGATGTAGCGGATGCTTTAGCTAAAGAAGGTCATGAAATTGATAAAAAGTATATCATTATCAAAGGAGGAACAATTAAGCGTGCAGGGCCTTATGATGCTCAAATAAGACTGCATAGAGACGTGGTTGTAGAATTTCCTTTTGAAGTGGTGCCTGAAAAGAAGTAAGCCAAATTGGTTGATAACTTAAAAGAGCTATGCCTGCATAGCTCTTTTTTTTTATTATTTTTATTCCTCTTATATGCGAACAACTAAACTCAAAACCAATGAAAATCACATCATTATTAAGTCTTTTTTTGCTATGTATAGGAATTACTGTTAATGCACAGGTTACCAGCTCTAACATCAGGGGATCTGTGGTTGATGATCAGGGAATTCCGCTTTTAGGGGCAAATATAGTTGCAATTCACACCCCTACAGGAACTAAGAATGGTACAGTGAGTAATGAAGACGGCAGATTTAACTTGTTAAACCTTAGAGTAGGGGGCCCTTACGAGCTAACAATTTCGTATATCGGTTTTAAAACGCAAACCCAAAATGATGTTTATTTATCATTGGGTAAAACATTTAATGTAGATGCCCAATTAGTATCTGAAAGCCAGGCACTGCAGGAAGTTACTGTAACTTCTGACAGAGGTGGAACCTTTGGAAGCGATCGAACAGGCCAGGAAACCAGTATTGGGAACAGGGAATTAACCAGATTACCCACCATTTCGAGATCAGCCTCGGATTTCACAAGACTTGATCCTACTGCATCTTCAGGTGCTTCCGGGACGTCCTTTGGTGGACGGAATGACCAATACAATAATTTTTCCCTGGATGGTGCCATCTTTAATAATCCATTTGGATTAGATGCTGCAACACCTGGTGGACAGACCAATTCTCAACCAATTTCATTGGATGCAATAGACCAGATACAAGTAACAACAGCACCTTATGATGTTACCCAATCCGGCTTTACGGGTGCATCCGTAAATGCTGTTACTAAAAGTGGGACCAATGAATTTTATGGTACAGTATATGGCTTCTTTCGAAATGACGACCTTACCGGAGGTAAAATTGATGGAGATAAAGTATTTAAAAACGGATTGGAACAAAAACAATATGGTTTAAGTATTGGTGGTCCCATTGTAAAGAATAAATTGTTCTTTTTTGTAAATTTTGAGCGCGATGAGCTTACATCCCTCGGAACAGACGGCTTTGTTCCCAATACCGGTACTGGGGAAATAAATGAAAGCAGGGTATTGGAATCCGATTTTCAATTAGTTGATAATTTGCTCCGCCAGGTGGTTATAGGTCAGGATAACGGTGGAAATGATATTTTCTATGACCCGGGGAGATATGAAGGATTTAATTTTAATCAGGAATCAACCAAAGGGATAATAAAACTTGATTGGAATATTAATGATAAAAACCGATTGGCAATAATCTATAATTTCCTCGATGCATCCAAGGGTAAACCCGCTAATAGAGATGCTATTACCTTTAGGGGCCCCAATACGCAAACTTTACAGTTTGAAAATGCCGGTTATGAAATAAATAATAAACTTCAATCCATTCAATTGGAACTTAATACTAAATTAACTGATAATACTACTAACAAATTACAAGTAGGATATACCCATTTTGACGATTTCAGGAATCCTTTCTCCACACCGGCACCGAGTATTGTAATCTTGGATGATACAGGGAGTTCAAATTATATTATTGGAGGTCATGAGCCCTTCTCTATAAATAATACTCTCGACCAAAAAGTTATTCAGATAACCAACAACCTAAACTATTTTCAGGGAAATCATACATTTACTATTGGTTTTTCCTTTGAAAAGTTTGAATTTGATAACTCTTTTAACTTAGGTGCATACGGTGCTCAGGGAGTTTTCTTTCCAACCACGACTATAACAGATTTTCCGGATTTCGCAAGTTCAGGAGCACTTCAGCAATCCTTTGATGACGCCATTGCTACTAATAATGCGTTTAACGCTGCCGGAGTCGGAAATCCAGGTGGATGGGCACTTGCAGAAACCAATGTGGGTCAGTTATCCTTTTATCTGCAGGATCAATGGGATATAAAAGAAAATTTCAAGCTTACTTATGGCATTCGTTTTGACAAGCCATTGTATTTTGATACTTCAGAAAAAATCAGGGAAAACATAGAACGAAAAGGCGGTGCAATGGGAACTTATATGCCATCAATCCAATATTTTGACCCGGAAACTAATGAACCTATATTTCTTGATTCAGAAAAATTACCTACAAATAAAGTATTGATCTCGCCAAGGGTTGGGTTTAATTGGGACGTTAATAGTGACAAGACATTGCAAGTCAGAGGAGGAACAGGAATGTTCACAGGAAGATTTCCTTTCGTATGGCTTGGGAACCAGGTACAGGGTGTAGACTTTTTCTTCTATCAGTTGGTAGATCCAGATTTCAGATGGCCACAGGTTTGGAGAACAAACGTAGGTGTTGACAAACAATTTGAAGATGGATTAATTTTAACAGCAGATGTATCATATACCAAGGATATTCATGCGGCTCATGTTCAAAACTGGGGTCTTAGCTCTCCTTCACTGACATTAAATGGAGTGGATAACCGGGCGGTGTATTCAAACGATGATAAATCGCAAGTTTTTGGAGGACCTACAAATGCTTATGTGTTTACTAATTCCGATCAAGGAAGAATATGGAACGCCTCCGTAAAAGCTCAAAAAACATGGCTCAATGGTATATACGCGATGGCAGCTTATAGTTTTTTAAATGCAAAAGAAGTAACCTCTATAGATGCTGAGATCACTGGAGATGCTTTTGCAGGAAATGCCATAGTTGGTGATGCTAACAAAGACGTGCTTTCTTTTTCAAGATATGGTGATACTCATAGGTTTATCGGGGTTTTCTCAAAAGGATTCTCCTCAGGGACTACCGTTTCAGCATTCTTTGAATATGCAAAAAGTGGACGTTATAATTATATTTATGGAGGAGATATCAATAATGACGGATCTAGTATAAACGACCTGCTCTATATTCCAACCGCATCGGAAGTAACCCAGATGGCCTTTAGCGGCACGGGACAGGCTGAAGCCTTTGAAGCATTTATTCAACAAGATGATTACCTAAGTGGTCGAAGGGGTCAATATGCTGAGCGTTATGGTGCCTTAGCCCCCTGGAGAGGAACTTTTGATGTAAAGGTTTTGCAGGATATTAAAATTAACGACAGAAACAAATTCCAGGTAAGTCTTGATATTCTTAATTTGGGCAATCTAATTAATTCTAATTGGGGTGTTGTACAGGCACCCAATTTTGACCAGTTAATGGGTGTAAGTGTTGATGATACCAATACACCAACCTATACGTTCGATCCAAGTAGAAATAGTACTTTTGGAGCTGTTACAGCAGAAATTTCAAGATGGAGAATGCAAATAGGAGTTCGCTATTTATTTAACTAAAAAGGAAGTATTCTAAAAAGGCCGCAAATAACTTGCGGCCTTTTTATTTTTGTAAAATGAAATATACAAGATTAACCAAACAGCAATTGGAAGAATTGCATCAGGAGTTTATCAATTTTCTGGCCACACAATCCATCACTCAAGAGGAATGGGAAACGATAAAGGAAACGAAACCTGAGGTTGCTGAAGAGGAACTGGACCTATTTAGTGATCTTATATGGGAGGGTGTGCTGGGAAAAGTGGGTTATTTAGAGAATATTTCCGCTCAGCATATGCATTTGTTTCATTTGGCTGAAAAGGAAATGAAACTGATTTCTGTAAAAATATTAAACCCGGATATTGATTTAAGTACTTCTCTTGGTTTTAATTGGTTTAAAAAGAACTGGCAATCAGATTTTGTTGAATACCTCAATGCTTCCAAAGCATATACGGAGGATAAGAATCTGGATAAATTTAAACTTATACAGGAAGGTGCAGTTATTACCAAAGGAGAATTATACCAATGGTTTGATAATATTATTGGATAATATTAGACATCCATCTTAGACAGCTTTGTACAAACAATTATATTTGCAGCAGTTAGCATAATTTATGGCACAAAAACCATCCATACCAAAAGGAACCAGAGATTTTTCTCCTGCTGAGATCGAAAAGCGAAATTTTATTATTCAAACCATTCAAAAACATTTTAAAAATTTTGGATTCCAGCCTATAGAAACACCTGCTTTCGAAAACTCGGAAACCCTTATGGGAAAGTATGGTGACGAGGGTGACAGGTTGATTTTTAAAATTTTGAATTCAGGTGATTTCATAAGCAAGGTAGATGACGATACCTATAATTCCAAAAACTCAAAAGAGCTTACCCGAAAAATTTCGGATAAAGCGTTGAGATATGATCTGACAGTACCTTTTGCAAGATATGTGGTAATGCATCAGAATGAAATAGATTTTCCATTCAAGCGCTATCAGATTCAACCGGTATGGCGTGCAGACAGACCTCAGAAAGGTAGGTTCCGGGAATTTTATCAGTGTGATGCTGATGTGGTTGGTGCCAATTCCCTTCTTCAGGAAATTGAGTTCATTCAATTATATGATGCCGTTTTTACAGATTTAAGTTTAAAAAAGGCAACTATAAAACTGAATAATCGAAAAATTTTATCCGGCATTGCCGAGGTTATTGGAGAAAAACAGCGCCTGGTAGACTTTACTGTAGCGCTTGATAAACTGGATAAGATTGGCAAAGAAGGTGTTATAAACGAAATGTTGAATAAAGGAATTTCTCCCAAAGCTATCGAAAAGGCGCAACCGCTCTTTTCACTTTCCGGCACAAATTCTGAGCAACTCGAACAACTTAGAATCTTTTTGAAAGATTCTAAAGAAGGAAGTAAGGGGGTTGAGGACCTGGCCTTTATTTTAGACGCATTAGATGAATTGGGATTAAATTCTGCTCAACTTACTTTAGATGTTACTTTGGCAAGAGGACTTAACTATTACACAGGCACTATTTTTGAAGTAGCCCCTCCTGCTGAAATAAGTATGGGATCTATTGGTGGTGGTGGACGTTATGATGATTTAACCGGGATTTTCGGGTTAAAGGATATGAGCGGAATTGGAATTTCCTTTGGGTTGGATCGAATATATCTGGTTATGGAAGAATTGGGCCTCTTTCCGGATAACATCGGCCAGGCATTAGACATATTATTTTTGAATTTTGGTGCGCGGGAGGCTATGGCGTCATTAAAATTAATTGGAAAGCTAAGAAAAGAAGGGGTTAAGGCCGATCTTTATCCGGATTCTTCCAAAATGCAGAAGCAAATGAAGTACGCAAATAAAAGGAATGTACCTTTTGTTGTAATCATTGGTGATCGCGAATTGGCAGATAATTCTTTTGTGGTCAAAAACATGTCTAAAGGAGATCAGAAGACTTATGACTCCTCAGATATTAATGAATTTCTCCAGGATTTAAAGTTGTTCCTTAATTGACTTAATAATTGTTTTGTAATATTCTGTACTATGCGGAACATATTTTGCAGTATTGGCTAAACCCCAAACTTCTTCGGCAAATTTAATCAAGGGAATCATTGTTAAAGCTTCAACCTCACTATCTTGTTTTTTCAAAGTCCTAAAGGGAACCTTCAAATCACATATAAATGTATGGTGAAATTCATTATCTATGAGATCTTTGCCGTGATACTGACTCGATTTAAATACTCCGATTTTAATAAGATCTTCTTTTGCTATGTTCAATCCAATTTCTTCCTCAACTTCCCTTATTGCTGCTTTGTAGATTTCTTCTCCGGCACCAATATGCCCGGCAACAGATACATCCCAAAGCAGAGGGTGTGTATCCTTGGATTTCCCTCTTTGTTGTATCAGTACTTCCCCACTTTTAGTATAAAACCATATATGTACCGTGGGATGAAAGACGCCATGCCGATGTGCCGCAGATTTTAAAATAGTCTTTCCGGTAAACTCCCCTTGTTCATCCAGTCTATCTATAAGTTCATCCATATTCTGATTGCACAAAATGTATTTATTTAGGAGACTGAGTTAATCAAAGTAGCTGAATGTTTCCCCGGATTTTATATTTAATAAGGTTTCGTAAATTAGTCGAATTACATTTTCCACATCATCCCTATGTACTGTTTCAACGGTAGTGTGCATATATCTCAAGGGCAGAGAAATAAGAGCAGATGCCACTCCGCCATTGCTATAAGCGAAGGCATCGGTATCTGTCCCTGTAGATCTGGATGCTGCCATGCGCTGAAATGGGATCTTTTTGGCTTCGGCGGTTTCAATTATTCGTTCTCTAAGCTTATTCTGAACAGCCGGAGCATAAGAAATTACAGGTCCGGCACCCAATTCTGTATGCCCTTGTTTTTTCTTATCGATCATAGGTGTCGTTGTATCATGGCACACATCGGTAATGATCGCAGCATTCGGACGTATGGTTTGTGAAATCATTTCCGCACCTCGAAGACCAATTTCCTCCTGTACTGAATTAGTTATATAGAGTCCAAAGGGCAATTTTTTCTTATTTTCATGTAAAAGTCTGGTAACTTCAGCTATCATAAATCCACCCGCTCTATTGTCAATTGCACGGCATACATATTTATCATTATTCAAGACCTGGAATTCATCCGGATATGTTATAACACAGCCCACATGGACTCCCATTTTCTCTACCTCTTCTTTATCCTTTGCCCCAATATCAATAAAAATATTATCTAATTTAGGAGGTTCTTCTTTAGCACGGTCTCGAGTATGTATAGCGGGCCATCCAAAGATACCTTTCACAATACCGCTTTTAGTATGAATATTTACCCATTTCGAAGGAGCAATTTGATGATCACTACCACCATTGCGAATAACATAGAGGAGTCCGTTATCTGTAATATAGTTAACATACCAGGAAATCTCATCAGAATGCCCTTCAATGACAACTCTGTATTTCGCTTCCGGATTAATAACTGCAACAGCGGTTCCGTAAGTATCGGTAATAAATGTATCAACATAGGGTTTCACATAATTCATCCACAATTTTTGACCTTCCCATTCATAACCTGTAGGGGACGCATTGTTAAGGTATTTTTCAAAAAAAGCCAATGATTTTTTCGTGATAATCTTCTTTTCACTCATGTACTTAGTATTTGAATACAAACTTAACAATATTCACTTTTATTTAGTAATGCAGTCCAATGTTTATCATTAATTTTGGCAAGAAATTTGCAATCTTGATTTTCGTGAAAAAGTGTTTTTATCTTATTCTTATTTCTCTTACTGGCTATATTGGGAATTCCCAGATAAAAGAGAGACCGTTGGATTCTATTGCTGAAAAATTGATAATCGTTGAGGGCGATTCAATTTTTAAACAATCAATTGCCCTGGAAGAGGTATACATTTTTGGAAGATTGGAGTTTTCATCTTATCAGGACAAGTTGAAATATTATATTCTGCGCAGAAAGACTTTTAAGGTATACCCTTATGCAAAAATGGCATCGGAAAGGTTGGAAGAGCTCAATGATAGTTTGTTGAAAATTAGATCAAAACGGAAAAAGAAAAAGTATACAAAACAATTACAAAAATTTATTGAAGGAGAGTTTTCTGAGGAATTAAAAAAATTGACACGCACTGAGGGACAGATTTTGGTAAAATTGATCTATAGGCAAACAGGAAATACAACTTATGGTTTGGTTAAAGACTTGCGTAGTGGATGGCGTGCTTTTTGGTACAATACAACCGCCAAAATGTTTAAGATAGACTTAAAAAAAGAATACCACCCGGAAAGCATACACGAAGATTACCTTATTGAAGATATCTTACAGAGAGCTTTTGCGGCTAGTCAGCTGAAGCGGCAGGAATCTGTTTTGGATTATGATTATTCTTTATTAACTAATAAATGGAGCAAGACAGAAAAGGAAAAAAAATAGTTGCAGTTAACGTTAAAATAACGTAGCTTTATAAGCTTTTTTTGTTATAAATCTTGGAGCAAAAAGCTAGTAATAAGTACATTAAAAATTGAGGTTAAAATTATTTCATAAAAATACCTGAAATTTATTTTTAATTTAAAAAAGTGCTTTATATTTGCACCCGCTTAGCTGAGCAGTAGCATTGGTTAAGTTTGGAATTAGAATGTAAGAGCTACGGAATACAGAAGTTCATTGAC
>NZ_CAMYOM010000054.1 GCF_947260015.1 uncultured Eudoraea sp. | reverse complement strand
TACTCTATGTAGACATGGATAATGTGCTGGTAGATTTTCCGGCAGCAATAAAAAAACTCGATAAGGAGACCTTAGTCAAATATAAAGGCCGTTTGGATGAAGTGCCTGGTATATTTAGTTTAATGCCGCCTGTGGAGAGTGCAATTGAAAGCTATGCACAGCTAAGTGATTGGTTTGACACTTATATCCTCTCAACCTCTCCCTGGGAGAATCCGTCTGCATGGAGTGATAAGCTGCATTGGGTGAAGCAATATCTGGCCGATCCGGCTTATAAACGGCTTATCCTATCTCATAATAAACACCTTAATTATGGCGATTACCTTATTGATGACCGGCTAAAGAATGGGGCCGATCGTTTCCAGGGCGAACTGATCCATTTTAAGACTGCCCTGTTCCCGGATTGGCCGGCTGTGATTGATTATTTGAGGGATCGAAAATAGTATTTTTAGGTTATAAGGGCTCCTCTTGAAATAAACAAGGCATACAATTCGGATACCTAAAAAGTTGGCAAGTTGTTAAATTGTTGGATTATGGGACGGCTGTGCCCAATGAGCAAAGTGAAGTTTACCCCAGCCTTCACCACATGGCGGCGTTATAATTCCTTCCAATAGCATTGTAGTTTACTTATGGCTTATTGGCTTCTGTGCGGAAAATAAACGTTATTCCTCTCACCGCAAATACAAAATAACAGCTCCATCCCTATTGATAATGGTATAGGGCCTATCCGTACAAATTCTTGGGCAATTTTAGCACAGAAAGTGACTTTTTAAAATTTATGGTGTCTTAAGGATGTAAGTCATTAGAAGTTGTCCATTTTAAAAATATATTCATGAACTGACCTTTTTTATGGTCACCTTATCAGCCAGTAGCTGTACCCCGATATATCTACTGGCCAGATTTGGGAAAAACCTACAAAATGCATGCACTGAAAACGATAAATGAATTTGATGAAAGATAGTTTAGTTAGTTGGGTTGATTTGGGTCTCTGTAAGAACATAAAAATTTCCAAAGGAGACCCATATCTCAAGGTTTTATTAAATTGTGTTTATTTTCTAAATAACCGATTTAAACCATAGTAGATGGTGACCATACTTAAAAATTTATTTCTTGTATTAATCGGGGATCGATACAGGTCTGATTTAACAAAGGATAATCCTTATCGGGGCCTTAAGGATGAGGAATTGGTAAAAACCATCATTGAGACAAAAAACACCCTTTTATTCGGGATTATTTATGACCGCTATGCAAATAAGGTCTTTACCAAATGTGCAGGTTTTTCAAGGTCCGATGATGAAGCCGCAGACCTTACTCAGGATGTTTTTCTCATGATTTTCGTTAAAATGGGAAGTTTTAAAGGCGACTCTAAATTTTCAAGTTGGGTATACGCCTTAACCTATAATTTTTGTGTCAACTATGTGAACAGGAACAAAGCGCGTAAAATGAGTGAGAAATCGGAAAATCTGGACGCTAATGACCCTGGCATGTCCATTAATGTGGAGGACAGAAGCTTATTCCATCTGCGCTCGGACAAGCTAAAAACTGTTTTAGAACAGATAGCCCCGGAAGATAAAGCCCTCTTGCTTCTGAAATACCAGGATGATGTTCCCATCAAAGAACTTTGTACCATTCTGAATGTTGGTGAAAGTGCTGTAAAAATGCGCCTGAAAAGAGCGAAAGCAAGATTAATAGAAACCTATAATGCAACTCCATAATGGCAGATAAAAGTAAAAATCCGTTCAAAGATCTGGGCAAAATGATCAAGGATGCGCCCCCTAATCTAAAAACAAAGGTGATGAACGATGTTGCCACCGCAAAGCTTATCATGGAGCTGGCCTCCCTGTTTACCATAAACGTCAAAGAGGCGTTATCTGGTATGTTTAAGACCCGACGTAAAAACTAATATATAACTATCTAATCTCACTAAAATTATGGAATCAATTGGAAGTTTAGCATCAGAATCCCTCAAATCAATCTTTCAGGATATCGTCTCTGCACTCCCCGGAATCATAGGCGCAATCATCGTTTTGCTACTGGCATGGATCATCATTAAGATCATATCATTTATTTTGAAGAAAATCTTACGTATTGCACGGATTGACAGGGTCTCCGAAAAAATAAACGAAGCCAAATTATTTGGGGAAAAGAGTACGGTAAAAGTAGATGTGTCCAGGATCTTATTGGGCTTTGTAAAAGGGATCTTATGGATCACCTTTATCATAGTAGCAGCCGAAATAATGGGGTTAACGATTGTCTCAACCGAGATCTCAAATCTGTTACGCTATTTGCCTATTCTGCTTAGTGCCGTCGTCATTTTTATGATTGGGATGTTTGCTGCTAAACTGATCCGGAAAGCGCTGCAAGGTATTTTCGAATCCACGGGTATGAGCGGATCAAAAATAGTTAGTGGCATTGTGTACTATATAATTATTGTTTTTGTATTGGTAACCGCGCTGAACCAGGCCGGGATAGATACGGCAATTATCACCAGCAATATTACCCTGATCATAGGAGCCTTTCTCCTGGCCTTTGCCATAGGATTAGGCCTGGGATCCAGGGAAGTAGTTGCGGACCTGCTCAAGACATTCTATGCCCGCAAAACATATGCCGTAGGGGATTCAATTAAAACGAAAAAAATAGAAGGAACCATAGAGGCCATAGAAGGAATCTCGGTAACTGTAAAAACAGCTACCACTAAGGTTGTGATCCCAATAAAGGATCTGGTTCAAAATAAAGTAGAAATGAAATAGGACAAAATAGCGGGCAGCTGGCAGAGCCATATTGCGCGCTATAAGCAACTATAATCAACAATTTGTGTAATTAAAATAGAAACTAAAAATGGGAAAATTTGAAATTAAAAAAACGAAATCGGGTTTGTGTAAGTTCGATCTGAAAGCTTCGAACGGACAAGTGATCTTAAGCAGTCAAAGCTACAAATCTATGCCCGGTTGCAACAAAGGGATCAACACGGTAAAAGTGAATGCCAAAGATGATAAAAGGTATGACCGTAAAACAGCCAAAGATGGCAGCCCTTATTTCAATTTAAAGGCCAAAAACGGACAAATCATAGGCACCAGTGAGATGTATAGCAACACCTCCGGAATGGAAAATGGGATCGCTTCTGTAAAGAAAAATGCTCCCGGTGCCACTATTGAGCACAAGTCATAGAAATTAACAGCAATTCAATGAAAATAATGAAAACAAACACCATGAAAAAAATACTATTATTAGCTCTTTTTGTGTTGGGAAGTGTGTACACTTACGCCCAGACGGAAGACGAATTAAAGGCTGCAAAGGCAAATAAAAGTGATTCTATTGCGGCAATTCAGGGCAGGGTAGATGCTATCCAGGCTCAGATAGATGCTTTACCGGGGTGGAAGGTTGGAGCTTTTGGAACAATTGGAGGTAGTTTTTCCGGATTTAATAATTGGTATGCCCAGGCGTCACCTAATAACTCCGCAGGAACAATAGGTTTTACAGTTAATGGTTTTGCAAATCGGGATGAACCTAAATACTTCTGGAGGAATGCCCTTACGCTAAATCTTAATTGGGTAAAATTTGATGATAAGGATGATCCTAATGACCAAAAAGGTTTTAGACAAGCCACAGATGTATTTAATATTTCTTCTTTATACGGACGAAAATTAAGTGAAAAGTTTGCCATTTCAGGACTCATGGAATACAGAACCACCATTTTAAGCAACTTTAATGATCCGGGCTATCTGGATCTTGGCGTGGGTGCAACCTGGACTCCGGTTAAAGATCTCTATATAGTGATCCATCCATTGAACTACAATTTTGTTTTTAGTAGTACAGACGCAATTTTCGAATCTTCATTGGGAGCAAAGATCGTTGCCGATTACAGCAAAGAATTGGGCCCTGTCAAATTCAAAACAAATATGTCTATATTCCAAAGTTACAAGAGTTCCAACTTGTCTAACTGGACCTGGACCAACTCATTTTCCTATACATTGTGGAAGATGATTGGGCTAGGCTTCGATTTTGGGTTGCGAAACAACAAGCAAGAGGCGTTGAACTATTCTGTAAATACCTTAGGGAATACCACGGACACTTTTGATACGGTGAACAATGACCTTCAAACCTATTGGACCTTAGGATTGAGTTATTCGTTCTAACCATAAAACAACATACAGGAATTTCATTTATTAACTAAATATTTATATTAATCATTTAAACTAGTAGAACTAATGCTAAAAGAATTTAAGAATTTTATTATGACTGGCAATGTAATTGATTTTGCAGTTGCTGTAATTATGGCAGGGGCGCTAGGCCTTGTTATTAATGGCTTTGTAGCCGACATCGTTATGCCAATAGTAGGAGAATTTGCAGGAGGTGTAGATTTTGCCAATTTAAAATATGTCCTCACAGCTGCTTCAGGTACTGAAGGAGAAGCTGGCTATGTAGCAGAAAATGCAGTTCGATGGGGCGCATGGGTAAACACCATTGTTAATCTTTTAATTGTAGGATTTGTAATGTTTCTTATTGTTAAGGCTTATAACAAAACAAAAACACCCCCGGCTCCTCCGGCGCCATCGGGCCCTTCACAAGAAGAGCTGCTGGCAGACATACGAGACCTCTTGAAGAAGTAGTAGGTCGCTGCTTTTAAAGGAAGAATTAGAAAGCCCCTTGCATTTTAGAGTGCAGGGGTTTTTGTTATAAGGTAGTGGACATCCGCTTTTGCAGGTATTGTTTATGGAATATGTGATTTCCCTATCTTCATAGTTAACCCGGGAATCTATAAAAGACCCAAAGAAATACTCCCTCCTGGCGCGAGCCTCATGCGCGTGTTTCATATTTTTTAAACTAGATTTAAGAAAGGGCATCAATGTCAACGTAGCTTGTTCAGGCAAACAGGCGATGGGGGTACGGGCGTGACGCCTGCAGCATGGTGGTGAAATAGCCGGCAATTTGCTATTTTAGATTAGCCTGATAATAGTCACCTCACTCTTTCTAACACCCTATTCCGCTAATAAAGTGATGTCTCTTAATTATGCCTTCTCTGTCAAAGACAGATTGATTACAATGGCCATAAGGAGCCAGATAATAAATGTTTCACCATGTGTCATTTCGTAGGAAGAACCCGCCGATTTGGCTGCCAGCAATACAATGTAAACAATAATAGGTGATAAAAACAGGCTAATTACAAGACGTAGAATTGATTTTTTGAAATCCATACTTCATAGGTTTAGTTAGTTAATATTAACGATATTTTATACGTTGGCAACTGCTTGTTTTCAAATTTTGATCTACTGTTAAGGAAGCAGTTGTTTGTCCTTCCTAAGGTAGGGAATTATTAAATATGATGGATGAGTTAAAGATCTTGCAAGGTGAATGAACTAAACGAAGAGTATGCAATCATCGCAGTTTTTGACCTTACCATAGTATGTTTCACGATATTTATGCACGGTCTTGACGGGCAGACCCATAAAGTATCTTTTTATATAGGTAACCTTTGTAGTGAGCTCGCCCATATTAACACTGAAACGTTTTTCTGTTTTCGTTTTTCTTTTGAACCTCGGGATGGGATGACACATAAAATACAACAACCAGAATATTCAAAACCAACTACCTGGTTGTCCATCCACCATCAATGAGCATTATTTCCCCTGTAATGAGTGAGGCGGCATCCGAGGCCAAAAACACGACAGCTCCGGCAACCTCCATAGGTTTGCCAATACGGCCCAAGGGGATCCTGTCCAGTACACTCTGTCTAAAGGCCCTATCCTTTAACCAGGGTTCGGTACCCGGTGTTTCTATAAAGGTCGGCGCCACAGCATTGACGTTTATATTATACTTTGCCCATTCTGAAGCAAGGTTCTTGGTAAGATGATTGACCCCTGCTTTGGTCATACAGTAAATAGACTCATTGTCCAGGGCAATAAAACCGGCCTGGGAACTCATATTGATAATACGGCCCGATCCCTGTTTGATCATTTGTTTGCCCACAGCCTGTGCAGTAAAAAAGTTTCCTTTTAAATTCAAATTAATGGTATGATCAAAATCCTCTTCGGTTACATTTTCGGCAGGGTTACCGGGGGCAACACCAACATTATTCACAAGGATATTAATCTTGCCAAAAGTTTCAACCGCACGGGCAACAGCATCATTGATTTGCTGAAGATCGGAAACATCCATTTGCAAACGGATTACCTTTCTGCCCATGTCCTTAATTTCCTGCTCCAGTTCAGCGGCAGTAGTTACATCCCTTAAGCCCAAAGCAATGTCCGCACCTTCATGTGCCAGGGCAAGTGCGCATGCCCTGCCAAGACCTCGTGCCGCTCCCGTAACAATCGCCACCTTGCCATTGAGCTTGAAATCTGGGTATTCTTGTTCAAATTTTTTCATATTTAAATTCTTATCGTAACAAACTATCGTTTATGTGAACTTTGTTTGTAAACATCTTGTCGCTTTGACAATTTTTTGGAGAAATAAAAACTTCTTCAATCTTTTTGCCGTGATAGTATCTTAGAAATGATATGTATATTTAGTATTCGTTATCCTTTAAAATTAATCCTTTTTTTTGAACATATGCTGCCTGTTTTTGTTAGCTGAATTTGGCCCTGCAATCCCTACATATGTTTAGTACATTTAAACAATATGAGCAAACCACAGGGACAAATCAACAATCGACTACGTTAACTTGATTTTTACAGAGGTTTAACCATGTTTTTGCTCATAGCGGAGTTCTCACATCTATTTTCTTCTTATGGCACCTCTGCTATTGGTTATATAAAAAGAAAATATTAATAAAAGTTTGAGTTCAATTGATTTGTTCTCCGTTCAAGATGAGCCTGCCCGCCTCTGGAGGGCCTGCCCGCCTCTGGAGGGCCTGCCCGCCTCTGGAGGGCCTGCCCGCCTCTGGAGGGTAAACCGGCAGGCAGGTTTGCAGCAACTGGCATTCTCTGCTCCAAGAGCGAAGCGAACTAACCCAGCCCGCCGGCCGAAACTTAGTGAAGGCGGACATGTCCACAGTAACGTAGTGAAGGAAGCAGACCACATAAAAAGAGATCCAATCTATTTGTTTAGCTTGGATTTATTGGTCAGATAGTATGCTACAACACATTTTGGAAAAGCTTTAATTGATCAAGGGCGAAACTCAACCGGGGTGATCTTTATAATTTTGAAATCGGTTAGATCATTACCTTGAATGTCTATAAAAACATCCTCATTCAGTCCTTTTGCATTGGCCCTTTTGGCAAAATTTATTAAAACCCGTACAATACTATCTTCATAGTTGCCTACCGTTGCCGAAATTTGGTAAATCTCAAAGTTTTTAGGGGCAGCTTCATGTTTCTGAATATATTCTTTTGTAGGTTCATGGGTATTTATAAAGTGTATGGCATCAAATAAGGTCTGTGTTTTCATGAATTGGGATTTAAATCATTTAATAGTGTATAATATAGTTTAAAGTTCCCAAGGTTCAAATTTTATAGTTTTATATAATGCAACGGTTTTGAACCTTACGCCTTTCATAGCAGCCTTTTTTGTATCCCGTTTTTTTTAAAATTTCTATGCCCATTTAGACTTCTTACACAAAAAACTCAAAAAATTAATAGAACCTTTTGAAATTGAAAATGCTTGTAAAAGGGAGAGATTAAAAATTAGAAAAGGTGTTACAATTCGGATATCCAAAAAGTTGACAAGCTGTCAAATAGCAGGATATAAATACATTTCTATGCACATAAATCAATTTGAGGAAACCAATAGCGCAATAACATGCCATAGGCTAAAGGAAATGTATAAACATTAAAAACTATGGTCTAAATACCATTGACTCCCTTCACAAAAACCGTAAATTGCAGGACATGTCTTAACTAATTCTATACACTAATTTCGTATGGCAGATAAAAAGGATCTGGACTTCACCTATACCACAATCGACCAGATCTTTCGTCTAAGTATGGGAGAAACCGGTGATTACAGCGGGGCTAAATATGATGGGGATTTTTCGATGACTCTTGAAGAAGCCCAAAAAGCAAAGCACAAGTTCATTGCCGATAGCTTACTAATTAAAAAGGGAAGTAAAGTTCTTGATATGGCCTGTGGCTGGGCACCATTTACCAGATATATTGTGAAAGAAAGAGGGGCATCTAGTATAGGGTTAACCCTTTCCAGGGGGCAGGCCGAAGCTTGTCAAAAAAATGGATTTAATGTAGTGGTAAAAGATTGTCGTAATGTCAAACCTGAAGATTTCGGAACGTTCGACGCTATTACATGCATAGGGGGACTGGAACATTTCTGTTCAGTGGAAGAATGGCAGGAAGGAAAGCAGGAAAAAGTCTATGGTGATTTTTTCAGGACCCTCAGTGAGCTGTTGCCATCAGGAAAACGGTTTTATATGCAAACAATGACATTTAGTAAGAACATGATTCCTTTTAATGAGTTGGATTTAAATGCCGGGAAAGAATCTACAGCCTACATTATGGCATTAATGGTAAAGCAATTCCCGGGTTCCTGGCTACCTTATGGACCGGAAATGGTTATCAGTAGCTCTCAACCTTATTTCAAATTGATTTCCCAGAGTAGCGGAAGATTAGATTATATTGAAACTATCGCACAATGGAGAAAAAAATTCAGGAAGTTTAATTTGAAAAAATATTGGCTATACTTTTCACTAATTCCTCGCTATTTTACGGATAAAGAATTCAGGCACCTGGTAGCTATTTTCAAACTTAGTCCGAACAGAGTCTGTTTTGAAAATGAGGTAATGGATCATTACCGCTTGGTATTCGAGAGAATATAGCACGTTATTATCTAAACAACTGCTCTTCTAATTCTTCTGGAAGCATTTATTACTTAAATGTGCGGACCTGTGCTTTGACAGCCAGGCCATTTGCCATGGGTTTTTGTATTAGATAAACTTATTTGAAGCATCCTCATCGACTATATAGTCCCTTTAAAGGCATTTCTTTTTTCTATATCCTTCTTTTCGTTACTTGAGGTCAAATCTGCTCTCTTTAGAACAGGAGCTCAAAAAAGGATTATAATCCTGTTGGCGAAAATGGAAAGAAAAAACGATCTGCGTATTTTTTCAGGGATAGCATTGATAATGTTGGTCATCTCCTTAACGGCATGTAATACGTCTCAGAATTACTTCCAAAAGGAATATAAGAAAACTTGGAAAGAAACCACCCGGTCAGCTGCATGGATCAATTCCTTTAATGTCACTTCTTCTTTGAGTGATGAGCCCATTGAGGATCTTTATTCCTCGACAGAGCAGGGGGTTCTGGCAACAATGACGCCTAAAGCCCGGGAAAGGGCCGGCTTATTTGTTGAATTATATGACTCCTATGTTTCAAGGGCCTATTATAATCTGATTAGCGAGGCAAAAAAAGCCGATCAGCACTTGCTGGAGGAATATAATATCTTACTCAAAACCTCTAAAAACAGACCAGACAGATCCGAGTATAAAAAACAATTAGCTATAGCCAAATTGAGGTATGAAGCACACTGGAAAATGCTGGAAGGGCTAAAATCATGGAACGCCTTTAGTGAATATGGTTCTGACGATCTGGATTACTTTAAGCAAGAACAATTAGAAAATGCCTATTTAATGTTTAGCAGAGGTTCTTCCGATACAGAAATCATCAACTTTTTGGTTTATAGATTGGCTGATCTATACCACTTTGAAGAATAATACTTTTCCATTTCAAAAAA
>NZ_CAMYOM010000053.1 GCF_947260015.1 uncultured Eudoraea sp. | reverse complement strand
AAAAGTACACTGCCTGCAGTAGATAATCCAGCACCCCTTATAAAACTCCGCCTGGTTATACCTTTTGTCGGTTTGGATTCCGATCCTTGGTTTTTATCTTCCATAGAACTACAAATGAATTTATTAAACTATCAATCTAATTAACTCAAAGTAAGTTACGATAATATTCATTTAGAAAGAATAAAAATAAGTTCTAATTGCCCCGACATGATTTGTAAAAAAAGATAGAATAAAATGTGGGTACTTAAGAGACCGGAACTAAGATCTACTGCTATTTACGTTGTTTTCTAAAGTTCTAAAAAACAGACAAGGGAAAGCTTGTGATGGATTCCTTGCCGGCCCCGGATTACTTTTTAGGGATGTACATTGCGAATCCCTTTTAAAATGAACCGTTTTAGTGCCTTATTTAAGAGTAAAAATGGATAATTACCTTTTGAATTTCAAAAAAAGCAACTTTCAGGAAGCAACTTAAATCTTGATTATAGAACTTACGAGCCTTAATCTTAATTAGTAAAACAATGAAGGTAAAACTTATTAGTATCCCTGTTAACGACCAGGAAAAAGCATTAAAATTCTATACCGAAAAATTGAGATTTATTAAAAAACTTGACATGCCATTAGAAGGAGGTAATAGGTGGTTAACTTTAGTCTCTAAATAAGCACAAGGAGGACCTGAAATCCTACTTGAACCGGCCCCTAATCATTTTGAACCATCTAAAGTCTATCAAGATGCATTGATGGGTGCCGGAATTCCCTACACTCAGTTCGATGTTGATGATGTTCAATATGAATATGACCGGCTTACAAAGCTTGGTGTTGAATTCAGTATGAAACCCACCGAAATGGGGACTGTAAAAGTTACAGTTTTTAACGACACTTGCGGAAATAACATTCAACTAGTTGAAGAATTATAATAGCACTACGGACATCAATGTATCCTATGAAAGGTACTAGTTTCGTAAAACGAACCGTTTCCCTGGACACTCCTCAATTTCCAAGCCTATCTATATGATGGCAGTAAAAAAACTTCCTTAACGCCTGTGTTAAACTTTGTTTAATTTATATTGCAATTTATTAAACAATTAATATCTTGCACTTTACAAAACAGAGCCATGGCCAAAAAGAAAACAATTACCCAAAACGACATTATTTCATTTTACATGGATTATGTCATTGAAAATAACGAAAACCCTAAATCTGTATATGCGTTTGCAAAAGCCAATAATTTTGAAGAATCAAAATTCTATATGCATTTTGGTTCATTTGAAGCTATTGAAAAGCAAGTATTCAACACTTTTTTTAATAATACCATTACAGTTTTAGGTAAAAGTAAAGAGTATCAATCATATGATTCGCGCAATAAACTATTAAGTTTCTATTTTACCTTTTTTGAAAATCTTACGGCTAACAGAAGTTATGTTATTTATGTTTTACATCAGCATAAAAATAATTTGAAAGGATTGTCACTTCTTTCTGGTTTAAAAAAGAGTTTTACAAACTATATTGATAGTTTAGACATTGAAATGATCACTATTAATCAAGAACAAATCGATAAGATACAGACAAGAGCGTTGCAAGAAACTGCTTGGCTACAATTATTATTGACTTTAAAATTCTGGATGGACGATACTTCAGCTTCTTTTGAAAAAACGGACATTTTTATTGAAAAATCAGTAAATACAAGCTTCGACGTCTTGAACGTGGCTCCACTTAAAAGTATGATAGACTTTGGAAAATTCATCTTCAAAGAAAAAATCCACCAGTATTAGGGTAATAGATGAAAACAATCGATAATATTCCTGTCACAAAAATACATCGCGCCTCCAAGCTAGTATCAACCGGAGCGAAAGTTGGGGTTAATTACCTTAAATATTATGGCGATAAATTAACAAAGACTGAACATCTGGCCAGAACGCGTCTCAATGAAAATAATGCAGAGGATATTTACGATGGCCTGAAGCAACTTAAAGGCAGTGCACTTAAAGTGGCTCAAATGCTGAGCATGGAAAAGAGTATCATGCCTCAATCCTATGTCGAAAAGTTCTCATTATCACAATTTTCAGTTCCACCCTTATCTTCCCCATTGGTACTGAAAACCTTTAAAAATTATTTTGGCAAATTGCCCAACGAATTATATGATTCCTTTAATACGACTTCAGTAAATGCCGCCAGCATCGGACAAGTGCATGTGGCAGAAAAAAATGGGAAAAAACTTGCTGTGAAAATCCAATATCCAGGAGTTGCTCAAAGTATTGCGTCCGATTTGGCTCTTGTTAAGCCTATTGCTATGAAAATGTTTAATATTAAGGGAAAAGATTCAGACAAATACTTTAAGGAAGTTGAAGGAAAACTTATTGAAGAAACAGATTATGCGTTGGAAGTGCAACAAAGCAAGGAAATTGCCAAAGCCTGTTCTAACATTCCAAACCTTTTGTTTCCTAAATATTATGAGGACTTATCCAATGACCGTATCATTACAATGGACTATATGAACGGTGAGCACCTATCTGAGTTTACAGCATATAACACGGATCAAGAAAAGGCAAATCAACTCGGGCAAGCGCTTTGGGATTTTTACATGTTCCAAATTCATAAGTTAAGAAAAGTACATGCTGATCCGCATCCCGGGAACTTTTTGGTGTCTGAAAATGGTGAATTAATTGCTTTGGATTTTGGATGTATGAAAACCATTCCAAATGATTTTTATGTGCCGTATTTTGAATTAGCAGAACCCGATAATATCAATAATCCTGATTATTTTTCATCGAAATTGTTTGAATTGGAAATTTTGCGTGAAGACGATTCAAAAGAAGAAATTGAATTTTTTACCGAAATGTTTCATGAGTTATTGAGTTTATTCACCCTACCTTTTCAAGAAGAAAATTTTGACTTCTCGGATGGTATATTCTTTGGAAAATTAAGTGAATTAGGTGAACGTTATTCAAAAAATACAGAACTACGAAAAATGAATGGCAACAGAGGTTCAAAGCATTTCATTTACATAAACAGAACCTTTTTTGGGCTTTATAATTTGATGTTCGATTTAAAGGCTAAAAACGTCATCATTGATAATTTCAAAACCTCCTAAAGACTAATTTTAGCAAAAATTTTATTAAAGCGATAGAGCGCTTATAACACATAACAAAGACAAAATGAATACAAAAACATTAGTAGAAAAGAAAAATGGTTTCAAGCTGAAAGGGTTTACTAATAATGATATTGGAGATGATCATTTATACACAGGTTTAGAAACACCTATGAAACCTAGTGCATTTAAACTATCAGACTCTGAAAAAAAGCAACGAATAGCCTTATTGTTTGAAGAAATAATGGATGTGATGGGTTTAGATTTAACCGATGATTCCTTAAGAGGAACACCCGAGCGTGTGGCTAAAATGTATATTGATGAAATTTTCTCCGGATTAAATCCTTCTAATAAACCGAAAATAGCATTGTTTGATAATAAGTATCAATACAACCAAATGCTGGTTGAAAAAAACATTACTTTTTATTCAAATTGTGAGCATCATTTTGTTCCCATAATAGGAAAAGCCCATGTAGCTTATATCTCATCAGGAAAAGTAATCGGCTTATCGAAATTGAATAGAATTGTACATTATTATGCCAAGCGACCTCAAGTACAGGAAAGATTAACAAATCAAATTGCTGAAGATTTGAAACATATTCTAGGTACTGAAGACATTGCTGTCATTATTGATGCCAAACATTTGTGTGTATCCTCCCGAGGAATAAAGGATGAATCATCGGCAACAGTAACTTCATTTTATGGAGGAGTATT
Source organism: uncultured Eudoraea sp. (assembly GCF_947260015.1). GTDB lineage: Bacteria > Bacteroidota > Bacteroidia > Flavobacteriales > Flavobacteriaceae > Eudoraea. The sequence goes on along the minus strand of NZ_CAMYOM010000053.1, from coordinate 6,072 downwards.
CAATACCACAGCAAAGATTGCAGAATTACAAAACTACCTTAGGGACTAAGATAATCGATATCATTAAACAAGCCCTGGAATTTTAACAAATCAAACTTAGATCCCTTACTACAAGGGCTGGCCTGGGTTGGTTTTTATGCTTTCCCCGGATTACTTTTTAGGGATGCACGAAGTGAATCCCTCTTAAAATGAACTGTTACGGGATCAAAAACCAGACAAGCGTGGCGGGAGCCGAGAATTCTGACCCGTCCTTAAATATGTATTCCTGATTAATGCTTCAACACCTTAAAAACCAAAACCTATGCGCACTGCCGGATAAAACTGGTCAAAATTGTCTGACATATACAATTGTGGAGCTACGGATATGTATTTCCCTAATTCCCAGTTTACACCTAACTTGAACGTGTTTTTCCCAAATAGCTCGCCTTGCCGGTTTACCAAAACTCCCAGTTCTACACCAAGCCAATTGGGCTTATTAATTTTTTTGGACAAATTATACTTATAACCAATATTGAGAAAACCATTCACGTTGACAGTAGATTCTTCTATAAAATCAAATAGCAGATTATACGAAACATAGTACCGATTTTGTAAGGTCCGTTTCTTCCTGAAAGCAAACGCCATTTCCGCCGAAATATCAATAACAGGTTCACTTTTAATCAAGTTAACGCCAACGCCACCGCTAAGCATAAGCATATCTGTTTGCTCGCTCAACATGTCGTATTGTTTTTTTTGAGATAGCTGCATCCCATCAAATGTATAGTTGTAAATTGCTGAGTGTCTTCCCTGAATAGCGGTGGTGGTATCAATAACCTCCAAAAGCTGAGTAAGTAGGCTGTCTGAAATTAATTCATCGAGTTCATTAAACTGAATTTGTAAAAAGTATGTGTCTGATAGTATATTGCATTGCTTGTTAAACTGATAGATGGTTTGTTCGCCGTTCTCCCATATCACTCTTTCGCCTTCTTCGGTTTGCTTAATTGTCACCGATTTATTTGGTTCATAATTGATAGAATATGGTATTTTTTCAGGAATATCTTTGGTTTCCTTAAGTATTAATTGAAAGCTTTTAAAATCTTTCTCCACGTTTTCAGCTAAGTTTTTATAACTATAAATTGCCAAATTCATCCCTGCTTTGTTCTCAATTTGGACACAAGCCGAATCGATAGCGGTTTTTTGTCCGTATATAAAACTGCTGAACATTAACAGTGCGGTAAGTGTAAATATTGATGTTATTTTTTTCATTTTTTCAAGTATTTTATTATTAAAAATTGGATTTATTTATCCGCTTTAAATTCTAATTTTGCAATTTTGATGAAAGAGCTATTGCTCCATCATTGCCAGGACTTTGATTACCGCCAAATTTGAATTGGATTTTTTTTCTTTTCTCTTTTTTAAAAGCTGCGGTATTACTAATTAAAATTTTTGTTTCATACGCATCTGTCGTAATTTCATAAGTTGAATCTGCTGGAATATTATTCTCAATAGCCATAATTGATTCAGGAGAAATTTCTTTTTCAATATATTCTATTTGTTGGATGTAAACAGTGTCAGTAATTCGTTCTTTCAGGACAATAGGTTTAGTAACTACGACCTGTTTTTCAATAAAAACGGTGTCGTGTGTTATGATGTTAGCAGCAATTAATGATTCATTTTTGATTAATTCATTTTTGGTATTTAATTCGACCTTGTTTTTTAGGTCGGTATTTGTTTTAGCAAGTGCTTCTATCCTTTTTTGTGATTTGAGGTTTGAAACAAATAAAATTGAAGTAGAAATAAGAAGTAAAACACATGCTGCCGCTAATAGGCGGAAAAAAAGTGGTATTACGAGCTTTTTCTTTCTGTGCTGAACTTGTTTCCATATTCTTTCTTTAGCAACATTTGCTTCTGTTTCGTAAAAGTCCTCTGATTCATTTATCGATTTCCTAAAAAATGAATCAATTTTATTAGTTCCCATTTTTCTTAGCTTTATTAATTCTTTCAATTATGTTCATCCTTGCTTTTCTCAACTGCGATTTTGAAGTGCTTTCTGAAATATTCAGTAGTTCAGCTATTTCTTTGTGTGAATAACCTTCTATTGCGAACAGGTTAAAAACCATTCTGTAACCAGCAGGCAGAGCCTCAATTATGAAAAACGCCTGCTCGATATCAATATCAATTATATCAGCTGCATAGTCCGTATTGGTTTCGTATTCAAGTAAGCTCTCATTGTATCTGATTTTATTTTTAGTATTTAGATGCCTTATCGATTCATTAATGACAATGGTTTTAATCCATTTTTTCAGACTGTTATCACCGCGGTACTCAAATTGCTGTATGCTATTGAAAACTTTTGTAAATGATATAATAAGTGCATCTTCAACATCATGATGGTTAGATAAAATACGCATGGACAAGTTGTACATTTGCTGATAATGCAGATTAAACAAAACGCCCTGTGCAATTTGATTTCCTGATTTACAATGCTTGATAACTTCCTTTATTTCCAAGTACTTTTTTTTGTTTTGTAAGGTCGTTTAACTTAATAACCCTGATTGCCGGCTTGAAGTTGCCTGAACAACTAAATAAATGTATTTTATAATTAATTGTTACATAAAAAACATAAAGATACTGGAGCTAGCAGAACAACCTAAGCATGATCTGAGGTTGTAGGGATGCACAAGGTGAATCCCTTTTAAAATTATACGATTGAGACTTTGAATGCCTTGAAAATTCATTTTCAAAAGGTAAAGGAATCAAAAAACGAACAAGCGCTAGCTTGTGTTCGTTTTTATGCTTGCCCGGGATTGCTTTTTAGGGATGTACGAAGTCAATCGCAATTCGTGTGTTTTTTTTATTTTTAGCTGATTTTTCCATTTAAATATAACGCTATCTATTCGCCATCAACTTCTTAGTTTCTCTTCCAGCGATCCACTTGGCTATTTTATTCTTCACAAAGGGAATTTTGATATCATTATAGAAATCTTTCTTGTCCTTGTAGAACTTGTAATCGGCCCATCCTTTCAATTTATTCCATTCTGAAATAGATTTGAAGATATTGAAATACACCAATTGGCCTAATGAGGGTTCAAATTTCTCATGAGATTTAATTGCATTAAGAAGCTCTTCATATCCATTTAATGCCTTCATACGATTATAATCTGTTTCATTTTCAGATTTTGTTGCCACCTTAAGCTCCACGGATGGCACAAAGTTGTATCCACTTTGAGTGAAGTTTTCATTTAAATATTTACATGTTAAGTCAGCACCAAATCCCGCACAGGTGGTAAGCGCTATGGCGTATTTTCCAAAAAATATTGGTCTGTGAGCAATATAGCTTGTTCGCTCTACAAATTTCTTCATTAATGCACTAATCGTTCTTGCGTAGGTAGGAGATGCAAATATGGTCCCGTCGGCATCCTTCATTTCTTCAATAATCATATCACGATCATCTTTAAGAGGACAATTTTCTTCTCCGATATTGATACATGAATAACACCCTAAGCAATCCTTAAGGTTTAGTTCAGAAAGCATAAGAATCTTGAAATCTATTTCAGGATTACTTTGCTTAAGCAGTCTAAGTATATTGTAAGTATTCCCTTTGTGCGGGCTTCCACAGATCGCTACTATCTTTAGTTTTTTTTCCATCTATATAGAATTTAACTGTAAGCCATTTTAATTTTCTTTTAGAACTTCCTTTTGGCTATTACTATGTTGGCACTTCACTATGTTTAAATTGCCTTACCATTTCTAATATGGGTTTGATGCTTTCTTTATCGACATGGTCAAAACCATAGCGCTCTTCTTTACCGGCCTCGGGATCGGGATTGATAAGGGAGCCTATCCACAGCATCTTCCGAACCCACCAACTAACTTTTGAATGGTCTAACCTGCCTGGAAGGCCCACATGCTGCATTTGTGAAGCCAGCCCGGAAGGAAGGGAAGCAGCAACCCAACGGTCGAGTTTATCCCCTGGCCCCGCACCTGAGACCGAAAACAAGATCTTCGACCTGTCTTTAAGGATAGATAAATTTGATCTTACCCATTTTCGGATAGATAGCTTAAAATAGTGAATTGAACTGCCCAATATTAAATACTCGTACTTTGCCGGATCGGCATTGGGATCCTTGATGTCAAATACAGGAAATCCTGTGGCGTCGCCAATCCAGTTGGCATATTGCTCGGTACTCCCGTACTTACCTGAGAAAAAAATTGCTCCGTTCATAATACATTGTTTTAGATGTTGGTATAACAAAATTAAACTAGCCTATAGGACCAAATATCAAAGCCTGATCACCAATATCCATACCCTCACAACTTTTAGAAAAGCTGCTGCCATCCAATTCAATTTGAAACTTTACGTGATCTTCCTCACCATTCGAATTAACAGGAAGCCATCGATAGGGAAGGTCCAGTTGGGTTACCTTGGGGTTTGTGAGATTGAGAATGGAATATTGTCCTTTCTGACATTGAAATCCGGGAGGTTTTTCAAAGCTCAATTCGAGCGTTTTGACATCTAACTTTTTGCGCTCCGAGAGCGCAACAACTCTCTTGTCAACATACTTTTCATCATCACATTCGGACCAGATTTTGTCTTTATTCATCTGCAAGGCAGCCAAAAACCCACCTGTAATGCTACCTTCAAAGCCCCCGCCAGGAAAAGCCCAGGCCGACGCGAAATAGAGGTTTGGAATCAAGAAATTATTTCTAAATCGTTTAGAAGCTGTTAATTGCAAGGTTTGAGCAAAACCGTAAACTGCTCCACTGGGATTAGAGGTATACCGCATGATAGTTTTCGGGGTAGATAACTCGTAATATTCTATGCTTTCCAAAATACCCGGGAACTTCTCTTCCAGGCGCTTCATTAAGATCTGGGCTACCTCCTCTTTTTTTGCCTTGTAGTCATCATGACTAAGGTTTTCCCAGTTTTTCAGATAAGCTACAGTACAGATCACACCTGCAGCTTTATCCGATGGTGCCAATCCGGCATCGACCTTTTCATAATCTACAAAGATGAAACTACGTTTTTTCCAATCACCTAGCTGATTCGGATGTACATCTTTGAGACTTTTTATATCTTCCCCTTGTATATAATTTGAATAGTATTTAACACCAAATCGATCTAGTTTTTCCCTAAAGCCAAAGTACATACACAATAATGAGACTGAATCAGGGTTCGAACCGATCTTTTCCTTAAGAGCGCTTGCGTAAGGCTCATCCAGTAAAGCAGGCACTGTTGGCATGGGTGCGTTAGCCACTACATTATCACAAGTAATAGTAATAGGCTCTTCATTTTTGTTATAAACCTCTCTAAATGTGACTCCCGAGGCCTTACCATTTTCAGTGATGATCTTCTCAACTTTTTTCCCTAATAGTACAGTACCGCCATGTGCTTCAATATAAGCGGCGAGATGATCGGAGAGCTTTTGTGAACCTCCTTTAATAAAATGACCTCCGCTTTCAATAAAACCAGAGAACGGCAGGCCAAAGTAGAACATTGACAAGGTGTACGGATCATCGCCCCAGTAAGCAATATGCGCAGTAAGGTCAAGTTTTAGACCTTCATTTCTGATGTGTTTATCTAACCAGGACCCCACCGTGTGTCGTGTTGCCGTTACCAGGTTGGGGTAAAGTAAGGGCATTAGCGGATATATCAATTTGCTTACCAATGGATTACGAGGCAAACTGTGTGCTTCCTTTCTAATGCCTGCTATCAATTTCATAAATTTCTTAATAGCCTTTTTCTCATCAGGATATTTGCTCACAAGGGCTTTAGTAGCTTCATCAAAACCATGTGGAAAAACAAAGTCCTCATTATCTGAAAGTATACCATAGAATTCGGGTACTTTCTCAAACTGAACGTGCTTGTCTACATCGAGCATTTTGAAAATTCTCCTAACAGTACCGCCCTCTGCCAGGCCACTCATTTCATGCAAGCCAACTTCAATGATAAAATCGCCTCGCTTGAAGGTAGTTGCACAACCACCAGGTTTATAGTGTTGCTCCAAAAGGAGTACTTTCTTTCCAAATTTTGAAAGCGTAGCTCCGGCAGTCAGGCCGGCTAAGCCTCCTCCGATAATAATCGTATTATAT
>NZ_CAMYOM010000052.1 GCF_947260015.1 uncultured Eudoraea sp. | reverse complement strand
AAGAGGGGGAGCGCCGAAGTAGAGCGGAGCTCACTTCATCGCAATACCAAAGCCATTCACGAAAGTGAGTGGCTTTTTTTACGTGGGAAAACTTGGATGAGAAGTTTATCCCGCCATTGGCGGGAAGTCCAAGAGGGGGGCGCCGAAGTAGAGACAGGCTCGCTTTATGGCTATGTAGTGAACTTTGTTCTACTTCATGGCCATCAATATCAAAACCCATGCATAATGCATGGGTTTTTTGTTTTTATGCATTTCCTATGCATTGACACGACCTATTTTAAGCCCATGATTCTTCCTTACTGTGTATATGTCCTTCAAAGCCAAAGGGACCTTCTACTTTATCATGGATTTACAACCAATCTGGAACAAAGAATACGAAATCATAATGCAGGAAAAACTATAAGTACTTCAAAAAGAAGGCCTCTTATAGTAATCTATTGTGAGTTTTTCCTTAGTAAAAAAGACGCGCTTCGCCACGAAGCATATTTCAAAACCAACCAAGGGAAAAGGATGCTTAAACTAATCTTGCGAAGTACTTTCAATGAGATTGACTATCCCAACAGATGAAGAAAAGCCATTCACTTTAATGAGTGGCTTGTTTCTATTGAAATACACCTAAAATGAGAGGGGTAGCAGAAATGTTGCCTTTTTTATAACCTCTTATGAAGAGTTTTGTTTCTTGCAATCGTAAAAAAGGCATGCAAATTAGTCACCTTTAGTTAGCCCCACTTAAAAAGTCAGGATCTATAATGGAATCCTGCGATAATACAATTGCAATTATTGCCAAAGCTATTATAGGCACTGCTATAACGGCAACGGTAACCCACGTTGAGGCAGATTTGTTTTGTACGAATACCTGAATGATATCAGTATTGTCTAATGGCACCCTGATGAATTCACCAGATTTTTTATTAACACCGTAGAACTGGCCATCTTCAAATGAAATGTACCTATATTTTATGGTTTCATAAGTATTTGTTTTAACCTTAACCTTTTTCTGTTGCTCAAATGCCTGATTAAGGGTTACAGGGTTTTTCAGGTCATAAACCACACAACCCTGTAAAAGAATAACCGTTATAAAATAGAGTGCTGCGGTCCTAAGCCATTTACTAAGTATTTTCATTAGAGTAGATATTAGTTGGTATTTTGGGGAATAAGACTGGAAATTAATGAATTTGATCATTTCATCGCCCTGAAAATTTATTCAATAAAGGATGAAAAAAGGCATTATAACTGGAAGAACACTTGCCGTTGGTCCCTGTGGGTTTATGATTTCATGAAATAAGGTAGCTGTTTCAGCTATAACAGCTAGTCTATTGTTGGTGCCTTCCAACTGACGGATCCTACTTTTCTTGACTTTGCCAAATCGATAGCCTTGGCACTTCTTCGCTTGTCGTAAATCATTGCAAATGTCATGATAAGACTGGTGCCTATGATAACAAAGAGCAGGATACCTTGGTTGAATTCGGCTATCTGTGCTTCTAAAGGGATGGCATAGAACAAGAGTACCGTAATCAAACCTCTAGGTGCTATGAAGAGCTGGGGAATTACATCTTTGCCCACAAAAAGGAGCAATAACACGTATCGTATCGCATAGATGGATAAGATGATCAAGGTACTGATCAAGGCTACGTTCAAATCGAACAATGAAGTGATTGCTATTGTCAAACCGAAGATGACGAAGAAAAAAGTACGTACCACAAAGGCCGTTTCTGCAGTAATGGTATGTAATTCATGATAAATATGGTGCGCCTTTTTAAAATCGAGATATTTGGCCAACTTTCCTTGGAAAAACACTTTCATATTGGCGATGACCAGACCGAATATCAGGATGATGATCAACGAGGAAAGGTGCATCTTCTTGCCTACGGCATAGAGTAGTAATAATACGGCAATCAGCAAGAACAACTTTACATTGCTTTTGATATTTTGAAATATCATTATGATCGCATAACTGGCCACTAGGGCAATGACGATGGTCAAGATTAAATTTCCCGTGAATCCAATAACACCTGAATCTTGGGCAGGGTTTAATCTTGCGGTCAAAAAATAGAACATCATAATGCCTATAATATCGGAAAAGGTACTTTCATAAATATGGAACTCCTTTTTGTTTTCCTTCAAACCGGAGACACTCGGAATTATAATGGCACTTGATAAAATGGACAAGGGCGTTGCATACAACCATGCCGATTGCATGGTCATGGTAGGGATAAACTGATACAGAATCAATGCTGCGATCCATGCAGATACTACAAGGCCAATAAGAGCAACGGCCATTGATTTTAGGATGGGCATCAATTTTTCCCTTTTTAGTTCCAGTTCCAGTGCAGCTTCAAGCACGATCATGATCAACCCAACTATACCCAAAAGTTCAAGGATAGGGAAAAAGTTCATTTCTCCAACCTCGGCAAATTTGAGACCGTATTGCAATACCACTCCAAGAACAATAAGCATAAGTACAGCAGGAATGTTGGTACGTTTAGAGATGCCGTTGAAGAAAAAAGAGAATATGATGATCAACGACACTTCAATTATGAGATTGTACGAAGAAATGATTTCCATGGTTATTCGGTTCTAAAAGTTAAACTTGTTTCAATGTCATGCGCATTTAAAAAGGCAACTAGATCTTCTGTTGTAGCACCTTTTTCAAGCGTGTATTGCAATCTGAGTATTCCGGTACTTTCGGTAGATTTGACAGTTGGTACCTGATCAAAATTGAGGATGGGATTGTCAAAGAGAAGGTCTAATATGTCCTTTTTATCAAAAGGGGTATATAAATAAACGGTTTGTCGTAAAGTGGTATCCGTTGCCGCATTGATCAAAAAACCGTGCTTTTCAATGGTATGATATCCCAGAAATCGCTCTCCATCTTCGGTGTTGAGAATCATGCCAAAAGGGAGTAAACTATTTAACTCACCGCCAATATTATTTGTAGTTATTTGCACCCCTATTTCAACCAATGGGTTGGTCTTGAAAAAAAGTCCGCTGATGTAGTTTCTTATATGACTATAACCGAACACCCCGAGGATTAGCAGTAACATGGCATGGGTGATATAGTTTATTGAAATAAAATCCAAAAGCAGTATCACAAAGGCGATCGGCTTATAGAGTATCAATAGTTTATCAAAGAACTGGGCTACCTTTTTGTTAGTGACGTTTCGCTTTGCAAAACTCTTTACAATGAACGAGACGAACTTTAATACCCAATAAATAACTATAAGCACCAGTAAGAGGTACCAAAGCCCTTTCCATGAATAAAATGTGGTTATATCTTCCATCTAATTGAGCATTCCGTGGTATTTCAAAAGTTCCCGTATATCATGGGCCAAAACCGAATTAATCCGTAGTTCGCCGATCTCATCGCGAAGGAGTACCTTGGTATTGGTCAGCCTGCGTAAGGTTGATTTATAGGTCTGGTCAAATCGTTTTCCAAGAAAATCCTTTAAAATAATCTCATTGACATAGGTATATAGAACAACATATTTTAGAACGAGTAATTCCTTTGAAGTGAAAAAATCTGCAAACTCTACGTGGCGGTCTTTATAGATTACTTTGTTATCGGCAATCATCGTTGTTCCGTAGGTCCAGGCTTGAAGTACTTCCCCCAAATTAAAGTCGAGGGTTCTACAAAGTCTTCGTATGTTTTGTTCTATCTGTTTATCTGTTAAGGCAGTTTCATTCTCGTCTACCAAAATGCGGTGGGAAGCACCATTTCTTAATAAAATAGCTTTGTATATGGTATTGAAATCAGCCTGGCCGATATTGATATAGTTGCTAAATGTATTTGAGAATGGCAAACGATGATCCAAATGTTTTTTCATCATTTCAGAAACAGAAACCATGATGAAAACATGATCAGATTCCAAATCTACAAAGTCTAAGAGGGACTGTACATTTTCCAAAAACGGATGTTCTTTACTGCGCCATACTTCCAGGTCATCAATAATTAAGGCGGGGCGGGAATTGTATATGCTCTTTTTAACTTGTTTTAAGGCTTCCCTTAGATCTTTTGTGGTACTGAATTTTCGCCCTTCGGAGACGAAATTACTATCGGGCTTTAGAAACAAAACATGTTTGCCAAAATGCTCTTTGGCCATTTTCTGCAAAAAGGTAGATTTTCCACTTAGCGGATTGCCCAGTACTAATATAGATTTGTGTATTCCTGACTCCCAAATACCTACGGATTGCGAAATTTTGTTCTCTTCATCAGGCCTATCGACCAGAAAGAGGTCACCTACAAAGTTCTTGTTTAGAAAAATTGTGTCATAATGGGCGTTTTCCTCCTTGAACATACGATAGGCTATACATAGCATCGTCTGTTCCAATCTTTGCGATGGATTGGCCACTATGTTATGTTCATATTTTGAACCCAGCTTGTTGAGAATATTTTTAAAACTTCCTCCAAAACGGTCTATAAATCCCTTGCGTTGTGATGTTAATTGATACATTGAGGATTGGAGCGACACCTCCAAAAATTCATCCGAACGGTAAATATTCGTACCCAAAAACTCGGTTTCCATAACCTTTCGGATTTCTGCAATCACTTTTTCTTGTTTCTCAAGATACTCCTTTAGGGAAGTGCCAACATTTCGAAACCCATCGAGTTGAACCGGCAAGGTTTCCAAAGAATTATTGGCTTTGTCCAGCATCAAGGCGTTTTCAAGATTCAACCACCTAAGCTTGTAATAGGAAATTGCTTGTACCCGATTTTCCCATAAATCTATAAAATAGGGTAACGGAGTATAATCGATCCATTTTTGCGCCGCTTTTCCCAAATCCATTTTTTTGGTCAATAACATTCCTTCGGAAGTTGTGATGGGAAGATTGACCTTTCCTAAGGTTGCCGTCATTGATTCCAAATAAGAAGTGAAATTTTCCTGCAAAGGGTGGTCAAGTTCAATTTTCGATACTACATTTTCCAACCAAACCACGGTTTGGTCTATTTGGGAGACTTGTGTAAGCCCTTCTATGGTTTTGATTCCATCTTCCAAAGACAGGATCATCTGTTCCGCCTCTTTTAAGATGGATTGGCAAACTTCATCGGTGTAATTCCGTATTGATTTAAAGACCTCAAGTTCATTCTTAAAGGATTTTCCCGAAACATTAATGGCTATCAATTGTTCCAGCAGTAGGGAAAACTGATCTTCATATATGTTCCATGGGTTTTGTCTATGCATTAACTTAGAGGCAAGACCGCCCTTGGTATTATTTAAACGTTCAGCTTCTTTCTGTTCCAAGAGTGTTTTTTGTTCAAAATTGTCCAAGGCCTGCAGCAATATCTTCTTACTTTCTAAGAAATGCTCTTTTATGGCCTCTTTATCGACCAGGTTTTCAACTTTTTTGTGATAGGCTATGTATAGCTGAAGGAGAACATCCCTATGAAGAAATAACATATCTTTGAAAGGTTCTGAAAGCGAAAAGTGCAATAGATACAAACCCAATTCATCTCCCTTTACAATTTCATTGTGTTTTTGAAATTCCGAACTGGCCAGAGAGATGTAAGCATTACTAAAATCAAGAAAATCGACAAAAATAACTTCTTGAAGGTTTAATGCTGTAGAAGATTCGTCCAGTGATAGGCGATACTTTTTGATAAGATCGCTTATGACCGAAACATCAAATATGCTAACGGCAGAAGTTTCTGGCGCTGTACTCGAATTCATCTATATAAATAATTCTTCTTGGTAGCCTAACAATATATACACACTTTGGTATAAAGGTCACACATTTTTTTCGATTTTATCTATACAAAGGCATTTTACTTGGGCTGTCCATTCAGTAGATTGCCGAAGTCCTTGTAAAGTTGAAGATCTTGCTGGATAATAATGCAGGAGAAGATGGAGTATATTTTAAGCATTATCAGGTTTTGAAGTGATTTGATTATTTACTGGTTTAGTAAACCACTCTTATAAATTCTAAGAAAAGCATTAATACCATAGATTTATCCACATTTGGATGAACCACAGTCTTTACAGATAAGACATCCTTCTTGGTAAATTAAGTAAGCGGATCTGCCCATTATTTTAATTAAATATTAATCACCTACAATCATTAGCAAAGTAAAATATTAAAAATAAGAAGTCCGGCTAAAAGAATTAGGCAGGTATGACTTTTTTAAATAACACCTTTTTATTATGCTTAAGATTCATTGAAGATAGTACAGACCTCCATTCAACTTTAATATTAGCAATACTGTCCATAATTAGTTCCCCCAGCACAATATCATCTGGATTACCAGTAATTTCAATGTTTTTAAATTCTTTTACCAACAATTTACCATTTGCGGGTAAAAAAGGAATTTTGAATGTGCTTGGGATGAAATTAGTCGCTTTACCAGGAGTTATACTGCCTTTTAAATCTCTTAATTCCATATCAGATTGATTAATCGCCCAGACTTCAAAAGATATTCTGTCCCCAACACGAGGATCTCTTTGGTCTAGGAAATTACGCATATGAAACGTGAGTTGGTCCGTTAATTCCTTCCTTAATTTATCTAAAATTTTTCCCATAGTTGACAAGTATTCTATATAGTTAATTTAGATATTAAATTAATTTATTGATGCCTGCCAGGCAATGATAATGATCATGTTGTGATCTAAAGGAGTTTTATAAAAGTACCTGCCGGCAGTTGTAATAGAACCATTTTAACGGGAACCAACGACAATAATTACTTTATTGCGAAACAGCAAAACCACTCAATTTACTGAGCGGTTTTTTTGATTTATAAAGGCTTTTATCCATTCCTCTAATGTAAAGACAAAAATTTCAGATCTATGAGGCTATAATTTTATCCACATTTGGATGAACCACAGTCTTTACAGATAAGACATCCTTCTTGGTAAATTAAATTAGTGGATGTGCAATTGTCACATTTTTGCCCTTTTGCCTCGGTACCATCGGTAACATATCTTTTTAAAGCCCGGGCTACTCCATTTTTCCAGGTATTTAGTGATTCGCCTTCCAAATGAAGACTGCTGATAAGGTCAACAACTTTTACAATGGGCATACCATGTCGTATTGTGCCGGAAATAAGTTTAGCATAATTCCAATATTCCGGATTGAACTTATGTGAAAGGCCTTCAATGGTTGTTTTATACCCTCTTTTGCTTTTGTATTGAAAATCATAACGAGAGGTTCCATCTTCGTCCCTGTTCTTAATAATCAGCCCGTCATTTACCCATCGTGGGATTAAAATCCCGTCTTCATCATCTGCCAAACCAGTAAAAATTTCGTACGGTTGCTTTTCAATTAAACCAATGAAAGCAATCCATTTGTCCTTGTTGTTTTGAAATCGTACCACATCTGCCTCCAGGACCTGAGGGCGTTTGGTCGGATAGGTGTTAAGTGTCTCTTCAGTTTCACTTTCATTGGATATCAACACTCCTGATCTTGAGCCATCGCGATAGACCGTGACTCCTTTACAGCCAACCTTCCATGCTTCCATATACAACTTGCCCACCATCTCTTCAGTGACTTCATTGGGAAGATTTATGGTAACACTTATAGAATGATCCACCCATTTTTGAACGGCGCCTTGTAAACGAACTTTACTTAACCAATCCACATCATTGGAAGTAGCTTTATTATATGGGGATATGGCCACAATCTTATCCAGCTCTTCCTGATTGTATTCTTTTTCAGTATCCAATCCATTTACGGTCATCCATTGTTTAAACCTATGGTGAAACACTACGTATTCTTCCCATGAATCACCCATTTCATCAATAAAAGCAACCTTACTATCCTTTTCGTTGGGATTAACTTTTCTCCTGCGTTTATAGACCGGAAGAAATACCGGTTCAATACCGGAAGTAGTCTGGGTCATTAGACTTGTTGTACCGGTCGGGGCAATTGTCAATAAAGCAATATTTCTTCGACCGTATTCCAGCATTTCATAATATAATTTTTCATCTGCTTCTTTTATTCGAAGAATAAAAGGGTTTTCTTTCTCTCGTTGCGCATCGAAAATTTCAAAGGCTCCTCGATCTTTTGCGGTATGAACAGATGCTCTATAAGCCTCTAACGCAATCGTTTTATGCACTTCAATTGAAAATTCGTTCGCTTCCTTACTTCCATATCGCAATCCCAATGCTGCCAGCATATCTCCTTCTGCGGTAATACCAATTCCTGTGCGCCTGCCCTGTATAGCTTTCTCTTTAATCTTTTCCCATAATCGCACTTCCACAACTTTAGTTTCCTCTAATTCCGGATCCGATTTTATTTTTCCCAGAATAACCTCTACTTTTTCAAGTTCCAGGTCTATGATATCGTCCATGATGCGCTGGGCTGCAGCAATATGTTTTTTAAACAGGGTAAAGTTAAATTTCGCAGTGCTCTTAAATGGATCTTCGACATAAGAGAACAGGTTGATGGCCAATAATCTGCAAGAATCATATGAGCATAACGGGATTTCTCCGCAAGGGTTGGTAGAGACTGTTTTGTAGCCAAGGTCTGCATAACAATCGGGCACCGACTCTTTGATAATTGTATCCCAGAACAAGATTCCGGGTTCTGCAGATTGCCAGGCATTATGTACAATTTTATCCCATAAGTTTTTGGCATCAATGGTTTTTGAAACCTTTGGTGTGTCACTATGAACCGGGAACTTTTGGGTATAAGGATTGTTGCTTTCAACGGCGTTCATAAAATTATCATCAATCCGAACAGATACATTGGCTCCTGTGACTTTTCCGCGCTCCATTTTAGCATCGATAAATTCTTCGGCATCAGGGTGGTTAATTGAAACCGATAACATCAAAGCTCCCCTGCGTCCATCTTGTGCTACCTCGCGTGTGGAATTCGAATATCGCTCCATAAATGGCACCAGGCCGGTTGAGGTTAAAGCAGAATTTTTAACTGCTGATCCTTTTGGCCTGATATGGGACAAGTCATGTCCAACACCTCCCCGTCGTTTCATTAATTGTACTTGTTCCTGGTCAATTTTCATTATTCCTCCGTAGGAATCTGAAGTGCCTTCATTCCCAATCACAAAACAATTAGACAATGAAGCTATTTGAAATGGATTACCGATACCCGCCATAGGACTTCCTTGTGGTACAATATATTTGAAGTTTTTGATCAGATCAAAAATCTCGCCTTCGGTAAGGGGATTCGGATATTTTTGCTCCACACGAGCTATTTCTTTGGCAATCCTTCTATGCATGCCATCCGGATTAATCTCATAAAGATTTCCCTCAGAATCTTTTAGGGCATACTTGTTAATCCATACTGTGGCGGCGAGATCGTCTCCATCAAAATAATTTAAACTAGACTTATACGCTTCTTCCTGAGAATAAGTTTTTCTTTTTGAGGGAATAATTTTTACGGACATGGATAATTTTTTCAATTAATTTATTATAGTACTGTCCATTGTGCTAGCCAAAGAGGAATAGCGATGAAGTGAGCTTACTCTACTTCATCGCAGAAATGCCGGACTTTTTTTATGGTTTATACTGACAGGCATACTATATCATCCGTTTTATAGTTATAAGACCAGTAAAATACCTAAAATCAACCAAAATTTAAAAACAAATAATATTATGAAAAGACTTAAGATCGCAATTTTAGCTATAGGAGTGTTCGGATTTGCTGCTTGTGGTAGTGATGATAATGATGAGGGAGTTAATAAATGTCAAACATGCTCACTTTCCATTTTAGATCAAGAAGTTGTTAGTGAATATTGTGACAACGGAGATGGTACTGTTACAGTAACAACTGCCGGGGTAGAGCAAACAGAAGACTTAGATGGGGCTCAATTAATTTATTATAGTACTGTCCATTGTGCTAGCCAAAGAGGAATAGCGATGAAGTGAGCTTACTCTACTTCATCGCAGAAATGCCGGACTTTTTTGTTTTTGACGCATATTCTTTTCAGCAAGGATTCATAAATTGGGATATGCTACTTCGATTGTTTTTTGATAAAAATTTCCTTTGCAAGAGGGATGGCATGCGATGAGAAATATTTTAGGACCACTTAAGGAAAGAGCATATCAAAACCAATACTACGGAATACGTTAAAGGAAATCGGGTATCCCATTAATTTATCAAAATGGTATTTGTCCGCAGGAGGCCTTTAATTTACACAAAACAACCAGGTTTCATTTTGTGGTTCTTTCTACTCCATGGATTTTAAAGGACCATGCATATTGGTTGCCGGTGGTACTAATAGCATCTTCAGGTATATTTATTAAAAGTCCTTCCTCTTCTGAATACGTGTAATTAAGAGGAGTCTCATATCCAATTAGTTCTATTTTGCCACCCTCCATAGGTTTCACGTATTTCAGCACAAGGTCTTTTTTTGGAGATTTTAGAGAAATGGCATAAATAATCTGTTCTCCTCTTTTTTTTGTAAAGCGTATGTCGTCACCTTGCTTAAAATGTGCTTTTAGTTTTTCTGTCCCATATATTACTTCACCATTAGTACGCAGCCAATCACCTATTACCTGGAGTCTTTCTAAACTAGGTTCAGGAATTTCGCCTTCGGAAGTGGGTCCAACATTTAAAAGATAATTGCCCCCCTTTGATGCTACGTCTATCAAATTATGTATCAACACCTTTGCAGATTTCCAGTTATGGTCGTTCAATTTATAACCCCAGGTATCGTTCATGGTCATACAGGACTCCCAATCAACATTGGCAATCCCTTCCAATATCTCTTGTTCCGGAGTACCAAAATCGCCGGCATAATCATCATCTTCCTTGTTCATGCCCTGCATTCCCTGTCGTCCTTTATCGACCCTATTATTGATGATTACTCCAGGTTTCAACTCCCGAAGATATTGGTACATTTCCTGCCCCATTTCATGGGTATATTCGAGTATCCATTCCCCATCGAACCATATTATTTCAGGGTCATAATTCTCTATAAGCTCCGTTACTTGTGGCTTTAAATAATTGGTGTAATACTCCGGGAATTGAGAATTCATCTTTAGTGAATCTTGTGTGTTGTATTCCGGATAATTGAGTCCCTGGGCCTGTGGATGGTGCCAATCCATAATGGAATGGTAAACTCCAAACCTGATGCCTTCCTCTTTACACGCTTCAGAAAGTGCCTTTAATATATCCTGGCCATAAGGGGAGAAATCTACAATGTCATAATCAGATACATTTGAATCCCATAGGCCAAAACCATCATGGTGTTTGGAGGTGATCACCATATATTTCATACCTGATTCTTTCATTGTGCGAGCCCATTTTTTTGCGTCGAATTTCAGTGGATTGAACTGTTTCGCATATTCTTCATACTCAGTTATCGGAATTTGGGCACTGTTCATTATCCATTCACCGACATTATCCACTTCTTTACCATTATAAACTCCGGCAGGCACCGAATAAGGACCCCAATGGATGAACATTCCAAAACGGGCATCGCGCCACCATTTCATTCGTTCGTCAAATGACTCGTTTGATTCTTCCAGATAATTTATAGTAGTAACCTCTTCAATGGAGTCACTTTTTTTAGCTTGCTCCTTGCATGATGACATCGCCAAAATGATAAAAAAAATCACTGGATAAAGAATATTTTTTGTTTTATGGTTGTATTTTAAAATACGCACTTTCATTCAAAAATATTTTACATTGAACCAATCAAAGCTAAAATTTAATTTTATGATTGTCAACTACTAAGAAGCCCTATATGGTTTCTTTTTTTTGCACGCTACCTTAATGCAAAACATATATAAGCAGCCATTATTTTTAGTGATTTTTGCAATAAATGTATACCTTTTTCAGTAGGTGCTCATAATATACAGTGAGGTTCTCCTATTATGCCTTAAAATTTAAAATCCAGGGTTCTATGTTGATAATTCCGTTGATTATGAAGAAGTTAATCTTTTAAATTTAGCCACAGAAAGATAGGATGAATTAAATAAATTCACTTATTTAGATAAAGAAGAATAAATTATGAAAAAGAACCCGGGGATTTTCAACGATGTAATTGGCCCTGTAATGCGTGGCCCTTCCAGCTCACACACGGCAGCATCATGGCGAGCAGCCAGAATGTGCCTCGATTTATTAAATGAGCCCTTAAAAAACGCCAATATTGATTTTGATAAGGATGGTGCCTGGGCACCAAATTATAGAGAGCAAGGAACCACACTGGGTATAGATGGTGGCCTATTGGGGTTGGATATGACTGATGATAGAATGAAAAATACAGAGCAAGTGTCAGATGAAATGGGCATTTCTATCTGTTATAAAATAGATTCGTTTAAAACAAAACATGTAAATACTGTCCGTTTAACATTGGAGGGAATTAACGGAAAAAGCACTCGGGTTTTAATGGCATCCTTAGGAGGTGGCTCTTTTGAAATTCAGGAAATTGATGGCTTTGAAGTAAGTATTTGTGGGGATTATTATGAATTACTTCTTTTTAATAACAGGAAAGATGAATTTCCTGAAATTTTAAAATCTTTATTCCCTGAGAATCAAATATTGTCTGAATCTTTTAATGAGGATAAACGACTGATTAATTTAAAATTTTCTGAGGAAATTTCGGGTGAGGTAATTAATCTTTTAAGAAGTACTTTATTATTTGATAATGTAATTCTGGCCAATCCTGTTCTTCCCATTATTGCCGGAAATGAGATTGAACTTCCGTTTACTACGGTATCGTCTATGCTGGAATATGCCGAAAAACAGAATCTTGACTTAGGACAAATAGGATTAATTTATGAAAGGGCCCAAAGTGGGTTAACGGATTCAGTTGTTGTTGACAGAATGAGAAGTCTGGTTGAAATAATTGAAAATAGTATTGAAAAAGGGTTAGCCGGCACGGTATATGAAGATCGGATTTTACCTCAACAATCGCATTTAATTGATAGCGCCCGCAAGACTGGAAAAATTTTACAAAACTCAATTATAAATAAAATCATTGCTAATGTTTCGGCAATTATGGAGTCGAAAAGTGCCATGGAAGTTGTTGTTGCAAATCCAACTGCGGGTTCCTGTGGTGTAGTTGGAGGCGTCTTAAGAGCGGTGGCCGACGATATTAATGCAACTCATGAAGAATTAATCAACGCTTATTTTGCTACCGGGATTATAGGTGCCTACTTTGCAATGGGCCCCGGGTTTTCTGCAGAAGAGCATGGTTGCCAGGTTGAATGTGGTGCCTCTGCAGGGATGGCCGCAGCCGGAATAGTGCAATTATTTGGAGGGACTGCCAGACAGGCGGTTGATGCCGCCTCCATGGCCATTCAAAATATGATTGGCCTGGTTTGTGACCCTATCGCAGATAGGGTGGAAGCACCTTGTTTAGGGAAAAATATTAGCGCCGCTGTTAATGCGTTGTCATCTGCAACAATGTCTTGTGCGGGCTTTAATGCCCTGATACCTTTAAATGAGGTTATTGAGACGGTTTCAAAGGTTAGCAGCCAAATGCCCACTTGCGTAAAATGTACCGGTAAAGGGGGACTTGCTGCAACAAAAACTGCCTGTGCCATAAAAGAAAAACTAGCATTAAAAAAACCTTTATCAACTCCTTAAATAAGAATTATTACAAACCTTTGGCCCATTCTGTTTCTACCTCTGCAATTTTTTTGGGTTTTGGGTTACCAAGAAGTTTATACCCTTTTTCTGTGATTAACAAATCTTCTTCGTTACGCAAACCTCCAAACGATCTATAGGCTTCTAATTTGGTAAAGTTTATATAATCTGAATTTATTTTGGAAGACTTCCATTGATTTATCAATTCAGGAATAAAATAAATACCCGGTTCAATTGTAATTACAAATCCCGGCTCTAGCTTTCGTCCAAGTCTTAATGATTTTAATCCAAATTGTGTGCTCTTTGGTTCACCATCATAACCAACATAGACTTCACCCAGGTCTTCCATATCATGTACATCAAGTCCCATCATATGACCAACTCCACAAGGAAAAAACAGGGCATGTGCGCCATTCGTAATTGCATCTTCAACATTACCTTTCATGATACCTAAATCTTTTAAACCATTGACAATTACTCTGGCTGCACCAAAATGCACTTCTTTAAAAGGTATCCCCGGGCGCAACATTTCAATAGCTGTATTATGACTTTCTAAACAAATGCTATAAATCTCTTTCTGTCTTGATGTAAATTTTCCAGATACAGGAATTGTACTTGATAAATCACCACTATATCCCATAGCTGTTTCTGCACCCGCATCTAAAAGGAAAAGATCTCCATTTTTTAGAATATTTCCATAATGGTGATTATGTAAAACTTCTCCATTAGTTGTAGCAATAACAGGGAAAGACAAGTGACCGCCGGCAGCCTTCGCAATATTTTGTACTGCCGCTGCTATCTGTGCTTCAGAAATATTTGGCTTAGCCAATCTCATAGCCAATTTATGCATAGCTACACTGGTATTGATTGCTTTTGTGATCTCAATTATTTCGGCATCAGATTTGTAATTTCTCTGATTAATAATTCCCTTAATTAAATCAATTGAAACTTCCCTTTGCTGTTCTTCTGGTAAAATCCTTAACCATTGAAAAAGTTTAAGTTTATTTTCCGGACGATAGGGGGGAAGGAAGTGTATTATTCTTTTCCCTTTAGATTCCTTGTTTAATTTTTCAAGGAGTTGAGAAGTTGTGCCGGTTTTAAAAATTCCTACCTGGCTGGCTTGTGCGGCAATAGTGGGTTGGGGTCCCATCCAAACAAAATCTATAACAGTATAGTCGTTTCCAAAGATAAATTCTTCACCAGAATCACAATCTAATATACCGACAAGATTTGGTAGATTTAATCCAAAAAAATAAAGAAACGAGCTATCCTGCCTGAAATGAAATGTATTATCCGTAAAATTCATTGGGCTTTCATTATTTCCCAATAAGAGAATAATTCCTGAACCAACAGTTTTTTTTAATTTTTCACGCCTTTGAATATAGGTCTCTTTTGGAAACATACTTTTAATCCTTATCCTGAATATGTTATTATTTCTCTCCTGCCGGAAGATTTTGCTTTAGATAATTATACATGCTCATTCGTAAATGCAGCGAAGTATTATCCCGCTCGGAAATACTATGTGACCGCATGGGATAGTCAATCATTGAAAAATATTTTTTGTGTTTTATTAGCTCATTTGCAAGCATTTGGCAACTTTGATAATGACAGTTGTCATCCCCCGAACCATGGATTAATAAAAGGTTGCCTTCCAGGTTTTTGGCATGCGTAATAGGGCTACCTTGTTTGTAACCGTCTTCATTATTTTTTGGCAGGTCCATATACCTTTCCTGATAAACGGTGTCATATAATTTTTGATCACTTATAAACGCAATGGCGATTCCGGTTTTATATATTTCGGGGTATTTAAACATGCAGTTCAGTGTCATGGATCCGCCACCACTCCAACCCCAGATTCCAATTCTGTCCGGGTCAACAAAATCCCATTCCATAATTTTTTTGGCTGCTGCTGCCTGGTCTTCCGTCGCGATAATTCCAATTTTTTTATATACGCTTTTTCGCCATTCCCGCCCTCTGGGAACCTTAGTACCCCGGTTATCAATACTTATAACTAAATATCCCTTTTGCGCTACAAATTCATTAAATAAATCACGGCTATAATTATTTTGAACAGTACTTCCGGCAGGTTCTCCATAGACATAAAATAAGACCGGGTATTTTCTAGACGGATTGAAATTGAGAGGCTTTAAAATCCAACCATCAAAAGTTATTTCTTCTGAAATTTTGAGTTTAAAAAACTCTTTTGTTGGAATCTTATGGTTTTGAAGTTTGGTTCTTAACTCCTGGTTATCTTCAAGTATTCTCAAAACTTTATGGTCTGGTAAGCTCACTAGTTGAATCTGTGGAGGGGTATTAACGCTTGAAAATGTATGTATGGCGTATTTACTATCAGGTGAAATTTTATAGGAGTGATGCCCAATTTGATTTGAAGGAGAGAGACGTTGCGGCTCTCCTTTACCATTAAGCTTACTTCTAAATAGATATCGCTCAGTAGGAGTGTCCGGGGCGGCAATGTAATAGATCCATCCGGTTTTTTTATTTATGGATAATAAAGTGACTATTTCAAAATTTCCATGAGTTATTGGAATGACTTCTTTACCATCCCTGGAAACTTTATATAAATGTAACCACCCGGTTTTATCACTTCGCCAGGTAAAATATTTGCCATTATCTAACCATGTTAAATCGTCATAAACGTCCAGCCACGCATCCACTTTTTCGGTATGGATAATTTTGGATGTACCATTTCGGACATTTCCAAAATAAACTTTGTTTGTGTTTTGTTTCCTGTTGAGTTGTTCCACTATAATTTCTTCTGAAGATTTAGCCCAATCCATCCGTGCCAAATAATGATTACGGGGATCACCGGGAATGTCTATCCAGGTCGTTTCTTTATTGACAACATCTACCACACCAATTTTAGAAGCGGAATTGGTTGTACCTACTTTTGGATAAGGAATGGGGATTAATTTGGGATAGATAGAATCAATATTATTTATCATATAGAATGTTCCAATACCCTTGGTATCCATTTGCCAGTAAGCTATTTTTTTACTGTCAGGACTCCATCTAAAACCATCCCTTAAACTCAATTCTTCTTCATATACCCAATCAAAAGTACCATTAATGATGTTGTCGAATCCATCTGTAGTCAGTGCATTTATCAATTCGGTTTCCAAGTCTTCAACATAAATATTTTGCTCACTGACATAGGCAACTTTTTTGGAGTCGTTTGAAAACTTTGCAAACTGAAGTGTTGTCGGTGTTAAGGATTTTCCCAGTTTTTGAAGTTTTCCCGAACTTAAATTCAACACCCAAAAGTCTCCTCGTGTATGGTAGCGCCAGACCCGTCTTGTATTAGTAAAAATCAGTAATTTCTCCCTATCCTCTGACCATGAATAATCTTTGATATTAAGTGGTTGGTCTTCGCCTTCCGGGATAAAAGAAATGGCTTTTACTAAAACAATGCGTTCATCTGATTTCGGATTGTATTGAATTATATCTTTGCCATCAGCCGTTTCTGAAGGCTCAAGCGCAGTATAGCCCGAACCGTCCTCCAGCCATCGAACAGGCCCAAAACTTTTCGTTTGAAATTCTTTTGTTGAATAGATTTTTTCTAAGGTCAGATCTTCTTTTTGCCCCATCATAGTTGCAGATGCAATGCAAAGGAACATAATGAG
Source organism: uncultured Eudoraea sp. (assembly GCF_947260015.1). Taxonomy (GTDB): domain Bacteria; phylum Bacteroidota; class Bacteroidia; order Flavobacteriales; family Flavobacteriaceae; genus Eudoraea. Next base: position 2,580 of record NZ_CAMYOM010000052.1, on the reverse strand, counting down.
TGCAAGCCTTATTTTTTTATTCATGTTGAATGATATTGTTTTCAATATAATCTCACCTCCTGGAAATAAGTCATGTTTTGATTGGAAGGCCAATATTTGATATTAGGTTAAATATAGGAAATTAAGCCATATATTTTAATAGTACCTAGTTTTGGTTATCCCAATACAGCTTTTGTATTCTGAAAGGAACCTCAAAGGAACTTATCGACTTGTCAATAGGAGCAAAACCAGAACTAGAGTTACCTGGAATAGAAATGGTATCAACCTCAAATGGACTTCTTGTTGCCCTTTATTCTATAACCGAGAACTAGCTTTCCACTTAGAAAAGTAAAAGCACCGTTATTCTCGAAACCAAGATTGGACATATGGATAGAACCTCGTAAACTTATATTAGTGTAAAAGCGGTTCCATTTATACCCAAAAAGTACCGATCCGTCGAGTTTATATAGTACGGGATTCCTTGGATTATAGGAAACGGTCTCTGTCTCCGCATTTTTTATGGTTAAGCCAATACCAGCTTTTGCACCTATTCCTATATAAAAATTTGAGGGGAGTCTAAAGAGACCAACCAAACCACCCATTGCGCCAATCCCGTAGCTAATAATATTGGTAATTCTCGCCTGTTCGTTGAAATAAGGATCAAACTCCATAGGAATAACAGAACTATCTGCCGAGATCTGATTATATACCAAAAAACCTCCAACACCAAATGAAAATATATTTTGTTCTTGGTTTTTAAGTCCTGATCTTAATAATGTCTGAGAGTATTTCCCGGCATTGAACAGGTATAAATAATCAATACCGCCGGCAATTGATTTAATGTCATCTCTGAAAACAGTTGTATTATTTATAGAATTTTGAATATTAAATCCATCGTAAATCTGAAAATAAAAATCTATAACACTTTGATTAAAGATAAATCCACCCCGAAGGTCAAATCTATCTGTGTTTTCTGTGCTTTTATCTTTTATAGTAAACCCTATATCCAGAATGAGTTTACGTGAAGCTACACCTATTCCAATACCGTACAAATTATTCGGAATATAAGTAAAAGCGGCCTCATTGTTAGATAATTTGAACCCCTGTGCTTTAATATTTCCAAAGAGTCTAACCGACCAGTTTCTAAGATCATGATCAATAAGTAATGAATCTATTAGATTTGTAGTTCGTACAGAATCTGTTTTATCTAAGTTTTGGGACCAGCAAAGTGCATTTATCAGAAAAAAAAGAGGCAGTAATAATTTTCTTTTAGTAACAAAACCAAACACCGTTTTGATTGCAATTTTGAAAATTATAAATCTCCAAAAGGATCTAATGCGATCTGTTTTGTTATTATCATCCATTAAATAATCTGGAATAATCTAATATTTAGAATGTCTATTAAAGATACTTAAAATAAGTCGACTCTTTTAATTAATTTATCTCTCTTAAATCAGGCTTCAAGAATCAAGAGAATATAGATAATTGCATCTGTTGATCTTAAAAGTTGTAAACTTTTGAAGTTTATTTCGTCTGAAAGGTATAGCCATTAATATCCGCGGAATTTTATTGGAAATATTACTTAATATGGGATTAAATGAGAATTGACAAAATTGGTTTTGGGGGAGGTTGCCACTGGTGTACGGAAGCTATATTTCAATCCTTGAGGGGGGTTATAAAGGTAGAGCAAGGATGGATATCAGCCGAAGGTACAGAGGATTTTCACGAGGCAGTAATTCTCCATTTTAATCCGGGTTTCATTTCTCTGAAGGAATTAATAGAAGTACATCTTTATACACACAATAGTACTTCCAATCACTCCATGCGAAGAAAATACCGTTCCGCAGTTTATACATTCAATGAATTGCAGCAAAAAGACTCTGCAAACATCTTAAGACTGCTAGAAAAAGACTTTAAAGACCTGCTAATCACTCGCGTATATGGCTTCAAAGAATTTAGAATGTCACCTGAGTCTTTTCAAAATTATTATCATAAAAATCCGGAAAAACCATTTTGTAAAACATATATAGACCCCAAATTGCAAATGATTCTTAGAAGGTTTCCAAAGAATGTTATAGGGACCACGCTGAACCCATTAAAAACTGGCAAAGAACAAAAGATTAAAGAATAGATATGAGCTTCTAAGTTCGTATTAAAAATTCTTATTTTTGTGCCCTTGTAAACTTTTTAATTGCAGAATTTGGCCTCATAGCCCGTCCGTCTATGCCGGGCCCGTCCGTCTATGCCGGGCCTGCCTGCCGCAGGCAGGTTCAACGGATAGCCCCGATAGCTCCCCGATTATTATCCGGGGGGGGGGGAAGTTTCCTAAACTTGCAGGAAGAATAAGAGAAAGTATTTATAAATTCGCAGATTATAATTGGCCTCATAGTTCAACGGATAGAATAGAAGTTTCCTAAACTTTAGATCCAGGTTCGATTCCTGGTGAGGCTACGGATAAGCACATTAGGCATTTATTTTTGACCGACCGCGAGAAACTTGTTTCATTGAGGTGCGGTCCAAAAATAAAACCAGCTGCATAGCAGTTGGCCTTTTGTATTTTCAGCACGAGCGTTTCTCAGGAACAGCGAAGCTAATCCTGGT
>NZ_CAMYOM010000051.1 GCF_947260015.1 uncultured Eudoraea sp. | reverse complement strand
ATGGGCGGATATGGAGGTTATGAATATTTCTTCCAGGGAGTATCTTATGCTGATGTAAATGTCTATGAGACCAATGAGGATGCCATAGTAAATATTATGGTTAGAGACCAGGGGGGCTGTGAAGCAATAATAGCAATACCTTTTGATTTTACCGGGATGCTTGAAATTCCAAATTTCTTTACACCTGATGGAGATAACAATAATGAATTATGGTTTCCAAGAAACAGAGACTTTTTCCCAAATATTGAAGTCAAGATATATGACCGTTACGGCAGGGTAGTAGCCATATTGGATCAGGTATCCGGATGGGATGGCAAATATGATGGAAATGAATTGCCTTCAGGAGACTACTGGTATGTGGTTAATGCCAATGATAAAGAAAGGCAACAGTATGTTGGACACTTTACACTGTATAGATAATACAGCTGTTAACTCATAAAAAAAGGTATCTATAAATAATAGATACCTTTTTACTTATTTAAGGAATACTAGTTTAAAACGACGCCATTTTCTAAAATTAAGTCATATGAATAGCCAGCTCCATAATCTTTGTTAAGGGCTACAACGGCCTGTATCGTGATAATATCACCTTCCTGTGCAGACATATTGGTTGTGATAATAAGATCAAAATCATCCTGGCTGCCATCTTTAAGGTGAATCCAGTTTTTATTCATGATATTGTTATTCACTTTTACGCATCTTCCCTTTATTTGGACAGCTTGTCCTTCAAACTTATTCGGATCATTCAAGAAGGCCGAAATTTCAGGATAAATTTTATAACTGATATTTTTATTTTCGTCCGAAGTCACTTCAACGGGTTCTTCTTTACCCTTATTAATTTGAGGTTTATCGAAGGTCCCGATTGTGTACTTGGCGCCATGCATCTGTGTTACTAGTTTAGTAACAAACCAAATAGAGTCAAAAACCCTGTCATGTATTTTGCTTTTAAATTCAGTTTTTAGCAAAGCCTCGCGATAGAAGTAAGTTGAGTCAAGATTAATCTCACTTTTTTTAGTTGCTACCCAAAACTGATCCTTGTCTTCTTTAACTCTTAGATATACATAATTAGATGCAGGGATTATCTCAAGAATTTTTATTTCATGGATTTCGTTATCCACAATATCTGAAGATGAAATTCCTGAAGATTTATTGGCAATGGAGAAGGGCTCTACAGTTTTAGGGCCTCTTTTACAGCCAGTTAAGAAAATAAAAAATACAGAAATAAGAAGAATAGATTTGTAATTCATAGGAATTGTATACTTTTTGTTGTTAAAAACAGAAATTATAATACTTAGTTTCTTTTTTTTTGAATTCAATTCTTAAAAAATTTGTTCGGCAATAATAGTATCCAATTCATCCGTTTTTAATGGTTCTTCGAAATGCTTTATGAGTTTTCTCATAACTCTGTTCGTAGATTGTGTAATTTCTGTAGCATCTTCTTTAATACCATTAGCTTTATAATAGGCCTTTACCTTTTTATTTACTAAAATTTTATGCTCAGCTAAAAATTCTCTTAAAGGAGCTTCCCGATACCAATCGCTGAATCCCAGAAGTTCTTCTTCATTGATTTTGTCCACTTTACTAATGGAAGCATTCCTTCTTTCACGAGTGTTTTCCAATCCTACAGAAATTGTATCGAGATCATAAAGTGTTACATTGCTCTGTTGTATTAAGGCTTTATTTATATTGCTCGGAAGTGCCAGATCAATTAATAATAATTTTCTATTGTCATTTTCTATATTGTTTATAAGTCGATGACAGTTGCTTGCGGCACTGATTAATACGTCAAAACCACTGAATTCATTTTGAAGTACTTTTTCCCATGGATAAAAGCTGCAACCATATCTTTTTGCCAAAAGGATTGCATTCTCCTCGGTCCGATTGCTTATATAGATATCATTATAGTCAAACTTGGAATTATACTTAAAAAGTTGCTTTACAATATCGCCGGCCCCAATAAATAATATTTTTTTTGATTGCCTGTGGCCTTTGCCGAAGGTATCGCTTATCATTTTCAGTGATTTATAAGCCACCGAAGTAGTTCCATCCCTAAATTCAGTTTCATTGCTTATCCGCTTATGGCTTTTAAAAACAGTCTGCATGGCCCGTTCCAATATTGATCCTTGTAATTGGTTTGCTATTGCCAATTGATGTGCTTTTCTGATCTGATGGATAATTTCCGCATCTCCTACTATGGAAGATGCTAATCCGGATGATACTTCTAACAGATGCTTTACGGTACCTTCAGTTGAATTACTGAGATTAAATAGGTTTTTATCTAAAGCAAGATTTCGCTTTTTATAGTTAACCAAAAAATTCCGCAATTCTACAGCCGTAGTTTCTGAAGATTCAATAATAATTTCAGTTCTGTTGCATGTTGTAAGAAGAAAAAGACCTGCAATATCCGGATATGCATTATGGATAAGTTCTATTAAACTATTCTTTTCACAATCTGAAATATGATATTCCTCTCGTTTAGAAACAGAAGCTGTTTTATGCGAAATACTTATAAAACGTAAGGTCCTACTCATAATAAAAGATTCAACTTTAAACTAAATATTCGCCTTATATTTATATACGAGGCTTTAAGTGTTCAAATTATTTATTGGCACTAAATGTATTAGATCATTATTCTGCCAATGTTCTCATATAATTAACAATAAGCCATCTGTCTTCATCATCAGGCATTTTTTTGGTATATTCAGGCATATCTTTATAGCCAAAACTGGATTTGTAAAACAATTCCCCATCGGTTTGTGCCTGGTATTCTTCAGATGAAAAATCTCCTAAATCTCCTTCTACATCTTTTGCCTTTGGACCATCTCCATAACCTTCTTTTCCATGACAGGATTTGCAATGCTTGCTGTATAATGATTTTCCTATGTCCAGATCTACAGCAGGATCTGTTGGATTTTTCATATTTACATATTTATCAGGAACGATCCATTTCTCCTGAATAGTTGTTGTGAAGGAATAGAATGCCATCGATACAATCCCTACGATCATTACAATTTTTAGTGCTTTCATGTTAGCAATATTAAGATTTAGTTATTTTATAAAGATTTCGAATTAAATATACAATAGGTCCCCAAGTTGCCAAAATTAAAAATATGGTAAATATTAGAATGAAAATGGGCGTTTTGCTCCTGGGGCCCCATAAGGCTCTTTTTTCAAAACTGGTATCCTGAATAATGGGTACTCCATATGGGGCATCCACAACCGCTTTTACTGTACCATATTCATCACTATCACTTAGGACCACCTCAAGTGTTAAATTTCCATCCAACCCGGGAATCCCTGCTTCAACAGGTACAATTATAGTACCACTTTCATTTGTATAATTAAATTCTTCACCTATTCTTAAAGGATGTATCAGTCGTTGGACCTGTACTTTCAAAGATCGTTCAGCTAATGGCAATTGTGTGGAGGCATCTGTTAGTTTGGCTTGCACATAGTTAATACTATCTTTAGTTACCAGATCTGTGGATATAGCTGCATCTTTGATGCTTACTGTTTTTGAGGCCTTTCTAAATAAATCATTACCATTAAAAGATATACCAAATGTATAGGTATTGCTGGTATCGGCCTTCATAGTTTCCAAAGCCGGAAGTACAAATTTGCTTTTTCCGTCCATGTTGGTTTTAGTTGTGCCAACCGCAACTTCTTCACCTTCCCATTCATAATATACATCTATTTGGAGCCCCGGAATATCTTCCATAGATGTTCCTACTTTAGCAATAGCACCAATGTTCAAATAACTTTCCTGCCCTATTATTTTTATATAATCGAGCTTTAGCCGTACCCTGTTTTTTTCTGTTTCCTGTGCAAATACGCTTTCTAATCCAATAGGCAAAAAAAACAACCCAAGGAATGATAAAAACAACATGCTTTTCAATAGGTGTTTCATGATTCCAAAGGTTTTTCAATTATGTCCATTTTTTGTTCGTCCACAGTCCTTTGTATAGGAACAGCAGGTAAATAACGAATCAACAACGTTATGATCATCAGGGCCATAGCCAAAGTCGCAGAAGTGATGATCCATTCATGCAGGCTTGGAAAATATGAATACCAGGATTCGGGAACACCTTGTAGCGGTAAAAAAGGCTCTAGTAAGGTAGGCGTAATTATGATATAGCGTTTCCACCAGGATCCAATGACCACAATAATCCCAATTATAAACATTGGTAGTGGTTTTCGGCCTTTTTTAAACATAAGAACAATGGCGGGAAGTACCAACCCTACAATGCTCACTATCCAGAACAGGGGTGCATAATGCCCTGTAAACAATGCTTCCAAATGCACAGTTTCCCCTTTTTTTGCCGTAAACTGAGGCATGAGATATTCATTGATGTTGAAGTATATGTATACAAAACAAGCCAATTTAAGCATCTTGCCCATTTTATCGAAATGAAAATCGGTAATATAGTCTTCGAGTTTTCTCCTTATTCGCACTAAATAAATGACTGTAATCAAGGCCCCTATACCGGCAACAAAAGCCCCCGAAATAAAATAAGGGGCAAAATTGGTGCTATCCCATCCCGTTCTGTAGGTACTAGAAAATAACCAGGCATCGATCGTTTGCAATAAGATTCCCGCTAATAGTATAAGGATAGACGTTAATCTAATAGATTTGGTTTGCAGGGCTTTTTGAGCAGGACTTCCTGTCCATTTTAGTGAAAGAATCCCATACAATTTACTCAGTTTGGGTTTTGTTTTTGCAAAATAATCTTTCAAGATTGCAAAATCCGGTATCAGAGGGATATAGAGTAACAAAATACTAATAACCATAAATGTGGGAATAATGATGATATCCCAGGTAATGGGCGACTGCAATCTTGCGTGCACAAACAAGTTCAATAACCGGTCGGGCCTTGCTATATCCAGGGTTATTGTAATTCCTGCCATGATGATACAAGCCAAGGTAATGATCTCTGCAATTCTGACCAGAGGAGTCCTCCATTCGTTTTTACTTAAGCGTAAGATTGCTACGGTAACGGATCCTACGAAACTGGTAGCAACAAAAAAGACAAAATTGGAAATATAAATACCCCAAAGTGCATAGTCGCGCATGTTAGTCACCACTTGTCCCTGTATAAGTTGGTCTATATAAGCGATAATACCCAGAACAATAAGGATTGACAAAAAGACAATCCAAATAATCCCCGGCTTTTCATATTTACGTGGTGCAAGGTCATGCACTATTTCATCGAAGTTTTTCATTCCTCAGTTGGTTTTTCAACGGATTGAAATTCTGTGAACTGTTCCAGCCCATCTTCAAAATCGACCAAGCGGTCAACAGGAGGTAAATAGTATACGTTGGGTTCAGTACCCAGGTTTTCCAATAATCGATATCCGGCTTTATCTTCCAACAATTTGCTCAAACGGAGTGTTTCTTCTCCATTGGTAACCGTATCTTCATATTTGTCCCCGAAATAAAAAACGCCATTCGGGCAGGCTGTAACACAGTGTGGCAACTCATTATTCTTAACTTGGTGTGGACAAAAATCACACTTATCTACAGTGCCTTTAACACTTGGCATGCCGCCATGCTCGGGCGAATATTGGTGCTCCAACATATCCATGTCTAAAGTAAACTCCTGTTTGGGTTCACTCCAATTAAAAACACGGGTAGAATAGGGGCATGCGGCCATACAAAAACGACAGCCAATACATCGTTCATTATCAATTAGAACAAGGCCATCTTTTCTTTTAAAAGTAGCATCAACAGGGCAAACCGTTACGCAGGCCGGCTGATCACAATGCATGCAGGTAGTAGGCATCCAATAGGGAGCCGTATCTTTTGATTCCTGCATTTTATAAACCTTAAGCCAGGCATTATCTCCGGTAATATAATGGTGTTTATTACAGGATTGCTGGCATTTTAAGGCATTTTTACATTTGGCCAGATCAATGACCATAACAAATTTACGATGGGGCATTCCTTCCCGCACATTGTATTTTTTATCGTGGTCTTCAGAATGCTGTACTTCTACGACTTCTGACGAATCTATTTCAATCAATGTACCATCTGTGGTCATTAATTCAATTTTCTCACCAGAATCCGATTTGCTATTCGCATTTAATTTAGAAGTGATTTTAGAGATCCCAAAACCACCAAGAGCAGCGGCAATGCCAACTTTTAACCCCTTGTCAAGAAATTTCCTTCGTTCTTTTTTAGTAGTATCGCCCATTATCAGAATTACTTAATTACCCTTAGATTTTTTTGCCCAACCAGTTAAGGAAGGAGCTATTGGAAATATTTTTCTTTAAAATCTTTGAACTCTTTAGTGCTTTTATTTTAACTTTTACAGTGGTGCCATCCGGTTTTAAAAGAGTTTCATACTCTTCTTCTTCCTCAGGAAGATCTGCAACGGTGGCTTTTTGCTGATTAAATCCAAAAAACGGCACTAAGAAAGTACCTCCCAATAAGGGCAGGATTCGTCTTCTTGATATTTTATGCCGGTTTTTGGATTTATCTTTCATGCTTTTCTGTTCAGTAAATTTTGTTTTATAATTGATTTAGATTAAAAATTATAGAGTCTTGTGATATTAAATCCTATTAAGATATCTCCGGCAAAAAAGTCATTTTCATTAAACATATAATTCTTTTGTGGTACAATACCGTGATAGTTGCCAATGATTAACTGGAAAACGTGACTAGAGGTTCTAAACTCTGCGCCTATCCCTATACCAGGCTTGGGGTAAAAACGCTCTGGTTCTGCATCCGGAAACAGATGATGGGTAAATGGCTGGCTATAGTCAATAATAATAGCTGTTTGTGGACTTACCTTCAATCGTCCGCTAAGTGCAATGGCAAACTTATCATTCCTTGTTTTAGGGGGTACAGCGTTATAATGTGAAATACTTGGTGCTATTTGCAGGGAAAAGGCAGGTGTAAACCTTTTGGCTATGATCAACTGATGAAAAAAGGAATAGCGATCCTGAGTCCTGACAAAATTGTCCTTTGTCCTGGCATCGATGGTGAAATTACCGTAGTAAGATACACTTACCGGCATTTCATTACCGCGGGTTTGTCTTAAAAGTGCCACTTTCCAGTTAAAATCCTGCAAGCGGTCAAATTTGGTAGTTCCAAATCCCAGCGTTAATCTGTCATGAACCGCATAGGAAACGCCTATTCTAATATTAGATGGCGCCCATATCCCAATCAAATCGTTCGTTCCACCATTAATTGTTCCAAACCTGTGCGCCATTTGTATCTCCATAGTGTTTTTGCTGTAGAGCACATTTGTTGGGTTATCGATGATCCAGGCACTTTCAAATGCCGCTCTTTCCAGTTTTACAGGAACGGTATCTTTAACTTTTTCCTGAGCGAAGATCAAGAAGGGGCTAAATAAAAATACATAAAGGATTATTTTATAGTTTTTCATTTTTCATGTTTTTATTTAGTTATTCTCAGCCCCCTGGTCTATCCAGCCTTTTATTAAGGCAATTTCCTCTACATCCAATGGAGAATTTGTTTCGACGGGATGATCGGTACCCGGTAGTCCAGGTAGATTTTGATATAATTCAGAATTCTCGGCATCTTCCGCGATAACATATTCTGGAACAATTGCGTTATAGGAATTGCCTTCTCGCAGATCGGGATTTGCGATAGTAGTGTTATGGCAGCCAATACAGTTCGCGGTAAATAAGGGTTGTATGTCATCTTGAAATGAAACTACTTGATCCTCCGGTATTTCTGGAATCTCTTCTATATATAGTTCATCATAATAACATGAAAAACACATTAAACTTAAACTGCTAACCAGAGCTAATCGAAATAGTTTTTTCATTTTATTTTTGTTATTTAACCGGCCTTTCGCGCTCGTATATTTGCCTTTCTTAAGAAAAGCACAATATATATCCGAAGAACCGGGGAAAACCTTCATTATGTTTTGCCAATTGACTATTACCAATTCATAATGAAGATCCCACTATTAATTTTGTAAAGCTTCAATAGAGTTTTTAAGCAATGCCCTTGTATAGGCAGGGTTATGTATCCCTTTACTTTGATCTTCCAGCAAGGTCCTGTAATTCCATGCGGCTTGTGCCAATTTAGCGGAATACGTTCCGGGGACATAGTATCCATCCACATCGAACATATTATTTGCAGCTAAAAGGGCTTCTAAAGTGGCCATATCCGCAGAGAAACCATTAATTTCATCCGGAGCTCCATTGGGATGGCAAGTGATACAAGCATCATCTTTTGGAACCCAGGAATGTAATCCCTGGTTAATGTCAGAAGATTCTCCCATATGACAACTTACACAGGAAGCCCCTGTCCTGTGCGTGGCAGATCCCACGCCCGGGTAAGCTTCAGAACCTGCAATATTGGCTCCCATGATTCCTTCGAGCATTGTAGCCTGTGGACCGTGGTGAGGACCAAACCGTTTGGAGGTAATTTCATAATCTCCGGTACTAGACGGGATCTCATAGCTGTTTCTTGGTTGGTGACAGGTAATACAGTTGTTACTGGCGTCACCAAAATCAATCACCGTAACTGAATCAATAACCAAAGTTACTGCACCGGAATTTCGTAATGCATAATCGGGACCGTCATTTTCAAAATCGAAGGTGCTGTGTTTGTCATGACATGTGGTACAGTTTAATGGGGAAGCGTTTGGATATGGGTTAATAGTATCATATACGGCAAGACCTAGAGAATCAACACCAATTAAATTTAATGTATATTCCCTGACGGACCCGGTAGTTATATAATCTACATACCCCTCTTCCGCGTGGCATTGTGCACAATCTGCTCTAGGAGCAGCAAATCCAATAAAGCCTGTGCCGTGTTTTGATAGTTCCCAGGAAGCAAACAAAGGTTCTCTGTTTTCGTTTGAGTGGCAACTCACACAAGAGGCAGTACCATCAACCCCGTCAATTCCATCAATACCATCAATACCATCTACGCCATCTGCCCCCGGAGGACCTAGAGCGTCACTGGTACATTGAACACACAGTAAAGCTGATGCAAAAACCATCAGATAACCTAATAATTTTAAATTTTTCATAAGACTGTCTATTTAACCGGTTTATTAATCTTCTGTTAAAATTATGACCGGAACTTTACTTAAATTATGATAAATATCATATTTTTAAAAAGTTAAAAATCTGAATATCAATGTGTTATTAACAAGTGTCAATTTTTAATAATCTTTTGAGCGCAACTAAGGTTACAAACTTATATATATTTAGACATCAAATAATGGTTAGACAGAACAGGTCATTTAAAATAAACTTTGTTATTTTTGCGGTCTTATTTTCGGGATGTGGTTTGTTCCCGCCGGTGGCGGGACAGGCTGGTAGCGTAAGCCGCCAAACGGCGGAGTGGTCGCAGGCCCTGAAGAATATAGGATTTGAATTAAAAATGAAGAATTAGAAAACTAATAGAATCGGGATGTGGCGCAGTCTGGTAGCGTACACGGCTGGGGGCCGTGTGGTCGCAGGTTCAAATCCTGTCATCCCGACTTAACACTTTTAAGTGGTATCAAAGTACTGTTAATCTATTGATTTTCAGTACTTTTTATTTTTTGTGATATCATATAATATCATCTGAAATCATATAAATCGTGTGCGTAACGGGATAATTCTCGGCACATATATTGTTGTAACTTTAAGTAGCTTTTGAAGGTATTTTGCTTTCGTCTTTACCATCCTATAGTATTAATTTAAAGACGTATAACATGCACAACAACAGTAGATTATCAGTATTATTCTTTACCAGAAAACACAGAAAAATTTCCGAGAATGTAATCCTTTATGTTCGCATTACATCTAATGGAACAATCAAAGAAATGAGCTTAAATCGGGATATCCCTCGTGTGCTTTGGGACAATAATAAGAAAAGAGGAAGGGGATATTCCCAAAATATCCAGTCGCTCAATAAATACCTTGACCAAGTATATACCAAAATTCATGAGTGTCATAGACAACTCTTATATGAGAATCAGCTTGTAACTGCTTCCTCTATACGTGCAAAGTACTTGGGAGAAGATGAAGATGGTAAAACATTGCTTGAATTAATCAAATATCATAATTCCAATATGCATACTTC
>NZ_CAMYOM010000050.1 GCF_947260015.1 uncultured Eudoraea sp. | reverse complement strand
AGCTTTAACCATTTCTCCAACTGCGCCTGCCGGAGCTTCCCCTTCCGGAGCTTTACCTTCCCCTTCTAAAACAACAAATGGTTCTGCCAATTCTGCAGAAGTCGGTGCTCGAAACTCTGCCTTTAAATAGGTATAAAAGTCAAAAGTTATTATATCTCCAACCGAAATTTCATCAAACCTTTTAATTTCCGGGCCGGCCGTAATGGTAACCATTTCACCATCGGGTCCTTTGAGGGTAACATCGCGGGTTTCCTTAGCAATATCTGTTACCGTTCCCTGCATGGTTGCAAGACTTAATCTTTCTCTTGGCTCTATTGTACTATCCACTTCCTGTCCCAGTAAAGGAGAAGTTAAGAATGTACAAAAGAATAGAGCAATGGCATAAATTTTAAATGTTTTCATAAAGAGTACGTTTATTTCTATTTTTTACCAGACTATTCCTGGAATTTAGTGTTAAGCGGCAAAAGTAATTTTTTTATTTAGTTTGTTAAAGGATGTAGCCTATTAAATGTGGTAAGTTTTTCAAGTTTGTCAACCATAAAATTCAGTGAAAACTTTTTCTAATATCAAAAAGGCCTAAATCATTTATAAATACCTAGGCAATTTCATGCGATTTGTAGGATTCAGCCAAAGCAAGATCACAATAGTTATTTATTTTCTCTACTAAATCTAAAGTATTTTGAGAATTTGGAAGTCCGTTTGGAATTTTTCCAGCAATTGAAGCTGCCATCTTTTTATAAATTTTAACCACTTCTTCAATGGAACCGGAATTTAAAAATAGTTTAGCTGTCAATCCTTTCCTGATTTTTACATTTTCTGTAAAGACCTTCTGATTATTATAAACTTCCGCCAGTGTTGCAATGGCCATTACCTGGGGTATTGCACAAAATCTGAATGCGCGTTTGTTTCTTAATAGTTTCAGGTAATCCAGGCAGTCTGTGGCATGAGAAAGTGCGTCGTTTACCATATGATTGAGGCACGAAAGAGATTCCGGATTTTCGGGGTTTAAGGAAAAACTTTCAAAGGTGGGTCCGTATAAGGTCCAAACCTCTTCCGGCCAAAAGATTCTGTTTTCGTCCAGGTCCTCTTTATAATCCCTGACAATGTTGGTTTTCTGCAAAAAGAGGCCCATTGAATTTGCAAGCACCTCTTTAGTTTCCAATTCCTTGCTTTCTATTTCGGAGGCAGCAAAAAGCTCAGACAATCCAATTCCCACCAAACCGGCAACGTAATGGCAATAAAGGTTGTAATCATCTATAGACCTTATTTTGGATTCTACAAAGTCTGCCATCCCCTCTCCCATTTTTTTACAGATCCCTGTTATTATTCTTTGGTATTTTTCATCAAGCATTAAAAACACTTCGATTACCTTATCATAATTGGCTAGCAGATCGCGGTATTCTTCTTTGTCTCCTACATTGGTAAGATTCCAACCTTGTTCAAAGTTTTTTGTGTAAAACTCCCGAAGCAGGAGAGTTTTATCGTCCTTAGATAGATCCATATCATCTTCAACAGTATCCAGCCCTCTTAATATGAGATAAAAAAGACAAACAACGTCGTTTATCTCTTCCGGTAACTGCCTTATAACTGCAGCAAATGATCTTGAAACCTTATCAAGGGTATCATAGCAAAAGATAAGGTTATTATTGTTTTTTATATGGCCATTGTTATGTTGACCCATGATTTTCTTACCTCCTAATTTCATCTTTATAAGAGCTGCCATCTCTTCTGGCTTTAAAATAGATTGCTTTATGGACATGATAGATTGTTTTGTATGACTTAAGTCTATTTCTATTTAGTTGACAACTGGTTCAATAGCAAAATTTTCTTCCTTTAAATCTGGCCTGGGGTTAATTTTCAAAATCCTAATTTCATTGTGCTTCGCTTTTTTAACCTCCTTATTGACCATAAACATGGGTTGAGTTTTTCCTTTTAGCTTGCCAATTGCCTGAAAATCAGAATAGGTCGTAATACTTTTTTCTGTTCCGTCCTTATTATAGGCTGTAATTTTTAAAATTCGATACGTATTTTTTTCAATTAAGTACATCGTTTTGCCATTCTCAAGGTCCAAAATATCAATAACCTGTAATTTGTGACAGGATTTACCTTCAAACTCCTCAGTCCCTTTTAATTCGAAACGCAGTTGAGAAGGATCTTTGGACGTATAATTAGAAATAGATACCCCTGAGTTAACCAACGCCATATTTTTAGAAGTTGCCTTCATCTTTCGGATTTTACCATTGGCAGGTGTAAAAATTTCAATTAATCCGGTTTCTTCGGGGTAATCGGTAATAACAATTGTAATCCCTTTTAGTTTAGGAGGATGCTGGACTACAGTTTTGGTCCTTTCTATCCCTTCAGATTTGCCTATAAGAACATTGTATTTCTTTTCTTTAAACTTCCCATTACTTGCAATCTCCTTGATCTCCAAGGACAGTTCCAGGTTTTGAGTCAAAAGCTGATCTGCCGCTTTTTCAAAAATATCCCCGGCATTGTTCTGCCCCATTACGGGCAAAGAAAAGGCTGCGAATAAGACTACAAATTTTAGCTTTAACATAGAGAGCAATATTACCAAATTTTTTAAGGAAAATCCGTACTCTTACCAATATTATATCGAAAAGTTGATTAACCTTCTTTCTGCTTCAAGCTATTTTTTAAACATTTACTACGTTTTGTAAATATATTTTTAACTCTGTAAATGTGCAATACTCCGAAAGTAGTATTTAAGTAGTATTTCAGGTATGGAGAAAAAAGGTCTTTAATTCCAATAAATTCTCTTTAGATAATACAAGGACCGTTCCATTATGCGTGTATGGTTTTAAATTATTCAAGAAATCTTGGCTTCGTAATAATTACAATAGCGGGAACCAAAAACAATGAACTAATAAGACAGGTTGTAATGGAGATAACAATCAAAGCCCCAAAATACTTTAAAGGGGTGAAGTTGGACAAAATTAGTGGCATAAAGCCGATAATAACCGACAGTGCATTGATGATAATTCCCCTGCCTGAAGTGTTCAGTGTAATGCGTACGGCATTTTTGTGATCATTGCCTTTGGTGCGCTCTGTTTTAAAGCGCCATAAAAAGTGAATAGTATAATCCACTCCTACGCCAATCATAATGGACGATAGCAGGGCAGTGGCGATGTCTAAAGCAATTCCAAATATTCCCATCAATCCAAATAGAACCAATATTGCTATAGTTATTGGTAATCCCGAAAGCAATCCGGCCTTTGGAGAACGAAAAACAAAACTCAAAATGATAAAAATAACCGCCATGGCAAAAATCAATGATTTTATCTGGCCTTTAACGACTATATCTGCCAATTCAATTTCTGTAAGTCCGGCCCCGGCAGCATATTGAACATTTGGATCATCTTTTGTAAGTGTGTTAAGGTACTTCAGCAATCTTTTATTTGCACTGTTGCTGCCGTCTTTAAGACTTATTAAGATCCTGGCGTTTTCGTAATTGTAATCCAGGAATTGAGAAATATCGTCTTCGTTTCCCCCCAGTGAAAAAATTTCAATTAACTGGTATATCTCATCTGAGGTTTCGGGAATTTCATTATAGCCTTCTTCGGTTGGTTCATAAAATCCTTTACTAAGTTCTTTTACCAGGGAAACCGGTGAACTTACGAGCCCTACGGCAGGGTCTTTTACTAGTTCTTTTTCGTACGATTCCATCCTTTTCAAAACCTCCGGGCTAAGAACATCTCCTGAAAAAAGTAAAGAAATAAACTGAGAGCCTCCAAACTTTTCATTTATCAGTTTTGTGGAACGCCCTACCTCAGAATTGGCCGAAAAATAACTTTCTACATTGGTATCTACTTTTAGGAAAAATACGCCGAGAACACCGATCGCAGTTGCGACAAATGCACTCCCAATAATTTTTTTCGGATGCCCGGTTACCCAATTACCCATCTTTTCGAGCGACCGTTCCAGAACAGGAGTTTTCTTTTTCTCAGCCATGGCGGCACCGCGCTTTGGTTTAAAATATGAGAGCATTGCAGGTAAAAGCCAAAGACTTAACAGCAAGGCAAACCCTATACCAATTGCAGTAAGCACCCCTAATTCTGCAGCAGGCATCATTGTATGGCTAAGAAGGCCCAGTATACCCCCAATGGTAGTGATGCCGGTTATCACTATGGGCTTTTTAAGATCGATATAAATTTTCTTGCAAATTTCTTTCATTGAAAGTTTTTGCTCACTCCTTGCCAAATCCTGGTAATGTGCGATTAAGTGAATCCCATAATCATTGGCTATTGCAATAATCATTATGGGCATAAGAATACTGAATAACGAAATCTTCCATCCTAAAAAGGCCATCAATCCAAATGAGAGAATAATGCTCATAAGAACAATTAGAAAGGGCATAAATACCCCTTTCCATTCGCGAAATGAAAAGTATAACATAAAGACCATGAGAAACATGGCAATGGGAAGCAGCACAACCAAATCATTTATGATATTTCCGGAAATGGAATGCCTTATAAAGGGCAGGCCGCCCAAAAGCGTTTCTTCCTTGCCCGGATTGGCGGCTATTACCTCCTTTATTTCATCAATAATTATATCCGGAGTCTTAGTATTTTTTATCAGTACGAGAGAAACAAGGCTAAAGTCCTCGGAAAAAAATCTGTTGGTCATGCTGTTTAAGGCAATTCTCTTCTTCAGTGCCTCAAAACCGGCCTGATTATCAGGGATTTCCTCAAAGAACGGTGTCATAGACATCATTCCATCCTCGATAGAAATTTCCTGTGCACTAAAAGGAGATATAACTCTATCTAAACCTTCCAGGTTGCTTAAATCTTCGGCAAGAGCTTCCAGTCTGTTTAAAGTTTCCGCATTCACCACATCTTCAGAATTCAGCATTAGCAAAATCATTTCACTTCCGCCGAAAATACTATCCAGTTCTTTTAGGTATACCTTATTTTTAATGGTATCAGGCACATAATCATCTACATTGGCATTTACCTGAAGCCTGGGAATTAAAAGCAATGAAAGCAGGGTAATAACAGTTGCTGCTATCACAATTATGGAACGGTACTTAATAATTTTATCTTGCATTTTTTAAATTAAATCAGGCATTAAAACTAGTTATAAATGTAATTTATTTCTAAAACAAATTCCTGAAATCTACACATTTCTATTCTATAAAATTATTCCTTGTGCTTATATGGATACCTGCGGAATAACTATACCTTGGGTACAATAATTCTTTTTGCCATAGGCTTAGTGCCAACCAGATGCTCCAGACATTATGTATTCTTAAAATATTGGTAGTAATAAGTTTTATTGTAAACAATACATTAGTATATTTGCCCCGCAAAATATTAGCGTATTTTGCAGGGTAGCGTTCACCTTCGCTAAAGCTTCGGTGAACTAGTTGTAAAGACCAAGTAATAAAAATAAAAGGTCGCGTAGCTCAGCTGGATAGAGCATCTGCCTTCTAAGCAGACGGTCACAGGTTCGAATCCTGTCGCGATCACTTAAGAATGAAAAGTCCACATAGGTGGGCTTTTTTTATTTGAGTGAGATTTGAACTCGTTCAGGAATCGAAGTGAGAATAAAAAAGAACAAATCTTTGATTTGTAACTTTTCATTTAGACTACGGAGAAGAAAGGATATTCAATCCTGTCGCGATCACTTAAAGCAGAAAATCCATTACGTTAGTAATGGATTTTTTTATTTTAAGAAATGTCAAAAGCCGCAGGGTTTTGTAAATGTATTGAAATCAAAAAACAACTGCACCAGCAGTTGGCCTTTCTATTTTCACATGAGGTTGCAAGGGAAAACCGAAAGGTAATCCTGTCGCGATCACTCTAAAATTAAATAATTATTCCAAAAGTTCCTGAATACTTGCCGGGGGATTTGTTTCAATGACACGCCACTCATCTTCGGAGATAGAAGAGAGATACTTCATCAGAGGGTCAGAAATGGGGATGGTATTATACCTTTTAGCAATATCAATGATCTGATTGATTTGATTAAGATAGGTTTCGGTGATATTAGCACCGCTTTGTGTGGATGCAGCCTCCGAATCTATATAAGCAACTCCTTTTTTGATCAATGGAATATCCATAGATATACACGCCTGAAGCAATTCTATCTGATAAGGAAATGTGTAAATTTTAATAGATGGGAGGATTCTTTCCAAGGCACTGCTTTCAAAAGCCTTAAACGCCCTATTAGTATCCGTAATTCTCTGTGCCAGCTGAGGCAGGAAATGCTGCCAAATTTGGATAAACAAATTACCCCGCAGGTTTCTGCTTCCTCCAATTAAAGAAACCGAATCTTCTTCGCGCCTCGATCCTGCAACAGCTTTTGTTTTTCCATCTACAATATCCCGAACCAATAAACCCAACTGCATAGGGTGAACGGACAAATCTGCATCATTGTCAACTATTATATGAATTCCTTCAGCAGGTGTTTTCAAGGCTTTTTGCATGCCGAACAATGCTGCACCACCTTTCACACTCCTATTAGTGCCGTTTTTATGTGTAATTCCTGCAGGAAGATCAATATCATTCTCATCAATCGCCTTAGCCAGGAAAAACACTTTATGGGGAGATCCCGGATATTCAGACACTATATTTTCAGCCATGACTCCCGATGCATCCGGGCATCCATCATCCACTACAAATACCCGCCCTTTGAACAAGGGATTGATACGCTCAAAATGTTGAATACAAGCAATCTTGGTACGCAAGGAGTTCTCACCATGCGGATGCTGTTCTCTCTTCTGCATGCGTCCCGTTTCCTTATATACCGGATTAATGAGAGTCAGTGTAACCTGCTCATTAAGATTCAGGATTATATTCTCGGATTCAATATATTTTAGCATAGTACGGAAAGCCAAAGCTTCATTGCCATATGAGCGGGCTTTCATGTCGAGTTCTTCAATGGATTCAGCTTGCCCGGCAACCCATTCTTTTACCTTACCGAAGTAAGCATGAGCCATTTTAGTGTTAGTATCGTATGCTTCTCCTATTACAGGACCCTGTTTTATTATTGATTTCATGATGTGAAATTATTGAAATTTGGGAAACCATTGATCCTAAAATTTCGGAAAATTCAAAAAAATGTAGTGATGTATGCACTAATATCTTCCCAAGTTGGCCATACCAATTTCTATTTTCGGATGGATCACAAGATTAGTAAAACTTATGGTAGTTTGGAGTTCCCTAAAGCTTGAAACCGATTAGCTTTAAGCTTATAGTCCTGCAATACACTATTCCAAGTTGGCAGGTGTAAAGTAAAACTTTTCGAGTATTTTGCACAATAAATAGATCTAACTACCAAATGTTGCTTTTTTCAAATTTTGACCCTACAATCGGATTTATATCAATTTTGGCCATACTAATTATGGTGGTAGGATTATTACTTAAAAAAATTAAACAGCCCTATATAATTGGCTATATCCTTGTTGGCGCGCTATTGGGCAAAGATGGTTTAGGATTTATTGAGGATACTACTACAATTAATCATTTGGGGGAAATAGGAATTATTTTGCTACTATTCTTTATAGGCATGGAGATTAGCCTGCCCGAATTTATAAAACAATGGAAAGTAGCTGCCATAGGTACATTTTTGCAAGTTGGGGTAAGCGTATTGATTATATTGGGTGTAGGATATTTTTTTGATTGGAAAATTGAACGTTCTATTATTTTGGGGTTTGTAATAGCCCTTAGTAGTTCTGCGGTCATTATAAAATTACTCGCAGATAAAAACCTGGTTAAGACGCGGGTCGGAAAAAATGTCTTGAGTATTCTTCTTATGCAAGATATTATGATCGTCCCACTTTTAATCGTTACATCCCTGCTTGGCGGAAAGGGTGAGTCTATAGAAAACATTGTGTTTATGCTAGTGGGAGGGTCTATTATTATTGGCACCCTTATTTACATCTACAAAAGAAAGACGATCAGGCTTCCGTTTTCCAAAACCATTGAAAAAGATCACGAGTTGCAGGTTTTTCTTGCCATATTCTTTTGCTTTGGCGGGGCATTGGTTTCATCAATTTTTGGTTTATCCGCAGCTCTTGGAGCATTTGTCGGCGGGATGGTTATGCATGCTTCAAAGGCAACGCATTGGATATATGATACGCTCAATTCATTTAGGATATTATTTGTTGCCATGTTTTTTATAAGCATAGGTTTGCAATTGGATTTTAGCTTTATCTTTAAGAATGCCTGGGCAATATCAATTGTTCTTGTTTCAGTTTATATTACAAATCATTTAGTAAACTCATTAATACTTCGATTGTTCTCTTCTCCCTGGCAAGAAGCTTTTTTAGGAGGTGCTCTCCTGGCGCAAATCGGTGAATTGAGTTTTCTGCTTGGTTCTTCTGCTTACAGCCTGGGTATTATAGAAGACTATAGTTATAATTTTACTATAAGTTTGATTTCACTTACCCTGATAATCAGTCCATTTTGGATTTCATTAACGGAAAAATTAGTCATATCCCAAAGATTTAAATCAATAGAGTGATTAAAAAAGGAGACCTCCAATTTTTCGAATTAATATACCCAGGATGATTCAAATGCTACCTATTGAAGCAGGTATTAATAGAAAAGATTAAATAAATAAATGAATATCCCGTTGATGCGGAGTTCACACCGATTGGGCTGCATATTAGCAAGATAATTCCGAAAAGGCGATTGAATTAATAGAAGGATTTGATATTATCCTTTTTGTAAATACTTCTTCCTCAAAATTCATTAAAAAGTTAAGCCCTTTATCTGTTTTAACTTTCGTAATCAACCAGTAGTATTGGACACTTCATCTGCATAGGTGTCCGCTACAAAATCTTCGACATATTTAAAATCATGAAACCAATAGTCTGATGAAATGACTTCCATTAATATTTCATTATCACTGCTGTGTTCCAATTTAAATTGCCAAATAATGTCTATGGCTTCCTTGAATTCTTCCCCGTCGACTTGTTCTTCGAACAATCTATAAATCAATGTGTTCTCCGGCATTCCGGCAACCAATAAACGAATCAAAGCTGCTTCAGTAGAACCATTAAAAACCGTAAACGCGTTCTTGTCTTTAGCTGTAATTTTTACCACAAATTTAATGGCTTCCGGGTGAGGAAACTTACCGTTAAATGCCTCATATAGCAATTGATTAACATTAAATAACTCTTCATGCAGAGAGAGGTCTGCATATTCCTCCCACAATTTTTCATTAAGCATTTCATTCGAAAGGTTGTGTATTTGGCCTTTGGACAGTCTATTCCCAAAAGTGTATTCCAACACAATTTTAGCGGCATCTTCGGGTTCGTTATCGGTCAATGACATTAAACTCAATTCTTTAATCTCATTCGCTGCTAATTGGGAGGTATCGCTATAATCCATTAGTTCCAATAAATTCTTGTAATCTTCTTCCGACCAGGAATTTGGTAATTCGCGGATAGTTTTAAAGCTCAGGCGTTCTACTTTTAAGACTGTTTTCATAATTCTCTTTGCATCATTTTAAAACCATTTTCTTTTTTTAAAATAAACCAACATAGCTATTGCCAATACAAGCATTACGCCTAGCATAATAAAGTAGCTGTAAGCATATTGCAGCTCGGGCAGCACTTCAAAATTGGTGCCGTAAATACCTGCAATAAAAGTTAAAGGAATAAAGATGACGGAAAAGATCGTCAAGAATTTCATGATATCATTTAGCTTACTACTGATGGTAGTATGATAAAGGTTTAATTGATCTGTTAAAATTTCCCGATAACTATCAGATGAATCTGTAGCCTGATTAATATTATCTAGTAACTCCTTATAATGAATAAAAGTGCTTTCAAATATTAATTCAGAATCCATTTTTGAAAGGGCCAGAATCATTTCTTTAGCAGGTCTGATATTTCTCCGTAAAAAATTCAATTCTCTTTTAAACATGTTAATCTTTTTAATGACCGATTTGTTGGGCTGATCGCCGCCCAGATTTTCCTCTAGAAGTTCTATTTTCTCACCAAGCACGCTGATAATATAGATATAGTTATCGATAACAATGTCCAGCAATGCGAAAGCCAGATAATCAGTCCAGCCATTTCGAATTCTTTTTTTCTTTTTGCGGATGCGATCCCTTATGGGTTCGAACACATCGCCTCTTTTTTCCTGAAAGGAAATCAAAACCGATTTGGTTAAAATCAAGCTTAGGTTTTCGACTGAAATCAATCCTGTTTTTTTATCCAGTTGTAACATTTTAATGGAAATGAAAATACAATTATCAAATTCATGCACTGTGGGACGTGAATTTGTATTCATTACATTGGCCAAAACCAAATCATCTAATTCAAAAACTTGAGCGATTTCCCTCATCAGAATGGGATTGTGAAGACCGTCAATGTTTAGCCAGGTTACTGTCTTTTTATCCTGGTATTAGTCAATGACCCTAATAGTTACTTCCTCCGATTTCTTTTCGCCCCGGAATAATAGTTCATCCGGAGCCAGCCCAATTTCATGCTTCTTTTTTTTTATAAATCTCGCCATAATCTTCACTTAAATAAAGCAACTGAACTTAAAATATTCTAATACTGTAGTTCAGGAAAATAGCCTTATATGGAATTTATTGAAAGTACTTAATTATTTACTTTTATTAACTTTAACAGCACCAGATTTAACATGCAAATCCATTTGAGGGAACGGTATGGTAATGTGATTTTCAGCAAATTTCTTATTAATTATTCTCCGGATATCACTTTTTACTTTTCCTATTCTAAAACTATTTTTACTAAAAAACAACAGTTGAAAATCCATGGATGAATTGCCAAAATTCACTAGGCGGCCTTCAACCGATTCCATGTTAAAAATATCAGGATGCTCAAAAGCACTTTCTTCTAAGATCCTTATAACCAGATCAACATCACTTCCGTAGGCAACACCAACATCAATTCTGAACCGGGTGTTATTCGACTGGTGACTCCAATTAATTACTTTACTGGTGGTAATCAATGAATTTGGAATTATTATGGAAATATCATCTCTGTTTAGTGCCTTGGAGGTACGCAAGCCAATACTTTGAATTTTCACAACATCACCGTCTATTTCCAGTACATCATCTATTTTAATTGATCTTTCGGAAAGTAGTATGATGCCAGATATCACATCATTAAATGTTTGCTGCAATCCCAATCCAATACCAACCAGTAAAGCGGCAGATCCGGCTAATAACAATGTGACTTTAATACCTATAGTTTCCAAAATAAATCCTATGGCTATTACCCAAACTACATACATTATAATTTGGTACAAGGCATAGATACTCCCTGTATCGAGACTACTAAATTTATACCCGCGAAATACAGCTTTCTTAATTAGCCACAATACTATTTTGGTAATTACTATAATCAACAAAACAGTTATCAATTTTGAGACTTTTAAGGTATAATCCCCTAAAGTGAAAATTTCAAATTCTAAAATATTGTTTAAGATTTCCATTGATTTATTACCTTGAATATTGAACACATCAATCTTTAATATATATGGTTTTTCGATTTATAAACTCCATCATACCATCTTTAGCCAGTTCTCGCCCATATCCGGAATATTTGCTTCCTCCGAAAGGCAACCTTGGATCCGACTTTACCAATTCGTTAATGAAATAAGCCCCATCACTAACCCTGTCCGCATGCCTAACCGCCATTTCTGTATTTGACGTACATACGGTTACTCCAAGTCCATATCTTGATTTCTCTGAAAGATCAAAGGCATGATCTTTATCTTTAGCCTTAATCATCGCGGCAAGAGGCCCAAAGGTTTCTTCGTCAAAGGCAGCCATACCTGGCTTCACATTACCCAAAATAGTAGGCTCATGATAGCAATAACGCTGATCGCCTCCCAGCAACAACTCAGCTCCTTGCTCTAAAGAGTCTTTAACCTGACGATTAAGCTGATCTGCCAGGTCCTTTCGGGCCAAAGGTCCAACTTGGGTAGTTTCATCCATGGGGTCGCCGGATTTTAGGTCGCGAATGGCCTTAGTAAATTTGGAAACGAATTCATCATAGATGCCTTCTACTAAAATGAAACGTTTTGCAGCAATACAGCTTTGTCCGCAATTGAGCATCCGTGCCGTGATTGCTGTTTTTACTGTTTTATCAATATCTGCGTCTTCCCAAACAATGAAGGCATTGTTTCCGCCAAGTTCCAAAACAGATTTCTTGATATGCCTACCAGCGATTTCAGCTACAGCCGAACCTGCCCCTTCACTTCCTGTAAGCGTTATGGCCTTTACCCCTTCGTGCGCAATAATATGTTCCGTTTGATCGTGATGAACTATAAGGTTTTGAAATACATTTGGTGGAAAACCAGCTTTAATAAAAACTTCCTCTATTTGTTTGGCACAGCCAAATACATTAGGGGCGTGTTTTAACAATCCGGTGTTTCCGGCCGTCAATGTTGGTGCCGCAAACCTGAAAACTTGCCAAAATGGAAAATTCCATGGCATTATGGCGAGAACACTTCCAATAGGGTCATGTCTTACAAAACTCTGTTTAGCATCCGTAGGAATCGTTTCATCGGCAAGGAAAACAGCGGCATTCTCCGCATAGTAATCACAAACCCAGGCACATTTATTCACCTCCGATCGAGATTCCGAGATGGGTTTACCCATTTCCAGCGTAATCATTTTGGCGTATTCTTCAACATTATCACGTAATACCTGACCAGCCTTTTTAATGAGACCTCTCCGCTCGGAAAGAGGTACGCTACGCCAGGATTTAAAGGCGATTTGCGCTTTATTGAGTTTTGCCGTTGTTTCCTCTTTTGTGAGTCCTTTATACGAACCTACCTGTTGATCATTGTAGGGATTTATACTCTTGAATTCCATTGTTTTATGAACTTACCTATTCCAAATAAAAAGATTAGCAAGCATTTACATGCTTATGTTGGAAATGTTTGGAAGATTTATTTTGTGAGGCTGCCAGCTAGCACAATTTTCTCTCGTTTATCTTCCACCAGTTGTGATACATACTTTGAACGTATCGCTTTTATCCAGTCTTTGGCTCTTTTATTTAATTTAAAATCGTCAGTCATCATACGGCCTCTGGAAACCAATATGCCTATATCGGCACCTTCGTACAAATAGTCACCCTTTTTGGATATATGTAAAAAGAAGGCTTCGTTTTCGGTTTCTACAGCCCTTCTGTGGGTATCCATACGGTCGAATTGAATATGACCATTGTCAAACATTTTATAAATCCCGGATTTTGGCGCTTCTGATACATACTCTATAGTGTCCTCGGTATGTTTGATAATTAATTGGCTCCATCCATCAATATTTTCCTGTTTGGCCCATCGATCGTTAATAGCTTTTACACTTAACTTGTAATCAACATCCATCCATTCCAGAATATGAAATATGAAAAGGGGGGCATCAGCCAAGGCAAAAACGGCATGATTTGTAATGGAACTTGCACCTGTAACCCTGGGGTTCAATTCGCCGAGATAAATTTCTCCATTGTCCTGATCAATTAGAAAATCCAGTTCAAAGTATCCTTTGTATCCTTCTTCACGCAATTGATTGCCAAAAAGCTGGGTATATTTTGTCGCTTTTTTTCTAAGTTCAGGTGTAAAAGCATTAGGATAAATCTCGTTGCCGCACCAGCCACCCTTATATGGAGTAAGTTCTTTAAAACCAACCAACTCGGTCATCAAGGGCGCAACAATGGTACCGTGTCTTGTAACGCAAGCTTCAATAGCTGATCCCTTACAATTAATGCGTTTCATTATTTTTACTTCCTTTTCTTTTACAATTTCCTCTTCGTACTTTTTGAATTCCTCTTCATTAGAAATAAAGAAAGTTGTATGACCAGAATCCCCGAAAGGTGTTTGAATAACAAGATCAGTTCCAAGTGCTTTGGAAACCTTACCCATTTGTGCATAGTCGGTAACGCGGGAAAGTACGTAAGGAACACAGGGTACACCCGCTTTTTCGGCAATACGGTTTGTATTTACTTTATTATCCATGAAGGTCCGCATCTTTGCGGTAGGAAACATAACCTGCAATCCTAATTTTTTTGCTAGTTTCTCGGTCTTTTCATCAAACATTAGAAACATAGCTTTACCAGTATTCTTGCCTTTCTTTCTTGTCTTTAAATAGTCCTGAACCTCTGGATGCTGAAGCAAATAGTTATTAATATCTTCAATACATGTAAACTCATCATGGGGAATTTCTTCCTTCGGTGAAAAAACGTTTGGATGCAGACCGTCAAAACATTCGATATGACAGATAAATTTGAAGCCTTTGATCCATTCATCGGCCCCCAACATATTAAAATTAGTGGCACTAATAAAATATAGAGGCACCTCGTTTTTATAAAAGAAACGTCTGATGTCGGGCACACCATTGAGTATTTCAGCTGAGGTTTTTTTCTTTACTGGTGTCACTTTTTTCTTTGCAAGAGTTGCTTTTTTCGCGTTCATTTTTTGAATATTTTTTAAGATTATTTATTTTTTCTTACTCCCATTGCCATAGCTCCTATGGATGTAGTGGTTTTATGCCTATCTAAAACGCTTTCTTTGAAGACCCTTAAGCCAAGATCGGAACGGTAACCATGAATTTCGCTAACATCCAGAACAGTAAGGAAATTGATTATTTCCGCGCTAACTACCTGGCCGGGAACAAGCACGGGAAATCCTGGGGGATATGGAATTACAAAAGTTGAAGCAACAAGCGTTTTGCCTTTTTCCATGGCGATCAAACACTCATTTAAAGGCACATATTCGTAATTTTCTTCATTGTAAGCCAGAAAGTAAGCAGCACGCAGGTTACCTCCGGGCACGCCGGGTACTGCCTGAAATGAGTGGTGGAAATAACTGAAATCCGGCAATGGAGGCACTTCCTTAGTTAATGAATGTATTCTTTTTTGACGAATTTCACTTTCTTTATCATTCAATGCTTTGAACTCCTCATCCAATTCATCTGCAATTTTTAGTAAGGCATTTGTTAAATAGGTTACACTACCACGGGTGGTACCTATATTGGTCATAAAGAGCACGGTGTTTCTTGATGTCTTGTTTATCTGGATATTAAATTTATCCATCAGGTACTTATTCTTGAAGGTATCACCATCAACTCCGGTTTTGCCAATAAACAAAGTTATCTTCGTAGGATCCAATACAAATTCATCTTCTTCCCATGCTTCATCCATTCGGTTCCAACCTTCGTTCCTTGTGTAATACTCTTTAAGCCCTGTTTCGCGGTATTTATTCGGGATAAAATCATGTACCGTTAGAATGTCAAAGTATTTGCTCAATTGTGGGTTGTCATTTACTTTGGCCCTTAAGACCATCGCCATTTCAATACTTTTTTCAACCAACTCAAACCCTTCGAGCTGTACCTGGCGTCGACCGACATCTAAAGATGCCAACATCTGGTAATTGGGGGAAGTGGAAGTGTGCGTCATATAAGCTTCCAAAAAGGTATTTTCGCTTTTGCGACGAAAATCCTCGTCCCAGATGTGTATCATGGAGCCTTGTCGAAAGCTACTCAATGTTTTATGGGTACTCTGGGTAGCGTATACCCGTATGCGTACCTTATCTGGATTGGGCAATAAAGAAACATCACCATTATTTAAGCCTTTGACATGAGCCGAATAACGCCTTCTATAAGTACTGCTGTTATATTTTTCGTACAGCTTTTTCGCCGTGAACATTCCAGTACGTTGCTTATAATTATTTGCAAATCCTGCAAAGGCAAACCAGGCCTCATCCCACAAAAATATCATGTCGGGTTTTATGGCCAGAACTTCTTCCATCACACGCTCTACATTATAAACGAGGCCGTCAAAGGTGCAATTGGTGAGTAATAACATCTTGACTTTATCCAGCCTTCCAGCATCTTTCAATTGTAACAATTTGCTTTTAATTTGTTCCAGCGGAACTGCCCCATACATGGAATATTTGTCAATCGGATAGGAATCCAGATAAACCGGATAAGCTCCTGCCAAAACCAATCCATAATGGTGTGATTTATGGCAATCCCTATCGATAAGAACAACATCCCCAGGTTTCACAAGGGCTTGCATCACAATCTTATTTGCAGTAGAAGTCCCGTTGGTCACAAAGTATGTATATTGTGAGCCATAAGCGTCCCGGGCCAATTCCTGTGCTTTTTTGATGGGCCCTGTGGGCTGTAAGAGTGAATCTAATCCCCCAGTAGTCGCAGATGTTTCTGCCAAAAACATATTTCTGCCATAGAAATCTCCAAAATCATTGATCCATCTCGATTTAAAAACCGAATTACCACGAGATATGGGCATGGCATGGAAGACACCGGTAGGCTTACGGCTATAGTCTACTAAGGCTGAGAAGAAAGGCGTGTTATATCGCTCGGAAATTCCGCGCATAATGGTAAGGTGCAGTTCCTGTATATCTTCTGTTTGATAAAATATACGCCTGAAACTTTTTATGGTGCTATCCTTTAGGTGTCCTAAAGAAGTATCTGTAACATAATAGGCATCTAATTCAGGCCTGAATTGTTTAATTAATATGCCAATTATAGGTCCTAAGTCCGTCTCTGACTGAGAAGAGAAATCCAGTTTAGTCACCTGTTGGATATAAGGTTTTATTAGTGGCGCAATTCCTTTTGAATGGTAAGGCGGCGCGTACCGGACAACAACTGCCTGTATATTGTAATTAAAAAGCAACGCAATCATTGCATCCTGAAATGATCGCTGTACAATTACACCATATGTAAATTTGTCATCAGACGTGCGCAGGGTTCTTAAGCTATGCTGCAGATTGGTCTCTTCCTGTTCGGAAATATCGTCTATGAACATTACCTCGAAATGGTTCTTTCGAACGCTATTGTATTGCTCATGTTCCTCAACGGATTCTATACTCTGCTCATCGTAATCCAGAAAGTCGGGATTGCTTTTGAAGCTGTCACCAACCAATTGTTTTGTTGTTTCCGCTACTAAATTTGATAAAGAAGTATGTTCATGCCTTGTAAGGGTATTTTCAAGTTTTCGTATACGCCCTTTACCAGGAGAGGCAAAAAAGCATTCAACCCCTTTTAGATCTTTTATTAACTCTTTAGCTGCTTTTTTGTGCCTTTTTTCATTTGCCGATCCTTTGTGGCATCGCGCCAATTCGGCTGTTTCAATTTTTAGTTTGTTCCAATAATCTACCCTTAATTGACCGATATTATAATAAGGTGCACTTTTTGTTTTAATTTTAATCACAGCTTAATTTTTAGAATGTAGTGCAAGCTTATTTCCCTGGGAATCAATAAAAATGGCAAAGTAGCCAGCTTCTTTACTGATAAGAGTTTTAGGCATCACGATTCGCCCTCCTGCCTCCTCCACTTTATCCAGAACGTTACTCAGGTCTTTACCCCCATTTAAATAGATCAAAGGCCCTGTATCACTAGGCACAGAACCTGGCCCCGCGATTACCGCACCACCAATCCCGGTGGTTACAGGAAAAAAGGCCATGGCATTCACATCCGTTATGTTTTGCTCCATCTCAATTCCGTAAATGTGATTATAAAAATTGACCGCTTGCTGAAAGTCAATTGCTGGTATTTCAAACCAACTCACATAATCTCTAATCACTGTCTTATTCTTCTTTTTACTTCTTAAAGGTGCGCCGCCCATTTTTTTTGATTTAGTTTGAATTATCTCCTTTGTAATGTACAGATGACCTGGGATGCTCAAGATTGTCTTCCTTGATAATTAGTTCTGTTAATTTGTCCAGTCGGTTAGGTTTTATAAGTGGTCCAAGAGAATCAAGATACGGATGCGGGGCATCTGGCTGGTAGATTTTGAATTGTCCTAAATGATCTCTGAAACTTTTCAATGGCTGACCCAAACGCAATATTCCCAATTCACGGCTTCTTTTCACCCTTGCTATATTTAATTCAAGCGGAATTATTTCCTCAGTGCCTTCTGACTGGTGTATTACGAGTCCGTCTGGCCCACAAACTATTGATCTTCCGGTGCCGCCTGTATCTAATCCATTAACATCAAAAAAGTAGCATTGATTCACAGAAGCCATGGCCCTCACAATGGAAAGCTCAATATCCCGATCAATAGTGCCCGACATAGTAGGGTGAAGTATAACTTCTGCACCTAATGAGGGGGTCACACCTACTTCGTAAGGATAAAAAGGAAACATTTTACGATAACGCGTCACTATTTCTCCTTTAGGATTTATAACAGTAGCGGTATTGTAAATTTTTCCATTACTCTTTTCGAATATCGAACCGGGAAGCAGCCAAATACCATATTTTTTGGCCATGGCCTGCATTTCCGTTTCAAACGAACAAGGTATTTCCTGAGCTGTGTGGGTGAGTGGGCCGTAGGCACATAATTCACTGAATAGTACCATTTCGATCCATGGGTAAAGGTTCATGGTAATATCAATTTTCAACTTCATCATTTCCACATTGGAAGCGACTGCCGATACTTTCATTTGTACTCCTGCAATTGCAAATGGTCTCATATTTATTTACGTGTTGCTTTTTTAATTTCGTTTTCCAAAATAGTTAATCCTTTATGTAATTGATCGTCAGTAATGACAAGGGGCGACAATATGCGGAGAACATTTTTATAGGTACCTGCACTTAGCATAATTAACCCATTTTCAGCGCAACCTTTAACAATTTCACCACAAACTTCTGAATTGGGTTGTCTTGGGTCCCCGTTTTTCACAAACTCAATCCCAATCATGGCACCGATACCTCTTACATCACCTATTTCAGGACAATCATTCATTAGTTTTTTCATTCGATTCGCAATGATCTCTCCAATTTTATTGGCCTGTTCATTCAAATTGATGGCTTTCATATATTTAATGGTCGCAGAAGCTGCGACACAGCAAATGGGACTGCCAATATAAGTACCTCCTATAGAGCCTGAAGCTGCGGCATCCATTATTTCGGCTTTTCCAACAACAGCTGCAATGGGAAGCCCGGACCCCATTGATTTAGCATACGTACTTATGTCTGGCTGCACCCCATAATGCTGCCAACTGGCCCAATGGCCCGTGCGACAGAATCCGCTTTGAACCTCGTCCATGATCAACATAATGCCATGTTCGTCACAAAAAGCTCTTAGTCCTTCCAGGTATTTTTGTGGTACCGGATTAAACCCGCCTTCACCTTGTATGGGTTCAATAATTACCGCCGCAAGGTTATCTACATCCACAAGGTTAAGTGCGCTTTCATGTAGCCGTTTGAGTTCATCATCTACAAATTTATCCAGGTCCCTCTTTCCGTGATAACGATAAAAATTTGGGAACGGAAGTCTGTATACTTCAGGCGCAAAAGGACCACAATCATATTTATAACTTACTTTGCTTGTTAGTGTCATTGCCATCATTGTACGGCCATGATAAGCTCCGGTGTAGCAAAGGATTGCAGGTTTTTTAGTAGCCTGGCGGGCGATTTTGATGGCATTCTCTACAGCTTCTGCTCCAGTACTCACTAACATGGCTTTGGTTTTTTCCCCATGAGGTAGAATTTCCACCAATTCTTCGCATAATTGTATATATGGCTCGTAGGTAACCACATTAAAACTAGTGTGCAAATACTTCCCTGCTTGCTCGCGGATGGCTTCAACCACAGGTTCCGGGCAATGACCCGCATTTACGACGCCTATACCACCTGCAAAATCAATGAGCTCGCGCCCATCAACATCAATAATGATAGCTCCTTTTGCGTCTTTAACGGTAGCCGTGTTGAATACCCCTACACCATTGGCTACCACATTTTTTCTCCTGCTGAGAAGCTCTTCTGATTTAGTCAATTCTTTTATCATTGTAATTATTTTCGTTTTTTATAAGATAGGCTTAAAAAATATGTTTTAATAACTATTTTTCTTTTTAAATTTAGTAATCATATTTATGAACATCGGTACTCCCTCCACTTTTTTAATTATAGGTTATACAAATACTTTTAGGCAACAGTTCCAGGTTTACAATATTAACTTACCCAATAGTTTTCCTGCAATGTCATATATCAGTTTTAAGGTGTAAATACCATTGCCCCACTGCATTTCGAAAATTACATGCTGAGGGGTCTGTACTTGGTAAATTTGCTGAAGCCCCTCCCTGCTGAATTTTCCTTTTAAGCTTTGTTGTACTTTTTTAGGAATAAATTCTAACGGTACCAGAGTTATGGTTTCCAGCCAATTGCCTTCACTATCATATAAGCTAGTGAATTCCTTTCCTTCTGAGTTAAAATTTACATGCCATTTAAACACCTCTATCTGTTTCCAATGGACAAAAGCAGCTTTGGGATATTTTGATTTAAATGCTATGCATACGGCGGTACCTGGTAGTTCCCGCTTGTTTTTGACAACCCTGTTTTGCAATGAGGTCAGCAGATATTTAAATTTACTATTCAAGTTAGCAGCGTCATTAAGTTAGCACGTATTTTCAATTCTTTTCCTTTTTCCAAATCACCAACAGCAGCGTCTAATAGAATTTCTATGGAGTGATATTTAATTGCATCTAAGAATATTTTAAATATGGCATACATTCTAACAGATACAAATGCTAATTTCAGTTGAAAATATAAAGTTATCCCTTTAAATATGCTTATACAGCTACCTAGGTAGCACTTAGGTTAAATTTACGATACGTGGAAATTGATAAGATAGATAGACATGCGATTGCGGTCTTTCAAAAAAATAATCAAGGAATATATTTTTCTTCGGCAATTGAAAGCAAAAGTTCCAAATTCTTAACGTTGATTTGTTTACGACTTACAGAAATAGCTCCACAACGTTTTAATTCTTGGATATGCCGGCTTACAACTGCTCGAGTAGTACCAATAAGTCCTGCAATCTCTTCGTTGGGAAGATTGTTGATCAATTCCAGTTTACGTGTTTCTCCATTTATGTTTTTAAGAAGTAACCCCGAAAGTCTTACAAGTGTACTATGAAGCGAAACATCAGTGGCAACGTCCATAAGTTGCCGCATTCGATCTCCCAAATAATATAAAATAGCCTTATGCATTACCGGATATTCATTTATCCAGCCGCGCATTTGTTCCATGGATATTTTTAAAACTTCCATTGTGTCTAGAGCTTCCCAATATACATCATGGGGTTTAGTATCAAGTAAGGACAATACATCAAAAACATCTCCCTCAGAAAGAACGAAAACGGTATGCTCTCTTCCTGAACCAGGATTGGATTTAAATACCTTAAGCCTGCCGGAAACAATAAAGTGAAAGGTGGACGAAACCTCCAGACTGCTTTTAAAACTTTTTGCACTCCAATGCTCTGAAATCATTGATTTTAATAGCCTTTGCACCGAATCAGTATCAGCCTCCTTGAAAAAAGGAGAATTCATCAGGGCTTGCAGATATCTAAAAAAGTGTGTGCTTTCGGGATTCATTACAGTTTTACAAAACTAAGCAGAAAATTACAGAAATTTTTATTGGCCGGTGATATACTTATTGCATCTTTATATCCAGGATATCCTCCTAAAAGAATTAGGCTACACAACGTTTATCATTTTGCCATTAATAATTCGTGAAGCTCTGATAAATCAGAAGGCAAGTTCTCTCTGATTTTTTATTGGTCGTCGTTTTACAGGCGCTAGAAGTCTAACTAGCTTGGGACTTTTCCCTTCTAAAATCAATACCAGTTTCTAAATATCCTAAGGTTACAGAATGGAGACATTGAGCAGGTCAAAGGCCCGGACCAACCGCCAACCCAAATCAGTCTCGATCATGTAGAAATCTATAAGGTGTATGTCATTATTTTCTGCGAGAAAACAAAATAATGTCAGCCACAAGAAGAAATGTTTATTCAATTTTGATTAATTAGAGACGACTACTTTAAACCGGGAAGTAGATTCTCCATCCCTGATTTTAATAAAATAAACCCCGTTGCTCAAGGAAGATAGATCCAGAGGTTTTTTACCCTCAAATTGTTTCACCAATTGTCCCGAAATAGAATGAACTGCAATAATACTTTTATCTGAAGTCCCGGGCAGATTCAGTAAGCTGGATGTAGGATTGGGATATGCTATTATTTTATCCGCAAAAGATATTATTTCCAAAAATTCGCCTTCACATGGCAGACTGGATTTTAAACTAACGAGATCGCCATTATTCAAGGGGTAACTAAACTGATTACTATCAAAAGTCCCTTTTAGCTCATTATTTACGGTAAGTACAAAGGGCGGGGTACCTTTATCAATTTCGAAATAGGTTTTAGAGGATAATCCCTGAAATTCTGTCTTTGCGGTAACATCCAAGGGCTGTATTTCCGGGATATTTAAGTCATAGCACTGTTCAAATGCCGGCTCATTTTCTACCCTTAAACACATGGTATACATCCCGGGTGCAAGATTTTCAATTTCAATCTCCCGGTTAAAAGAATATTCCTGGCCATTAATAATGGCAACATAATCATAATACTCCTGGGCATCAATAGAAATGGCCCCGTCATTCAGATCCAGGCAAGTTTCGCCTATTGTTTTGACTAGAAAATTATCTGGTTTTAAGTTAACCAGGCCCTCAAAATATTCTTGAGCTAAACCAAATGCTTCCTTACCAATTTTATCGCCAATTATGCGTCCCGGAATATCATCTATAGGTGGATGAATACCACCCCAAATGCGCGATAAACTGGTCTGGTCTGAAGCATCCCTGTACGTAGCCCATTGCAAGGTTAGGTTCTCACTGGGTCCGCTTTCAAAAACTAAAAAACTATTCTGTTCAATATCAAATATTCCCATTCCTCCCGGAAAATAGGGATCACCTGTAAGCAGGGTAAGTATTTCTGCGGCCGCACGCGAAAAAGTAGAATGACCGGAAAGATAACCTGCGAAAGGTGGTGTTACAAATGTAGGGCGCTGATAAGGCCACCATTGCGTTCCAAGGATCCAGTCAACTCCAGCGATATCTGTGGATGCATTATTAATAAAATCGGGCCCTTTCCAGGCAAATATTTTAATTTTTCCCACGTTCTCGTCTCCAATTCCCGACAGGGGATCGCCACTTTCAATCAATTCAATTCTCCCCGGAATAAGGGGTAAACCCTGTGGATGATAACCCGGCAGTGAGGCATTGGTACTTTGACCGTTGGAGGCCATATAGCGAATCGCTGAAATTGGCCGGATATAATCGTAATAACCTTTTATTCCCCATGCGTTTACAGCAGCATCATGCATTGCGCCACCAAGAGCTAAATAAGACTTTACATCCCACTCTAAATCGGTTACCACGGAACCTTCACCACCAAACTGTTTTACTGTTTCCGGATGATCACTTACATAATTCAATATGGTGAACCAATGACCGGGAGGGGTTTCTGAATCCGGGCCATCTGCCCAAAATTCGGCAAGTACACGGGCATAATCGGCTCTTTTAACCAGTTGTGGTTCATAAGGTGCCTGTGTAGCGGGATTTAAATTATTCCCCGTGCCAATATCACCTCCTTCCATGAAATTATAAAAGGACTGATATTCCTCAAATGTTTCAGGGTACAGGGCAATATCTAGATTGCCCAGAGCACCCGGAGAAATATCTATTAAGGTGGGATCGTTGGGATCTAAGTGAGAAGACCAGGACGCTACCAATGCAAAATGCCATTTATAAGGATCAGTAAAACCATTTTCATTGGAATTGCTGATTCCGGGAGGAGCACCCGGATTATTATAAATATAACTATCAAAGCCATTGTTTAAAATCTCCAAATCTGAAGATTTGAGTGCAAAGGGAGTTACTTCTCCCCATTCCGGGCTTAAAAAATCAATTACCGAACCGTCAATAGGATTACCACTTTGGTCTATGAAAGAATCAAGACTTAATGGCTGCCAGCGATTAGGGTCAACAATATTTGGATTACCTGATTGTGTAGGGACCAATGCAGGATTGACTGGTTCGTAATACGCATTGTCATAGTCAAATTGCTCTCTTGAACCGTCCTGTAATCCATAATTAATTATGGTTTCGGCTATATAATTTCCGAGGGCTGCCGGATTTCCAAACTGGTAAAGAGTGGAAGTCGTGAATTCAGTTTCATAATCGAGCTGTGCCATTATAAGGTCGAGCCTTGCCTTTATCTGATCTGCTTCCGGCGAATTCTGAAAACGATGTGACAGCAACCTGTACATAGCATAACTGATAGCCTTCTTGCGTGAGGCTTCAACCTCTTCAATAGAATCAAAATCCAATAACTCACTATTGAATCCGTTCACCGTATTGCCTATCAGGTAAGGCCTGGCCTGTTCATCATAAATGGCCCAGGCATCATACATAGCGACGCTTGCATGGAACAAATTCCTCGCATGAACTGTTGGCCTGGCAAGATCTCCCCTGATGGCTTCAAGCAGGGCTTCATTCCAGATCCGTGCAATAGACTTATCGCTATCTACTTCGTTCACGCTCAGATTAACTTCCAGATCTACATCAAGGGCAAAACATTCTGTGTTGTTCTCTCTTACCGTAAGACGGCCAAATTCT
>NZ_CAMYOM010000049.1 GCF_947260015.1 uncultured Eudoraea sp. | reverse complement strand
GGTTGATGACCTGAGCCTTTTGGTTGATGCCTTGATACAGGCCGATGCCGGTTTGGTTGAAGTATTGAGTGGCGATGGACCTTTTACGGTATTCGCACCTACTAATGATGCTTTTGCAGCTTTATTGGATGCATTAGGCGATGATTACCATAGCCTTGACGATTTTGACACCCATGAAGAAAAAGCCTTATTGGCCAAAGTTCTTACCTATCATGTTGTGGCCGGAGCAGCTGTAGCTTCCAATGAACTTTCTGATCATCAGGAATTACCCACTGCACAAGGAGAATCTTTATTTGCCATTATCAACCATGGTGTGGATATCAGAGATAAATCGGGAACTGATGCGAACGTAATAGCTCCAGATAATTTAGCCAGCAATGGCATTGTCCATATTATTGACAAAGTGCTTTTACCGCAGGAAGTACTGGATATTTTAAATCCCCCAAGTCACTAAATAAAATTGTTAGTTAGTTTATAAGATGTTTTACTTAGTGATGAAGACTCCCCTGAAAATTTAGGGGAGTTTTTTTGTAGGAAAAAAGTCATGGATTCTACTTTGAAACGCGAGACATCAAATTTGAAACTGTTAGCATACAAAAAATGAGCCTTTACAACTATTCTTTTTTTTTAGTGGAACTATAGTGCATCTTTGAAGTCCCAAATCTTATCAAACTAAACCTACTTAAAGCTAGAAGCCCCGACACAAGTGTCAGGGCTTTTTTCTTTTATAACCAGTTTAAGTTATTTATTCTTTTTCTGTTGCTCTGCCTGATCCATCATCTCCCTCATTTTACGCTGAAACTTATTTTCCTTTTTAGGTTTCTTTTTATTCTCCTGTATCTGAGCGTGTATTTTGTCCTCATCCAGAATAAATTTCTTTATGGCTAACATGATAAAGATGGTAATGAGGTTTGAAACAAAATAATACAAGCTCAAGCCACTTGCATAATTATTAAAAAAGAAAAGCATCATTAATGGAGACAGGTACATGATGAATTTCATATTTGGCATACCCGGTTGGGTTTGCATATTCTGCCCAGTGGTCATCATCATATAAAAGAAAATAGCAACAGATGCCAATATTGGAAATAGACTCACATGGTCTCCATAAAATGGAATCGTAAAAGGTAACTCAGCTATAGTATCATAGGAAGATAAATCATCTGCCCACAGAAACGCTTTCTGCCGCAATGCAAATGAAGTGGGAAAGAACATAAATAAAGCATAGAAAATAGGTAACTGCAATAATGCCGGTACACAACCACTCATAGGACTCACCCCTGCCTTATTGTACAGCTTCATGGTTTCCTGTTGCTTCTTCATTGCATTGTCCTTATATTTTTCAGTGAGCTCTGAAATTTCAGGTTTAAGCACCTTCATTTTGGCCTGAGATAAATACGACTTATAGGTAACAGGAGACATGACCAGTCTTACAAGAATAGTCATCACTACAATGGCAATTCCGAAAGGTAAAAAAGAACTTAAAAAGCCATAAAAAGGAGTGAACACATATCGGTTTATCCAACCAAATATCCCCCATCCGTATGGAATAGAATCTGCCAGTCCCAATTCCTTATATTCAGATAAAACTGCAATATCTGTTGGTCCGTAATACCAATTCATATTATAAGAAAGTTCACCACCGGCCATTTGTAAAGGTGCTACCGTAGCAAATTCCTTAGTTGTCGTCGCTATTTTATTCTCCTCCTCTACCAGGTTTTTGGAGCTTAAGTTTGCAGACTCAAAAGGAGTTTTTGTCGCCAGAATAGAACTAAAAAAATGTTGTCTGTAGGAAAGCCAGGTAACCCCATTCTCAATTTCTTCGTCATCACCACTCTCAGATAGTTTGCTTATTTTGCCCTCCTCATGTTTATAGGTAAGTCTGGTGTACCTGTTTTCATATTGAATACTTTTATTATGTCTGATACCCCTGAGTTTCCAATTAAGATTTATTGGCTGGGTATCATTTATTACCCCACTTAAACCCTGAGAACGTATTGTATAATCCACCAGATATTCAGCAGGTTTCATCTCATAGCGAAATTCCAGATACTGATTAGACGCAACCTTTGCCTTCATTGAAAGCACCTGATTTTCTCCATTTTTCGACATTGATGGTTCAAAAAACAGATCCTTTGAATCCAATACCCTATTATCTCTGGTTGAAAAATTAATTCCAAAAGAGGCGTTTCCGTCTTTAACTAAGTAAATAGGTATAGAATCAAAGGTGACAAATTTCTTCATCCTGGCTTCAATTATCTGGCCACCTTTATTGCTTACTTCCAAAAAGAGGACTTCATTTTCAAGAATGGTAGTGCCTTCCTTAGCTGAAGTAAATCCAAAACCACCTATGGCTTTTTTGTAATCAGCAATCGCAACAGAGTCTTGTAGATCTATTTTTGTTTCAGGCAAAACAGCCTGAGGAACTTCAGGTTCCTCCTCTATTACCTGAGACTCCACTTTAGCCCGTTCCGCTTTTTGAGCTTCCAGTTCCTCTGGTGTAGGCTGATTTTGGTAAAACCAAAAAATGAGAATACCAAATATCAGCGCGAAGCCGATGATGGAATTTATGTCCAGTTTTTTTTCTTCCATTTAACTTAATTTAAATACCAATCCGTTATGAATTTGGCTTATGCCCATGACCGGATAGTTCCAAATGGTTTGCAAATATATATCCAATTGTGGAGTTTATGCCAAACTGGCATTAGTTTGTTGTCTTTTGTGCAGTAATACGGCTTTAACAAAGCCCACAAAAAGCGGGTGTGGACTAGCTACGGTACTTTTATATTCCGGATGATATTGTACGCCTATAAACCAAGGGTGAGAAGGCAGTTCAATTATTTCCACCAATCCAGTTTCTTTATTTATTCCCGAGGCCAACATACCTGCTTTCTCCAATTCTTCCTTGTAATCATTATTAAATTCATAACGATGCCGGTGTCTTTCTGAAATAGAAGTTTGTCCATGGTAAACTTTATGTACAAGTGTGCCTTCGAGTATATCACAATCCCAAGCTCCAAGACGCATTGTACCCCCCTTATTGATTACAGATTTTTGAGCTTCCATTAAGCTAATGACAGGATGATCCGTACCTCCGTCCATTTCAGTAGAATTGGCATCCTTTAAACCTAATACATTCCTTGCAAATTCAATTACCGCCATTTGCATCCCCAGACATATCCCTAAAAAAGGAATATTATTTTCTCTTGCATATCGCACAGCTTTGATTTTACCTTCAATGCCTCGCTCTCCAAAACCGGGTGCCACAAGAATTCCCTGAAGACCCTTCATTTTTTCTTCAAAGTTTTTGGCTGTGATATGCTCTGAATGAATAGATCTTATGTTTACTTTCACTTCATTTATGGCACCCGCATGAATAAATGACTCCAGAATGGATTTGTAAGAATCCTGCAATTCAACGTACTTCCCAATTAAACCAATGGTTACTTCAGACTTAGGATTTTTATGCCTGTCCAGGAATTCATTCCATTGATCCAGATCCGGAGCGGTATTATCCGGTAGGCCAAGTTTTTGTAGCGCCACTGTATCTAATCCTTCATCCTGCATCATTATCGGTACATCATATATTGTTGACGCGTCTATAGATTGTATTACGGCCTCTTTTTTAACATTGCAGAACAATGCCAGTTTTTGTTTGATGTCATCAGACAATTCATGTTCTGTCCTGCACACCAGAATATCTGCCTTTATTCCACTCTCCATCAAGGTTTTAACAGAGTGCTGTGTTGGCTTGGTTTTTAATTCTCCTGCGGCTGAAAGGTATGGGACCAAAGTGAGATGTATCGCAATACCATTTTTATCGCCCAGCTCCCAAAGTAATTGCCTTACCGCTTCTATATAGGGAAGAGATTCAATATCCCCTACGGTACCACCGATTTCAGTAATAACAATATCATATTCACCGCTATTTCCAAGTATTTGAATCCGTTCCTTAATTTCATTAGTAATATGTGGAACTACCTGTACCGTTTTACCTAAAAACTCTCCACGGCGTTCTTTTTCAATAACACTCTGATAAATCCTGCCTGTTGTTACATTATTGGCCTGCGAGGTCTTTACATTTAAAAATCGTTCATAGTGGCCAAGATCCAAATCGGTTTCCGCGCCATCATCAGTAACATAGCACTCTCCATGTTCATATGGGTTAAGGGTACCCGGATCTACATTGATATAAGGATCTAATTTCTGTATGGTAGTTTTATAACCCCTGGCTTGCAGAAGTTTGGCTAAGGAAGCCGCAATGATCCCCTTTCCAAGTGAAGAAGTAACACCTCCCGTAACGAAAACATATTTAGTATCTGGCATATTGCACTTCTATGTTACGGGGTTCAAAGGTACAAAATGCAACTAGAAATTATTGGGTATCCAACGGAAATTCTTCCCTAATTTTTCTAATGAGTCCCTCCATGCCATTAATTTTAATTTCAAGAATGGACTTCATATGTTCCCCAAGCTTACCTTTAGGAAAGCCATTTCTTTGAAACCAGATTAGATAAGCCTCAGGCAAATCAAGCAGGTACCGCTCTTTAAACTTGCCGAAAGGCATTTTATAATGAGCGAGTTCTATAAGCTTTTTCCTGTCCGGAAATAGTTCCATTATTAAATCTAAATAAATTATCTTTAATATGTTATGAACGATACAAAATGAAACGAAGAACATTTATCGGCTCTTCCGTGGCCGCCTCCGCAAGTTTAGTTTCTTTTACCGGGGTTGCCATGGAAGGTAAATCAATTACTACCAGCGATTTAAAAGGAAATATTAATCACAGCGTATGTCGTTGGTGCTATAGCAAGATTCCAATGAAGGATTTTCTCCAAAGCCTTAATGAATTAGGCATTGCAGCAATGGATTTAACAGGCCCGGAAGATTGGCCTATAATGAAAAAGTATGGCATCCATGCATCTATGTGCTGGGGTGCAGGTTTTGGTATTGAAAAAGGCTGGAACGATCCTAAACTACACAAAGAACTGATAAAAGATTATTTGCAAATGATTCCGAAAGTGGCGGAAGCTGGCTACACCAATCTGATTTGTTTTAGTGGAAATCGCAATGGCCTGAATGATGAAGAAGGGCTCAAAAATTGCGCAGTAGGATTAAAACAAATTACACCTCTGGCCGAAAAACATGGAGTGGTTATTCAGATGGAACTTCTGAACTCTAAGGTAGACCACAAAGATTATATGTGCGATCATACCGAATGGGGTGTGGCTTTGTGCAAAGAAATAGGTTCAGAGAACTTCAAATTACTATATGATATTTACCATATGCAGATTATGGAGGGGGATGTAATTCGCACAATCAGGGATTATCATGAATATTTTGGACACTATCATACCGGCGGTAATCCCGGACGACATGAAATTGATGAGACTCAGGAATTGTATTATCCGGCTATAATGAAGGCTATTTTAGAAACGGGATTTAAAGGGCATGTGGCCCAGGAATTTATCCCCAGCTGGGAGGACAAAATTGCTGCTTTAAAGCAAGGGGTGACCATTTGTGATGTATAGCCCAAAAGAGAATACGAAACCAAATTCTTAATTTCTAAGGGCATCTTTTATTTTCTGATTCCAGGATAGCTGCTGCTCAATGTTTCGGGAGTAGTTGGTCTCATTGTCATAAACTTGCTGAAATTCTGACAGCTCCTTATTTATCTGACGATATATGGCCTTTACTTCAGCCTTCACATTTTTTGTAAATGAGGTAGTATCCATAATTTTTCGCATTTTCCTGGCAAACAATTCAGAGATATCAAAATGCAACTGCTCGTGACTCAGAATTACCTCATCACATATTTTTGGCTGATACCATGATCTATCCGGATAAAAAAAAGTACTTACCGTATAATCCAATTCATATTTTCCATCTTCTTCTGTTGTAGAAAATTGATAGCTCAACCCACTTGCCGTGGTGGCAGCTACCTTGGAACCCTTAATTGGTTCGGCTCTGAAATTAGCCCAGCTTAACCTAAGTTCGGGGTGCCAAAGAATTGCCTCCTCTTGTCCGTATGTCATTCCAGACGATAGAAATATGAGAAGGCCGAATATGAATCTTAAAGATCCCAATGAAACAAAATTTCCTTTTTAATATCTGTATGAAGACTTAATATAACCGGACAGGTACGCGCAGTATGCTCCAGAATCTTCTTTTGCTTTTCAGTAATTATGGCCGGTAGATGCAGCACTATATCTATCTGAGATATCCTTCTGGGATCTGCAGCCATATGCTTTGTGACCTCAGCAACAGAATTTTTTAGATTAACTTCGATGTCCCTGGCCTTAATACCCATCATGGTAAGCATACAACTGGCTAAAGCTGTAGCAACCGTATCTGTAGGCGAAAAGGCTTTTCCAAGGCCGTTATTATCAACTGGTGCATCTGTAATGATTTCATTTCCTGAGCGAAGATGTACACACCTGGTCCGCAATTCCCCTGTATAAGTAACTTTTGAGGTCATAGTTAGGGATTAATCTGGGTTATTCGCATATCCCTGTACATCATTATATAGGAAGCAGTATTGTAATATCCGGAAGAAGGTTCATTGTCATAATCAAATTTATTGCCGCAATACTCTGTAATCCCAATGATATTTGAGGCCTCAAACAAATTAAGTTTATAGGCCAATTTTAAAAGTAGGTCATAGGTAAGGTCAAAACCGCGTACCGCATACCGGTCGGGATCCGCCCCAAAACGCCTTCTGTATCTCCTTACAAAAGCATTATTATTTGTTTCTTTATATACAGAGGGATAGGTAAAATTCAGATTAGACAAATGCGCCCCTGAGATAACATTATTTTCGAATGCCTTATTCTTATTTGTAGTAAACATTCGAACTTTGGTGGTATCGGAATTAGACGAATTAAGAATGGAACTTACACTGGAAACCACTTTAAAATTATCGGTCT
Source organism: uncultured Eudoraea sp. (assembly GCF_947260015.1). Lineage (GTDB taxonomy): Bacteria > Bacteroidota > Bacteroidia > Flavobacteriales > Flavobacteriaceae > Eudoraea. Next base: position 3,525 of record NZ_CAMYOM010000049.1, on the reverse strand, counting down.
CTACAAATACCCAGTTCTCGGTATCAAGGGAAAGCAGACTTGCTAGTACATCCAAATCCAAAGAAATATTTTTTTCATCTTCCTGAAGATCAACAGATTTAGCCAAAGGAAACTTTTCTTTTATCTGTTCGCCAACCGGCTTATTCTTTGCATCGGTAATCACAATAATATTCTCATCCGTTATAGAATCTTTAATAAAACCGAGCATTCGTTCACGCAATATCTGATCAGATGGAATAGAAAAGAAAACATTTTCGAGTTCAAAATCACTTGATGATGCCAGAGGCGCAATAACAGGGACCATGGCATTTGCAGCCTTGACTGCTACTTCTTTTAAGGAATTTAATTGTAATGGACCAATAATGGCACTTACTCCTTCTAAATTTTCTCCCCGAAGCAGTTGTCTTGTCTTGTCCGGATTTAATTGGGTATCAAATGTTTTTACATCAACAGAAATTCCCAGTTCTGAAATAGAATCCAAAGCAACAAGGGCTCCACTATACAAACCAAGGCTATAACTTATTGCGTTACTTCGCGCAATTGCGTCTGTGGCGCTATCAATATCACTAAGGTCTAATTTATCTGTACGAAAAGGAAGTAAGTAAATTAGTTTTGGTTTATTAGTGGTATTGATACTATCCAAAAGGTTTATTTTATCAAGAATCAAAGAATTCTTCACTTCCAAGTTTCCTGTTTTATCTTTAGGGAGTTTTAAAACCATTCCGGCCTTTAGCCCTTTGGAAAGATCCGGATTGAGTGCCAGTAATTCTTTATAATCAATTCCTAAATTCCTTGTTAAGGAGTATACCGTTTGTTTGGGTTTAACTTCATAAAAAATATAATTATCTGTATTAACCTCATTATCAGCAATCTTAATTTCAGGTAACCGTATTACCATACCTTCCTTTAACCCCCCACGTTCCCCGATCTCAGGATTAAGCCTAACAATATCCTGGGAACTAATATTATATTCCTGTGAAAGGCTGTATAAAGTCTTTTTTGGCGGCACCGTATAGGAAATATACAATTGTACGTTTTGATCCTCCAGACTGCTGCCTGCAATTTTAGGAAGCTTCAACTCTTGACCTTCTGCGAGAAAACTCGTAACATCTGATAATTCCGGATTTAAGGCAAGGAGGCTATCTATAGTAATTCCGTATTTATTGGCAATACTCCATCTTGTTTCTTTTGGCAATACCTTATAAGTCTCAAAATCATCAAGGTTAATACTGTCCTTTTCAACTTCAACTTTTTGGTATTTAGGGATTTTTAAACGCATTCCCTTTTTCAATTGTTTTGCGTACAATTCGGTATTATAGCGTTTAATATCCTCTTCAGAAACATTGTATCGCTGGGATATTCCAAAAATAGTTTCCCTTTTCTTCACTTTATGCGAAATAAACTCTATTGGTGTTTCCTGAATTTCCTCTGCAAGTTTTTTTTGTAACGCAATTGAATCATTTGCGCTTAAGACTTTTACTCCCAAAGGGATAACGAGTATAGTATTAGGCTTAAGTACGTCGCCCTCTGCGATTTCTTTGTTATACTTTAGGATATCAGCGGGGTTTACCTTGTATTGCCTTGCAATACTATAGACCGTTTCTCCAACTTTTACGGCATGAGAGCTAAACTGTTGTGCCATGGCATGCCATGAAAACAGCATAATCGCAATCGTAGTAATTAAAAATCTTATTGACATGCTTGTAGGTTTTATTCCCATTCTATTGTCGCCGGGGGTTTGGAAGAGATATCGTAAACCACTCTATTTACTCCCGGAACTTTATTTATTATTTCATTGGAGGTCTTCTGCAAAAATTCGTAGGGTAAATTAACCCAATCTGCCGTCATACCGTCTGTGCTTTCGACCGCCCGCAAAGCTACACATTTTTCATAAGTTCGTTCATCTCCCATGACCCCAACACTATTTACGGGTAAAAGCATGGCTCCGGCCTGCCAAACTTCATGATAAAGTCCCCATTCCTTTAAACCATTAATAAAAATAGCATCTACTTCTTGCAAAATATTTACCTTTTCTTCTGTCACATCTCCCAAAATACGTATGGCTAAACCGGGTCCTGGAAACGGATGACGTCCCAAACGCTCATCTTCTATTCCAAGTGTTGCCCCTACCCTTCTCACTTCATCTTTAAACAACATTTTCAGGGGTTCTACCACTTTTAGTTTCATAAAATCGGGCAATCCTCCTACATTATGATGACTCTTAATAGTTGCCGAAGGTCCTCCTGTTGCAGATACCGACTCAATCACATCGGGATATATAGTTCCCTGGGCAAGCCATTTGGCATCGTCAACTTTATGCGATTCATCATCAAAAACATCAATAAAAATGCCCCCAATAATTTTTCTTTTCTTTTCAGGATCATCTTCACCAGCTAGGGCATTCAAAAAACGTGCCGAAGCATCAACTCCTTTCACATTGAGACCCATATGCTCATATTGGTCCATCACTTCCTGAAATTCATTTTTCCTGAGCAATCCGTTATTTACGAAAATACAATGGAGATGATCCCCTATTGCCCTGTGCAGTAAAACAGCCGCCACCGTAGAATCTACTCCTCCTGAAAGTCCCAGGATAACTTTATCACTTCCTATTTTATTCTTTAACTCCTCAACTGTAGTTTCTACAAATGCATCCGGGGTCCAGGTCTGTTGTAAACCCGCTATATGTACCAAAAAATTTTCCAAAAGAAGTTTCCCCTGTTTGGTGTGGTACACTTCGGGATGAAATTGAATGCCATAGGTTATTTCTCCTTCTATTTTATATGCCGCATTTTGCACATCCTCTGTACTGGCCAGCTTTAGAGCATTTTCTGGTAGTTGTTTAATTGTATCACTATGGCTCATCCAGACCTGCGAACCTTCTCTGATTTCATAGAAAAATGGTTCATTTCCATCTATTGAAGTAAGCCTTGCACGGCCGTATTCACGGGTATTGGAAGGCGCAACATTTCCTCCATGAAAATGAGCCAGGTATTGTGCCCCATAACAAATGGCCAGCAAAGGTATCTTGCCCTTTATCTCAGATAAATCAGGGTGCGGGGCATCATCTGCCCTAACGGAGAAGGGAGAACCGGAAAGGATTACTGCTTTATAATCAGACAGGTCATCCGGCAAGTGGTTGTAGGGTTTAATTTCGCAGAAAATATTAAGTTCCCTAACCCGTCTGGCAATGAGTTGTGTATACTGGGAACCAAAATCTAAAATAAGGACATTGTTTTGCATGGGCAAAAATAGCAATTCAAGGCATTTTCAAATACAAGTTTTAGGTATATTTATAACATCTTTATTAACGCTGTAAGAATGAAACATTTAAATGCCATAATATTTGGAGTCGCAATAGTGATTTCGGCCTATTTTCTAGGTAATGCTTATGTAAAACGATCAAATCCTGCACGGGTGATTTCTATTACGGGGCTGGGAAATGAGAACTTTACTTCAGACCTTATTGTATGGGAAGGACGTTTTGTTGCCTTTAATACTGTTTTAAAGACGGCTTTTGAACAA
>NZ_CAMYOM010000048.1 GCF_947260015.1 uncultured Eudoraea sp. | reverse complement strand
ACCATTGAAAACACTCGAAATATGAGTCCCGTATTAAAGGAAATGGAGGACAATGGTGAAATAAAAATAGTTGGAGCGATGTATGATATCAACAACGGAAAAGTTACGTTTTTGTAAACTATGCTCTAAATGTTAAAGGAAAGCCAATGTGTATGCATTGGCTTCTTTTATTACTAAAAAATACTATCTTTTCTCTTTATAACAAACTAATCGACCCATCATTATGAAAACCCTGTTCTCAAATTTCAAAGGAGACTTTTTTGGCGGATTAACCGCAGGAATTGTAGCCTTGCCTTTGGCATTGGCTTTTGGGGTTTCATCAGGTTTGGGCCCAAGTGCCGGATTGTACGGTGCTATATTTATAAGTTTTTTTGCCGCTCTTTTTGGAGGTACAAATACTCAGATTTCAGGGCCAACAGCCCCTATGACTGCTGTGAGCATGGTTGTCATAGCCAGTATCATTGCTATCTACGACGGTAGTGTTGAAAAGGCCTTGCCCGCTATTTTAGCTGTGTTCCTGTTGGCAGGACTCTTTCAAATTGGATTGGGAATCCTTGGAATAGGAAAATATATAAGATATATACCTTATCCTGTTGTATCTGGTTTTATGACGGCTATTGGAGCAATAATTATCATTACGCAAATTCTTCCAGCCATTGGTTATTACCCGAAAGAAGATTCGGAATTTGTAAATCAGTTTATTCCGCAAGCGGAAGAGTTGATTCTTGAGAATATTTTACGGGAGGAAGCGGGAGAGGGTATTCTGGTTCTTGAAGATTTCGAAGAAACCATCAACAGATCAGGAGAAATTACTGAAAATGCGATATTAGATGAAGCAAGAACACTTGCTTCCACGGAAGCTTCAGGGGTTCTAGGGGCTATTAAAGTACTTTCCAAAGCTATAAATAATATTAATTGGCTTGAACTTATTCTTGCCGTGGCCACCATTCTTATTATATATGGATTTAGAAAAATTACTAAAATCATTCCAAGCACACTTGTGGCCCTGATAGTCGTATCCGGAATTGCCTACGGATTTGATTTGGATTACAGGACTATAGAAAAAATACCGGAGGGATTTCCAATGCCAAAATTGGAGATTTTTACCAAATTTAAACTTAACGCTATTACTCCCTACATTTTTACGGCTCTTACACTTGCCTTATTAGGCGCCATTGATTCTCTTCTGACTTCTGTTGTTGCTGATAATATGACTAAAACCAAACATAACCCTAACAAAGAACTGGTAGGACAGGGCATTGGTAATAGTATTGCCGCAATTTTTGGAGGTCTGCCAGGTGCAGGCGCAACTATCCGAACCGTAGTAAACATTAATTCCGGAGGGAAAACAAAATTATCCGGAATGCTTGCCGGTATAATTTTATTAATGATCTTACTATTAATTGGTCCTGTTGCTTCACAAATACCTGCCGCCGTTCTTGCAGGGATTTTGATCACCGTGGGAGTAAGTGTAATGGATTATAAAGGATTACGGGCAATTCCAAGCTTGCCAAAAGATATCAAATTAGGCCCCATACCACTTAGTTCTGAAGTTCTGGTAATGTTGGTTGTTTTGGTGCTTTCAACATTTTGGAACCTCGTATATGCTGTTGGTATAGGCCTGATTATAGCATCTTTAATGTTCATGAAAAAAATGGGAGACCTTACCGCTCAACGGTCAGATGTTAAACCTTTACTTAAGGAAAAATCCTGGGCGGATGAGAAGAACTTTCCCGAAAACCTAAAACAGGATGTTTTTATTAAACATCTAAAGGGCCCGCTTTTTTTCGGAACTACAAGTGATTTTCAGCGGCTAGCAGAGCAAATTCCCAAAACAGCTAGGATAGTTATCTTACGGCTTGGTCGGATGCAATATATGGACCAATCTGGTCTCTATGCTATGGAGGAAGTACTACAGGAATTGATAAAGAATAAAATCACGCCGTATTTTGTAAATGTTTTGGACCAGCCAAAATATATGATGGAACGGATAGATATTATTCCAGACCTTGTTCCCAGAGAACATATTTTTAAAAAGTTTGATGAATGTGTTAAATGTATTGAGCAATTGGATATAGTTGACAAGACAATGAAAGATGGTTTTATCATAAATATGCCCCCTAAATAGATATTTGTTATAAATTTGCTTTTTCTTTTGCCTTTTGCCATGTTTAGAAGGCTTATTTATTAAAAATGGGAATGATAGACCTGCTAAAAAAACACCTTGCCGAAGTAAATGACTTCTCTTCAGATAATGCTCAGGAAATTGAGGCTTTCCGAATTCAATACCTCGGTAAAAAAGGTCTGTTGAATCATTTCTTTTCTGAATTCAAAAATATCCCTGCAGAAGAGAAAAAAGAATTTGGTCAAACAATAAACGAACTTAAAAGTAAAGCTTCTGAAAAGGTAAATACCCTTAAAAAAGCCATCGAACTTGGAAGCCAGGAAAAAAGAATCTATAATGATCTTACAAGGCCTTCCGAGCCAATGGAACTTGGGGTTCGCCACCCAATTTCAATAGTTAAAAACCAAATCATAGATATCTTTTCCAGAATAGGTTTTAATGTTTCTGAGGGGCCTGAAATAGAAGATGACTGGCATAATTTTACCGCTTTAAACTTGCCGGAACACCATCCCGCCAGAGATATGCAGGACACCTTTTTTATTCAAACTAATCCCGACGTGCTCTTGCGTACCCATACGTCTTCTGTCCAAGTGCGGTATATGGAAAACAATAAACCGCCCATCCGAACTATCTCCCCGGGCAGAGTGTATAGAAATGAGGCAATTTCGGCCAGGTCGCATTGTTTTTTTCATCAGGTAGAAGGACTATATATCGATAAGAAAGTATCATTTGCAGATCTAAAGCAAACACTGCAGTTTTTTACAACAGAGCTTTTTGGTAAGTCGAAAATCAGGCTTCGGCCATCTTATTTCCCATTTACAGAGCCTAGTGCCGAAGTTGATGTCTATTGGGGATTGGAAACAGAAACGGACTACAAAATGACTAAAGGAACAGGTTGGTTGGAAATAATGGGATGCGGAATGGTAGACCCGAATGTATTGGATAACTGCGGTATAGATAGTAAAACCTATTCAGGTTTTGCTTTTGGAATGGGTATAGATCGCATCACATTACTACTTCATCAAATTTCAGATATCCGCTTGCTCAGTGAAAATGACGTTAGATTCCTGGAACAATTTAAAAGTGCTTTTTAAATTAAATTCTGTTTAATAACTTTCATATCACACTTTCCATTCTTTATAAGGGCATTTGCTTAATTGAGAATTGTAATATTTGATATCCCCTGTCACTTCTAATCCTACCCAGGAAGGCACTTCAATATTATCATCTTCTTTTTCTATTTCAATTTCTGCTATCACCAACCCTTTGTTTGAGCCAAGAAACTCATCTACTTCAATTATATGGGCGCCTATTCTTATATAGTACCGGATTTTTTCCAGAATTTCTTTTTCGCATAGCTCTAAAAGCAGCTTAGCTTCATGGATTGGTATCTTTTTTTCCCATTCAAATCTGGTAGTGCCTGCGGTGTTAGATCTACCTTTTACAGTCAAAAATGCTTTGTCACCTGCTATTCTTATTCGCACTACTCTATCAGGATGTGAATTTAAAAATCCTTGAACAATATGTGACTTTGAAAATGCTAAGGACCTATAATCACTTGAATTCACCAGATACTTTCTTTCTATTTCTATCATATTCGTTCAAACTTAAGCCAAAGATGAGGATGCTCTTAGTTTTCCATTGCTCCCAACTTTACGATTTCATCAGAAGGAATTTTTACTCTTTCATATGGATTATTTGCCAGCCATACCATACAACGGGCAATTGTTTGAGGATGTATTGATCTGTATTTCCTAAATGGCCCTGTCAAAATATTATTAAAAACAATAAATGCTTTCTTTGCAAGCCATTCACCAGGCCTTTTCTCCTCCCTATATCCTGCAATAAGTGATGGTTGTAAAATATGAGTTTTAGGAATTCCCATGGAAACTACTACATTTTCCATTTGCCCCTTTAATTTATTATAAAAAACCTTGCTTTCAGCGCTTGCCCCTAATGCCGAGATTACAACAAATGTTCCTATTCTGTTCTTTTTACATAATTCTGCAGCGTTAAGAGGAATGCCGTAATCAATTTTTTTGTAAAGGTCTATATCAGGGGTTTTAGCCTTGGTGGTGCCTATACAGCAAAAAACTTCATCTGCCAGAAAATCACTTACGTGATCGGATAATTTCAGCAAGTCGATCAGGTGCTCCTGTAGCTTGTCATGCTTTATTCCTACCGTTTTCCTTGAAAATAATTTTATTTTCTTATACCTATTGTCTTTTAGAAGCATCTGCAATAAAAGACTCCCTGTTAAGCCGGTAGCACCTAATATAATTGCTGTTTTTTGTGTCATTTCAATTAGACTAAATATACCTTAAATTTGAATATGCGCAATGAATTCTCCATACGAAAAATAATACATATAGATATGGATGCATTTTACGCCTCAGTTGAACAATTAGATAATCCCGAACTTAAGGGAAAGCCTGTCGCAGTTGGTGGTAGTGAAAAAAGAGGGGTTGTATCTGCTGCAAGTTACGAGGCTCGAAAATTTGGGGTGAAAAGCGCCATGAGCGGTTATCTCGCAAGGCAAAATTGTCCGCATATTATATTTGTAAAACCACGATTTCATAGATACAAAGAAGTATCACAACAAATTCGGGAAATCTTCCTGGATTATACAGATATGGTGGAGCCTCTTTCTTTAGATGAGGCTTATCTGGATGTTACCATGAATAAAAAAGGAAACCCTTCAGCCACTTTAATTGCGAAGGAAATAAGGCAACGAATTTTTAACGAATTGAGATTAACCGCTTCGGCCGGGATTTCTATTAACAAATTTGTGGCCAAAATAGCAAGCGATTATAACAAACCCAATGGACAAAAAACAGTCAATCCCGAGGAAGTACTTCAATTCCTGGAAGATTTAGAAATAAGAAAGTTCTACGGGGTTGGTAAAGTTACTGCTGATAAGATGTATAAACTGGGTGTTTTCACTGGTAAAGATTTGAAAAGCAAATCCCTGCAATTTTTGGAAGATCATTTCGGAAAGAGTGGAACTCATTATTACCATGTCGTAAGAGGTATCCATAATAGCGCTGTTAAGGCTGATCGTATTCCCAAATCCGTAGGCGCCGAACGAACTTTTAGCGAAAATCTCAGCAGTGAGATTTTCTTGTTAGAAAGATTAGGTCTGATTGCGCAGGAACTGGAAGGCAGGTTAAAGAAATCTGAAATAGCGGGTAAAACAATTACCTTAAAAATAAAATATAGTGATTTTAGCCTCCAAACACGAAGTAAAACTTTGCCCAATTTTGTAGCAGATAAAGATCTAATATTAGAGACTGCCAGGGAATTATTATATCAGGAAAAACTAGAAAACTCAGTGCGCTTATTAGGTATTTCCCTGGCGAATTTGAATACCGATATCAGGGAAGCGTATAAAATAAAAGATGTTGTAACAGTTCAACTTGAGTTTGATTTCTAATTAAAAATCTTGTTCACTCCGGTTTATTTTGTCGAAAAACCTCCTTTAATAGAAAATGCTTATTCAACTATTAGCGGTCCAATCGATAGAAAATAATTATTTTTTTGTTTATAGTTGAGAACTAAAAACAGCCCTGTTTACTGCAATTATTAAACAAAACTGTTAATAAGCTATGCAAATTTTACCACTTAAATATCTTTTAGTAGTATTGATAAAAATTGCTGTGAGAAAGAAATTTTTTAAGTCCGTTTTTTGGTTTAAGATATTTCAACACCACATTCAAAGTTTTAATAGTTTTCAAAGGAATTAGAATCAATGAAGGAATTATTAAATTACGATAAGGCTGCGTCCAATTTCTATATGCATAATAAACCAAAAGTCCTGCCCATTTTATCGTGGGATCTTTCTGGATCTTTTTTTGATAAAACCTGTAAGGATTTAGATGATCTTAGATTTCTAAAAAACCTTGCTCAAAGTAACCGCTGGTCATACAGGAATACTTTCAATGAGGAACTCATGGATAAAGAAGAGGTCATACTTGTAACCGACCCTGAATTAAAAATTGTATATGCCACGAATAATGTTTTTAAAATGAACGGTTATACCTTAAATGAGATAAAGGGTAAAAATCCGAAAATTTTTCAGGGCGAAGAAACCAGCAGTAAAATTACCGCAACCATTACCAAGGCGATTAAAAACATGGAGCCTTTTGAAGCTATCGTAATTAATTACAGAAAAGATGGCTCTACTTATAACTGTTGGATTAAAGGAGAACCCATTTTCAATAAAAAGGGAAAGATTGTAAACTTTATTGCTTTCGAGCGAGAAGTGGCTTAAGAAATTCTAATTGATTATTCTGAATATACATCTAGAAGGTACATGTTTCGATTTCGGTAACCCTTAGTGTATTCACCATTCCCTTGCTCTTTATTGGCATTGCAGCCAAACTTATAAGCATATCACCAACATCTAAAAAACCCTTTTTACATGCAATGCTATTTACATCTTCGATGGTCTCGTCTGTTGAAACAAACTTATCATAGTAAAATGTTTTAACGCCCCAAAGTAGATTTAGCTGTGTTAATATTCGTCTGTTTGAGGTAAATACCAATATATGAGCACTTGGTCTCCATGCTGAAATTTGGAATGCAGTATAGCCACTATTAGTAAGTGTAGATATGGCTTTTGCATTAATTTCATTCGCCATTATAGCTGCATGATAACAAACAGATTTTGTAATATACCTTTTTGTCCGAATATGGGGTGGTTCCTGAGGAACGCGAATTAATTCAGATCCTTCAACACTATTCAGGATACTCGCCATTTTTTGTATAACCTCAACCGGATAATTTCCTACAGAAGTCTCCCCAGAAAGCATTACCGCATCTGCCCCATCCATTACGGAATTTGCCACATCATTAACCTCAGCCCTTGTTGGAGTAAGAGTAGTAATCATGGTTTCCATCATTTGAGTGGCTATAATTACCGGAATTCTGGCTTTTTTAGCTCTTAGCACCAATTTCTTTTGGATTAGTGGAACTTCCTGAGCGGGAACTTCCACACCAAGGTCTCCTCGTGCAACCATAATCCCATCACAATAAGAAACAATTTTATCAATATTTTTTACTGCTTCCGGTTTTTCAATCTTTGCAATAATTGGAATCTTGTGTTTAGAATTTTCCCTTATTAAATTTTGAAGATCGATAAGGTCCTGACTAAATCTTACAAAAGACAAGGCAATCCAATCTACTTCGAGAGATATTGCGAATATGGCATCTTCAATATCTTTTTCAGTAAGAGCAGGTAAGCTTATGTTGGTATTTGGAAGGTTTACTCCTTTCTTCGATTTCAATGGCCCTCCCTGTATTACTTTCGCCTTTACTTCATTCTCCCTATTCGTGGTAAGGACTTCAAACATTAGTTTTCCGTCGTCGAGCAAAATATGTTCCCCCGGGTTTACATCTTTTGGAAAACTCGAATAATTCATATATACTTTTTCGGCATTTCCTTCGAATGGTTCCCCTGTTACAAAAGTAATCTCGTCTTCTGGTGTGACTATAACTTCGCCGCCCATTACCCCAACTCTTAATTTCGGACCTTGTAAATCTGCAAGAATGGCTGTATACATTCCCAATTCCTCGTTAAGTGAGCGAATCATTTCGACGCGATCGGTAACATCTTCATAATCTGCATGGGAAAAATTAATCCTAAAGACATCCACTCCGGATACTATCATCTCCTTTAGGACTTCTCTTTTACTCGTTGCCGGCCCCAAAGTAGCTACAATTTTTGTCTTTTTTGTATTAGGCATACTACTATATAATTAAATTTTGCTTGGATTTTAGTTTATTGGTTTCAATTTGGTATGCTGTAATTATCTTGGGTATTTCAAGAATAGAATCCAGCATAGCACTATCTATTTCATCTTCTTCCTGCTCAATTTTTAATAAATAATCAACATCCTTGTATTCAGGTATTAAGTGATAAACAGTAGAAGATGTTTCATTGCTAAAAAGATCATCAAATTCCAAATATTCATCTTTAATACTAGTATTTACAATCAAAGTCCAATTCCTATCATTAAGTTCATCTTTCCATTCATAAACAGGAAAGGAGGTTTCATTTGAGATATCCAGGTCTGTCTTAGATCTTTTTAAACTGGTCTTAAGTGCCATATTTAAGGCATAGGCTAAAGAATAATCTTCCAAACCACTATGTAATGCAATGAGCACAAAATTTTCTTCACAAAAATCATCAGAAAATTTATGCAATGTGATCATTTCTTTGAGTAAACTGTAAATATAAGATTATTATATCTGTATCCTCCCCATTTTATCCTGCAGTGCAAAAAATGCTCTTTTAGATGCCTTTTCCTCAGCTTTCTTTTTTGAAGTAGCCCTTGCCTTAGCCATTACTCTGTCATCTATTGAAAGTTTAACCGCAAAATGCTTTAGAGGGTCCTTACCAGTATCCTCATATACTTTGTAATTGAATTCCTTTTTCTGCTTTTGGCACCATTCAATCACCAGGCTTTTATAACTTATTACTTTTCCTTCCAATTGTTCAATGTCTACATAAGGATCTATTACGCGATCGTTAATAAACTTATCGCAATATTTATAACCCTTGTCTAAATAAATTGCACCTACCAGAGCTTCAAAAACATTGCCATGAATATTATCGCCAAAATGTGATTTGGGGATTCTACTTTCTACATATGATATGAGATTTAAATCTTTACCCAATTCATTTAAATGTTTTCTGCTCACTATTTTAGAGCGCATTTTGGTTAAGTATCCTTCATCCCCATTAGGAACTTCATTATATAAGTATCGGGAAATAATAGTCCCTAACATAGAATCGCCAAGAAATTCAAGTCTCTCATAATTCAATGGCAGGCCATTTTTATCTTTTATATTCGCGGACCTGTGAAGAAAGGCCTTTTTATAAATACTTAATTTCTTGGGTTTAAACCCTAATATATTTGAAATCCCTAAAAAAAAATCCCCATCCTCTTTAGGATGGGAATTAAATATATTTGAGGGAAAATTCATCTTGCTTTTTAGCTATATTTCTTGAATACCACACACGCATTGTGCCCGCCAAAACCAAAAGTGTTACTCATTGCCACATTAACTTCCCTTTTCTGGGCCTTGTTTAGCGTTAAATTTAATTTTGGATCTATATTTTCGTCTATTACAGAATGATTTATAGTTGGTGGAACCAAGCTATGTTTCATTGCTAAGATTGAAGCTATTGCTTCAATCGCACCAGCAGCACCCAATAAATGTCCTGTCATTGATTTAGTAGAATTAATATTTATGTTCGCAGCATGATCACCAAAAACCCGACTAATTGCTTTTAGTTCAGCAACATCGCCCAATGGCGTGGCCGTTCCGTGTGTATTAATGGCATCAATATCTTCTGGCCTAAGATTCGCATCGTGTAAACAATTCTCCATTACCCTTACAACACCCGTACCTTCCGGATTTGGAGCGGTCATGTGATATGCGTCACTCGATAGTCCACCTCCAACTAATTCTGCATATATTTTGGCTCCTCTCGCTTTTGCATGTTCCAATTCCTCCAGAATTAGTGCCCCGGCACCTTCTCCAAGTACAAAACCATCTCTGGTTGCATCAAAGGGTCTAGAAGCTGTTTCCGGGCTATCGTTACGTGTAGACAAAGCATGCATAGCATTAAAACCACCCATCCCTGCAATCGCTACTGCTGCCTCACTTCCTCCCGAGACAACAACATCACAATAACCCAATCTAATATAATTTAATGCATCAATCATAGCGTTGGCACCAGAGGCACATGCAGATACTGTGGTATAATTAGGCCCCATAAAACCATGTTTAATGGAGATATTACCCGGGGCAATGTCTGCAATCATTTTAGGAATAAAAAAAGGATTGAACCTTGGTGTTCCGTCACCGGCCGCGAAATTTAGAACCTCATTTTGAAAGGTTTCCAAGCCTCCAATTCCAGCGCCCCAGATAACCCCTACTCTAAATTTATCTATTTTTTCCAGATCTAATCCTGAATCTATAATAGCTTCATCTGAAGAAATCAGGGCATATTGAGCAAACTTATCTAATTTTCGAGCCTCCTTTCTATCAAAGTAGTTTTGTGAATCAAAGTTTTTTAACTCACAGGCAAATTTAGTTTTGAATTTTTCTGTATCGAAATAGGTAATAGGTGCTGAGCCGCTTTTGCCCTCCACTAAACCTTTCCAGTATTCTTCAATGTTATTGCCAATAGGTGTTAAAGCACCAAGTCCAGTAACCACAACTCTTTTTAATTGCATTTAACCAAATTTTAAATTGAAGACTAACCTAAGTGTAAATTAAAAAAAATTATCCATGCAGCACGATTACCGCATGGATAATTATAAATCTTTATTAAGAACTCATAAATTTACTTGGCTTCTTCTATATAACTGATAGCTTGGCCAACTGTTGCGATGTTTTCTGCTTGGTCGTCAGGGATTTGAATATCAAATTCCTTTTCAAATTCCATTATCAACTCAACAGTATCCAATGAATCTGCCCCTAAATCGTTGGTAAAGCTAGCTTCGGCTACGACTTCGTTCTCATCAACTCCTAATTTATCAACGATGATAGCTTTTACTCTTGATGCAATGTCTGACATAATAATTTTGGTTTTAAAAATTTAAATCGTTGGCAAA
>NZ_CAMYOM010000047.1:3019-14057 GCF_947260015.1 uncultured Eudoraea sp. | reverse complement strand
GCATTCCTTTTTACCTGATCTTAAAAAATGACTGAACAAATTATTCCTAGTTAGTCTTTTTTGATACAAGCATATTATCAGGATTTTCAATAGCCTTTACGGCAGCCTTATAACCCAATTCAAATACGGCATCGACATCAGTTATGGAAAATGTACTGTGATTTATCAAATCTTCAGGTGATATTATTAGATGGCAATCTCCAAATTTGGAAAGTGAATCTTTGGCCGAGCGTATCTTATAGGCGCGTTCCAATACATTAAAAGAGTGTTTTAATTGTTCTATCCCTATTTTAAGAAAAGGATTGACATAGACCCCAATGATCTGATCACAATAGTTTTTAATGAGATCTACAGGAAAATTGTTCAAAGCTCCACCATCTACATAATACTCACCTGCTATTTTTATCGGCGTAAAAACCCCTGGAAATGCGGCTGAAGCCAATATTGGTCGGATAAGTTCTCCTTCAGTAAAAATCTTTAAACTCCCATCCAGAATGTTAGTGGCAGTGATGAATAAAGGAATTTTAAGGCTCTTAAAATTATCATCAGGGAAGAACACCGAGAACTGCTTATAGAATTTTTCAGTATCAACAAACCCGGGTTTTCCAACGGCATAGTTATTAATACTAAAAATATTAATCTTCTTTATAAATTCGAGAATTTGTCTCCAATCCAGGCCCCCTGCATACAATGCGCCAATTATTGCACCGGCGCTGGTTCCTGCTATATGAGTAATCTCGAAACCGTATTCATCCAAAGCCTTTATTACCCCTATATGAGCAATACCCCTAAATCCTCCTCCAGACAATACTAAACCCGTATTCATAAAATATCCCTAATACAAGCAAAGGTACCTTTTTACCAGTAAGAAAATTAGAATAAAAACGACCCTAAGTATTAGTTTTAATACCTAGGGCCCTATTAGACATCTTAATAAGTTGCTATTCTGCCAGTCTTTTTTTCTTAAAGACCTTTCTTAAAACAAAAGGAATCATCACCTTGGCAACAAAACCATCAAAACTTCTAATTAAATTAAAGGGATAGAAATAAGTTTTAAGCTCTTGCAAACTATACTTCGTATACTCCTTGTTGATCTCTCTTTCCAGAGTAAGGATTTTCAAATCCTCATCAATTTCCTTAAACGAGTTGTATTTTCCTATCATGGTTCCTCAAAAAAGTATTTAGAAAATAATTGCAGTAAAGGTTTATTTAACCTGTCGCGAAATACAAAGCCTACAATCGCAAACAACAGATATAAAAAACCAATTATAGCGAATCCATAAACCATATTATCCATTGCGTAACCCAAGCTAAAAGAAGCCGCCAGGCTCAAAAATATTATAGCCAAAACAGCAATGGTACCAACCAGCAAAACCTTAGCTAAATAGGTAACCAAAACCATGGATATCTTAAAACTTTTAAGCTTGGCGTATTCTATGCTATGCTCCACATAGGAGCTGACATTTTCGTCTAATTCAGAAATATTTTGTCTTAAACCTTCAAAAGCCATAATAGCCTACTTCTGTAATTGTGCATTTTTCTTTCTGATCTCTTCAAGCTTTCGCTCCAATTGAACAATAATTTCATCTGCTTTGTAACTCATTGTAGAGATAGTATCCTCTAATTTTTGTTCAAAAACTTCTTTCTTCTCATCTGCTACTTTTGTGAGTTCGTCTTTAGCATGAGAAATTCGTGATGTTAGATCTTGCTTGGTTTCAAGCGCTTTATCCTTAATTTTTTTTCGGGTTTTACTCCCTTCTTCAGGAGCATATAAGATTCCGATACCTGCTCCTATTGCTGCCCCTGATAAAAGAGCTAGCAAAACATTACTACTGTTGTCTGACATGATAAATTTTTTTTAGGTTAATACTAATAATTGGTCAAGGTAGGACATAGACTTTCTATACGAAATGATCTTAATCATTTCACAGAGAAATTGTAGTGTATTTTTTTATTTTCAGGAGGTTTTTAACAGTTGAAAGGTTTGCTTTGCAATTTCCAATTCCTCATTTGTGGGGATGACCAAAATTTTAACTCTTGAAGAGCTTTTATTTATTTCCCGAAATTCTGAAGATTTTTGGTTGTTCTTTTCAGCATCCAGTTCAATTCCCAGAAAGTCCATCTCAGAACAAACCAGATCTCTCAAATATGCAGAATTTTCTCCTATCCCCGCTGTAAATATTAAGACATCCAATCCATTCATGGCGGAGCTGTAAGCACCAATATATTTTTTAATCCTATAAGCATTCATTTCCAGAGCTAGCTGACATTTGACATCTCCTTCACCAGCTTTAGCCTGAATTTCCCTTAAATCACTATAACCGGTAAGTCCCAGCATTCCACTTTTCTTATTGAGCAAATCATTTACTTCCCGTAAACTATATCCCAATGATTCTACGAGATAAAAAATCATAGAATGATCAATGTCTCCACTTCTGGAACCCATGATAAGTCCATTTGAGGGAGCAAAGCCTAAACTATGGTCCGTACTTTTTCCTTTTTGGACCGCGGTAATACTGCAGCCGTTACCTAAATGAATACTAATAATCTTTGCTGCTTTTTTATCCAAAAAACTAATGGCCTTTTCCGTAACGTATTTATGACTCGTGCCATGGAAACCATAAAGCTGTATTCCGTGATCCGTGTAAAATTCATCCGGTATTGCGTATTTACGAGCCTTCAAGGGAATAGTCTGATGAAAAGCGGTATCAAAGACTGCAACCTGTTTGGCATTTGGAAATAATTCTTCTGCAATCAATATCCCTTCCAGGTTATTGGGATTATGCAATGGAGCTAAATGACTCAATTCTCCAATCTTATCTTTTACTTCCCGGGTAATAATTGTAGTTTCGGCAAAAGTAGTTCCGCCATGGACTACCCTATGTCCCACGGCATCTATCTCGTTTACGTCGCTTATGGCCCCAATAACAGGATCCAAAAGCAATTCTATAACCCGCTTAAGCCCTTTTCTGTGAGATGAAAACTGGAGTATTTCATTAGTTTCGTAATCATCCTTTGCATACTTCAGATTTCCATTTTCCAGTCCTATTCTGTCTACCATACCAGAGCACAAAACGCTTTCAGATGGCATATGCATTAGCTGAAACTTTATTGAAGAACTCCCGGTATTTATTATTAATATGTTCATTCAATTAGTATCGGTTATCCAACTTGAGCTTGTATTGCGGTGATAATAACGGTATTAAATATATCATTAACCGTACTTCCCCTGCTCAAATCATTTACAGGTTTATTTAAGCCTTGAATTATAGGTCCAATTGCGAGTGCTCTGGTCTCTCGCTGAACGGCCTTATACGTATTATTCCCTGTGTTTAAATCCGGAAAAATAAAAACACTAGCCTGTCCGGCTACTTCGGAATCGGGCATTTTAGTTTTGCCCACACTTTTATCCACCGCAGCATCGTATTGGATTGGGCCTTCAACCATTAAATAGGGAGCTCTTTCTTTGACATATTCAGTAGCCTGGCGAACCCTTTCAACATCTTCTCCGAATCCGGAGGTACCAGAAGAATAGGAAAGCATTGCAATTTTAGGTTCTATTCCAAACGCTAAACTAGTAGCAGCAGAAGTAATGGCTATTTCAGCCAATTGCTCCGCATCCGGGTTGGGGTTTATTGCACAGTCTCCATATACGGAAACTCTATCTTCCAAACACATGAAGAATACAGAGGAAACAATAGACACATTGGGTTTGGTCTTAATTAACTGAAGTGCCGGTCTGATTGTATGTTGGGTTGTATGAACAGCCCCGGAAACCATGCCGTCTGCATCGCCTTTATAGACCATCATTGTTCCAAAATAAGAGATATCTCCCATTAGATCCTCTGCCATGGCTTTGTCAACATTTTTATGTTTCCTTAGTTCATACAGGGTATTCGCATAATCTTCAAAATATTTTGAATGCACCGGATCTATGATATTAATTTTTTCAAAATTAATCATCAAATCCAGTTGTCTTGCCTTTGCTTTTATTTCTTCAGAATCTCCTAAAAGGGTTATTTTCACAGCATCAGCATCTATTAGTTCCTTGGTAGCCCTTAAAATTCGTTCATCTGTGCCTTCCGGCAAAACAATATGTTTCTTAGCACCTTTCGCCCTTTTTAAAAGGTTATACTGAAACATTCGTGGAGTTATCCCGTTCGCTTCAAATGTAATGAGACGCTCTGCCAAGGCATTTACCGGCACAAATCTTGTAAAGTCCAGAATAGATGCCTCTATTTTCTGTTTATTCTCTGCATATATCTTGGGGCGAATAGCACCTACTTTATTAGCAATTGAAAAAGTACCTCCATGAACCGAAATGATAGGCACGATTTCCGAGAGACCTTCTATTAATTGAATCACAGGATCCTCCGGTATAAGTCCGCCGGTAAGAACCATCCCTGAGGCAGTGGGATAATTTGAAGATAAATTTGCCTGTAAGGCTCCTAAGATAATATCCGATCTATCCCCTGGAGTTATAACCAAACCATGATCCTTAAAGTGAGTGAGATAATTTCGCAACTGCATGGCTCCAACACTAAAATTACTCACCTGGTTATTTAAATACTCGTGGCCAAAAAGTACTTCGCCTTCTAATTCATTAACAATCTCTTTCATAGTTGGATTACCAAGGGTTGGATTCAAAGGAATCGTACCAACTAATATATCATCCGGAAGTGCTTTTAAAAGACCATTGGTTACCAGGTTTACATTTTTGGGCTCTACTTTATTGCCAATGACCATTAAAACTTCCACTCCTTTATTGGTAAAGGAATCATAGGCAAGATACAGGTTATCAACCAGTTCTTCCAGCGTTTTCCCCACACCGCTTGCCAGAAGGATTGCGGGGATACCAAGGTTTTTTGCTATCTCAACATTGTTGTCCCATTCTATAATAGCACCTTCTCCGGAAAAGTCAGTACCCTCAACCAAAATAAAATCAAAGCGAGATTCAATGGCTTTATATTTTTCAATGATCTTGTCTAAAGTCTCATAACCCCTATTTTGATTGTGATTATGAACTACTTCACTTCTGGTACATGCATAGGCTTCATTATATTCCATTTGTATTCCAAAATAGGAAATCACAGTATTTATATGATTATCCTTTTCCCCTGGTCCATAATCATTTATTATAGGTCTGAAGTATCCTACTTTCCCAGTTTTCCCTAATGCCAAGTGCATTAGACCTAATGATACAATAGATTTCCCGCTATTGGGCTCTGTAGTTGCAACATAAATAGCTTTACTCATTGCTGAAAGAATTTTCCAAATGCAAATTTATGGTATTCCCATTATTAAAACGATTTTCCATTCGTTTAAATAAATTAAGGAATAGCCAATTCCAATATGTTCTGAAATTTATATGAAGTTATTAAGTTTTCGTACTATTTGATAGAGATCATATCACCTCAGGTAGGACCAAAAATGGAATCTTGGTTGTAAAAGCGACTTTTTTGACAACAGGTTCGTGTGTCAATCTTTTAAAAAAACTATGCTGAGAATTAATCATTGCAATCATTCCTGCATTTTTCTTTGTAGTTACCTCGTTGATCTTTAAAGCGATATTTGGATGATATTCAAATTCTTCAAAAACAATATCCTGCTCTCCTAGTAAATTGCGAAGCAATTTCTTTAAATGTAGTTGTTCCTCGTTCAATTCCTCTTCCTCATTTATGTGAATAACATTAATCCCGGCTTTGCGCAGTTTGGAAAGATCGAGCAATGGTTGCAATTCAACCCGTTGATATAAGTGTTTAAAATTTGCAGCAAACAAAATTTGATTGAAAGGGCTAAAATCATAAGAATTGGGAACTGCAATAACCGGACAAAAGTTAATATTCTTTATAACACTAACCGTATTGCTACCCATAAATATTTCACTTAAACCAGATGCTCCCTGGGTTCCCATAATAATATAGTCAGCATCCTTATCTATTACTTCCCGACCTATCGCATTTAATAAAGAATCCGCTACCAGTACCGCTTCAAATTGGTGTCCCGGAACCTTATTTATTTTGTTTAAGTGATTTACTATTTTATTAAGCTTTCGTTCAGATTCTTTAACCGTAATCTCATGAAGTCTGGTGTCACGTTCTTTGTTTATAGTGCTTATTAAACCCGATGGGCTAACCTGGTGCGCATGAATTATAATGAAAGTACAAGGTGATTGTTCAAAAAGAAATGTTGCATATTTTATTGCGTGCCATGCATTTTTAGAAAAATCGGTAGGTAAAACTATTCGCATAATACTAAAAATATTTTTTTGATCGTGTTGTATCCGAAACTAAATGTTCCTGCTCATTCCGGCAGTACCAGCAATGGTATTTGTGAATGAAAGCCCACTTTTTTCACAACAGCTTCACGGGTTAGTTTCTCTATAAAAGTATGCTTATAATTAATTAAAACAATAATATCTGCTCTGTTCTCTTTTGCAAAAGTACTAATTGACTCAGCTACACTAGCCTGCATCTCCACATTGTGAAAAGAATGCTCCACTTTACCCAAACGTTTGATCAAAACTTCTTTATTGGAAATTTGTTCTTTATTTAACGAAAATTCCTGAGCTACGAGAATTATTAATATTTCTGATTTCCAGGTTGTCGCCAGTTCCGTAAGCGGATTCATTTCATATTTTGTATATGGTTTTGTAAACTCTGTAGGAAACAAAATCTTACTTAAGTCTTTAAAGTCATGCTTACTTGGGACGGCAAATATGGGGCAGCTGTTTATCTTTTTAATAAGCTCTACTGTATTGCTTCCCATAAAAATTTCTTTGGCTCCCGTAGCCCCTTTAGTCCCCATTACAATTAGATCAATATCTTTTTCATTGCAAATTTCCTTTACAGCATTGACTATATCATTTGATACAGAACGTTTTTCAAAAGTGTGGTTTTTATTTTGATGATTTATTTCTAAATATTGCAATATTTTATCAAGTTCAATTGAAGAATTTTTTGCAAGAGAATCGTAGATTACCCCCAATCTTTCTTTACTCTTGTTTCCAAGAATGTTTGCAAAACTGGGTTCATAGGTATTTAATAGCCAAAAATCGCAAACCATATGTTCATGCATTTTGAGAGCAGCGAAAATAGCGTTCCACGAATTATTGGAAAAATCGGTAAGCAGTAAAACATTTTTCATCTATAACTGTTATTTAACAACCTGGGCCGTATCTCTAATGACCAGGAAGGGTATTTTTATATGAAAACCTATTTGATCTACATTTTGTCGTTCAAAAAGCCGTTCAATAAATGAATGCTTTCTATTCATCATCATAAGGAGATCAATCTCATTATTTTGGACATAATTTAAAATTGCATTTGGCATTAAACTACCTTTTAATTCTGTAAGGGTAGTAGACAAACCGTCTAAACAACGATATAGAGCCATTTTATTTTCCTGCTGACTCGTGGTCAGTTCATACTCTTCTTTTACATGTAAAACAATAAGTTTCGCTTTATTCATTTTGACCATTTTTATAGCAGTACTAAATTCGTTCTCCTTATAATTTGACAAATAGTCTGATGGAAGCAATATTTTTCGAATATTTTGAAAAGTATAGTTTTCAGGAATTACCAAGACAGGTGCAATGGCTTTTCGGAGAACATAAACCGTATTTGTCCCAAGAAATATTTCTTTAGCCCCTGTTGCACCTTGAGTTCCCATCACGACCAAATCAATTTCCTTTTCTACTGACACTTCATTGATTTCATCCGTAAGTGTATTAAAGGCTGAAATGATATTATAGCTATGTTTTGGATTTTCATAAGATTGCTTAACATCTTTAAGTGTATTTTCTAAGCCAGCCAGTGAGATATCAACACCAGAATCGGGAATAGCACTGAACATAGGCCCCCCCAGCATATAATCCATCCGGTAAAATGAGGGTGTATACGTATGAAGGAAGAAAAAATTACATTTTTCATTTTTAAATAACTCCATAGTATAAGCTATAGCGTTCCATGAATTTTTAGAAAAATCTGTAGGAAGAAGTACGTTCATAATATGGTATTTATATCTGAATCTCAAATTTACTGAGGATCAGAGATGTTAACTATGATATAGATCAGTAGAATCATTTTGAAAAGATGCTCTTGGTAATTGTTGACTTAAAATTCAATAATTATGCTTTAAGTGATCAAAATCATTTGTAATGACAATTCTACTTCTCAACTTTAGGATTCACATATAAAAACTATAATCATGGCACTAAATTTTAATCAATATGCTACAGAGGGTAATACCTTTCTTAAAGAATACACCAAGGAAATGAATCTTGGTAAAGACAGAGACAAAGCCGGCAGAATATTATCTTCTATTCTGCACAGTTTACGCGATATAATTTCAACTGAGGAATCTTTACAATTTATTGCGCAATTGCCCATGTTCCTAAAAGCAGTTTATGTAAACGGATGGACACTTAGAAACAAAAATAAGTTGAAGATAAAACATATGGCAGAATTTATAGACCTGGTAAGAAAACACGATGGCCCTTCAGCTATTAATGATTTTGAATACAGTGATGAAGTGGCCGAACAATATATAGATTCCACCTTTATTATTTTGAGAAAATATATTTCCCTGGGTGAGATGGAAGATATTAGGGATGGTCTTCCAAAAGACCTTAAGAGTATGATTTATTCCAACATTATGTTTTAATAAGTAAGAAGAGAGAGATATTCCTAAAGCCCTATAAAATAATTGCTAAAGACTGACTTGTTTTTCAATTTTGGGATGACTAAGGTCATTTTATATGAAATATCGGCAGCGTAATTTTGCGCTGATATTAACACTTTTAAATATAAAATTTCATGAAAAAAATATTTTTTCTTTTCGCTTTAATCATACTGCCCTTTTTAATTTTTGCACAAGAACTTACCGGAATTGATGAAATAGCACCATTTAGTGAAGGATTGGCAGCAATTAGAAAAGGAAATGAATGGGGATTTATTAATAAAGAGGGCCAATTAGCAATAGAGTTTAGAGATGATCTTGTTTGGAATAATTTAGCTAATACCTCAGTAAACGATGTTAGTTCCGTACGTTTTCCTCAATTTAAAAATGGGAGATGTATGATTAAAAAAATAATGGAAGAAGAGGAGATTATGACTTATGGTTTTATAAATACCGAAGGCAAAGTAATTATAGAACCAGAATATTTGAATCTAACGGAATTCAATGAAGGATATGCCGTTGGCATACTTGTCACCAAAGACTTTCGAGGTAAAAACAATTTCCAGTTGAATATTTATGATTATAGATTTAGTGAAGTTCTCCTGGATACTGCGGGCGATATTATGCTACTTATTAATAAGAGAGATGGTATTTCCATGTCTGTAAGACGCTATGAATTGCCTGAACTCCGAGCTAAATTTCTATCAGTTAACACTTTGGCCGTAAAATCTCCAACAAAAACATGGGAAATACGAAAACTTGAATTATAAATATAATCATGGAACGATTAAAAGATAAGGTCGCCATTATTACCGGAGGAGCTGCCGGAATAGGCAAGAGTACTGCTGCATTGTTTCTTAAAGAAGGAGCAAGCGTTATGCTCGTGGACATAAATAAAGAAATGCTGGAATCGACTTCCAAAGAACTAAATTCTTCACGTTTGGCCTATTACGTAGCCGATGTATCTAATCCGGCTGATGTAGAAAGATATACAGCTGAAACCATATCCAAATTTGGTAAAATAAATCTGTTCTTCAATAATGCAGGAATCGAAGGAGCGTCCAGTTCTATTGAAGACTATCCTAACGACGTATTTGATAAAGTAATAGCCGTTAACCTGAAGGGAGTATGGTATGGGTGTAAATACGTAATCCCGAAAATGGTTGAAGGTGGATCTGTGATTATCACATCCTCGGTAGCAGGGCTAAAAGGTTTTAGTGGTTTAGGAGCCTATGTGACAAGCAAACATGGTGTTATTGGGATAATGAGAGTATCCGCCTTAGAATTTGCCGATAGAAAAATACGTGTAAATACTATACATCCGGGACCTGTAAACACCCAAATGATGCGAAGAATAGAAAAGGACATTTCTCCTGATAATACAGCAGAGGTTCAAAAAGGTTTTGAAGCCATTGTACCTCATGGCCGGTATGCAGAAGCTATAGAAATTTCTAATCTGGTTCTTTATCTCGCTTCAGATGAAAGCAAATACGTAAACGGAAATACTTATGTAATAGATGGCGGATTAATGGCTGGTTAAAAATAGTAACATGAATACCAAAGTAAAAAATAAAAAGATCTGCTTGGTATTAATACTACTGCTTACACTAACCCGGAGCTGTAAGGAAAAGCCAGTTATAAATAAGTCCTTTAATGAGGTGAAAGTTACAAAGCAAATTTCCCCGGAGATAAAAGAGTTACTACAATTTGCAAATATCACTTTTACAGATACAACTAATATTTCCAGTTTATTGGTTTTTAAGGTAATTGATGAAGATGATGAAGTAGTTATATCCGACTTGGAAAAAAATTCGCAAATCTATAAAAACCTAATAAAGGGCAGGTCAACTTCTAAGCTGCCCATATTTGAAATTATTGGATCAGATAAGGTGATCCTTGTTGGACAAAGCAGGGGAAATATAGGAGCCATCTGGACAAAAATCCTGATTGATAATAAAAGAAAAGAAATTCTGAAACTTCAGTTTCAACATATGGCGGAATCAGAAGGATATGGTGCCGGAATCACACAGGAATCTTATGAAAGTCAATTTGTTGGAAAAGTATTCCAGACCGATTTAAATGACTTTGGTTTAAAACAGAACGGTGTGTCCTTAATTGAAGGTAATACAATGATTGATGGTATCTCGGGATCTACAATAACTAGTAAAGCCACGGTAGAAATGATCAATCAAGGATTACAAAAATATCAGAACTGGGGCATAAAAGAACTCAAAATAAAACAAAAAATGAAAAAAATTACAAAAAAGGATGCCAAAGAGATTGGACAATCTCTTGGTATCAATTGGGAAGAAGTAAGTTTAGACGAATTTACTGATGGAATTAATGTTGAATTTGAACA
>NZ_CAMYOM010000047.1:0-2962 GCF_947260015.1 uncultured Eudoraea sp. | reverse complement strand
GACAAAAATTATAGATGTTACACCTGAAAATGTTCAAGAAGAAACCCTTTATTGCATCAAGGATATTAAGAACCCGGGATTCCAAAGTAAGCGTATATGGTTTGAGAAACAATATCTGCTTGGATTGCGGATGAAAATTCTAAAGGACAATGCTGATAAAATGATTGGTTTTATAGAATATAGCCCTGTCCCTAGTGCGTGGCGCCCGGTTATAGGAAATGACTTTATGTTTATTCACTGTATGTACATATATCCCAATAAAAATAAAAACAAGGGCTATGGGTCATTACTTATAAATGAAGCCGAAAACGAAGCCAGAAAGAATAAAATGGCCGGTATTTGTTCGATGACAAGTAAAGGCACCTGGATTTCTGACAAAAGGATCTTTGAAAATAATGACTTTATACAAGTGGATCAGAGGGGCAGGTTTGAATTAATGTGTAAAAAATGGGAGCTTAAAGCCAATGACCCTGAGCTTATAGATTGGACGGCAAATCAAAATAAATACAAAGGCTGGCATTTGGTATATGCCGATCAGTGCCCGTGGCATGAAAAGTCGGTATTTGCTCTCTTAAATACGGCTTTAGACTATGGCATTGATCTTAAAGTAACTAAGTTAAATAGCGCAAACGAGGCAAAGCAGGCTCCTTCGGGCTATGGGGTTTTCAGCTTATTACACAACGGGAAGCTAATTGAAGATCACTATCTAAGCGCAACACGTTTTAGAAATATATTAAAAAAAGAACTACTTCTGGAAAGCTAATTTATTAGTCTGTTGTTTTAGTCCTTGATGAGTATTTTAAAATAATACGTTATGAAAGTAGAAAAACAAGAATGTTGTCCAAAATTTCATCCTGAAAAATGGAATGAAAAGACATTCGCTTGGGATCATAAAAAATTTATCAAGGCAACAGTACCTACTTTTTTTCATATTCCTTTACCTCCCATGATAGGAAGGAGAATTACTAAAATGATGAAACTGGCAGAGGGTTCCAAAAAACTATCAAACAATAAAGAAGATATTTTGGTATTATTTACGGACCCGCATGCTTTTATGTCAGAAATTTATCTCTCAGTTACCGACAATGTACCAAACGCTTTTAACACAACACTTTCCGGAACGTTTATGGGTAAGGTTTTTGATGGCGCCTATAATGATATCCCTAAATTCATAAAACAAATGGATGCTTATTTACGACAACATCACCAAAAGAGTCAAAAATATTATGTGCATTATGCCTATTGTCCCAAATGTGCAAAAGAAGCTGGTCATAACTACATGGTGCTTTTCGCCCAAGTAGAAAAATAAAAGATTGCAACCAGGATTATATATCAAGTTATGAATAATAAAAAAGGGGTCAGTTTTTGGGTTTTAATTTTAGCGGCAATTGTTTTAATTATCTTTTTAACCACAGGCCAAACTTTATCATTAATAGATTATGATTTGGCCATAGACCTGGGGTTACAGGAATCAGAAAAAGAAATTGGTAAAGTTGGAATAGCGTTTGCCAAGGGTTTCGCTTTCGGAGATACGATAATCTATATCCCTATGCTGATAATTGGAATCCTGGGACTAATTAAAGGAAAAAAATGGGGGGCTCTTTTTATGTTTGGAGGATTGGCTATTTCCGTTTATTGGCCCGTTGTACATCTTTATGCTATTTATATCGAAACAGACGCAATTGTATTGAACCCGGATAAATACATTTCCTTTCCCATTGTTTTAACATTAATAACCGTTTATGGGCTATGGGGAATTAGTTATTTATATAAAAATCTCACATAATATTAATGAAAAGATCAATCTCGGCAAATCTTCTTATTTTATTAATATTTCTTCAAGCTATTAGCGCTGTCCCTGCGGGCCTGAGTCTAATAATTGACCC
This sequence comes from uncultured Eudoraea sp., assembly GCF_947260015.1. Taxonomy (GTDB): domain Bacteria; phylum Bacteroidota; class Bacteroidia; order Flavobacteriales; family Flavobacteriaceae; genus Eudoraea. Next base: position 1,076 of record NZ_CAMYOM010000047.1, on the reverse strand, counting down.
ATCCGGCAAGGGTATTGGCCTTCCTCCAGGTGTACTGGAAAATACGCCATTTAAGAACTTTTTGATTCCCGGATTGTTCCTATTTGTAGTTTTAGGCCTATTACCCTTGATTACACTGTACGGATTACTGAGTAGAAAAAAGTTGAATTGGGCACAGAAGATCAATTGGGATAAGAAATTCCACTGGTCCTGCACCTTTTCGTTTTACATAGGATTATTACTAATTCTTTGGATTAATATGCAGCTTTACTTTGGGATTACTTTTAACAACCTCCATTTCTCTTATACTATCCTGGGAGTGCTAATTTTAATACTTAGTCAAGTACCGGATACAAAGCGAGATTTTATGCAAGAAAAGATAGATTCACAATCCTGATCCGGAAGCTTCTACAGCTCTATTATTTATTTTTCTTGGCCTTCTTTTCTATTGATTTTCTCGGCAATACTTCTTCGGGAAACGGAAAGAGTATTGTAGAATTTTTCTCAGCAGCAATATTGGATAATGTCTGATATAACCTCAACTTAATTGCAGAAGGCGATTTATCTATTTGCAACCCTGCTTCCAGTAATTTGCCCGCAGCTTGTTCCTCTGCCTGCGCTAAAATGATTCTTGCTCTTCTTGATCTTTCGGCTTCAGCCTGGTTCGCCATCATGCGCCTCATGTTTTCGGGTAACTGAATATCTTTAATTTTTACATCCATAATCTCAATACCCCATTCGTGAGTTTCCTGCTCAACAATAGTCTTAATATTTTTACCCATTTCTTCACGTTTTGATAAAATGGTATCCAGTTCTACTTTTCCGCATACATCCCTTAATGCCGCCTGAGAAAGTTGGGTAATGGCAAAAGAAAATTCTTCAACTTCCAAAACTGCTTTTTCAGGATCATAGATCTTAAAGAAAACCACCCCATCTATACTGCAGGGTACATTATCTTCTGTCATTACTTCCTGGGATACGATATTTATAGTGATGACTCTTATATCGACAATTTGGATTGTGTCTACTATAGGTATTATCCACCTGAATCCGGGATTTAATATTTTTATATACTTTCCGAATCGAAATTTTAATGC
>NZ_CAMYOM010000046.1:11174-29082 GCF_947260015.1 uncultured Eudoraea sp. | reverse complement strand
ATTTCAACCGTTTTGAGTCCAATATGAGAAAAAACCAAAACGTCACCTCGTTTTGCATTGATCTCATAGTTACCTTCAATATCTGTTATGGTTCCTTGAATTGTGCCTTTAATAATAATATCAACCGTTGGAAGTGGCAATCCATTATTAGTCACAACTTTTCCGGAAAATGTTTGATCCTGTGCCAGGGTAAATTGTGCGAAAAATACAAGAAATAGTACTAAAATTTCACCTTGCTTAGTCACCATTCTAGAGATTATTTGAGCTATACCCCTAAATTAAATAGGGCAACACACAATCGCAATGACCTAGATCACTACGGACAATTTAGGTAAGTTATTTCTTTCATTAAAAAATGTGTTCAAGTACGAAGAGGAATTAGTTATGAGAACCAAAAAGTTGTTGTCTTTAAGGCCTTAAAGAAAGCTAAAACAGAAGTGACATCCTTTTTGGATGAACCAATTTTTATAAGATTGGGTATAAAAAAGAAAAAGATAGAGTTGTCCTGAGTAATGGATTTATGTGTTTTTAGAAACGTCAAAACCAGCAGGAATTTAGTAGGCACATAAAAATGCAAATAACATAGTTTTCATCAGCCTCGTTTTGCATTTTACCGGATTTGATTGATAATAATGTCATTTATTTTAAAAATGTGACATTACATCCGCCGCTGGATTTTGAAGAACTAAAAAATGATATTGAGTTCATATTCTACGTTAAAACATATAGAAATGGTATTGATTTTTATTCAAATTACTGCTCTATTAAATACCGGATATCCTCCGAAGAGGATTAGGGCACTAGGTGTTTAATACTTTGCAATTAATAATTGGGATATCCAAATGAAGAGAAAACAACTACTCTCTCCATATGTATAGGTCTTAGCCTTCCCGGTTCTAAAGGTTTAAATCGTCAGGTTTTTTTCCAAGAATTGATTATCTGCATTCTTTCCAATGCGGTATTTGCCTTCTAAGGTCAATGCACGTCTTAATAACTCAAGGGTTCAGAATGGAGACATTGAGCAAGTCATAGCCCTTCACTATCATCCCGATAACTATCGGGAGTCTACCAGACCTTTGACTACCGTTCAGTCCCCTGTCGCGATCACTGATGAATTCAATATTTATTCTAAAAGATCCAAAATACTTGCCGGTGGATTCGCTTCAATCACCCGCCATTCATCCTCGGAGATAGAAGAGAGAAACTTCATAAGTGGGTCAGAAATGGGGATGGTATTATACCTTTTAGCAATATCTATGATCTGATTAATTTGATTCAGGTAAGTCTCGGTGATATTAGCACCGCTTTGTGTGGAGGCAGCTTCCGAATCTATATATGCAACTCCTTTTTTGATCAAAGGAATATCCATGGATATACACGCCTGTAATAATTCAATCTGATAAGGAAATGTGTAAATTTTAATAGATGGAAGTATTCTTTCCAACGCACTACTTTCAAAAGCCTTAAACGCCCTATTTGTATCGGTAATTCTCTGTGCCAGCTGAGGCAGGAAATGTTGCCAAATTTGAATAAACAAATTACCCCGCAGGTTTCGACTTCCTCCAATTAAAGAAACGGAATCTTCTTCCCGCCTCGATCCTGCAACAGTTTTTGTTTTTCCATCAACAATATCCTGAACCAATAAACCCAGCTGCATAGGGTGAACGGACAAATCCGCATCATTGTCAACTATTACATGAATTCCTTCCGCAGGTGTTTTCAAGGCTTTTTGCATGCCAAACAAAGCTGCACCACCTTTCACACTGCGATTAGAGCCATTTTTATGCGTAATTCCTGCAGGAAGATCAATATCATTCTCATCAATCGCCTTAGCCAGGAAAAACACTTTATGGGGAGACCCCGGATATTCAGATACTATATTTTCTGCCATAACTCCCGATGCATCCGGGCATCCATCATCTACTACAAATACCCGCCCTTTGAACAATGGATTGATACGTTCAAAATGTTGAATACAAGCAATCTTGGTTCGCAAGGAGTTCTCACCATGCGGATGCTGCTCTCTCTTCTGCATTCGTCCCGTTTCTTTGTATACCGGGTTAATGAGTGTTAGTGTAACCTGCTCATTAAGATTCAGGATTATATTCTCGGATTCGATAAATTTTAGCATGGTACGGAAAGCCAAAGCTTCATTATCATATGAACGGGCTTTGATATCAAGTTCGTCAATGGTTTCAGCCTGACCGGCAACCCATTCTTTTACTTTATTGAAGTAAGCATGAGCCATTTCAGTGTTAGTATCGTATGCTTCGGCTATTACTGGACCCTGTTTTATTATTGATTTCATGTCGTGAAATTATTGAAATTTAGGCAACCTTTGATCCTAAAATTTCCGAAAAATTAAAAAATGTGGTGATGTATGCTTTAATATCTTCCCAAGTTAGCCATACCACTGTCTATTTTAGGATGGATCACAAGATCAGTAAAACTTGTGGCAGTTTGGAGTTTCTTAGAGCTTAAAACTGATTAGCTTAAGATTATGGACTTGCAAAACACTATTCCAAGTTGTAAGGCATTAAATTGTTTTATATTCGGGCGATAATTATATTTAGAAATTGAAAAAATTATAATAATATTCCTCTATGATATCGAGAGAGATTAAACTTCCACCGAAGCATATTTATCCTTTAGATGATTGGAAGATCATTCAAAAAAAGTTTGCACCTCAGTATCTTGCCCAGGACGAAACTGTTTTCGCTATAGGCAATGGCTATTTGGGTTTTCGAGGCAACCACGAGGAAGGGACACCGGTAGAACAGCGAGGGACATTTATCAACGGATTCCATGAACAATGGCCTATCCGCTATGGGGAAAGCGCCTATGGTTTTGCCAAAACCGGCCAAACAATGCTGAATGTTACCGATAGTAAAGTGATCAGGCTGTATGTGGACGACGAGCCTTTTTATCTTCCCACGGCCGATCTTAAATCTTATGAACGTGTTCTTGACATGAAAGCCGGTGCGCTTCATCGCGATATCCTTTGGCAAACGGCATCCGGCAAACGCGTTTCCATTAAGTCTACCAGAATCGTCTCAATGGAACGCCGACATGTTGCGGCAATTTCCTACGAAGTAAAAGTTCTAAACGCCCCGGCAAAGTTGATCCTATCTTCCAAATTACGTTGTCCTTCAGATAATGGCAATAATAATGAAGGAAATAAGGATCCCCGAAAATCTCCTGCTTTCGAACCCGATGTTTTTATTCCTAAGGTGAACGAGGTGAAGGACCAAAGAGTTTTTCTTGGGCATGAGGTCCGAACAAGTAAAATGACGCTTTCCTGTGGTGTGGATCATGTAATTGAAACTGAGAATAACTATTCATTTGAAAGCGAGTGCCACGAAGATTCGGCCAAAATTGTCTATTCTGTGAAAGCAGAAAAGGGAGTTGCTTTCCGTTTAATTAAATACATGGTATATCACACGTCCCGAAGTGCGCCGGTTATAGAGCTTTGCGGTCGTACCGGACGAACACTGACTTCTGTGGTTAATGAGGGATTTGACTATATCGTCAAGGGCCAACAGCGCTTTATGGATGATTTTTGGGCTCGTAGTGATATTGAGGCAACTATACATAAGGATAGACGGACTCAGCAATGCCTCCGCTTCAACCTGTTCCATATACTTCAGGCATCGGCACGAGTAGAAGGTACTGGTATTGGGGCTAAAGGTTTAACTGGAGAGGCCTATGAAGGACATTATTTCTGGGATACTGAGGTATATGTCATGCCCTTTTTGATATATACAGCTCCAAGTGTAGCGAGAAACTTGCTGCGTTTCCGTTACAGCCTTCTGGATAAAGCCAGAAAGCGCGCAAAAGAAGTAAACCAGAAAGGCGCGCTCTTTCCGTGGAGAACTATTACCGGTGACGAGGCTTCTGCTTATTATGCAGCCGGGACGGCTCAATATCATATCAATGCAGACATTATGTACGCTCTCAGGAAATATGTTGAGGTTACCGGTGATGAAGAGTTTCTTTTTGACTATGGCGCCGAAATGCTCATAGAAACGGCTCGCTTGTGGGCCGACCTCGGTTTTTATTCCCTGGCGCCGAAATGCTCATAGAAACGGCTCGCTTGTGGGCCGACCTCGGTTTTTATTCCCTTAATGGAAAAGAAGAGTTTCATATACACGGTGTAACAGGACCGGATGAATATACGGCCATAGTTAACAATAATGCTTTTACAAATATGATGGCTCGTGAGAATTTGCGATACGCAGTGGAGAGCCTTGAATTAATGCAAAAAAAGAGACCGGAAGGTTTTAAGGCCCTGGCCCATGACACGGATCTTCAGCCTGAGGAGATTGACGAATGGCGGAAAGCTGCAAAGCATATGTATATTCCATATGATGAAGAGGCAGGGATCCATCCGCAGGACGACGGATTTCTTAAAAAGGAAATTTGGGATTTTGAAAACACTCCCACGGATAAATATCCTTTGCTGCTTAATTACCATCCTTTGGTGATTTATCGTTTCCAGGTCATTAAACAAGCAGATGTTGTTATGGCTATGTTTCTTTTGGGCCACGAGTTTTCCTGGGAGCAAAAGAAACGAAATTACGATTATTACGATCCCCTAACCACGGGAGATTCTTCATTATCCGCCAGTGTTTATAGCATTCTGGCATTAGAATTGGACTATCTCGACAGGGCTTTGGAACTCATAAGATATGCTGCATGGATGGACCTGGCAGATGTAGGAGGAAATGTCAAAGATGGAGCACATATCGCATCCATGGGTGGAACCTGGATGACCGTGGTCTATGGATTGGCAGGAATGCGTGATTTTGGGGGCAGGATTTCGTTCAATCCGAAAAGCTTGCCGCATGTTGAGGAGGTCCGATTCCCTTTAACCGTACGTGGACAAATGTTTGAAGTTAACATCGGGAAGGACTCGGTGAAATATTCTCTTAAAAAAGGTGACGGCCTAACCATTTATCATGGCGACCGGGAAATTAAGTTGTCCAAAGATAAGCCACACAAGGTCATGAAACTAGTTAACAAAGTATAAGATAAATTCATTAATACTTAAATCAAAACTAGATTCTGCGGTCTAAAAATCAGAGAAACAAATGATTCCAGAAAATAGCCCTTTTCAAAGCTAATAAACTTCTACAATTTACGTCGTGGTATCGCCGTATTTGGCTTTATCCAAATATTTTTGACTTTATAAATCGGGCATTCATTTCAGCAATATTGGTGATAGATATTTCTTCGGGGCACTCCACCTCGCAGGCTCCTGTAAATGTGCAGCTTCCAAACCCCTCTTCATGCATTTGCCATGTCATTTCTTTTACTCGCTGATGCTGCTCAGCTTTTCCTTGTGGCAATTTGTTAAGGTGATTGATTTTTGCAGCAGTGAATAATGCAGCAGAAGAATTCTTACATGTAGCAACGCAGGCTCCGCAACCTATACATGCAGCCGTATCCATAGCAGCATCCGCTACGGATTTTGGTATAGGGATAGCATTGGCTTCGGGTGCAGTTCCCGTCTTTGCACTTATGTATGCCCCTTTTTCAATGATCCGGTCAAATGCGCAACGGTCTACAATCAAGTCTTTAATGATTGGAAAAGAAGCTGCCCGCCATGGTTCTACTACAATGGTATCGCCGTCTTTAAAACTACGCATATGCAATTGACAGGTAGTCATGTTATTATGTGGTCCGTGTGCTCGGCCATTTATAAAGACCCCACACTGTCCGCAAATCCCTTCCCGACAGTCATATTCATAAGCAATTACTTCTTCTCCTTTTAATACCAACAGCTCGTTTAAGTGGTCCAGTGCTTCCAGGAAAGACATATCCTCGGTAAGATCATCAACTTGGTATGCTCTGAATGTTCCCTTTGCATCAGGGCTTTCCTGTCTCCAGATTTTAAATGTGACTTTCATGACTCTTTTTATTTATAACTACGTACAGTAGGCTGTACATTTTCAAATTCGAGCTGTTCTTTAAACAACTTGAAATCGCCATTATTATAATCCCAGGCCGACACAAAGGAATATTGATCATCCACGCGTACGGCTTCACCTTCATCAGTTTGATATTCTTCTCTAAAATGTGCTCCGCACGATTCTTCCCTTTGCAAAGCATCGGCACACATCAAGATGCCCATTTCTATAAAATCTGCCAAACGATACGCTTTTTCAAGCTCGGTATTCAAACCGCTAACCGACCCTGTTATCTTTACATCATTCCAGAATTCTTCTTTAAGTTTTATTATTTTATTAATGGCATCTTCCAGTCCCACTTTATTTCTGCTCATTGCACACTCATTCCACATTATCTTGCCTAATTCCCTATGGTAGTGATCAACCGTTTTGGTGCCATCTACATTTATTATTCTTTGAAGGTGAGCGCTAACTTCATTTTCAACTTTGTCAAATGCAGGGTGATTAATATCCGCATGTTGATCTTGTAATGTGCTTGCCAGATAATTGTTGATTGTATTTGGAAGAATGAAATATCCATCAACACTGGCTTGCAACAATGAATTGGCACCCAAACGATTTGCTCCATGGTCTGAGAAGTTACATTCACCCACAGCATACAATCCGGGAATGGTTGTCATTAACTCATAGTCTACCCATAGACCTCCCATGGAGAAATGCGCTGCCGGTGAAATTTGCATCGGTTCTTTGTAAGCATCAATACCGGTAATTTTCATGTACATATTAAAGAGATTACCATAGCGATCTTTGATCGTATCCAATCCCAGTCGTTCAATAGCATGTTTGAAATCCAGATAAACCGCATTCTTTAGTCTACCTACACCATAACCTGCGTCAATTCGTTCTTTGGCTGCCCTGGAGGCAATGTCCCTTGGAGCCAGGTTTCCGAAACTTGGGTATCGTCTCTCGAGGTAGTAGTCTCGTTCTTCTTCCGGGATGTCGTTGGCCTTGCGGGTATCGTCTTTTTGACTGGGTACCCAAATTCGTCCGTCATTTCTAAGGGACTCCGACATTAAAGTCAACTTGGACTGTGCTTCGCTTGATTGGGGTAAGGCTGTAGGGTGAATTTGTGTAAAACTTGGAGCTGCAAAATACGCCCCTCGTTTATGGGCTTTCCAAATAGCACTCCCGTTGCAACCAATCGCCAAAGTAGATAAACGGAATACTCGAGAATAACCTCCGGTTGCCAAAACTACCGCATCGGCAGCATAGCGTTTTAATTCTCCGGTTACGAGGTCGCGTACAATAATTCCTTTGGCTTTGCCATCAATGACTACCAAATCCATCATCTCACTTCTGGGGAACATCTTCACCTTTTTGGCACGTATCATCTTATACAGCTGTGAATAAGCAGCCAGTAATAATTGCTGACCGGTTTGGCCACGTGCATAAAAGGTGCGCTGTACCTGTACGCCTCCAAAACTTCGGTTTACCAGTACGCCGCCATATTCACGGGCAAAAGGCACACCTTGTTGTACGAAATGATCTATTAAAGGCGCTGACAATTCTGCCAAACGATATACGTTGGCTTCCCTGGACCTGAAATCACCACCTTTAAGGGTATCGTAAAACATTCTATAAACACTGTCCCCATCGTGCTGGTAGTTCTTTGCCGCATTGATCCCACCCTGCGCTGCTACTGAGTGTGCTCTTCGAGCAGAATCCTGATAGCAGAAGCATTGCACATCATACCCTAACTCAGCGAGAGTTGAAGCGGCACCTGCCCCGGATAGACCGGAACCCACCACAATGACATTTAGTTTCTTTTTATTGGCAGGATTGATGAGTTGTGACTTAAGCTGATAGTTGCGCCACTTCTCTTCAAGTCTTCCCGCCGGTATTTTTGAATCTAGTTTCATAAGTTTTACGCTTATTTGAAGTACACAATAAATGGAATTATCCCAAAGCCAATAGCCATTATAGCAGCATATATCAAAGCTACTTTGGCTAAAGTCTTCAGACCCTTTTGGTGATAGAATCCAAGCGATTTAAAACCACTTTTCAGTCCGTGGTGCAAATGCAATCCAAGTGGAATCATCAAAACCGTGTAGAAAATCACATAGTAAATATTCTGAAATAAACTATACGTGACCTCATAAACATCTACATTTCCATCAGCATCAAAGCCTGGCGCTTCACCAATTCCCAGTTTAATACGCGCCCAGAAGTTGGCTAAATGAACAACGATAAATAACAATATCATAATCCCAATTAAGCCCATATTTTGTGAAGTCCAGGAACTATTTTCATTGGCTTGATTCATAGTGTACTTCTCGGGTTTTGCTTTGCGGTTTCTAATTGTGATCAGCAAGGCATAAACTACGTGCAGGACAATGGATATATACAAAATATAGGCTACTATTTTAATCAATGGATTCTCGCGCAAGGCCGTAGAATATGAATTATACAAGCCACGTGCTACATCCTCGGGCAATAAGAGAATACAGTTGGCCGATAGGTGAACGATAAGAAAGATGCACAGAAAGAGACCTGTTGCTGCAATTATTGTTTTTCTAAAAAAAAGCGGGTTTAATGCCATTAAATTGACTTTTAGCATTTATAAAACAACTCTTGTTCATCGCTTAACTTCCTTTCTCACATCTCAGCCAACATCAATAGGACATAAGCTTCAGCCGGATTCAAATTGTGGCTGCCAGGGTATGATCTTGGTCATCAACAATTTGTTGTCACCCGGAACCCCTACTACTGGATCATATCCTCCAATTATTCAATTACACAATTATTCTTAATGGTCTAATGCGGCTTTTGAATGGAGCCTTTGGTAAACAATTACGATGAGTTACTAAGTACGCAAAAAAAACACGAATTACCAAAAGGCACTGATTTTGAGATGTAATTCAATTATGTTCACGATATTTTGATCAAACAAATTCAATAATATATTGATCCTGTCTTAATCAATTTTAGCAGGAGGTCTTGCAACTGAATAAAAATGCAAATAACATAGTTTTCATCATCCTCTTTTTGCATTTTACCAGATTTGATTGATAAAAATGTTATTTATCGTAAAAATGCGACATTACATCCCCTTATAAACGGAATTAGCTATTAAAATCCAATTTTATTAATAAATTGGCAACATATTAATCCTCCCCGGATTTTTCCTGAATTTGTGATATTAATATGATAATATTTTTTAATCGTATATTAGTTCTACCTCTTATCTATTTTTAAATTAAGCTAAGCACAATTCTTGATAGCTTTCATTAGAAAATATTTTCTTATCAAAGCTTTTGGAATAGTTAATTTCGTGGTATGGCAAGGTATAAATTGATTACAAATTTAATCTTGCCAAAAACAATACTTCCCCCAGGAAATAGAATGTAGCGGAAGTACATTCTATTCTAATAGAATAAAACCCATGAGTCAAATGAAAAAAAATTACACTTTTTTAGCCATTCCTAATTATATATATTCAATTAGCCGGGTAATTTTATCTAAATATACAGTACTCTTTTTAGTACTTAGTTTTTTAACAACTCCTATAATCGCTCAAAAAGGAAAAGGAGGAGGTGGTAACAAAGATGTGATTCTTTTCACCTGTGCCGAGGACATTGGTAATGGCTTATATCTTGCAAATTTTGGATATACCAATCCCACCAACAAGACTATAACGGTAGGGCAAGAGGAAAGCTATATCTTCTTAAGTGATAGGATAGAGGATTCGGAATTTAATGGCATTCAGAAGATCGATGGTATTACCTCCTTTGAACCGGGTACTCATGAAAAGGTATTATCTGTGGTATTGATAACGGCCATGCCAAATGGACCGTGGCATTCGGTGGCTCAAGCGACGTTAAAATAAGAGCAACCTTTGATTCCCCGGTTTGTGAGGAAGATAGCTTTATTGTTCCGGTCATAGGCCCGGGGAATGGAAAAACTCGTGGCTTCGTAGGCCCGGAACTTTTATCACTGGGTGCCGGAACAGCAGGGGATACTCCTTCATCCATCATTTATCAAGTTGATGTCAATCAACGGGTACTAATTCAAATTGTTCCATTCGACGGTCAGACCCAAGCGGTCATTGATGTTTTGGAAGATGTTTTCGGGTTAGCATATAATTCTGATCCACAGCTATCCGACTTCATAGTAGATCCAACGCTTATTATTCCTAATAATGATAATCCTGAGGGATTGGGTGCTATAGATGTGTTTTTCCCGATAGACAGAATTCTACCTCCGGAGCAGCCCCTTCCGCCGATGCCGGCTCTTATTGACTATTTTGATATCATCAAATCGGCACAAGCATTATATACACCTTTTACATCCGGTGTCCAGGAAGAAACAGGGCGTGCCATTACTCAGGGTGATGCCGCGCAGGGTACAGATGTTGTTCGTGAATCTTATCGTATTGTATCTGAGGAGGGAAGTGTTGCTGTAGACGGTAAAGATGTAAAAATAGTGGTTTTTTCGAATAGCTTTGACGCCAATCCAACGGGGGGGCAACAATCCAATGAGGCCATAGACGTGGGTGCTGGTGATCTGCCTGGAACTGCAGGTGACGGAAATCCTAATGGATATAATACTCCTGTACAGGTAATTAAGGAATATCCTTATACCTTCGGCACAATCTCTGATGAGGGTAGGGCCATGCTGCATATAGCACATGATATTGCCCCGGGTGCCAGCTTAGCATTTCGTACGGGGGTATTGTCTCCCCGCGATTTTGAATTGGGCATTAAAAATCTATGATATTACATTTCCTGGTGAACCTATGTTCGGAATAAGTAATATAGGTAAAGCTATTCAGGATTTTACCAAAGACGGGAACTTCTATTTTACTTCTGCGGGTAATTTCTACGATAATGCCTACCAGTCTATTTTTCAAGCATCTGAAGGTGCCAACATCCCGGACTTTGTTCAAGATCCCGATGCAGTAGCTCATATATTTGGTGGCACGGATGATATTTATCAACGATTTGAAGTAAAAAATGGAGAAACTTATATGATAGTCCTGCAATGGGATGAAGACTTTGCCTCTCAGAATAATATGCTCGGTGCTGATTCCGATCTGGATTTTTGGGTGGTAGACGATCAGGAGCGCTTGCTCGTTGGTAATAATTACTATAATGACGGTGAAGATGATAGTGTTGATGATGCCAGAGATCCTATTGAGTACATTACTTTTAGGGCAACGGCAGATGGGCAGGCTAATTTTTTAATCACCAGTGCCAACGGGGATCCTGGATCCTTGCCTTTTAGGTACATCATCTTTGTTGCAAATAGTTTACAGGTATTAAATTATTTTGATGGTGCCTCCACCATGAGTGGACATCCGCTGACGCCGGAAGCTTTGGCCATTGGTGCCGTTGATTTTCGAAAATCCTTAAACTCTGAACCTTTTACACCTCAACCATTTTCATCCTTTGGAGGAGTACTTCCAGGGGCACTTATGACAGATGAGGCAGCTGCACAAGTTGCTCTTTCATCCTTTGACGGGGTAAATACCAATGTTCAAACCATTGGGCAAAATGAAGTTGGCGGTGAGCCGGTAGACGGAGATCCCTATAAAAATTTCTTTGGCACCTCTGCCTCCGTAGTGCATGTGGCAGCGGCCTTTGCATTAGCGAAATCGGCCATACCCTCCTGGCAAGAAACTGAAAATACTATAGATATTTTACAATTATTTAAAGATAACGCCACAGAGGTTGATTCTGAAGATCAGCTGGGTGCCGGGGTTGTCAACGCAGCAAATACTTTTAAACAATTAGCTGCACAGACAGCAATACAAATTAGTTTGGCTGTAAACGAAGGACAGGTAGATTCAGAAGGAGTACCGCTTGTTCTCAGTGCAGATGCCGTTAAGGTAACTTTAACCGGAAAGTATTTTCCGGAAGCACCGGAGGACCCTAATGACCCTGATCCGCTAACGGTCTATTTTGGTGATGGAGAAGACCGGATAGAGTTAGAAGTAGATGAAACTACCAGAACAGACACATTGCTTGTGGTTACCGTACCACCCTTTATTAGCAACCCGAATGTTGTTTTAAATACTGCTCCCTTGGCCGGTACTGTAAATAATGGGGGTGATTCTAATGCGCTGCCGATCATTGAGGATGGTAGATTAGCATTGAGAATTACCGCAAATGAAGTGGAAATAGAATACGGCCAAGCCTATGAAAATAAATTTGACTTTACCGTACAAGGACTTCCCGCACCTTACGAAGATGGTCTTCCCGATGACAAAAGCCTGAATGAGGTGCTTTTAGAATTGGGGCTTTCTCCATTGCCTGAAATTATATTTGATACCAATGCTGAACCTCCATATCCCAGGGTAAGTAATTATACAATTTTTCCATGTTTTGATGGTACGGTAAACTGCAGTTCAACAAAGGTCACAGAACTCCCGGAGTATATAGTAACTTTTAAAAGTGGCCCCTTTATTGTTACCAAAAAAGACCTTACTATAATACCGGAACCGGTGGTTACTACTTATGGGGAGGCCATTAATCTCGATTTGAATTATATCTATGATACAACAGGAATATCAAATAATACAGAATTCCTGGCCAACATTTCGGAGGCACACAATACAACCTTTTTTGAAGATAATACCCTGGCTCTAATTAACAGGTTTAAGGCAGTTGTGAACACAGCAGAGTTATTAGATTTATTGGATGGCGGCAGTTGGATGGCAACTGAAAATACACTTCTTAACAGGTTTAAAGCTGTGGTTAATGAAATGGACCTTATTGATCTGGATACTCAGGATTTTGATAATTATATTGAAAATAGATTTAAAGCCGTTGTAAACAGATTCAAAGCAGTAGTTAACGGAGAAGATCTGTTAACAGAACAGGTGTCTTTTGAAAATAGGTTTAAAGCCGTTGTAAATGATGGTGACCTGGGAGGCGCTGACGATGGAAACGATTATTCCCCGGTATTTGCGGTGCTCCATGCCGATGATGATTCAGAAACTGGAGGTAGTGTCTCTACTTTCTATTCCGTAAACCTTATTACAGGACTGGATGTAACTCCGACACCAGAGGTGCATTATTCCTATCCGGGTGCTTATTTTGCCCCTATCGGGGCGAATTTCCCTTGTAAGCTCGACAATAGATGGGTATAAATATGATGAAACTCAGGAAGATGTATTCCCTGAGGGCATCCCCTATATCTTTGAAGATGCCAATGGGGTTGCCTATACTCCCGGTGCAACCGGAATCTATTTTATTAAAATAGCGGAACCACAAAATTATGAGATTCAATACAGTAAAATTGGAACGCTATATATAAATCCTACCGGTAATAACCTTCGAAAAATAAGGACCTACCTGGATTGTGTGGAGGAAAATTTCAGTGATCCTGATGGTTTGTTTTATATTGCACATTACCGTTATGAGAACCCTAATGAAGAGACTATTTATATAGCCGAAGGGCCGGAGAATCAGTTAACCGGGCCGGCAGCAGCTACCAGCATTGGGGAATTACCATTTATCTTTTTACCAGGCCAGGGTACTTTTTCAATTCGTTTTAATGGAGATACACTGAAGTGGGAACTTACAAGCAGGGACAGCACACATAAAAGTTCAACGACTTCCAATGCTAATGCCAATGACAACAGGTGCGATTCGGGAATTTCAGGTACGTATGCGTCCTTTATTTTGTACCCGAATCCTGTGAATGGCATATTGTTCATAGATCAGAATATTTCGGAGGTTGTTACTCTTGATATCTTTGATTTCTATGGTATTTTATATCTTAACACCTCCTTAGATGGTAGAAATGGCCCAACTACACATGAGATAAATATGTCAGACTACCCGGATGGCATGTATTTTATAAGGATCACTACCAAAGACGATGTGAATGTTTATACAGTGGTAAAAGACTGATTATAGAGACCGATATGAATAAAGTGGGAAATAAAACAATCTTTGCAGTCCTGGTCTGTTGCACATTATTTTCGACAAGGTCAGTAGTTTCCCAGGAATCGCAAATAGACAGTCTAAAGACGGTGGTTCAGTCAGGGAAGCAGGATACTTTACAGGTTAGGAACCTGAATGCCCTGAGCGTGGAAATTCTTCAGAACGAGGATATTTCAGGATCCCTGATCGTGTCTAAACAAGCCGGAGAACTTGCTGATGAACTTGGATATTTACGGGGAAAGGCATATGCAGAGAAGAATATTGGGATGGCCCATTATTATCAGGGGGATTATATGCAGGTACTGGACCACTGGACAAAATCCCTTGAAATTTTTGAATACATTGAGGACAGCCAGGGAATAGCCAACCTCTCTAACAATTTAGGGGCGGTGTATTACAGCCAGGGCAGTAATTCCAAGGCTATCGATTATTACCTACGATCTTTAAGTATCGCGGAAAAAATACAGGACACTTTGCGTATTGCCTCTGCTTTATTAAATATTGGCGGGGTTTACGGCGATACACCCAATGATTACGATAAGGCCCTGGAATATTTTAACAGGATTCCCAAGTACTTACCTGCATTAGATGAACCCCAGATAACTACTTCCTATTTAATGGGTGAAGGTGAGATCTATTTGCTGCAGGGTAATTACAAGGAAGCATTAAAATACTATCAGGATGCCCTGCCTTTGACTCTTAATACCGCTGATAATACGGATAATCTTACCAAATTAGGTATTGTAGAATTTAAAATGGGTGAAAAACAGAAGGCAATATCCTATCTGGACCAGGCCTATCAAAATGCAAAAGAGAACAGCCAACAATTGCAAATGGTTCAGACTCTGATTGAACTTGGAAAGGTATATCAAAACGATGATTTTACAAAAGCATTGAGTGCATTCAAGGAAGCGGAATCTTTAGCCAATGAAATGGGCATCAAATTTGAATTGAAGGATATTTATGAAGGTTTATCCATGGCCTATGCCAATCAGGGAGATTACACCAATGCTTTTAAGTACCAAACACAATTGATTGTGGCCAAGGACTCCTTGTTTAATGTAGAAACCGACGACAAAATCCGTGGCCTCCAATTCGATTTTGATTTGGAAAAGAAAGAGGATGAAATAGGGCTGCTGGAGCAGGAAGCACAAATTGCTGACTTACAGACCAAGCGGCAGAAGTATGTCATTTACGGAACTGTTTTGGGACTGCTTTTTGTCTTTGTACTTGCTGCAGGATCCTATAAAAGATACCGCTACGTTAAGAAAACCAATAAGATCATCGAAGAGGAGAAAAACAGATCCGAAAACCTCTTATTAAACATTCTCCCGGATGAAACTGCCCTGGAACTAAAACAGAACGGAAAGGTAAAAGCCAAGAAATTTGAGTCTGTGACGGTAATGTTTACAGACTTTAAAGGGTTTACAAGTTATTCACAGAACCTGTCGCCGGAATTACTGGTTAAAACCGTGGATTATTATTTTTCGAAGTTCGATGCCGTCATGGAAAAATACGATCTTGAGAAAATTAAAACTATTGGCGATGCTTATATGTGCGCCGGGGGCTTACCATTTCCTACCAAGGACCATCCCTATAAAATGGTTCAGGCCGCATTTGAGATTGCTCAGATTATGGAAGAAACTAAACGAAACACACCAAAGGATATCGTACCTTTTGATGTCCGTATCGGTATCAATACAGGGGTCATTATTGCCGGTGTGGTAGGAACCAGAAAATTTGCCTATGACATCTGGGGAGATACTGTGAACGTTGCTGCCCGAATGGAATCCTTGTCAGAGCCGGGAAGGGTCAATGTCTCACAAAGTACCTATTTGCTTATCAGAGATCGCTATTCCTGTGAACACCGAGGGCAAATACATGTCAAAAACAAGGGCATGATGGATATGTATTTTGTAAATGACAGCAAAGAGAAACCATTGACCAAAACTAAAAAAGAGAAGACTATAAGTGCATAGTATTTTCTGAATACACCCTCCTGCTAAAACTCCGCAATCATCCGAAAAGCCGCTGTAGCATTAACTTTTGAGTCTGTAAATTCTCCTCCTACCCCTGTTTGCAATGACCAATGCTCTGAGAATTCTATATGCACTTGTGGCATGGCAAGCAATTCTAGTTCCTCCTCTTCATCAAAATTTCCGGGGTCCGAATTATTGAATTCCAATCCGAGCGTAACACGTTTACTGATTTCAGCAAAAATCGTTGCGTTCAGCAGCAGCGTGGTAGTTTTATTCTGAGAATCGGAACCTACCTGCTGGCGAAGCCCTAGCATGGCCAGTATACTCCATGTTTCATTAAACCTATAAGCAGGGATATAAAGCAGGCTAAGATCCCATTTATCTGTTTTCCTTATTTTTTCAACCATGAATTGTGCCCCATGAATAAAGTTTCCAGATTTGGATTTACCGAAAGTGTATTGCAAAGCGGCCTTTAAAGCTTCCAATGTACCATCTTCAAAAGGAAGTTCAAATTCTACTGCAAAATTATCCCAAATGGCATATTCAATTTCCGGAGCCCATTCTATATGTCGTGAAGAAGTATTATTCAAAGGAAATTCAGCTAGCACATTAATCTCCAACTCCCCCTGTCTGGCTCCCAGTTCGCGAACCAAATCAAAAACCATTGGTTCCGGAATATCATGAGTTTCCTCAGGTAATTTTTCCTGAGCTAATAAGGGCGAAAATGATCCTGATAGACATAGTCCCAGGAAATAAAATCTTAAGATTTTCACACGGCCTTCCTTAAAATTTCCATTCGCATTGCATTAGTTAAGCCCGTTTCAGGCTAATTTTGAAGAAAATCAGGCACCAGGCTTTTTAACCCAAATTGCACCCTACCCCGCAATCCTGCTTTTACGATATGGTTATACGTACTTATAGGCAGCTTCTTTATTATTTCATGTGAAAGTTCAACTTTCTTCCCGGGTCCCCGAAGTCTGAATTGAGTGGCCTGTGTAGGCCCGTACATAAGATGCAGCCAAAGTTTCGGTCGCAGGAAAAAGTATTTACGCAGAGGAGGGTTACATCCAATAATTTTTGCCATTCCGTTCATATATCTGTGATAATCTACCAGACTCCGTATCCGTTCTGCATTATGCTCAAATTGTTCATGGTATGCGTCAAAGTCTTCCCGCGCAGTCTTTTCCATATTTTCAGGAGCCGGCAACTTCATGTCCTTGTTAAAAATTAAGGCGCAATATCTGGACTGCATTTCCATAATAGGAAATTGGCTTCCAAAACCAGGCCTTGCCCAACCAATCCAGGCTATGCGATCGCCATATTTGGGATGAAACATATGTTTATACATCTTCCTTGGATCGCAACTTTTGAGCTCTTCGGGCATAAAGTCTACTTTATTCTGGTAGCCGGTGCAAAATACTATAGTATCAATATCCTCAATACAAGTACCTTCAGCATCAGTTAATTTAGTACCACCCATTTCTACTTTGGTAATATCCCCGATTACTTTACATCCATGATGTGCAATGGCCTTAGGTAAGGCCAGGGTTTTTGTGCCAAATATTCCCCAGATGCCACGTTCAACAGTAATTTTTTCATTGAGATCTGCCAGGGCATCAAAAACTGGGTCTTGCCTTGCTCGCTCCAGCTTCAGCACAAAGGGACTTAGCTTCTTACCGTATTCACGGGGTAAATCCCAAATTCCGCGATGTGTTGAAACATCGGCTGCATGACCTCCACGCCGACGCGGAACCACCCACCCGGTAGATTCACGGAGACTTACCCAACATTCTTTTGCCACCTTGGAAATTTCAAAGGCTACATCCGATCCGGATTCGCCACCACCCACAACAAGCACTCGCTTACCCTCAAAATCGTTCGCATTTTTATAGTCCCTGGAATGTGAATAGGAAACTTTGGTGAGTTCTTTTTGCCAATCGGGATATTTGGGTACATTATTATTTCCTATAGCCAAAATAAGGCGTTTGGTTTCTATTAATTCGTCAGATGCAAGTCTTATCTTCCAATGATCTTCTTCAATTGAAACAACTTCTGCCACTTTGCTGCTATA
>NZ_CAMYOM010000046.1:0-11136 GCF_947260015.1 uncultured Eudoraea sp. | reverse complement strand
ATGGTCCATGCCTTCCCCTACCCAATAATCCGAAAACATACTGAAGGTTACGGAAGATGTCAGGATTAGATTGTCATACCCATTGGCGAAAACCCCTCCTAAGGTATCAGACTGCTCTAAACACAGCACATCCTTAATTCCTTTTTCAAGTAGTTCTTTAACCGCTACAATGCCTCCGGGCCCTGCCCCAATTACTATACAGCTATACATTTGTTATACTATTATGTTTTCAATTGTTAAATCGGCTAATTCAAATAAAGGCAAAATATCATTGTCAATATCCTGCTTTTGAATTATATCGTGTTCATAACCGGTACTTAAGTCCGGCGGTAAGACTTCAATTATTCTGGTATATAGAAGTGGTCCGTTAAAAGAAGTATCTATATTAATGAATGAGATTACCGCAACACTATGTTCTTCTTTGGTAGGAAAGTTATCTATTATCCAATCCGGCAATCTTACAGTCACGGCGCCAATGGTTTCTTTATTATAATGAATTCTGGATTGTTTCAGGGTCTTTCCAAGCAATTCTCCTGAAAGTATCGTCTTGTGTACTGTTTTAATGGTTTTGTGATCTGTATTATAAAACCTAACAACCCCTACGGTCCTGGAAACATTCTTTTTATCCCTGAGATGAACAATCCTTATTTCATTATCCTGCCGAATAATATCACAAGAAATGGGGCCATAAAGATTCTCAAGCGAAGTGGTATGTAATTTTTTACTATTCATCTATATTAGCGTACGGTTCTCGGTTATTCTTTTTAACATTCTCATTTTTACCCCTTCAAATAAAAGGTTTCTTACCCTATATTATTGCCGCCTAAAATACACAAAAATTAAGAATGGATTGTAGATTTTTGGTCAATTAAGCAACACGCATGATAAACGACAACTATCCTTTAATAAACACTGATTTTTGGTATGTACCTGCAAATCTCTAAGCGCTGTAGGAATCTTCTTCTAACATTGTTAAACAAACTCACATTTTAATAATTACTTCAAAGAGTTCCAATAAATTTTGTAAATTCAGCTCAGTATTTTTTATAAAGACCAACCACAACTATTTTCCTGCCAACTATGCTAAAAACTATATTGAACACCTGCCTGAAGAACTTTGTCTTTTTTATTTGTTTCTTCTTAATGGCCACCGCACCTCTTTTGGCCCAGAAACAATTGGGTAAACCTATTATTACAAATTACAAATACCAGGATTATGGAGCCGGACCTGCCAATTGGTGGGCATTAGAAGATGATAAAGGAATTATGTATTTCGCAAATGGAGGAGGGATTTTGCAATACGATGGGGTAAATTGGGATTTGATCAGGTTACCCAAGGTTGGAGGTGTACGATCCTTGAAAAAAGATAAGCATGGTACAATTCATGTTGGGGGAATTGGCGAAATAGGATATTTGGAAGCAGATGCTAACGGAGAATTTCAATATAAGACCTTGCTAAATGAAATTCCCGAAGAGCATAGGTCTTTTAAAGATGTATGGGAGATAGATTACCATAAGGATAGGATCATTTTTAGAACAGAATTTAAATTATATGCCTGGGATGGTGAAAAAATGAAAGTGATTCCCTCTGAGGATGGTTATCATGTAGGTAATATTATTAATGACACCTATTACCTTCGTATTTGGGGGGTAGGTCTATGTATCTTGAAGGATGATGACACTTTTGAAGTAGTTCCCGGTGGAGAAGCATTTACCAGCGAACGTATTTACACCATCTTACCCTATGATGAAGATCAATTGCTTATTGGTACGCGAACCAAAGGATTTTTCCTATATGATGGTAAGGAATTTAAACCTTTTAAGACAGAAATAGATACCTACGTTAAAGATAAGTTATACCTGCCGGGTGTGGCTTTGGATGATGGTCGTTTTGTGTTAAATACTTTTAGTGATGGCGCTTATCTAATTGATCATGATGGAAAATTAATACAGAAGTATACCACAGATAATGGGTTGCAGGATGGGAGCGTCGATTATGTATATGTCGATTCAAGAGGCGTTCTTTGGATTATGCTCTTAAATGGTATTTCTACGACAAACCTTAATTCTTCTTTCACTTTGTTGGATTCCGACATGGGCCTTTCTACTAATGTAGTCAATGATGTCTATAGATTTAAAGGTGTCCTTTATTTGAGTAACAATGATGGTGTCTCTTATTTGGATGAAGATGAAAAAGTGATAAAAAATATACCCGGAACCTTTGGTCAGGGAACTAATTTTTTGGAATTCAACGATAGGCTATATGTAGGGACCAATGGAATGGGATTTGTAGAAATTACAGGAACTTCCTTTAAATATGTACGGGAAAATATCGATTATGATTTTAGAGCCGGTCAAATTTACCAATCAAAGAAGGATCCAAAGCGGATATATATATCACATCAACAAGGAATAATAACTTTTTATTACGATAGCCGCCAAAATAAATTCCTCGAAGAATCATTTACCAATGAACCAACAAGAAGCAGCGCTAATATGTTAGAAGCTTCCGATGGAAGTTTGTTTGTAGAGTCTAGTCTAGAAAGTCAGGTGATACGGATTTATCCCAAATTAGTTGATAATAAGCTTAGTTTTCCGGATTCGAAATTTGATTATCTGGATAATGATAATGGGTTGCCGAATTCCAGAATATTTTTTGTGGAAGCCGGTGAAGAAATTGTCTTTTGGGCAACAGAAACGCAACAGTCTTTTGCATTTAATGAAAGTGAAAACCGTTTTGAAGAAAAAAAATTCTTTTTTGGTGACCAGATAGATTTTAACAGACCAGGTACTAATTTTTATGAGGATGATAATGGTAGCCTATGGTTTGACGTAGGATCCGGACTAATGGTAGCCTCAAAAGATTCCAATGGGGAGTATACTATTAACAAAGAAACTTTTAAGGAACTTAAGAACAATCGAATCTGGACTATTTACGTGGAGAATTCTGAGGAGAATGACACACAATTGGCATGGTTCACAGGTCCTGATGGGGTTATAAGATATGAAGGAAATCTTGCTAAACCCTTTGTTCCTAACTTTAATGTAGAATTGAGAAAGTTGGCTATAGCAGGAGATTCTATTATCTATGCTGGCAATTCAGATTTTCCTGAAGGTCTTAAAATACCTTATGATCAGAATAATGTAAATATTGGCTATGCAGCCCCCTTATTTATTGGACAAAATGAAATGCAATACAGCACCCAATTAGCAGGCCTGGACAAAACCTGGTCTGCTTGGACCAAACAAGCTTCCAGAGAGTATATCAATCTTCCTCCCGGGAAATATAGTTTTAGAGTTAAAGCGCAAAATGTTTATGGGGATGTTTCCGAAGAAAAGTCGGTCAGTTTTAGTATAAGTGCTCCTTGGTACGAAACATGGTGGGCTTATGCACTCTATGTCTTAGGTTTCCTCTTATTGGTCTACGCCATTGTTAAAACAAGGACTAACCTCTTAGTAAAGCAGCAAAAAGATCTGGAAGAAAAAGTGGAAGAACGTACCAAAGAAGTACAACAGCGCCTCGATGAATTAGACACAGTTAACCATGTAAGCAAAGCCCTGACAGAGAAATTGGAGCTTAATGAATTGATAAAATTGGTAGGTAATGAAATGAAGAAGCTCTTTAAATCGGATATTACCTATCTGGCTTTGTTAGATGAAGAAAAAGGAGTTATTAATTTTCCGTACCAGGATGGTGATAATATGCCTCCAATGAATTATGGGGAAGGATTCACTTCTAAAATTATTCAAACCGGTGAATCTTTACTAATAAACAAAGATACCGATATCGTTGCCCAATACGACAAGTACGGGATTGAGCAAACCGGTAAACGGGCCATCTCATATTTGGGGGTTCCTATTCCTGTAGAAGATAAAATTATTGGTGTACTTAGTGTTCAAAGCACAAAACTGGCCAGCAGATTTAATCAGGAAGATAAAAATTTACTAAGTACAATTGCTATTAACGTGGGGATAGCCCTTCATAATGCGGAACTTTATGAAGAAGCTAAAGGGGCCAAGGCAAAAGCGGAGGATGCCAATGAAGCAAAAAGCGCCTTCCTCTCTACAGTAAGCCATGAATTGCGCACCCCCTTAACATCAGTATTGGGTTTTGCAAAAATCATCAGAAAAAGGCTCGAAGAAAAGATATTTCCTGCGGTGACCGTTGATGATCAAAAAATAAAGCGAACCATGAAACAGGTTAGCGAAAACCTAAATGTAGTTGTGTCTGAGGGAGAGCGGCTTACTAATTTGATCAACGATGTACTTGATCTCGCCAAAATAGAATCGGGCAGGATGGAATGGAACAAAAAACCTGTTTTCTTACAGGATGTAATTAGCAGGGCTATAGCCAGCACCTCTTCGCTATTTGAACAGAAAAATTTAACCCTGAAGAAAAATGTTCCTGAAGATCTGCCTTTGGTCAGTGCCGATGAAGACAAACTGATCCAGGTGGTTATTAACCTCTTATCAAATGCCGTAAAATTCACGGATAAAGGTTCGGTGTCTATTGAAGCATCATTAGATAACGGACAATTACTCGTTGAGGTCCAGGATACCGGGATAGGAATTGCCGAGGAAGACAGGCACAAGGTATTTGAACGTTTCAGGCAAGCCGGGGATACACTTACCGATAAACCCAAAGGCACGGGATTGGGGCTTCCCATTTGCAGGGAGATTATAGAACATCACGGTGGCATTATCTGGATGAAAAGCACAGCAGGAGTTGGGAGTACTTTTTTCTTTACCATTCCTGTTATAGGAGAAGGTACAGATCAGCCACCAATTCAACTTGAGAGAATCCTTAAAAGCTTAAAAAAACAAATTAAGCACTCCTCTCTTAAAACATTGAAAAAGGCGCAGACTATTTTGGTGGTGGATGATGACACCCCTATCCGGTCTTTACTGCGACAGGAACTTACAGAGGCAGGATATGAGGTAAAAGAAGCGGCCAATGGCAAAGCGGCCCTGGACATGGTACGTTTATCAAAACCGGATTTAATTATACTTGATGTCATGATGCCCGAAATAAACGGATTTGATGTCGCGGCAGTACTAAAGAACGATCCGGCGACTATGGACATCCCAATAATCATTTTATCCATTGTACAGGACAAAGAACGGGGATTTAGGATAGGTGTAGACCGGTATCTTACGAAACCAATAAATACTGAACATTTGTTTCATGAAGTGGAGGAACTGCTGGAACAGGGCGTTTCGAAGAAAAAAGTATTGGTGGTTGATGAAGATGCGTCGGCTGTAAAAACACTTGCAGAAGTTTTAAATGCAAGGGGTTATAAAGTAGTGGAATCTACCTCCAAAGACTTTATGGAAACTGCCACCAAAGCCAAGCCCGATATAATAATGTTAAACTCCGTTTATAATGGGGATCAAAAGAAAATAAAAGACCTGAAATTGCAGGAAGGGATGGAAAATGTAATGTTTTTTATCTACGAGTAAAATAAATCATAACAGTAACTAAATAATATATGGGACAAAAATTGCTGATAGTAGATGATGAGGCTCACATCAGAATGTTAATTGAGCAAACTTTGGAGGATTTAGAGGATGAAGGGGTAGAATTATTGTTTGCTGAAAATGGCGAAGAGGCATTAAACTTAATTAAGGAAGAGGAACCAAATCTTGTATTCCTGGATGTTATGATGCCTAAAATGAACGGGATGGAGGTTTGTCAGATTGTAAAAAAAGAACTCAATTTATCACATGTTTATATTATACTTTTAACCGCAAAAGGTCAGGAAGTTGATCGGCAAAAAGGCCTTGACATGGGGGCAGACCGATACATGACAAAACCTTTTGACCCGGATGAGATGCTGGCTGTTGCGGAAGAAATCCTGGAGGTATAGCAATGACCCGGCAAACAGATACTAAATATTATTTAAGAGCCCTCAAAAACATCTTAAAAAAAGGAAACGATTCACAATCGGCCTTTAGTGATATCGCTTTGAAATTGGGAATAAATTTCGGCGTAATGGGATGCGACGAAAAGCTGCTTTTCGGTTCTTTCAATGAGGAGTTTCAATCTTTTAACTTAAGTCTGGGTGATATTATCTATGGCCGGTTACTGGCGTCAAATGAAGATGGGAGATTATTAGCCAATATGGTTATGGTCCTGGTTAAAAAAGAACTTGAAAAGAAAAAAATTGGAAATGAGGTTTTAGGCCTGTATCGCGAAATAAATATGATCTATAGTTTTAGTGAGATGATCTCTGAAAAAATAGATGAAAAATCCATTGCAGAGATGGCACTAAGAGAAGCCTCTCAAATTATTAATTCAACGCATGGTCTCTTTTTAATTTATGAACCAAAACAAAATAAAGTAGTTGAGCTCGCCGCATTTGGCCTGAATCCGGAGAAAGAAAAGAATATTGATAAACTCAATGATCTGCTCAAAAAATTGATTAACAAAGGCACATCAGCCATTGTACCTTCAGATAAAATCATGGATAATCCGGCATTAGACCATCTGAAGACTATTATGTATGCCCCGCTTAAGGTTAAACACCGAACTTTAGGTATGGTCATACTGGGGCATAATAACGAAAAAGAATTCACAGCAGCTGAATTAAAATTACTTACCACGATTTCATTACAAACGGCAGGTGCTTTGGAGACCGCCCACCTTTATCAGAAAGGACTACAGGAAGCCAAAGAACGGGAAGAAGCCATCAGGTCTATTCACGAAGTAAGTCAAAAATTTGTTCCAAATGAATTTATTAAATCCCTGGGAAAAGACAGGCTTACAGAAGTGTCTTTAGGTGATCTCGTAGAGAAGGAAGTAACTGTAGTTTTTGCCGATATCAGGGAGTTTACAACAATATCAGAGAATCTGAATCCTGAAGACAACTTCCTTTTTATAAATTCCTTTAATAAAAGAATGGGGCCTATTGTTCGCAAAAATGGGGGATTCATAATGCAGTATCTGGGAGATGGTTTTATGGCCCTATTTCCTGATGGTTCTCAGACCGCATTAAGAGCTTCAGTAGAAATGCATTCAGAACTCAAAGTATTTAATGAAGAAAGAGCAGTTAAAGATCGTTTCCCGGTAAAGCTGGGAATTGGGATGCAAAATGGTAACCTTATCATGGGTATAACGGGCGATATAGAAAGACTGGATGCCGCTATTATATCAGACACAGTGAACACGGCTTCAAGAATTGAAGGACTATCCAAACACTACGGATCCTCAATTTTATTGACAGATAACTGCAAAAATAACCTGACACATCCGGAAGAGTTTGATTTCAGGTATTTAGGTCCCGTTCAGGTAAAAGGAAAACAAAAACCTATTGATCTTTACGAATGTATTAACGGCGACAGCGAGCAGCTTTTAAAGCATAAATTAGCAACCCTTAATACCTTTGAAGAGGGCATGAAACAGTATTTTATGAAGGAATTTGCAATGGCTGCTGTAACATTTCAACAAATTGTAAAAAAAGAACGAAATGATAGCGCAGCCAAATTATTTCTGAACAGGTCGGCGCACATGATTACCCAGGAAACCGGGGACGACTGGAAAGGAATAGCTTCTATTTCTTCAAAATAATCTTTCCTTAACACATAAATTTACATACCGCACATAACTATGGAACTACAGATCAAAGATTTAAACAAAACCTATTCCAATGGGGTTCACGCCCTGAAAGATGTCAACCTTACCATCCCCCAGGGAATGTTTGGCTTGCTAGGACCAAATGGTGCGGGTAAATCATCGCTAATGAGAACCCTTGCTACTTTGCAAGAGGCAGATTCCGGTTCTGTAACTATGGGTGATATAGATATTTTAAAGGATAAAGCCAAGGTAAGGGAAATCCTGGGGTACCTGCCACAGGAATTTGGGGTTTATCCGAAAATAAGTTCCTACAACATGCTTAATCATATTGCCTCCTTAAAAGGAGTTTCCAATAAATCTGAGCGAAAAGACCTGGTAGAGTCTTTATTAAATAAGACCAATTTATGGCATGTACGAAATAAAAGCCTGGGCACCTATTCCGGAGGAATGAAACAACGCTTTGGCATTGCACAGGCGTTAATTGGAGATCCCAGTTTAATTATTGTTGATGAACCTACAGCCGGATTAGATCCTGCAGAGCGTATCAGGTTTCATAATCTATTAAGTGAAATAGGTGAGAATACAATAGTTATTTTATCCACTCACATTGTAGATGATGTATCCAATCTTTGTAGCAATATGGCTATTATTTGTTTAGGGGAAGTGGTTGTTAAAGGTAATCCTTCAGATTTAACAGAAGGCGTCAAAGGCAGGATATGGAAAAAGGGCATAGAAAAAGATGATTTGGAAGAGTATCAATCCGAAATGCAAGTTATTTCTACCCATTTAAAAGCTGGCCACACTATCATTCATGTGCTTAGTGATGAACGACCCGATTCCACTTTTGAGCCCAGCAAGGCCAATTTGGAAGATGTTTATTTTGCTGAGATCTCATCCAGAATGGAGAAAATCACGGATTAAACCTTTCATCACTTAAAAATTATCCAATATGTTTAAAGAAATATTTTTCTTCGAGATCAAATACAGGCTAAAAAGGCCAGCCACCTATGCCTATTTTGGCATCCTGCTTATTTTCGGGCTTATTGTGGCTATCGGGGGAAACGGGCCTGCTTCAGAAAAGGTATTCGTCAATTCTCCTGTGGCTATAGCAACTATGCTCAGTACCATCAGCATTTTTGGTATAATGATAGCCAGCGCAATTATGGGCGTACCGGTGTACAGGGATATAGAGCATAAAACCGAAAATTATTACTTCACCTACCCTATTAGTGAAAAGGGTTATATTCTTGGTCGCTTTTTTGGATCTCTATCCGTGTTGTTTTTAGTTAGCCTTGGTCTCCACGTGGGCCTTATCATAGGTTTTATTATAGGTCCATATGCAGGCTATGAAGAGCCTGAAAGATTTACAGCCTTTAATTTTGTGCACTATTTACAGCCAACAATTATGCTCTACTGGAGTAACTTTTTCTTTGCAGGATGTATCTTCTTTTCATTGGTAAGTTTAACAAAGAGAGTTATGCTGGCCTATGCAGGTGGCGCTATCCTCTTCATTACCTACCTAATAACCTTAACACTTACCCAGGATATAGATAATAAAGCCTTGGTGAGTCTCTTAGATCCATTTGGATTTGGCACATATAATAACATTATTGAATACTGGACTCCGGAAGAACAAAATACTTTAATGGTACCTTTTAAAGGGATGCTTGTCTGGAATCGTGTGCTTTGGGTAGGGCTTGGTCTTTTTGCGTTTTTATATACTGTCTTTAGATTTGATTTTCAACGTTTTCTCAAAAGGAGTTACAGTACTAAAAAAAGAAAAACGGAAGAAGATATTGCCGAGGTTTCATCAACACATACCAAAATTCCGGAAGTAAGTAAAGTGTATTCCCGTGCACTTAACATCAAACTTCTTTTTAGCCTGGCTTTGATGGAATTCAAAAATATCATCAGGGATAATTTCTTTATTGCCATACTGGTCGCTGCCGTACTTTTCCTGTTTTTTGATGCCTGGTTTGGCTTTCCTATTTATGGCACCCCTTCCCTGCCCCTTACCTATTACATGTTGGAGGTAAAAGATTTTACCTATATCATTTTAATATTTGTTTTGATTGTCTTTATGACTGGTGAAGTCCTGCACAGGGAACGAAATGTTAACTACGATCAGATTTTCGGGTCATTACCTATCCCCAATGGCATAGTTTACGGCTCTAAATTTCTGGCACTTACATTGGTAAGTTTTCTGTTAGTAAACCTAATCCTTGTAAGCGGTGTTTTTAATCAGGTTATAAAAGGATATTTCAATTTTGAGTTTGATAAGTATTTTACCGATCTGTATCTTATTGAATTTCCCAAATACATCATTTTTGTAATGCTTGCTTTCTGCGTACATTCTTTGGTGACCAAAAAATTTATTGGTCATGTGATTGCTATTGCCATCTGGGCAACACTTTTTGGGTTGAATAGTTTTCTGGATGTAGATAACAATCTTTATCTATATGGCTATGCTCCTGGCTATACAGTTTCAGACATGAATGGCTTTGGACATTTTGGCACTTCTCTTTTTTGGTTCAGACTGTATTGGCTGGCGTTTGGAGCAATACTTACCCTTGTAGGTTTTCTGTTTTGGAAGCGAGGCACAGATTCAGGAAGTAAGGCCCGTCTTCAGATTGCCAGGGGCAGATTAAAAGTGAGTACGCTTTCTTCTATTAGTCTTTTGGCTGCAATATGGCTTGGCTCAGGAGCTTTTATAAACTTCAATACCAAAACATTAAATAATTACAGGACCGATAAGGCAGGTACCATAGCCTCTGCTGATTATGAGAAGCATTTAAGTCAATATTACCAGAAAACGCAGCCCAAGGTTATCGATGTAAAGGTAAACGCAGATCTGGTGCCCGAAGAGCGCCAGGCTACAATTAAAGTAACCTATAAGATGGTAAATAAATCTAACGAAACTATTGATTCTCTTCATCTCAACTGGGGAGGGCCGGGACTCTTCCATAAAAAAGTTGAAGATTTTAAAATAGATGGCAAAACGCCTGTTCTTGGGAAAAAATACGAAGCCTATGGTTATGAGATCTATTCCCTTGGCAAAAGCATGCAGCCTAATGACACCCTGGTTATGGAGTTAAAAGTAACCGGATCTTTTGAGGGATTTCCTAATGAAGGTAGTGGATCAGACATTGTATACAACGGTACTTTCCTTAATAATAACTTTTTTCCCTCCTTTGGATATTCCTCTCAGGGTGAATTAACAAGTGATCAGGATCGCAAAAAATATGACCTTCCTATAAAAGATTATCAACTGCCTCCACATGATGATGAATGGGGTTTACAAAATCTTTTATTTAATGATGATGCGGATTATGTGACTTTTGAGGGAACCGTAAGCACAGCTCCGGATCAGATAGCCATCATGCCGGGTTATTTACAAAAAGAGTGGGAAGAGGATGGTCGCAGGTACTTCACTTATAAGATGGAAGGTGATTTGGATTTCTTTTATAATATTTCATCAGCCAGATATAATGTGCATAAGGAGGTATGGACCGGTAAAAATGGAGACAAAGTAAATATCGAAATTTTCCATCACCCTACACATA
>NZ_CAMYOM010000045.1 GCF_947260015.1 uncultured Eudoraea sp. | reverse complement strand
TATAAGACCAGATGATCCGGGTTTCCGTGAGGTTTATGAGAACATCTATTTACCTAGTTTGAATATCCGTTATGCAGTTAATGATGATTCCAATTTGCGCTTCGCATTTAGTAAAACAGCATCATTTCCGGAGTTTAAAGAAGCTGCCCCCTTTGTATATGAAGCCGTAACCATAAGATATGGTGGTAATCCGGACCTTTTAGGTGGATTAAATGGTACAGGTGCGACATATTCTGACGTGTACAGCTTCGACTTAAAATACGAATGGTTTTTGGAGCAAGGTGAAATAATTTCCTTAGCTGCTTTTTCAAAAACCATAAAAAATCCGGTTAACCGAGTCGTGGCAGCAGATGCTACAGGTACCCAACGCTATTTCAGAACAGGAGATCAGGCAGACATTTACGGTGTAGAACTTGAAGTCCGCAAGAATCTATTATATAATTCCGATGACACTCCTGTTTTATCTGTTGGCCTTAATGCTGCTTATACGAATACTATGCAAGATTTAAAGGATATCCCGGCGGGAGATGAAAATACCTTTGGAACTTCTTTTGACAGGGATTCGGATGAGTTAGAAGGAGCATCCCCTTTTATAATCAATACCGATCTTAATTATAGCCCGGAGTTTGGTAATTACAGACCTAAGGCCACCATGGCATTTTCCTATTTTTCGGATAGAATATTTTCGCTGGGAGCAGGAAGTTTAGGTAATATTGTAGAAAAGGCAGTTCCCACACTCAATTTCATTTGGAGAAACGAAATAGGTGAGCACTTTGAAGCAAATGCATCTGTTATGAATATTCTGAACCCGGATATTTCCTTTGTCAGGGAAAATACAGGTGTAGGAGATATTATAATAAGAGAATATAACCTCGGGGTTAACTTTGGGCTAACCCTTAAATATAAATTTTAATTCTATTTAATTCTTAAAACAATGAAAAACAAGTTTTTATCTTTAGGTATAGCCGCAGCACTGCTATTTGCATGTGAGAAGGACAATACCCCTGATATTGTTATTAATGATAACAGTGTCACCAACATCACAGAAGGAGGAGGTGGCGAACCACCAGCAGAGACCACAGTTAATTTGAGTGGTGTGTATACAGAAAATCTTGTCCTCGATTCTGAAATTGATTATGTTATAACCGGTCCGGTTTTGATGGCAGATGGAACTACGCTGACTATCCCTGCTGGTCTCACTATTAAGGCGAAGCCTGTAGGCGTAAATGCTTATATCGCTATACAACAAGGAGCTCAAATTAATGCTTTAGGGACAGCAAGTAATCCAATTGTAATGACCTCAGAAGCAAACAGCCCTTCTGCCGGAGATTGGGGTGGTCTTGTAATTTGCGGGAAGGCACCTATTAATTCTACTCCCGATGGTTCGGAAGATACTGCAACTTCAGAAGTTGGAGGATTATCGTACGGTGGAAATACCCCAGCAGACAGTTCTGGTAACTTACAATATGTAAGAATTGAATATGCCGGTGGTGCTATTGACGGAAATGCCGAGCTAAACGGTTTGTCTCTTTATGCTGTTGGTAGTGGTACGACGATTGATTATGTTCAGGTTTTTGAAGGTTCTGATGATGGTATTGAATTCTTTGGAGGCACGGTGAATGCAAGTCATATTGTAATTGTAAATGCCGAAGATGATTCCATGGACTGGACTGAAGGCTATACCGGAACTTTAACAGATGTCTACATACAGCACGGTGTATCACACGATAAGGCTTTTGAATGTGATGGATATAATACTGATTTTAGTAACGAAGCCGGCTATTACTCCGCTCCTAATGTTACCAATTTAACAGTTGCCGGAGCTGATGATGCCAGCGAGGCAATTAGGCTGAGGGCTGGTACTCAGGGTATATTCACTAATGTAGTTCTAAATGATTTTGATGAAGGTTTTGACTGTGATGGAGATACCGGAGATAATCCTACCGGTCAGGGTGTTCTGGACGGAAATCTTGGTGTTATTGATGTAACTTTTAACAATGTAGTTACAAAACTTAAGAATGATACCGGGTATACTTTCACAGAAGCCGATTTTATTTCAGGTGATGGTAATGGTACAGGTACAGATGTTTCTGCCTGGGGCTCTGGTTGGACAGTTGGGGTTAATTAATTCATAATAGAATACTTTGATATAAAGCCCGGAAATTTCCGGGCTCTTATTCTTGTAATAACAGCTCTGTGTCTCTTTAAATTACATTTGATCCTTGCGATCTTTTATCCAATTGTTTTCTATCGCCCCGCTTTTTAATAACCTTTTTGTTACTAAATATTAATATGTGGTTAACCTTACTTTTACATTGACATCTTTCTTTTGCAGTGTATTCAAAGCAATCGATGAAAAAATTGGCATTGGTATTTTCTCTTCTCTTTACGGCACTGCTGTTTTCACAGCAGCAGGGATCTGTAGTAGGCACTATACTGGACAAGGAAATGAATAATGAACCTTTGTTGTTTGCCAACGTACAACTCAAAAATACATCCCAAAGTATCCAGACTAATTTTCATGGGAATTTTGAAATACATGACCTTAAAGCCGGGGACTATACTCTGGTAATCAGTTATTTGGGATATGAGACTTTGGAAATCCCAATTAGAATTGAGGAAAACAAGACTACTCAGGTATTAAGTGAACTAGAATCCAAAAAAATAAGTCTGGAGGAACTTGCCAGTTTACAAAGAACATCAGAAAATGATGTAGACATCACCGCCAATGTTGAACAAAGTTCACGTAAGTAACTAAGTAACAATTACTTTTAGTATTAAAATAAAACATCCCGCCAAAAGCGGGATGTGATTGATTAGCTATTTATGTAGATAAACTATTAGTTTTTGTCTGCTAAGGGAGCAGTATTTTTAATTCCATCAATACTGGCAATTTGATTATTGTTGTATTCCACTTCTTTTGCGGTATTATTATGCCAAAAAACCCACTTTCCAGATTTAAGTCCATTTTCATAACTACCCTGGGAAATTTTATTCCCCGAAACATCATAACTAATCCATTCGCCATGTAATTGACCATTTAAATTAAAAGTCCCTTCCTGGCTGATTATTCCGTTATCATGATAATCTGTAACCTCTATTAAGTTAGTTTCTTTATTAAATTTCTGGTCTTTGCTTTCCTGTCCATATGCAAAAACAGTGACAAATGTCATCGCCAAAATAATAAGTGCTTTTCTCATGTTTGTCATTTTTATATTCTCTAATTTAGAATAAAGATAATTATTTTTAACCTTAAATATACTTTCCCTTAACGTAAATTTTACATATAAAACGTAAAGTATTGTATTATAGTATTTTACATTCTTTACAGTTGAGAAAGCATTAATGATAATTTAAAGTTCACATTACATATACATCATAACTTTTCTTGAGATTTGTTACTGTGTTTAGACACAATAATTAGCAAGTTCATAGTGAATATTAGTTTTTGTCGACTATCATTTATGAATACTAATGACTGCCTTTGGCCAAGGCAGTTTTTTGTTTTATAACTTAATGTTGTGTTAACGTTTGATTAACAGTAGTATTTGTTCTTTGTAGTCGACAAAAACTAATACGCAATGAAATCAAAGCTACTCTCCCTCACGTTTATTTTATTCCTATTTTTTACCGCATCCTCTCAAGAAATCAAAGCCCCCATCTTTGGTAAAGGCATCTTAAATTTTGTAGGGAAGGATAGTACATGGAGTATTAAATTTGCAGCACGAATGCAATTTTTGGCATCAGCCGACTGGGAAAAAGGACCGGAAGGTGGGTTGATAAACCCCGGATCCAATATGTTGATAAGAAGAGCACGTCTAAAGTTTGATGGTTTTGCTGTATCTCCAAAATTGAAATATAAAATAGAATTGGGCCTATCTAACAGGGATATGGCCGGACAATCGGAGTTTACCAGAAATGCACCAAGAACGATATTAGATGCTGTAATACAATGGAATTTCTATGGAAATTTTGTTTTATGGGCCGGACAAACAAAACTTCCGGGTAACATAGAACGGGTAATTTCATCTGGAAATATGCAATTAGTGGATCGTTCAATATTAAACGCGGCCTATAATATAGATCGCGATATTGGGCTACAACTAAGACATCATTTTAATCTTACAGATAAATTCTTGGTAAGAGAGAAAATAGCGTTTTCGCAGGGAGAAGGCAGAAATGTGGTTACTGGAAATTTAGGGGGCCATCAATATACCGGTCGATTAGAACTATTACCTTTCGGGAAATTTAAAAATAAAGGTGATTACTCTGGTAGCGATCTGGAAAGGGAAATTAAGCCCAAATTAATGTTGTCCGCCACTTATGACATTAATTCCAATGCAGTAAGAACTAGAAGTAACCTGGGTAGTTTTATGTTCAATGATGTAGGCCTTTATGA
Organism: uncultured Eudoraea sp.; assembly: GCF_947260015.1. Taxonomy (GTDB): domain Bacteria; phylum Bacteroidota; class Bacteroidia; order Flavobacteriales; family Flavobacteriaceae; genus Eudoraea. Next base: position 7,251 of record NZ_CAMYOM010000045.1, on the reverse strand, counting down.
AACTACTATAAATACACTTTTTGTGGATGCTATGTTCAAATACAGAGGTTTCTCATTTATGGGTGAATATGCAAATAGAACCGCTAAAGACCCAATAGCTAAAAATTCTGATGGCACCGAGACCGGAGATATTGTTGGAGTAGGTAATGGTTTAAACCTAGCAACGGGATATGTATTTAAAAGCAATTGGGCATTGGCTGTAAGATATTCTAATGTAACCCCTGATCTGGAAATTACAGGTAACAGCAAATCAGATCAATACACCTTTGGTATTTCTAAATTTGTAGTAGGCCATAAATTAAAAGTACAAACGGATGTCAGTTTTTTAGATATTCTTGGTGAAACAGATATTTTACTATACAGGTTGCAAGTGGATCTGCATTTTTGATACAAATAATAACCTTTAGATAACACATTAAAATAGCTTACTTTAGATATTTACAAATTAATGGATTTTAGAACTTATGGATAATATTTACTTAATAATGATAATAGCTTTGGCAGCTTTGGCCATTGCAGATTTGGTAGTTGGTGTAAGTAATGATGCCGTAAACTTTTTAAACTCGGCAATAGGTTCTAAAGCAATCTCCTTTAGAACTATTATGATTGTGGCAAGTTTGGGCATTGCCTGTGGGGCAATATTTTCAAGTGGAATGATGGAAGTCGCAAGAAAGGGGATTTTTAACCCGGGAGAATTCTACTTCAATGAGATTATGTTCATTTTCATGGCAGTTATGATAACGGATATTCTGTTATTGGATTTCTTTAACACCCTGGGGATGCCTACCTCTACTACGGTTTCTATTGTGTTTGAGTTGTTAGGTGCTGCGGTGGCTATGTCCATGATAAAAATAGTTGCAGACGGGGGAAATTTTTCTGAAATTGTTAATTACATTAATACATCCAAAGCCTTTCAGATAATTATGGGGATATTGTTATCTGTCGTGGTCGCATTTTCAATAGGGGCCTTCGTTCAATGGGTTTCACGTCTTCTATTGTCATTTGAATTTGAAAAAAAATCCAAGTGGGTTGGTGCAATATTTGGTGGAGCAGCTTTATCTGCCATTACGTATTTCATTTTCATGAAAGGTATCAAAGGAACACCTTATGCCGGTCAAACCTTTGATCTTATAGGAGGAATTAAAATTTCTGAATTTCTTGAAAATCAAGTGTTCTCAATTATAGTTGTGAGTTTTATTTTTTGGTCCTTACTATCTTATATTTTAATAACATTCGCCAAAGTAAATATTTATAAATTAATTATTGGTGTTGGGACATTCGCCTTGGCACTGGCTTTTGCAGGGAATGATCTTGTAAACTTTATAGGCGTGCCAATTGCAGCATATCAATCTTATGAAGCATGGACAGTTTCGGGAGCAGCTGCCACTGAATTTAGTATGGAAGTATTGGCCTCAAAAGTTCCTACGCCTACAATTTTACTGTTTATTTCAGGTATGATAATGGTCGTCACCCTATGGTTTTCCAAAAAAGCCCGTTATGTGGCAGATACTGAGATTAATCTGGCAAGGGAGGGAGAAGCAAGAGAACGGTTTAGACCTAATAATTTATCAAGAGGTCTAGTAAGGTTTTCCATATTAGCAGCCAGATATACGGAAACCGTATTGCCAAATTCCCTACTTAAAAAAATTAACAAACAATTTAAAAAATCTACACTTGCTCTGTCCAAAGGAAAAATTCACGAGTACGCCGCTTTTGACATGGTTAGGGCAGCTGTCAATCTTATGGTTGCAGGTATCCTGATTTCAATTGCCACTTCCTATAAGTTACCTTTATCTACTACCTATGTTACGTTTATGGTAGCTATGGGAACCTCGCTTGCAGATCGGGCCTGGGGCAGCGAGAGTGCTGTGTATAGGGTAGCTGGTGTATTGAATGTGATTGGTGGTTGGTTTGCAACAGCCATAATTGCCTTCGTAGCTGCCGGTACTATCCTTGCAATTATAAGTTTTGGAAAAGGCGCGGCCATTGCGGTTTTACTATTTGTTGCCATTCTATTGTTGGCAAGAAATTATATTTCCTACAACCGAAAGGCTAAGGCTATACGCGCTGAGGATATGTTGATAAGATCAGAAAGCAGTTCTATACAGGGAGTTATAGAGGAAAGTGCACATAACATATCTAATGTCTTAAAAAGAAGTAAAAAACTCTATAGAAATAGTATTGATGGATTGGCAAAACAGGAACTTGATGTCCTCAAAAAGAACAAGAACAATGTTGTTAAGTTATCCACAGAAATAGATGACCTTAGAGATAATTTGTTCTATTTCATAAAAAATCTTGACGATAGCAGTGTTGAAGCAAGTAATTTCTATATTAATATTTTAGGATATTTAACAGATATTGCACAATCCCTGGAATATATTACACAAATAAGCCATAAACACGTTAATAATAATCACAAGAAATTAAAATATAATCAGATTAAAGAATTAACGGAGATCAATATGGAATTGGAAACCTTATTAAACAGTTCCAAACAAGCCTTTGATAATCGTTCATTTGAAGAAATTGGCGCCATATTAAATAGCAAGGAAGAGCTTTACAAAATGGTTTCTCAAAAGGTTGAGAAACAAGTAGCCAGAACACGGACTGAAGAATCCAGCCCCAAAAATACGACCTTGTATTTTTCCCTTTTGCTGGAAACTAAAGATTTGATGACCGCTATAATCAATCTTCTTGATATGTATTATGAAAGGTATGATAGTAGTGTAGAACCTGCAACTGTAGAGTAGGAGATTTATATCTGCCAACATCGGTGGCTTTGACTCAGCATATTGGTTTCTATATATTTAGGTGAATTATATACGCTAGGCAGCGGTTTGTGGGTTAACCGCATGTTCTTTAACCTCGCTTTCCAAGGGTTTCCAATCCCCATATAAAATTTCTGCCACTTCGATTAGAAGTTTAATTAAATCATTCAAGTTATCTGCATCATTAACTAATGAAGAGGCCATATCGATGGTTATAAGGTTATGTCGAATTAAACGATTAATTTCCCGATTATTCTTTTGAATATCTTTATTAGTTTGTTTTTTAAGTAACAACAGCTTCTGATGGTAAAGATCTCTATCCCTTTCTGTGCGAAATAGATAGATAACACGTAACACTTTGACTACCTTTTTCCTAAAACTATCATACATTTTCTTAATATGTGGATTATCCGAATTTGAGTACAAAGAGACATTTTTGCCCAACTCAAGGACATTTCTTATTATTTCCACCATTTTCCGATTCGCCAATTTAATTTGCATAACCCTTTCATTCTGGTTTTCAGTCAAATTTAGTGTGCTTTGGGTAATCGCCGCATATTTTATAATTTCACCATATATAGTTTTTACTTTCCTCAGGTATAATTCGCGGACATCTGTTTTGAAGTCCTTCGTTGATTGTTGGATTATTTTTTTCGCCTTAATCCCCGATTTTATGTCCCCCCTGTGAATATTCAGGGCATGGGCCACAATTTCAAAAATTGCATTCTTATATAAGAATTTTGACTCCTTAATAAGTGTGGCAATAGCAGTCTCCGGATATTTTAACATTTTATCATCTAAATATTTTGGTACTTCTATGGCCTTCTCAGGAAGTATTTTCTCCGGCACGATTTTCTCAACAAGACGTGCTATAGGCTTAATAAGCCAAACCAATATAAATGTATTAAGTATATTGAAGACCGTATGGAATAAAGAAATTGCCACTGGTATAGCCACTGCTACCAAATAAGGAGATGGAGAACCTAACTGCTGTGCTAACCAACTTATCATTTGTAAGAACGGATAAAACAATAAGAGCATCCAAACAACACCTAAAACATTGAATATAAGATGTGCTCTGGCTGTTCTTTTTGCCTGATAATTGCCCACAATAGCGGCAAGATTGGCCGTAATGGTAGTGCCAATATTCTCGCCTAAAACCATTGCCGCAGCCATTTCAAATGGAATCCATCCTTCGGCAGTCATTATCAGTGTTAAAGCCATGGTAGCGCTTGAAGACTGAATAACCACAGTTAAAAGAGTACCAATAAATAAGAAGAGGAGTACGGACCCAAAACCGGCATTCGTATACCTGGAAAGAAATTCAAGGATTTGAGGGTTATCATTGATATTAGGCATGGCCTCTTTTAAAAACTGCAATCCAATGAATAAAATGGCAAATCCAATGATAAATTCACCCCAGTTTTTGGTTTGTTCATTTTTGGAAAATGTAAATAAAAATCCAAAACCCACTAACGGCAGTGCAATAGAACTCATGCTTACTTTAAATCCAAGTAAAGTAATCAACCAAGCCGTAATGGTAGTTCCAATATTAGCTCCCATGATCACGCTAATTGCCTCTGGTAAGGTTAATAAAGAAGCATTTGCAAAACTTACGACCATAAGCGTAGTGGCAGAAGAAGATTGTATTACAGATGTAATAAGAAACCCTGTAGCTATGCCTAAGAATCTATTCGAAGTCATTGTTGCCAGGATGGAGCGCATTTTGCTACCCGCAAGCTTTAATAATCCGTCGCTCATTACTTTCATTCCAAAGAGGAATAAGCCCAGTGAACCGATCAATTGTAAAATATCTGTAAAACCAAATTCCATGTATCTAAAGCTTGTCTGTTTTTTAAATTTAAGTAAACAAATGGTTAATTCTAAGTAAATTTAAGATATTGTAATTGTATTAATAGAAAATAATTAAATCATGACTAAAGCTTTCTTACTGTTATTTTGGGTCTGTGGTACCACGCTCCTATGTGGGCAGGATCTTTCTCCTAATCAGGTGCTCAACAAATCCATAGCCTATCACGATCCTCAAGGAAATTGGATTGACTTTAAAGGACAGTTATTTATTACTATGAAGATTCCTAATAGCAGCGTAAGGCTAAGTGAGATAACCATTGACCTGCCTCAACAGTATTTTAAGTTAATTACTAAAAAAGACAACATAACTACAGAGCAAATTATAAATAAGGGGCTTTGTAAATTTCTGCTTAATGGCTCTGAAACACTCTCTGAGGATGAAATTGCCAAACACAGATTGACATGCGAACGAACCCAGACCATGAGGGACTATTACACTTATTTATACGGGCTTCCAATGAAGTTAAAAAATAAGGGGACCTTATTGGATAGAAAAGTATACCGCAAAACATTTAAGGGTAAAATTTATGAAGTACTTAAGGTTACGTATGAAGAAGCTGTAGGAAACGATACCTGGTATTTCTATTTTGATCCTGTAACTTATGCCCTCGAAGTCTATCAGTTTTACCACGATGAAGAAAAAAACGATGGCGAATACATAATTCTTAGTGGTCTGGAAGAAATTAACGGGATTAAAATGCCAAAAATAAGGGCCTGGTACTACAATAAAGACGACAAATATTTAGGGACAGATACCCTTGCCAAAAGTGCGCCAAACATAGACTAATAAAAATGCATTCTCCGTTCATCGAAAAATAAATACCTTTTTGGTAGTGGCTGCGTTATTTCATAAGCAATACATCCTCACCATGAAATTCCCCAATACTTTTTTGAAGTCCCATGTCTTATTCGGAATGCTCTTTTCAATCTTAATTGCCTCCTGTAGTACGGATGCAATGGAAGAGAATGAAATACAGCAATTGGAATCTGAGGATGAATTCACAATTGATATTTCTGCCCGTTTGGTGGCGCAAGATCTTTATTTGAACTACTATCTACCTTCGCAAACCACCGGCTCGGAAGTTCCATGGACCGGTGATGAAATTTCCTGTATTCCCGGTAGTGTTCCAGAGGCTACAAAAACAAAAATATTGCAGCGCCTTGAATATTACAGAAGAGCAGTAGGATTGGGCAATGAAATTGCCGAAAACCAATCAAAAAGCGACAAAGCTCAGTTGGCGGCATTACTAATGAACGCGAATGATGCCCTGGACCATGATCCCCCTTCTTCATGGAAATGCTATACCCCTGAAGGTAAGGAAGGTGCAGGTAATTCTCTCCTGACAATGACAAAAAATGCGGAGGCAATCGATTCCTATATCAGAGATCAGGGAGCAGATAATGGGCCGGTAGGTCATAGAAGATGGTTATTATGGCCGCGTTTACAGGAAATTGGAATTGGTAACACAAACAGATCTAATGCTATATGGGTATTAGGAAATGCTGGTACTCCACCGGCAGATGCTCCCGAATTTATCTCCTATCCACCGGAGGGGTATGTCCCCGACAGGCTTGTTTTTCCCAGATGGTCATTTTCAATTGCCGGTGCAAATTTTTCCTCCACCACAGTATCAATGCACGATGCAAATAATAATGCTGTTAACCTTCAAATTGAGGCCTTAAGTACTTCTTATGGAGACCCCACAGTGGTCTGGACACCTGAAAACATAAATACCAATGTGACGGATGATACTTCGTACACCATTATCCTCGAAGATGTAGAGATCAACGGAGAGTTCAGGGATTATTCATACCAGGTTACCCTATTTGATCCCAATAATTAAACTGACCAAGATCATTTCACAAGAATAAAGGCTTTTATACTTTTAACCAGAGTTACGCCACAACGCGTAGAATTTAACAACATCTAAAATCTGGAATTATGAAAAAATTTATTCTAAGTTTATTGGTCATTGGTTTAGCCAGCCAGGTATATTCTCAAATTACCAAAGTGGAAGAATTATCTGAAGTTGTAGTTACTGCTGTTAACTACAAATATTTAAATCAAACAGATAACAAAGAAGCGGCTGTTCCCGTTCAAATGCTGCAGCGCAAAGTTGCCGCTTATGATGTAACTACAAAAGATTATTATCAGGATGATTACGATTACTATACAGTGGAATTCTATATCCCTGACGGTAAAATAGTTGCTGCTTATGATACTGACGGCAAGATTTTGAAAACCATTGAAAAATTTAATGATATTAAATTACCCGCTGCTGTATCTAAAGCCTTACTGGATCGATTCCCAAACTGGACTGTAGCCAAAGATGTATATAGGGTTAACTATACAGATAAAAAAGGCGCTATGAAAGTTTACAAACTTAAATTAGAAAATGGTGAGAAAACCATGAGAGTTAAGATGAATGAAGACGGTGAGTTTCTCTAGTATCCGGAATAAGTTAATCTGATGGCGACTACCATTAATATGTAGTTGTCTTAATGAAATAAAAGGTTCTGTCTCAGTTAGCGGCAGAACCTTTTAATTTTTGCTTTATCCTTCGTACAATCTGATTATTTGCCTGAAGCACAGCTGATCCAAATCATT
>NZ_CAMYOM010000044.1 GCF_947260015.1 uncultured Eudoraea sp. | reverse complement strand
TTTTTCGAGAGGCTCAAATGATCTGGTATGATCAAAGATCATTTTGGATATCCAGAGGCTGGGTGAAAAGATCATCAATTTACCAAATACCTCCGGGTGTGAGAGGCCAGCATAAAAACTAATTAAGCCGCCCATAGAACTTCCCCCAATACCGGTGTGTTCAAAATCAGGAAGGGTTCTGTACTGTTTGTTGACATACGGAATAAGTTTCTTGAGCATAAACTCGATATAAAACTTGCCTTTCCCCTTACCAAACTTCGGGTGTTTATATGGAAGGTATTCAATAATCCGTTCCTCTTCTCCGTGGTCTATAGCAATAATTATTATATCGCTGAATCCTTTTTCCGCAAGCTTGGCCATTGACTTATCCACAGCCCAGTCGCCAAAAGGGGCTAGCGGATTGAACAGGTTCTGGCCGTCCTGCAGGTAGAGAACAGGGTAGCGTTTATCGGTTTTATAATAATCGTATGGTAAGAGAGCGGATATCTTTCTGGTGGCATTTAACTGGGGAATCTCGTAGGCTTCTTCTACAACTTCAATGTTAGGCTGAAAGTCGGTCATCGTCATAAAATGTCTATTAAAAAACGAAAATACACCAATATGATTTCAAATTTCAGCATCTTGTTGGGAATATATGAACAATGAGATGGGGATTAGTTAATTCACTAACCGAGAAGGAAATTCTGCTCAAAATACATGCTCGGTTTTCTTCTATGTTTTTCTTAAGCCTAAATCCATGGATGCGGCAATAATCATGTGCTATATCCCACTTCTTTATTGCGAATCTTTAATTCGCTTAAATTTAGTAACTTCTATGTTGACAAATAAAAACACGACGATTATATAACAGGCGAATCAATTAGCTGATTTAAGAAACCCCACTAAACAAATTGACCAAATTCAACAATAAATTTGACGCAAAAGGAAAACAAAATGAAATTAGGCGCATTTTCAATAAGCCTTATTGTCAAGAACATTAAGGCTTAAAAGAAGTTTTACAAATCTATACGATTTAAAGTATTTGCAGGGGCCTTTGAACAGAATTATCTCATAATGAAAATCAAAAAAAAGTGGTTCTTGAGGTGATTGGCCAGTGTAGAGATGTTTACGAACATATTATTATTAGAGCTGTGGAGTTAGAGAGAAGGTAACGATTGCTTATTACACAGAAATTTATTCTGGAAATTTAAAAGTTTATTTAGTTTAGTCGATAAATGAAAGACATTGAAAACAGGAAGGATATAGAACATTTGGTAAACGAGTTTTACGCTAAGGTTCTTAAAGATGAAGAAATAGGATTCTTTTTTAACGAAATAGTGCATATAGACTGGAAAAAGCATTTTCCAATTATGTATGATTTCTGGGAAACCATATTATTTGATACCATGAAGTACAAAGGGAATCCCATGACTAAACATATTGTGCTTAGTAAAAAGGAGCCCATGACATCAGAGCATTTTGAAAGGTGGTTATTGCTTTGGAATCAAACGGTTAATGAAAATTTTACAGGTGACAGGGCTTCTGAGGCAATAAAAAGGGCTAAGATGATAGCAGATCTTATGAAATATAAAACAGCTAGTAAGGATAATTAAACTCGAAAATAATCCTATAGGAGTTTATAAAAAGTTTTTGCTAAATTCCCGGAAATTAACATACATAGAACTATTAATAATTCAAATTATGAAAAAAATACTAATTACAGGATGCAGTTCGGGATTCGGTTTTAGTTCAGCTAAATATTTTGCGGAAAAAGGCCATCATGTTTATGCCACTATGAGAAATATCAATGGGAAAAATGCCGCTCCTGCTGCTGAATTGAAGGATTTTGCAAATTCCAAGGGGGTCAAATTAGAGGTATTAGAAATGGATGTAACTTCAGATGACAGTGTTAAATCTGCGGTAGACCAGATTCCTGTCGTGGATGTTCTGATTAATAATGCAGGACTTGGTTTTGGTGGAGCTTTGGAGGCATTCTCATCAGCTCAATGTTTAGATCAATTAGATTTAAATATAGTAGGTACACTTCGTGCTGCTAAAGCTGTGCTGCCCGGTATGCGTTCGCGCAATTCCGGATTAATTATTCAGGTTAGTTCCATTGCCGGACGAGGTGCTTTTCCAGGGTTTGGTGTCTATCATGCAAGTAAATGGGGATTGGAAGGGTTAAGTGAAGCAATGCGCTATGAATTGGCTCCATTAGGTATTGATGTTGTGATTGTGGAACCAGGACCGTTCTCAACAAATTTTTTCGGAAACATAGTTCCGGCTACTGATGATGATATCGCCACAGCATATAAACATGTAGGAGAATTTTTTGAGGGCTTTGGGAAACAAGTAGAGGGTATGTTCGAAGACCCAAATGCTCCTACAGATCCGATGATTGTTGTGAAAATTTTTGAAGATTTAATCAATAGTCCAGCTGGTAGCCGTCCGTTAAGGACCATTGCCGGACTAGACTTTGGTTTTCAGGCATTGAATGATGCGGTAGAACCTCTTAGAAAAGCAAGTCTCGAATCGATGGGATTAGCAGGTTGTGATGGCCCTGCGGCTTAGAAATTCAATTAACCCAAAAAACTGATCGCAGAAGAACTGCATGTAAAATTTTATATCTAATAGCTATCGTTAGACCCGCCTAAGGCGGGTTTAATTTCAACAGGCAGGCAGTCATGGCAGGAATCATCACCTGAATAGTGTCTTCTATTCAAAATTTACACTTTATGACCTCAACAAAAAAACAATTCGCAACACCATAGATGGAGTTAAAACTAAAACTTATATCAATCCTTATGATGCATCTAACCCAAAAATTTAATTTTTAATAAAAAGAGGCGTAAAAATAAATAGAGCAATTAAAAAGAAACCTTGAAGAACAAAGAATAGAATTTACATAGTAACGCTACTAATTTTAAGGAATAGAAAAAAATGATAAAACCCAGCGTTGTTAACTCATTAATAGTATGGAACTTGATATAAAAAAAAGAATTGAACATGGATACGCGGACTCCAGTGGTGTTAGCATTCACTTTGCCGCCCTGGGTTCTAACGAGAACCCTTTGATAGTTTGCATTCATGGCTTCCCTGATTTCTGGTATTCCTGGAAGGACGTTATGGATAGCTTATCTAACGATTATTATGTTGTGGCTATTGATCAGAGGGGCTATAATCTCTCCGACAAACCAAAGGGAGAAAAAAACTATAACATTAGCTTTTTAGTGGGTGATGTAATCTCCGTGGTACATCATTTAGGTTTCAAAAAGTCTATTCTCGTTGGACATGATTGGGGTGGCGCTGTTGCGTGGGCGCTAGCCATGATGAAACCGCAAGTCGTGGAAAAACTAATAATTCTGAACTCTCCGCATCCCAGGGGCTTAAGACACGAATTGGCGACGAATCCTGAACAACAAAAAAACAGTCAGTATGCCCGAAGTTTTCAAATGGAAGGGGCAAGTAAATATCTCACCGCTGAGAAATTAACGTCGATGTTAAGCGATAATATGAATGAAAAAGAATATATCGAGGCACTTAACCGCTCAGATTTTGAAGCTATGCTTAATTACTATAAGCAAAATTATCCCAGGGAACCGTATAAATTGGATCGATCTCGTGTAGTTAAAGTTAAAGCCCCTGTTCTACTTATTCATGGACTTGATGATAAATTCCTTCTTGCAGGGGCCCTTGATAATACCTGGGAATGGGTGGAAAATGACTTAACGCTGGTTACAATTCCAGGGGCCGGACATTTTGTTCACCATGATAAACCTGAAATAATAAATAGAACAATTAAGATGTGGTTGAACAGATAATTACCTATTTACGACAAAATGCATCTTATAGATTAAAATTTCAGCAGATTTTTATATTGACTTCTTTAATATGAAAATTGGTTTAAAAAATAGAGTCTTGAGGTTAAGTTAATTAAAACAAGAGCTTAGCATTAGAGGCTTTTTATCGGTGATTTATCCGCCAGGCCAAAATCCCTTCTATTGCATTTACAGAATTGGTGTCGTCCTGGGGTCCCCAACCAAATTTCCAATATCCTCCGCGCATAGCCCAGGTCCCTATACCTACTGTGGTACGATGAAGTTCACTGTAACCTTATTTGCCTGTTTTCATAACTGTGATTTTGAAAAGTAATAAAGATACTTATCCTATAGTATAAATCCATATGAAGTTCCTTGTCTTGTTTTACTATGGCTTTAGTACATTTTTTAATCTTAGCTTCATGGTTATTTAGATGAATAAAAACCGCTATTTTAGCTCGACAACCATTATACCTATATGCGATTACTTTTTTGTTTTTTTGTTTTTTTGTTTTTGGGGGTTAGTTCCTTTTATGCGCAAGTAGTGAATATAGAGTCTGCCAGAATGCAAACCGATACTGTAAGATTTGTTTTAAGTAATGATTTTACATTCAGGTACAACAATAATGACGGGAACTATATCTTCGAAGTAAATGATGCCCTATACGCCCAACTAAAATCAAAGGATTTTCGGAAATTATATTTTTTGCTAGGCAATTTTGGCCTTATCCGTTCCAAAGGAGAGGATTTTTCAAATAGCTGGCTTCTGCATCTAAGATTTAATTATAGACTTACCGGTGTAACAAGACTTGAAGCCTTTGTTCAAAGTCAGGGCAATCAATTATTAGATGTAAGCGGCAGACATCTGTTAGGCGCAGGGTTGCGATTTAAGGTAAAAATAGGTGACCATATAAGGTTGTATTTAGGAAATTCCTATATGTATGAACTTGAAATAAGCGATACGCTAAACCAAAAGTTTTATAACAACAGGAATAATACCTATTTGTCATTTTCAGCTGTGCTGCCAAAGAGCAAAATAAATATTACCAATATATTCTATTATCAGCCCCTATATAAAGATATTAGTAATTATAACCTCTCCGAACAGCTAAGAATTGAAGTTCCGCTTAGTGAAAAAATAAATGTGAATACCTCATATTATTATTATTTTGACAGCCAGACTCCTAATAACAGATCACAATTCACTTCGACTATTTATATTGGCGTTGGAATTACCATTTGATGGCTTAAAGATTAATTATTTACCATCTTTACAAAAAGAAAATTTTAATTCCTTTTAGTTTACAAGCGTTGCGGGTAAAATACATTGAATTATTTCAATTATACCATAGTAAGTATTAGGCCCAAAGTTGTATCTTTATTTGTTCATCACCTAAATAATCTAAATTTCAAAATATGGATAATTCTGGAAATACCTTAATAGGTTTAATTGCGGGCACAGCCATTGGCGTTGCCTTAGGGGTACTCTTTGCGCCTGATAAAGGAGAAGTAACAAGAAAAAAATTGGCCGACGAAGCCGCTACAGCGCAGGCCAATCTGTCTGAAACTGCCGCAGACCTTAAAGAAAGGGTTATGGACACTTTAAGCTCTGATCCGAGTGCCCTGGAAAATGGAATTGAGGGTCTAATCTCCAATGCAAGTTTTAAGGCGGAAGATATTATTTCTGCATTAGAAAAAAAGTTGAGGGAATTAAAGGCTAAAAACAGGAAATTAAAGAAATCTACTAAATGAGCGTACTAGAATCCCTTGACCAGACTTCAAATAAAGCTATGAACCTTGGTGAAGAGTATTTAACGAAGACACAAGAGTATTACGAACTTAAAGTTTTTCAGCAGCTCACTGCCACTACTGCAATGTTCTGCAAAGCGGCCATAGTGGGCAGCCTGAGCTTTTTGGTAATTATTTTGTTGATAGTTGCCGGTACTTTAGCATTGGGCAACCTTATTGGAAATATGGTTTATGCCTGTTTGATTAGTGCGGGTATTTTATGTGCCGTTGGAGCTATTGTCTATGCCTTTAGATCTCGAATAGAAAACCTGATTATTCGGTCAATGTCTAAACAATTTTTCGATTAAATGAGACAATATAAAAATAAAGATGAAATAAATCATGCGCTAAAACGGCTGAGTCTTGAAAGACAGATTGCATGGGAAGAAATAAAGGGTCTTAAAGAAGATTTTAAAGAGAGTATACAACCTTATAACTGGTTTGGACCTATTTTATCTTCAGCGAAGCAATATGGTATTCTTTATTTTATACGTTTACTGTTTAAAAAGAAAAAATAAGAATAATTTTCATTTTAGTTCAATTGTGGCTAGGTTTAAAGAACCAGCCCAAAATTGAATTGTTATAAAGAGTTTGGTCTTCGCATTATTCCTTTGTTTCCTCTTTTTGACTTCCTGTAAAGAGAAAAAATCAAATAAATGACCAAATCAGAATTCCATCGATAAATAATTAGGCTAATACGGACAATAAAACCCACCCTTCGTCCCATCCTACTATGACCCTTTGTTGAAAAACAATAAAATTGTTCGCTTTAGCTTAAGCGCAATTAATTAACCTAAAACATAATAAAATGAAAAATTTAGTACTTTATTTATTTCTATTTTTTGCATTTTCAGTAAATGCACAGGATTTCTACTGGACCTATTACAATTTTAATGTAGAACCTAAAGATGAAGCAGCCGTTTTAAAATTAGTCGAAGATTATTTTAAAGAGCATAAAAAGGATGGTGTTACCGTTCGTTTTTTTGAAAACCACTTTAATGACAGTGGCAATAATTATAGCCATTCCATAGGGTTTTCTGGTTCTTTGGATGCTATGGGGAATCAATATTCCGGGACTCAAAGTGATGCATGGGATCTGTTTTTAACCAGGGTAAACCAACTTATTAAAGATTCGTTCAGCTCTTCCATGGGAACAATAATTTCAACTTATGGCGCTTTGGACACCTTATATCCCATACAAAATTATATCTATCTTCATGTCAATGATACTGACGCCTTTTTAACTGCCCGGAAAAAATACTTTTCAAAATTTAGTTCGGACGCCAGGCTGACCGTTTTAGGGAAACTTACTTCGGGGCGTTCTCCGGATGGGGAGACCCATATGGTAATCCAGGGTTATAAAGATTTTAAATCTGCAATGGGTGGCATGGATGGTCTTCTTTCCCCCGAACAGGTTGATGCCCGCCAGAAAGCCTGGAAAGAATTTGGTGAGACCAATGGGGGAGTAAAAGTGATCCGGACCGGGACAAGAATCCTATTAGGTAAATGGTAAAAAACAATATTAAAAACATAGCCCCCTTCTATATGAGGGGGTTTCTGTATTGTTGGAATCAAAACATCCTCTTATTTCCTTAAAGATTTAGTTCCGTCCTATTGTACATAAATAAGAACCAAGCTCAGAAAAATCTGATATCATTAATTTTGGATGTAAAGATTTTTACAATCACAAATTGAAATAATGATGAAACTTGGTTTAAAAAAGACAATTATACTCCTTTTTAGTCTATGGAATTTAATCCCTATTTTTAGTTATTAATTAAATTAATCAACCAAGTGCATGAAAAAAATTCTAAGTTATTTCAGTATCATTTTTTTTATTTTGTTTCTTTCTAATTGTGGTGATAAAAAACCTGATGAGGAGTCGGCCGATAAAAAGGACCGCAATATGTTCGGGCACTATATTCCGCGTGGATTGACTATTAAGTCAGACAGTCTGATGCCTGGTTTTGCAATGTTTTCACCTTCTAATTCGCCATATACGTACCTGGTCAACAGAAATGGAGAAGTAGTTCATGAATGGAAGGGGAGTTATGCTGCATTTAACACCTATCTTTTGGATGACGGTTCCGTTCTACAAGGCGCTAATGATCCTGATTATCCGGTATTTGGATTTGGTGGGCCTTATGGAAGGATACAAAAAATAAGCTGGGAAGGAAAAATGTTGTGGGATTTTGAATACGCAGATACTACACAAATTTTACATCATGATTTTGCGGTAATGCCCAATGGAAATATCCTGGCTTTGGCTTATGAAACCTCATCTTATGAATATGCACTTGCCCTTGGACGAAAACCAGAATATATTCCAAGATCCGGGCCATGGATGGAAAAAATTATAGAAATAGAACCGCAAGGTGCCAGAGGTTTTAAAATTGTTTGGGAGTGGCGTGTGGAAGACCATTTGATTCAGGATTTTGATGAAACCAAGCCCAACTATGGAAATCCGCAAGAACATCCGGAATTATTCAATTTTAATCTCGGTGATTCCATTCCTGCTCGTATAACCCAGGATAGTCTGGACATATTAAAAGCCATGGGACGGGGTGGAAGAAACCTTACTCTTGATAATCCGCATTCAGATATTTACCATTTTAACGCTTTAAATTACAATCCTGAACTGGATCAGATTGCATTTAGCTCTCCTGAATTGAGTGAAGTTTATATAATTGACCATAGCGTAACAACCGAGGAAGCAGCCGGTCACCGGGGAGGAAAAAGTGGAAGAGGAGGAGATTTACTGTACCGATGGGGTAATCCTGAAAATTACATGCAGGGCGACTCCACGGACCGGAAGCTTTATTACCAGCACGATATTCGCTGGATTGAAAAAGGGAAACCAGGTGCCGGAAATCTTACCCTTTATAACAATGCTATCCCAATGGGGCCGGATAGCCTGAGTTACTCAGCTATACATGAATTAAATCCGGTTATGACAGAAGATGGCAATTATGAAATGTTATCCAATGGCCGTTTCGGACCTGAAGAACCTGTATGGAACTATGTAGCCAAAGATACCATCTCATTTTACGGGAGTTTTATTTCAGGGGCACATCGTATGGAAAATGGGAATACGTTTATCAATGAAGGGCCCAAAGGTCGTTTGTTTGAAGTTACACCAGACAGGGAAGTAGTTTGGGAATATTTAGTGCCCTATCGCGGCAACATACATAAACCCAATGGTGAACCCAGAAATATGATGCGAATGACCTATAGTACTTTTAGGGCGACTTTTATACCTGCAGATCATCCTGCTTTGGAGGGAAAAGAACTAAAACCAATAGATCCTCAACCCGAGCCATTTGTGATGCCACCACCACCACCTGAAGAAGATAAGAAAGAGTGATTTAGTATTTTTATAACTGCCTATTTGCAATATTCTAGCTCCGTAGTTAAATATTAGTTTAATTTTAATAGTATACTATGAATGGAGTTGATGTAGTAATGGTAATTGCAATAATCCTTTTCGCAAGACTCGGGGTGCGGTTACTTATGGGCTATCAAAAAATGAAAAAAGGCAAAAAAGATGATTCTGACAAAGAGGATGCGTAACGGATATAAATTTTCCTGCCTTTTCGCTCAAAGAAATCTACTAAAAAGTACCCTTCCCAGAGAGCGCAAAAATTCGTTATAAGTTCTATGATCAAATTCTTTTATATATTTAGGCAGTTCCTGGATATACAATTATGACCAAAAGAATAGGAATTCTTATTATCTGTTGCCTTTGTCTGAGTGCCTGCCAGACGAAAAAATCGGACCTTAACGAGGCTGCAGTAAGTAGGGATTTTGAAGAAATTGTGGCTGATGGAAAACTAAAGGTCCTGATTGCCTATAGTGCTACAAGCTACTTTTTGTATCGCGGGCAAACCATGGGTTATGAGTATGACTTACTACAACGTCTTGCCAAACAATTAAACCTGGAATTGGAATTAAAGGTGTCCAGGAATCTCGATGAGATGCTGGATGAGTTAAAAAATGGCAGCGTAGATCTTGTAGCACATGGATTAGCAATTACCCAGGAAAGGAAGAAGGAGGTTGCTTTTATTGACTATTTATACCTTACCAAACAAGTTTTAGTACAAAGAAAACCAGATAACTGGCGTAAACTAACGATTGATAATATAAAGGAAGCCATGATTCAGGATCCTATTGAACTCATAGGGGACACCGTAAGTGTAAGAAAAAATTCCTCTTATTTTAAAAGGCTGCTAAATCTTTCTAAGGAAATTGGGGGCAATATAATAATAGATTCGCTTAAGGGTGCTCTTTCAACAGATGAAATCATTAAACTGGTAGTAGATAAAAAAATAAAGTACACTGTCGCCGATGGGAATCTGGCAAAGATTAACGCCTCACACTACCCTATTTTAGATGTAAGCATCCCTGTAAGTTTTTCTCAACGTATTTCCTGGGCCGTCAGGAAAAATTCTCCTGAATTACTTGAGGCCATAAACAAGTGGATTAAAAAAGAAAAAAAGGGCTCTGATTATTATGTTATCTACAACAAGTATTTTGAAAATAAAAGAAGCTTTAATCGGCGGGCAAAAAGTGAATTTTACAGTCTTAATAATCAGCAGATCAGCGCTTATGATGAACAAATAAAAGAACATGCCAAAGAATTGGGATGGGATTGGCGACTGTTGGCTTCATTAGTTTATCAGGAATCCCAGTTTCAACCGAATGACAGTTCCTGGGCAGGCGCTAAAGGCTTAATGCAGATGATGCCATCTACTGCCAAAGAACTTGGAGTTAAGGACAGAGAAAATCCGGAGGAAAGTTTACGGGGGGGAGCCGCTTATCTGGAACAACTATCCGGAAATTTTGAGATGGTAAAGGATTCAGTGCAACGGATAAAATTTGCTATGGCTTCCTACAATTGCGGTTACCAACATGTAAAAGATGCCCAAAACCTTGCAGAATTAAACGGCCTGGACAAATACACCTGGGATGCTAATGTTGATAAAATGATACTTGCACTCAGTAATCCTCAACACTACAACAATGAGGTGGTTCAATACGGATATGTACGTGGAACGGAAACCTATGATTATGTTACAGAGATCTTCAACCGCTATAATCTGTATAGTACTTTAGTAAACTAACCCGGCAACAATAAAAACCAATTACTAAGATCGACTGTCCTTAAAGTGATTTTTGAATTACAGGCTATTCCTCGTAATGGTATAAATCAGCCAATTTATAGATCAGAAAATTAATTATGTCCTCATCGCTTTCTCCATTGAGGTACATTCTAAATGCGGAACCGGCCTGCTCTTCTTTAAAAAATTCCAAATCATCTGAGCCGTATTGGCTAAATGCATTCCAGGACTTAAGGCCTTCCAGTATCTCCCTGTGCGCAATATATCTTCTCCTTGCGAGCTCCAGATTATTACGGAAGCTTCTATTATTACGATTACCTATTTCTCCTTTTTGAGAATTTAATCTTAGATAATCTTGTTGAATACGATAGTCTGCTTCCTCGGCCTCTGTGATGATCTTAAAATAAGCCCGGGAAATTAAGGAATTATACTTTTCCTGAAAAGACGCATTAGCAATGGTTTCCGAAAAATTATCCCCCACAAGAATTCCCGGATCTTCGGTGCTTGAATAATACTCTTTAGTGTCATTAGCTACAAAAAATTCATCTTGTTCCAAAGATCTGTTCCAGGCTTCAGATTTTATGGTCTCTTTCCATATCTTCCGGTACTCTCGTTCAAAATTGGTCTGTGATGAGGAACAAGCTCCAGCCAAAAAAACTAAAAGAAGAAAACGAAAACCTTGAACAACTATATGAACTCCTGCTTTTCTCATTATAAGGAAAATCTTATTTACGCAAGAGCAGATTATTGAGAATAAATGATAAAGAAAAGGGGAAGGTTAAAAACCTTTGGCAATATAAGAAAGAATTACCTTCTCTCATATTAAAATTAGGCCATTAAGAAGGAACAATAAATCGAATTATTAGTAGATGCCGCAAATGGTCCCTGCATTTCAGAAAATACGTGACTCAGGCAAGCTGCCATAATTCTAATAAGGTTACTTATTTTTATCAGGCGGGTTGAAGTTTTGGCTCAATTACATAATACATTTTCATCATGCCTTTATTTTTAACTTTCATTTTGCCCCTATATTCACATTCAAATTCCTCTTTTATCAATTCATAGGTGTTTTCAGAGATATTAATTTTGCCGGTTTCTGAATTCGTTTCCATCCGGGCAGCAACATTTACAGTATCTCCCCAAATATCATAGGCAAATTTTTGGGTGCCCACTACTCCTGCTACAACAGGGCCCGTATTAATCCCAATACGGATTTCATAAGGCATAATATTGTCTTGA
>NZ_CAMYOM010000043.1 GCF_947260015.1 uncultured Eudoraea sp. | reverse complement strand
ATTCCATAAACCCCCGGATATACTGTCAATTTTAATACCAAACCAGTCTACATTAGCTGAAAATGCCCATCTGTCTGTAGGAGCCCAAATATACCAAAAACCAATGTTGGGTAAGGGAAGAAATGCCTCTACGTCACTTCTCTCAATGCCCGCTGATGCACCCCCAATCAAAGCTTCACCCTCTACCGAAGCTTTGACATTAAGTCCATGAATACCAAGCCCACCACCTAACTCATGCTTTTGTCCGGTACTTATAACCCTCCCAAAGAAAACCCTGTATAAGCCAACGCCAAAAGACACTTCGGCTTCACCACCTACGGGATAAGTAATATCCTCCCATTCTATCTCCTCATCCAGGGTCACATTTCTTGTACTCCCTACTTTAAAATACTCTCCACGTACAGACCAGAATTTATTCCTGGAAAATCTCCAGAAGAAATTAAAATTAAAGGTGTTATCCCCTTCGCTAAGACCAAGGGTCTCGTCAAAGTCAATGTCTTCCAGATCTTCTATATCTTCTATGGTGACATTACCCTCTATTCCGAATTTTATATCCCTGTTTGGAAAATACCAACCAGCTCCAATTATAAATCTATCGGTAAGAAGGGGGTGCTTATCATTTTCATTCTGAGAAAATGCCGAACCAAAAGTGACTAATAAAACCAGAATGCTAAGTATACTTTTCATTTTTTCTAAATTTTATATTAGTTAGTATTTGTTAAAATATACAACCAAAAGTGATTATATTTCAAGTAGGGGAACTTATTAAGGTTTCTAAAACTATTTCAAAATGTTTTGGAATCCTAATTATTTCAACTCTTCTTATGATTATATGTTAAAAATATAGAATTTATTAGTGCATATAGATGACATTGGTCATATTAATTTTCCCTAATTAAATTGCTTTAAATATGAATTTAGATCCTATAGACAAATAATTCGTTAAAAATTTAGGTCTTTATTGCTAATCAAGTTACAAATTAAATTTGACGACCAATATTACCAATATAACTGTCGAACATTCTTCTATTGCACCAATTATATTTAATCTGCAAAATGGACTAACTACTATAACTTGATTGCATCTCCATTGGGAAGCCACTGCTGTTAGTTTCCAAATATGCCCAATCTAAATGAATTATTGTCGTATAAGTGTTTTGTAAAGTCATGCTTTTCAAAGGTTGCTTTTCCAAATCACATTTTGAGATCCAAATACCTTTAAGCAGGTTTAAATTATGAATAGCTATTTTAGGTAATAGTATTGCAAGGAATACTATATTTTATAACGATGACCTGTGCTCATGTATCCGCTAAGTAATATATCCAATCAAACTGTATAAGTTTTTTAATCGGCAAGTAACTAAAAGCATATGACTATCTTTAAAATCTAAATATTCTGTGTGGCCATTGAGGAAAAGTATGGTCATATAGAAGGTGATAGCCAGCCTCACTCGCTGATAACAAAAAAATAAAATGGGAAATTCATTAATCTGGGCTGGTATCTTTTTTTGCGTTACCCAATCAGCCATATTTTCAGGTCTTAACTTAGCATTCTTTAGTCTAACCAGGCTTCGTCTCGAAATTGCTGCGGAAGATGCCAAGTCAACCCGTGCAATTAAAGTCCTTAATATGCGCAAGGACTCCAACTTTCTTCTGACAACCATTTTATGGGGAAATGTGGGTATCAATGTACTTCTTACACTACTCACCGATTCCGTGTTGGCAGGGGTAGCTTCTTTCGCATTTTCTACAGGGGTCATTACGTTTTTTGGGGAGATTATCCCTCAGGCCTATTTTTCAAGAAATGCTTTGCGTATGGCGTCCGGTTTGGCGCCTATTCTAAAGTTTTATCAAATTTTATTGTACCCTATTGCCAAACCTTGTGCCCTAATATTGGATGCCTGGTTGGGCAAAGAGTCAATAAGCTACTTCTCTGAAGAAAACATTAAACTATTTATTCGAAAACATATTGAAGATACAAAAAGTGAAATTGATGAAATAGAAGGAACGGGGGCAATTAATTTTCTTTCTTTGGACGATAATAAAATTATTGAAGAAGGGGAAATAATTAACCCGCTTAGCATCATTAGTTTAAAGGAGAAGAATGGCGAATTGATCTTTCCTGACTATAGCGCAACTCAAGAAAACGAATTTGTCAATCGAATCGATCGATCCGGTGAGAAGTGGATAATTTTTACGAACGAGTTGGAAGAACCGAAACTGGTCTTGGATGCAGATGGTTTTCTAAGGGACATCACCTTTTCTAAAAACAGAGAATCAATAAAAACCTTTTGTCATGTGCCAGTTGTTATTGTGGATGAAAATGTGAATCTTGGTAAGATAATCAAAATGTTAAAATTTAATTTAGAGAAGAACTCGGATAACCCAATCGATTTGGATGTGGTTCTGTTTTGGACGGAAGAGAATAAACGTATTATAACCGGAGCCGATTTGTTCGGCCGATTGTTAAATGGAATTTAGAACGATAAATAAGCGACAAAGGCGTACCCTTGAATTATAACTATTTTTGAATTAAATACACTAATTTAGGGAATGCTATTTTTGAAATTCCCTATCTTTAAAATCCTATGACACAGGAAATAAATACTATTCTAAGGAACTTAAAAGACGACTTTATAGCGCTTGTTCCAAATATTCTCATTTCAATACTTGTTTTGGGTATTGGGTATTTAATAGCGCGATTGGCCAAACACCTGGTCATTCAATTGATTGAATATATAGGTCGGATTGTAACTCGAAGGTTTAAGACGATCAATTTTAAACAAGCAGCCTCTTTTATAGGTATAGCTTTCTTTTGGTTAATTATCTTTTCCAGTATTCTCCTTATTACTGACATTTTGGGGCTAACTGTTTTGACCAATTGGTTTGAAAGCATTATTCATTATGTACCAAATGTTCTAGCTGCTGTCCTCATTATTTTTGCCGCCATAATTATCGGAAATTTAGTGTCCGATATGATAATATCCCTTAGCAAGCGTTTTGGATTAGAATACAGCTCAACCTTGGCCAAAATTGCACAATTCCTGCTTCTTTTCATGGCCGTAATAATAGCAATGGATCAGATCGGTATTGAAATATCCTTTCTTATAAATATTATTGATATCATTTTGGCCTCAGTACTTTTCGGAGCTACTTTGGCTTTTGGACTAGGTGCGAGAACTTCAATCAGCAACATTTTGGCGGCTTTTTACGTTCGCAAATACTACAAAGAAGGCGACGAAATACAAATTGGAGATATCAGAGGCAGGATTATTAAAATTGACTCAACTAGCATCGTTTTGGATTATGAAAAGGGGCAAGTGACTATACCGGCTAAGCAATTTAACGAAAATATATCATTTTTAATTACAAAAAAGTAAGCGATGAGCCCAGACCAGCTAGTATTGGAAGATTTTATAAACAAATACCCTTTCTCGGCGGCACAAGCACTGGAGCGGTTAAAAGATGAAGATGTAGCTGCATTTATTCAGGAATTACCAATCGAGAAAAGTCTAAAACTACTTGGTCTTATGAACATTGACAAAGCGGCCAAGTGTTTTATGCTGTTACCACCAAAACTTACGATAAAACTAATGGAAAACAGCAATCTCTCTTTTGGCGAATCTCTGTGCAGGCAGTTGGATGAACCATTTCTTGAAAGCTTATTGATAGGTTTAGCACCCAGGAAATCTATTGAGCTTAAACGGAAACTGGAGCAAATCCCCAATACTGTTGGTGTTTTAATGGTTCCGGCAATAGTTGTTAATAAGGAAATGACCGTTAAGGATGCTGTTGAAATAATTAAGAGAAATAAGGAAAATTTGGAATCTTATCTATATGTAGTGGATTTACATGGTTCTTTTGAAGGTGCAGTAAGACTAAAAGAACTTTTGTTTGCAGACAGAAGTAGTACGCTCGAAGAATTAATGATTACCGATATACCTAGATTCTTCCCTGAAACACCGATCAAAAATATTCTGGATCACCCAGCCTGGTTTGAATATCGTTATGTTCCTGTAATAGACCAATCTCAAAAACTTTTAGGAACCCTACCATATAGAACGACCAGGGAAACTACATTCAAAGCTAGTGGTCAATCAACTAAGGAAATTTTGAAAACAGGTGGTGCCCTTGGTGAATTATATCTGGTTGGACTTACAGGTTTGCTACAAAGTTTTGGTAAATAATCACAATAATAGAAGGATATGAAACAGAAAGCTGAAATCATAGGTAATGCGCTGCGCAATGAATTTTTTATAAAATATCCAAAAGATGCAGCCCACACACTAGAATCTGTCCCTCAAGACATAATATTGAATTATTTAAAAGAACTACCTCTTGATAAAGCACGAGTTATTTTTTTTCGACTGAATCCGGAAACTATTGTTGACCTTGTTTTGAAGATGGAGGAGTCTTTCTTTGTAGGTTTATTTCGCCAGGTGGATACACAACTCGCTGCACGAATATTTTCAAGGCTTAGCAAAGATGAGGCAGATATCAGATTATCACTTCTGCCGGACATTACTTCCAGGGAAATTAAGGACTTTTTAAACTTTCGGCCGGATACCGCCGGATATCTTATGGAAACCAACGTTTCCACTTTTTACAGTGATAATTCTGTAGAAGACGTTCTCCGTAAGATTCGAAAACTTGGAGACCGAAAAATTGTTGTTGTATATGTTGTGAATGACGAAGGGCAACTATTGGGCAAAATCCCAATTCAGTACATCGCTATTTCTCAACCTTCAGAAAAATTACACAAGCTAATGGAATCAGCTCAGTCTATAAACAGTATGGCTTCACGAGAAGAAGTCCTGGAAGTTATAGAGAAAGGAGACCTTTTGCAGGTTCCCGTTATCGATATTAACAATAATCTTCTTGGGGTCATAAGGAATGATACCCTGATGAGTGCAACTAAACAAGAGATTACCGAGAATTTACAAGCCATGTTTGGTGCCGGTAGGGAAGAACAGGCATTGTCAAAGGTATCCTATGCCGTACGAAAAAGACTTCCGTGGTTACAAGTCAACCTTGCAACTGCATTTTTGGCTTCTATGGTAGTTGGATTTTTTGAAGATACTATCGCAAAAATAACCATTCTAGCCATCTTTTTACCCGTTGTGGCCGGACAATCTGGAAATACAGGTTCTCAGTCATTGGCTGTGACGATGCGGGGTTTGGCACTAAAGGAAATCAGAATTTCGCAATGGTTCAGGGTGGCCAGAAAAGAAATCATGGTTGGTTTTATCAATGGAGTGGCTGTTGCTTTAACTACCGCCATAATCGTTTATTTTTGGGCGTCCTCTCTGGGAATTGCAATTGTAATCGGAATCTCAATGATAATATCGATGGTAATCGCAGGTTTTGCCGGTGCGGTAATTCCTATGGCACTTAAAGCAATAGGTCAGGATCCTGCTACCTCTTCTTCTATAATTTTGACAACGGTTACAGATATTTGTGGTTTTCTTAGCTTTTTGGGATTAGCAACGGCCTTATCGTCTGCACTAGGTATTGTCTAAAGGCTGACTATAAAGAAACCGTTTTTTAAATTTTTAATTTTGTTCTAAGCGCAATTTGGATTAAAATTATTGCTCAATTGAACGAAAAGGATTTTTGCTTTTCCGAGGCATACAAATTAATTGGTAATGATATCATGCCGCTATGGAAGCTATTTTATTAAAGAACAATATGCAACCATAATTATAGTAAATGGTATTGAATTTTCCCTCCCAATGATGGATTATCTCATTCCATTAGGTGAGCTATTGGGAAGCCGCTGCTGCAGACCTGCTTGCCTCGCCTTGATGTAGCCATTTTGGCCGACGAAGGCCTAAGGCGTGGTAGAAAATCTTCCAGGGCTAAGGCCCTGCTATTTTTTATTTCCCCTTAACACCATACTTCCTTTGCAAATCTATCCAATGTTCCTTCTGAATCTCCTTCATCAAACCAACATTGATCAGGTCAAAAGCCGGGTGGTGCTTCGGTAACATAAAACTTTGATAGTTCTCTTTAAAAGTGATGGGCAGCAGTTTCACCTTTTCATCTAAAGAAAGCCGATTTATGTAATACTGTAAAATGGTATGATCGTATAGCAGTACATCATTTTCTTTTTTGGCAAGTGCCCTGAGGGCAAGAATTGGTGAAGCATATGTCTTATTAATTGGAATATTTTCTTCTATTAAATAGGACTCTTCGTTTGTAGCACCCACTACTGAAATATTTTTCACCAATCGAATATCCTCGGCATTTTTTATGTCGGTTTGTAATCCGGAAATAGTTAGAGTGGAAGCGATGCTGGCAGTAAAACTCGAAATAATGATCACTGCAGTAAACATCCAAATAATGGCAATCGCTTTGCCTATGTTCGACTTGGGAGCTTTATCGCCATAACCGACCGTAGTCATTGTTACGGCTGACCACCATAGCCCGTCAAAAAGGCCTAAAAGACCGGGACGGAATTGAAATTTATTATGTCTTCGTTCAATTAGCCATAGAAAAAAACCAAAGACAAAAATGACAAAAATGAGTAACAATATAATTTCTAAAAAAGCCAGTGAGAAAATATTACTAATGAAAACAGTTAAGGGGGAGCGATTTAAGTAAGGAATAGCTACTCCAATACTGGAAATGAAATAGGGCTGCGTCATGTCAAATTTATTAACCCGCGAATCATTCACATCCATTGGATTTATGGTTATATCGATATCCTGGTACTCAAGTCTTTTTAAAATACCGACGAAATCTGAATATAGTTCATAACGGTAAGTCAGATTAGCAGACTGTGCTATGTTTTCCCATAACTCAATACTCAGGCCCTCAAAATCACCATCTTCCGTTTTTATGACAAAGGGGGGATCATGGTAAATACCTACGGTAAGAGTATCGCTTTCGGCAAAGGCCTGTTGGTTATTTCCCCCAAACAATAACAAGATTAATATGTAAAACGATAGATTCTTCATAACCTTTTAGTTATTTCCTCGTGAATGGAAAAGCAGATAAATTGGGCCAAAATTCTAAACATAACTAAATCATTTTGGTCGAATTGATTTTTCTGGATACTGTAAGCACATAAAACGACCGGCTGATCATTCTCTAAAGTAAAAGGTATAAACAATAAGGAACTAAAACGATAGGCAGCCTTTTCTCCAATGTACATTGTATGCTCCTTTTCGAAGTCATTAATTAAGACTTCCTGACTGTTGGTCATAGCCCAGCATGTTAAACTGGTTTTGCTGTTGAATGATTTGCTTCTAAAGGTATAACCACTTCGTTCCTGGTTGGAATAACCCTTGTGGACTACTTCATTTTTTTCCTTAAATGCAATTTCAAAAGCGTTAATATCAGCAGATTGGTTAACGGCTTTGCCCATTGCAGTGATGATGTCGTTCCATGATGCCTTTTTGGGAATTTCTTTGATAAATAGTTCGAGGGTTTGGATATTCGAATTTGCACTATCCAATTCTTCTTGCTGCTCTTCAAATTCCTGAATCTTTTGATGGAGTTGTGCTTCCTTTATCGCTAACTTTTCATTGGAGAATTTCAGGACTTGTTGTAATCTGTTGAAACGTCGTTTAACGTAAAAACGAAAATAATATGATATAAATAAAACCAGCAGGCCAATCGAACTATAAATAAACCAGGTTTGCAAATACCAGGGCAGAAATACCTTTAATTGAATTTCCAAAGGCTTACTCCATTGGTACCCCCCAGGTTGTCTGGCTCGCAATTCCAGATAGTAATTACCTAGTTCTATTTGGCTTAATGACAGCGTATTTTTATTTCCGTTGGATTGCCAGAGCTGTTCTTCCAACATGATCTGTCTGTCTTCTTTGGGAAGCAGTCTGTATTGGTATTGAACATTTCTGGCAGGAAAGGACAAATTCGTAAATATTAATTTGGACTGTTGACTATTTTTTATTTCTAACACCTCATTGAAACCTTTGGTAAATTCCCTTCCATCGATTACAATCTTTCGAATCCTTGGCGGATTGGAATAGGGAAGGGTAGCCGCAGACATGCGTGAGTATACCAGGCCTTCTGCGGTGCCTGCCCAAAGGCGTCCCTGAGCATCCGTAGTGATACATCGGTAAGCACTTATAACTGCAGGTAAACCTTCTGATTCACCTAAAATGGTGGAGGTATTTTCCTGGTGAAAAACCAGTCCTTTAGTGGCAGAGGAGATCCAAATATTATTATTGGAATAATGCGTTACTCCTCTCACCTCTTCTTGACCTAAAATATCATTTTGGATCAGTGTAATTTTTTCAGAATCGTAACGAAGTAAGCCATCTGTAGTAGCCAGCCATACTACACCGCGATCGTCGATGGTCAAATCATGGGCTTCAAAATTGAGCATAGCTGTAAAAGGAAGGGTAGGGCTAAGGTTCACAAATCGATCTTTCTCCGGATCAAAGTGATACAAATAACTTTCTTCACCGATACCTACAGCATATATTTCGCCCTTGGCACTTTCCTTGATTGCCAGAACCCTGCTGGAAAAACCTTTGGTCTCATCGTAATACTTGATTTCCCCTTTAGCATTGATCTTTGCAATGCCAATAATGGGTTTATTCACAGGGGCCTGGCAAAACCAAAGGTTCCCTTTACTGTCTGGATAAAGATAGAAAATGGCCTCGCCCCGGTCATGGAAATCATCATATCGTTTGATGATCTTGTTATTGGCATATTTTAATAATTCAACTTTTGGGGTAGTCGTGGATACCCAGGTGAATCCGGCTTTGTCTTGAGCAACTGCATTTGCTTGTAAATTATTATAAATGGTCTTGGCAGTGAATTCATCTTCAAGGGGAGAAATTTCGTATAAATAATTAATGGGTACCCAAGCTTTCCCCTGATTGCCCACGGCAATACCGATAGGATTATTCAAAGGCAAATTCTTAACGGTTTTGAAAAAGCGTTGTTGGAGCAACCAAAGTCCGGTTTCCGAACAAACCCAAAGCTTATCATTTTTACTTTTACTATCCGTAGTTATATAAATTTCATAGATAGGTCCAAAATCCAATTCTACCACCCGATGAGCTTCATTGGCTCCATATATGGTTTGAGGGGGTTTGTTTAAATTAGTTACTGAAAATAACTTTCCCTTTTTGGTCCCGATGATGTATTGATCATTTTGATCCACATGCATCGCAGTAATCAGGTCATCATCCAGCTCAATCGTCTTAATTAGCCGGGGCTTATTTTCTTGAATTTTATAGACATGCAGTGCATCGTTTCCCACCACAAGGTAATCTTTGTGAATTAATAGGGCGTTCCCATTTTTAATGTCCAGCTTTTTTTCAAAAGTTTTAGTGGCTTTATCAAAGTAGAATAATCCATCCAATGGACTCAGCACCCAAATTCCTCCCTTTAAGTCTTCATGTATCGCAAGCTTTTGTGCTTTATTCGTTTTGGAAAATGGATAGGTTTTGAAATCTCCTTGCTGCAACCTGCCAATGCTGTGATTGGATTGGGTAAGCCAGATATCCTGATCTTTACCCAGTGCAAAATCGTTGGGATAAAAAGGAAGCCCGGCAGTTTCATTGATTGTGCCTTCTATTAGCGGAATTACCTTAGGCTGGGAAAGCAAATCGTCAACTTGATAGATACCTATATCATTTACAAACAGCAGGTGATCTTCACGTTCATGAAGCTGATGAACAAATTGACTCTTGGTATGCATGCTATAAATGTCAAAATGGATTCCATCAAATCGATATAAACCGTTTTGGCTGCCTATCCATATAAAGCCTGCCTGATCCTGAAGTACAGTGGATACCCGGTCAAAAGGGGCTCCAGACCCAGAATTGTATTGAACATAGCTATACTGTTGTGCAGAAATATGAAAAGATATGCCACACAAACAAAGGAAGAGAATTACTTTGTTCATTTTTCTCAGCATTAAAGACAAATGTAGGAAAAAATTAGTCTATAACAGGAGAGGATCTGAGACCATTTTGTCATTTTATAATTGGTTAATTATTGATCATTCCGATCCGGATAACTCCTTCTCCATAGTATTACGAAGGAGAAGTTATCGGGATAACACAGAGCCGAATTTTTATATTTTCATTTCGAATGATGGATTACCTCATCCTTTTCGGTGAGCCATAGGGAGACCACTCCTGCAAACCTGCCTGCCTAGCCTTTATGTAGCCATTTTGGCGGACGAAGGCCGATGGCATGGCAGAAAATCATAAGGCGCACTGGCGCCTTATTTAGTTTTTATTCCCAAAAAAATATTGGATTAATTCGTTACGCTCTTTGATCCATCAAAACCACTCCTGAAAACTTGTTTCGACCGAAGCGTAGGGGCCAGCCTCGCACCCCCAGAATGAGTATGTCGGGCTGGCGGCACGCGGGTAGAAAACAATACTGGATTACAGCAAGCTGTGATCCATAGGGAGACCGCTTTTGCAATTAGAAAACGCCCGGCGTCTTACAGCGCCGGATATTTTTTATTTTCATTCCGAATGCTCAAACAAGTTTGACATTCTCCTGAAAATAAAAAATCCGCACATTACTGTGCGGATTTTCTGAATGATGTGGGCCCTACTGGATTCGAACCAGTGACCCCCTGCTTGTAAGGCAGGTGCTCTGAACCAACTGAGCTAAGAGCCCCTATGCTCTGAACCAACTGAGCTAAGAGCCCCTAAGGGGATGCAAATATAGAATAGTTTTTTGTTACCTAAAACAAAAAATAAGAAAAAATCACAGCACCTCAGCAACGGTAAATGTACTGCCTCCTATATAGATGAAATCATCTTTATCTGCTTTGCTCAGGGCGGCTTTATAAGCCATAGGAATCGAATCATACCCAGTACTCTTCAATCCAAATTGCGAAGCCTTTTTCATCAAGATTTCCACATCCAATCCCCTTGGAATATCGGGTCTGGCTAAATAATAAATGGCATCTTTTGGAAACAAGGGTAACAGTACATCAAGGTTTTTCTCTTTCACAAAACCGAGAACGATATGTAAGGTTTTAAATTTTTGCTGCTCTATTTGCTCCAGCACCAATGTAAGACCTTCACTGTTATGGGCGGTATCACACATAACTTCCGGTCTTTTTTGAAGGATCTGCCATCTCCCTAACAGCCCGGTATTCTCAACGACCTTCATCAGACCATTTCTTATGTGTTCCTCTTTGACCGGAAATTCTTTAAGCAAATTAATAATTGCCAACACCCCTTTAATATTTTTATTCTGATAACTCCCGAAAAGAGAGGTTTGGTACTCTTTAAGATCTTCACGGTCTGCATATACCAGATCTGAATTTCTTGCTTTCGCAATTTCTTCAAAAACAGGCGCAATCTCTTCCTGATATTCACTAATCACTAATGGAACATCCTCTTTTATAATTCCCGCCTTTTCCCTTGATATCAATTCCATTGTATGACCCAGTAAATCTGTATGGTCCAAACCAATATTCGTAATAAGTGAAGCTTCGGGAGTAATAATATTCGTGGCATCTAAACGCCCGCCCAGTCCCACTTCAATTATCGCAATAGACACCTTCTTCCTGGAAAAATAATCAAATGCCATTCCTACAGACATTTCAAAAAAAGACAGTTTATTTGCCTCAAGAAAGGCCTTATTCTCTTCTATAAATTCTATGACACTTTTTTGACTAATAGGTTTCCCATTAATCTTAATTCGCTCCCTGAAATCTTTCATATGTGGTGAGGTATACAACCCCACCTTATAACCTGCCTCGTGGAGTATGGATGCCAGCATATGACTGCTGGATCCTTTTCCATTAGTGCCGGCTACATGAATACTCTTAAAATTCAGATGTGGGTTTTTAAGGTGTGTGGATAAAGACAGGCTATTTTTTAGTTTGCCCTTATATGCATTTGATCCCTTTTGCTGATACATTGGAAGTTGAGCGAACATCCAATCGAGGGTCTCCTTGTAGGTCATTTACTATTCCCCCAATTTAAAGTTAACAACAACAAAACCTATCTGTTGGTTGGGGGCTTTGGAATCCAGATTCCATTTGTGCAGAAATGCCGTTTTCTTTGCAGGTTCCAATAAGCAAGGATGACTATTGGTAGTACCTTTCACTCCCGGTCTGGCATCTACCACCTTACCATTTCTATCTACAGTAATTTTAACAACTACTCTTCCTTCCTCATTACATTCCTGTTGAACTTTGCCCTTGCCTACCAGAGAGCGGCCATTCAGACCATATCCGCCCGTTCCACTTCCGGAACCAGGACTGCCGTAATAGCTTGTGGCATAAGGATCCCCATCGGGTTGGCCCTTGTCACCTGCTCTATTATCATCACCCTCACTGCCCTGAACTTCGCCGTCAGATTTGTTAAGGCCACCCATAAGTTCATCCAGCTTTTTCTTTTTGGCTTCTTTTTCTTGTTGGGCTTTTTCCTCTGCAGCCTTTTGTTCCCTGGCCAATTGTTCAGCTTTGGCCTGGGCCTTCCTGGCTGCCTCTTCCGCCTCGCGTTTAGCAGCTTGCTGCTGTCTTATTTTTATAGATTCTTCGTCTTCCTGTGTAAGTACTTTCTCGGTAGCTTTTTCCGTTAGATCTTCTTCCGCTACTTCTTCCGGTTGAGCGGCAGGCTTTTCTTCTACTACTTCCTCCTCTAACTCTTTCACGGGTTCCGCAGGCTGAGACTTTATTTTTTTAACGGGTTGCTTTTCTCCCATACCAAATTCCATCGTACCAAAATTTACAGTGATCCCGTTCTCGATAGGTGGATCCATATAAGTAAGGCCAACATAAAAAAGTAAAAGGAGGAGTACACTTAACAAAATGGTTGTAAGCGTAAATGATTTTTTCTTGTGTTTCGTGTCTAAAAACGACATTAATTTGGTCGCACAGCCAGGATCACTTTATAACTATTCCTATTGGCAATATCCATCACGTTAACCGCTTCTTTAATGGCCACGCTTTCTTCAGCCCTTAGAATAACAGTGGGCTTCTCCTGACCCTCAAGTGCTTTTTTTAATTCAATTTCTATGTATTCTCCGTTTATTCTCTCGCTGTTTACAAAATATTCCAGATTTTTATTAATCGTTACTGAAACATTTTGCGTATTTGTAGATTTTCCCTTTGCCTTGGGCAAAAGCAGGTCCAACGCATTTGGTGAATTGGCCGTTAACATAAAGAAAATCAGTAGCAGGAATACAATGTCCGTCATTGAGGACATGCTGAATTCCGGACTGATCTTATTTCTTCCTTTAATTTTCATAGTACTGTCTTAAACAGGTTCGTTCAGTAAATCAAGAAATTCCACGGCATTTGCCTCCATTTTATGGACTACCTTATCTGTACGGTTCACAAGATGGTTATAGCCCATATAAGCGACAATACCAACAATTAGGCCCGCAACTGTAGTAGTCATGGCTGTGTATATCCCTGATGCCAAAGCACCCATTTCTGCTTGTCCGCCACTACTGGCCATTTGATGGAATGCTATAATCATTCCAATAACCGTTCCTAAAAACCCAATCATGGGTCCTGCACCTGCAATGGTAGCAAGGACATTTACATTTTTTTCCAATTTATAAACCTCCAGGGTACCTGCATTCTCAATAGCCGTATTAATATCATCCAGGGGTTTACCTATTCTTGATATCCCTTTTTCTGTTAACCTCGCTACGGGTGAATCTGTTTGAGCACATAATATTTTGGCCGATTCCAGCTTGCCGGTCATAACATGATCGCGTATTTGATTCATGAAATTCTTATCTATTTGTGACGCGGCTTTTATGGCCAGTAAACGTTCAAAATAAATATATAATCCAACCGCCAGCATTACAAAAAGAACAGATATAATAATTATACTACCTGTGCCCCCATTAAAGATTAGATCAATAACTGAAAGTGTTTTTTCTTCTGAAACAAGTTCCCCAACTTGAGTTTCATCAGCAAGATCCTGAAACATAACCATATTTTTCCCTATTAAAAGTTGCCCTTATAACGGTATATTATCAATTAAATTATACGTTTAATAATAAATTTCGAATAAGTATAAATGCGCCTGCGCCCCCAATAAAACCAATGAATGCCAGCCATGCAATTTTTTTGAAATACCAGAAAAAATCAATTTTCTCCATTCCCATAGCTACAACTCCGGCTGCGGATCCAATAATTAACATGCTACCACCAGTTCCTGCTGAATAGGCAATAAAATGCCAGACAGAATCATCTAAAGGTATTGAGAACATCCCCATACTGGCTGCCACCAATGGTACGTTGTCTATCACGGCAGAACCAACACCCAATATCAATATTACCAAATCTGATACGGATTGGTTCACCGATTCAGTGCCAAGAAATGGCATTGTGGAATCTAGTGTGCCTGCAAAATGAAATAACATCCCTAAAGACTCCAGAGCAGCAACCGCTAAAAGTATCCCAAGGAAAAAGAGTATACTTGGAAGCTCTATTTTGGATAAGGAAGCATGCACAGCACTATGGTGGGCGCCTTCCTGACTCTCTGCTGCATCCACACTGGAAATACTGAATTTTGCGCTTGTATATATTTCTGCAAAGGTAGCTACAACAGCAAGTGAAAGCATCATCCCCACATAAGGTGGTAAATGAGTAATGGTCTTAAAAAATGGAACAAATACGATGGAACCTAAACCAAGATATAACATAGTTGCTCCAAATGGGGATTTTGGTTTTTCTTTATCTTCCAATTCCGCCTTAATATTTCCTTTAAATGCCTTGTACCGCAATGCAACAAGAACAGGAAGGACCATACAAACTATTGATGGTATCAGTACAAATTTAATGAGTTGCAGAGCAGATACTTTATTGCCGATCCATAGCATTGTAGTTGTAACATCTCCAATTGGAGACCAAGCCCCTCCGGCATTAGCAGCAATAATAATCATCCCCGCAAACCAAAGCCTAACCTCACGTTCTTTGATAACTTTTTGCAATATAGTTACCAGAACGATGGTCGCCGTTAGGTTGTCTATAATTGCAGAAAGAATAAAGGCCAAAATAGAAAAGAGCCAAAGTAGTTTTGACTTTTTCGTTGTGCGTATATAGCCCTTAATGGTGGCAAATCCATCAAAATAATCTATGATCTCCACAATAGTCATTGCCCCCAAAAGGAAAACAAGGATTTCTGCGGTTTTACCCAGATGATGTAACAGCATTTCATCTATGTGGGAGGGCTCTAATTCCTTTAAGTCGGTATTAACCTCAAAAACAGGCATATGAGCCAATGCTATAATGGCCCATAAAATTGCCATCATGGCCAATGCGGGAATTAGTTTGTCTATTTTTAGATTATGCTCAAGGGTAATAGCCAAATAGCCTGCTAAGAATACAATAATAATAATGGTCTCCATATTGGTTGGTTTTAGATTAGTTGTTTTAGGGCAATTTCAAATGCCGTTGTACTCATATTTTTTCTTGTTACATTTTGCTTAAAGATATTCAAAATTGCTTTTCGAATGGTATCTGAAGTATCATTAAAAATTAATTCATCTTCCATACCCACTCTTCGCTCCATGAAATAAGCAAATAATCTGGCCATTCCACAGTTTGAAACAAAGTCAGGGATGAGACTTACCCTTTCATCGGTATACTCCATAATTGGACCAAAAAATATTTCAGGGTCTGCAAATGGTACATTTGCGCCACATGAAATAACCTCAAGGCCTGTATCAATCATTTCAGCAATTTGTTCCCGGGTAATTAATCTGGAAGCCGCACATGGTGCAAAAATTTCCGTTGGTAAACTCCAGATACGTTCATTCATTTCATCAAAAGGAATCATTTTATCCGCATCTGCTATTAATGTATTTCCTTTTTTATGTAAAAAGAAGGTCTTTATTTCCTCGAATGAAAAACCATCTTCATTAATTACTCCGCCTACACGATCAATAATTCCTACAATCCTGGCACCCATTTGTGCCAAATAAAACGCCGCCGCCGAGCCTACGTTTCCAAATCCCTGTACAATAGCTCGCTTACCTATCACGGTGCCTCCAAAGATATCATAGTAGTGCCTAATGGCTTCTGCTACACCAAAACCTGTTATCATATCGGCAACGGTGTATTTTTTGCTAACATCAGGGGAATAGGTATTACTTTCCAAAACCTTAATAACTCCGAGTCTTAGCTGTCCTATCCTATTAATTTTGTCGGCTTCTGTAGGCTTGAAATGACCATTAAATACTCCTTCCTGGGGGTGCCAAACTCCTGCATCCTCAGTTATTGGAATTACCTCATGAATTTCATCTACATTTAAATCTCCACCAGTACCATAATAACTCTTTAGCAATGGTGAAACCGCCGAATACCACCTTTCCAGTACACCTCTTTTTCTTGGATCATGTGGGTTGAAATTAATACCCGACTTCGCTCCTCCAATTGGTGGACCGGATACCGTAAATTTTACTTCCATTGTTTTTGCAAGAGATAGTACTTCGTTCTTATCCAAGCCCTCGCGCATTCTGGTTCCGCCTCCGGCTGCTCCACCTCTTAAAGAATTTATAACAGTCCATCCTTCAGCCTCAGTTTCCGGATCTTTCCAGTTAAAGACTATCTCCGGCGGTTTGTTTTCGTATATTTTTAATAGCTTTTTCATTTG
Source organism: uncultured Eudoraea sp. (assembly GCF_947260015.1). Taxonomy (GTDB): domain Bacteria; phylum Bacteroidota; class Bacteroidia; order Flavobacteriales; family Flavobacteriaceae; genus Eudoraea. The sequence goes on along the minus strand of NZ_CAMYOM010000043.1, from coordinate 6,855 downwards.
TTTATCAATTAATTATGTGACAAGATTTAAAAATGTGTACTAAAATTGGTGCTTTAACTAAGTGTAAGCCAAATGAAGCTAATGTTGTCTCATAATTTATTTGATATTTTAGGTAATAGGTGCACCACAGACAAATATAAAAATATTGTGCTACTTTAAAAGTTTTTTAGATCTTACTTGGTCGCAAAAGTTAACTCTTTTGCAAAGACCTTCACTTTTATAAATAAGCTAATTTATCCATACATATTTTCCCTCAGTCTTGTATCTTTACAATGTTTTCATCAAACTTACAGCAATGAACTTTACACTATCAGAAGAACAAGAAATGATTAGGCAGGCGGCCAGAGATTTTGCCCATGCTGAATTGTTGCCCGGTGTAATTGAACGTGATGAGACACAACAATTCCCCTCCGAGCAAGTGAAAAAAATGGGAGAACTTGGTTTTATGGGAATGATGGTAGATCCCGAATATGGTGGGAGTGGTTTAGATACATTGTCCTATGTTTTAACCATGGAGGAACTTTCAAAAATAGATGCCTCCTCTTCGGTTATTCTATCAGTAAATAATTCATTGGTATGCTGGGGTTTAGAGACTTTTGGTTCCATGGAGCAAAAAGAAAAATATCTGAAAAAGTTGGCGTCAGGTGAAATTATAGGTGCTTTCTGCCTTTCAGAACCGGAAGCGGGTAGTGATGCCACATCTCAAAAAACCACAGCTATTGATAAAGGTGACCATTATGTTCTGAACGGAACAAAAAATTGGATTACTAATGGAAATTCCGCATCCGTTTACCTGGTTATTGCTCAAACCAATGTTGAAAAAGGATACAAAGGAATAAATGCCCTGATAGTTGAAAAAGGTATGCCGGGGTTTGAAATTGGGCCTAAAGAAAACAAATTAGGAATACGTGGAAGTGATACACATTCTTTAATATTCAATGATGTAAAAGTACCCAAGGAAAATAGAATTGGTGAAGATGGTTTTGGATTTAAATTTGCCATGAAAACCCTTGCAGGCGGAAGAATTGGTATTGCAGCACAGGCATTAGGAATTGCGGCCGGTGCTTATGAACTTGCCAAAAACTATTCAAAAGAACGCAGAGCATTTGGTACGGAAATAGCTAACCATCAGGCTATTGCCTTTAAACTGGCTGACATGCATACACAAATTCAGGCAGCCAGATATCTGGTGTACAAAGCGGCCTGGGACAAAGATCAGGGTAATGACTATGACACTTCAAGTGCAATGGCTAAACTTTATGCCTCACAAATTGCCATGGAAACTACTGTGGAGGCCGTGCAAATATTTGGAGGTAATGGATTCGTTAAAGAATACCATGTTGAACGAATGATGAGGGATGCAAAAATCACTCAGATATATGAGGGAACAACAGAGATCCAAAAAATAGTAATCTCCAGAAATATACTAAAAAATTAACCTCATATATTAAGTTTATAATCATATACCCCAAGATTTTTAGGGTCTTCCTTTTAAAATTCACAATTTTTTGTCAATAATATTTCCAATGATAGGGTTGGAGTTAAAATTATTACTATTTCAACCCATATAACCCCCTAACCTACTCCTCAGCAGCAAAGAACTACTCACGTTTTACTATAATCTCAATTTACCAGGCATAAATATTCCAAATTGAATATTTTTTAACGTTTTATTGTAAACGTTAAATATTTTGCATACTATCTTATTAAATGATGTATATATTTCATTTAAAATGATATTTTTGAGAAAATACTGCAATAGAGATGATGAAAAGACAAGGCTTGTATCTACCTGAATTTGAACATGATAACTGTGGTGCTGGATTTATTTGCAGCCTAAAAGGAAAAAAGTCGAATGATATTATTCACAAGGCACTCGAAATCCTTGATAAATTAGAACACAGGGGGGCTGTAAGTGCCGATGGTAAGACAGGAGATGGTGCCGGTATCCTGATTGATATTCCACATCAGTTCTTTCTGGATGAATGTGATTTCGAAATTCCTAATGCAGGTGATTATGCTGTTGGTAATGTTTTCTTTCCAATAAAGGAAAATCAAAGAGACTATTGCGTCTCCGTATTCGAAGAAAACATAAAAAAGCAGGGATTAAAATTATTAGGATGGCGAAATGTTCCCGTTAACAAAGCTATACCCGGAAGAATCGCCGGTGAAACGGAGCCTTATGTTAAGCAAATCTTTGTTGGCAAAGAAAATGAGGAGCAAAAAGATTTTGACTTTAACCTTAAGCTGTATATCGCTCGTAAAGTAACAGAACATGCCCTTATAAATTCAAAATTATCGGAAAGTAAATTTTTCTATGTTCCCAGTCTTTCAACAAAAATAATCATCTTCAAAGGGCTATTAATGCCGAACGATATAAAGCTCTACTTTAAAGATTTAATGGATACGAGGGTGGTTACAAGATTAGCCTTGGTTCATCAACGTTTTTCCACTAATACTTTTCCTACCTGGGATCTGGCCCAACCCTTCAGGTATATGTGTCATAATGGGGAGATCAATACCCTAAGAGGTAATGTTATGCGCATGCGTTCAAGGGAAGACTTATTAAAAAGTGATCTTTTCGGAGAAGAAATAAAAAATATTCTACCTGTAATTTTATCCGGAAAATCTGACTCTGCCTCTATGGATATGGTGGTAGAATTGTTGCTAATGACAGGGCGGTCTCTTCCGGAAGTAATGATGATGCTAGTTCCCGAAGCCTGGGAAAAGAACGAAGAAATGTCTGTGGCAAAACGGGCATTCTATGAATACAATTCTTGCGTCATGGAACCCTGGGATGGCCCTGCATCCATACCCTTCACAGATGGCAATTACATTGGTGCCGTTCTGGACAGAAATGGCCTTAGACCATCTAGGTACTCGGTTACAAAAGACGGATATGTAATTATGTCTTCTGAAACAGGTGTGGTAGAAATAGCCCCGGAAAATATAGAATATCACGGCCGACTTGAACCGGGAAAAATGTTTCTGGTGGATATGGAAGCTGGCAGAATTGTAAACGATGAAGAGATTAAAGAAAAAATAGCAAAGAAGTATCCTTATAAAAAGTGGTTAGATGCCAATTTGGTTCATCTGAAAAATATCCCATATAATGATTGCCCACTTTTTCTAAATGAAGCTTCTCTGGAGAAAAGAAAAGCAGTATTTGGCTATACCCTGGAGGACATAAATACAATTATTCTTCCAATGGGGCAACATGCAAAGGAACCCATAGGCTCAATGGGATCGGACACCCCTATTGCGGTATTGTCTGAGCGCCCTCAGCTTTTGTATAATTATTTTAAACAACTTTTCGCACAGGTAACTAATCCGCCATTAGATGGTATTCGCGAAGAATTAATAACAGATATCTCACTTACATTGGGAAGTGATCATAATATTTTTGACATCACTGAATTAAATTGTAGAAAGCTAAAAATCCAAAATCCGGTTATTTCCAAAGAAGATCTTGATAAAATCAAGAATTACGATGCCAGCCCTGATTACAAAGTGGTTTCAATTCCTATACTCTATAACATAGCCAGAGGTCATAATGGTTTGGAGGAAGCCCTTGAGAACAATTTAAAGCAAGCAGAGAAAGCCATAGATGAGGGAACTAACATCATTATATTGTCGGATAGAAACTCCGATAAAGATAGAGCACCGATTCCTGCTTTACTTGCCTGTTCTTATATAAATAGCGGACTTCAGCGATTGGGCAAACGTTCCAAATTAAGCATCATTATAGAATCTGCGGAGCCAAGGGAAGTCCATCATTTTGCTCTGTTGTTCGGGTTTGGAGCTAGTGCGATTAATCCCTATCTGGTAAATGAGATAATTGCAGAACAAATTGAAGAACATGATATTACGGAATACACTTTTGATGAGGCCATTAAAAACTACAATAAGGCAATTGGAAAGGGTATTTTAAAAGTTATGAATAAAATTGGTATATCTACTCTAAACTCGTACCGGGGTTCTAAACTCTTTGAATGTATTGGAATTAAGACCAAAGTTGTGGATAAATATTTTCCAAATACCCCAACACGTATTCAGGGTATTGGATTGTATGAAATAGAAAAAGAGGTATCCAAAAGACATAAAAGGGCCTATCAGGATCAGCATATTGCTGCTAATTTAGATCTTGAAATTGGAGGTGAATATCGTTGGAGGCGCGATGGGGAAAAACATATGTTCAATCCTTTATCTATTGCCAAACTTCAGAAATCTGTTAGAAATAATGAGCCAGACACCTACAAAGAATTTGCCGCAATGGTCAACGAACAATCCAAAAATTTAATGACCATTCGAGGTTTATTCGAATTTTCAAATTATGACCCTATTCCTATTGAAGACGTAGAACCCTGGACGGAAATAGTTAAAAGATTTAAAACTGGTGCCATGTCCTATGGCTCCATTAGTAAAGAGGCGCATGAAAATCTGGCTATTGCCATGAACAGGATTGGAGGTAAAAGCAATTCCGGGGAAGGCGGAGAAGATGCCGATAGATTCTATAAAAACCAGACCGGAGATTGGCGAAATAGCGCCATTAAACAAGTTGCTTCCGGAAGGTTTGGTGTTACTTCAGATTATCTTACAAATGCTCAGGAGATACAGATTAAAATGGCTCAGGGTGCCAAACCGGGAGAAGGAGGCCAACTACCTGGTCCAAAGGTAAACCCGGCAATAGCCAAAACGCGAAATTCAACCCCCTACGTAGGTCTTATATCACCTCCACCACATCATGACATCTATTCCATTGAGGATTTATCGCAATTAATTTATGATCTTAAATCTGCTAATCGCAAGGCCAGGATTAATGTCAAACTCGTCTCTGAAGTCGGTGTAGGAACAGTTGCTGCCGGGGTTTCTAAAGCTAAGGCCGATGTAATTCTTATTTCCGGATTCGACGGCGGAACCGGTGCATCTCCATTGACCTCACTTAAACATGCGGGCCTTCCATGGGAATTAGGAATTGCTGAAGCTCAGCAGACCTTGGTACTGAATGACCTGAGAAACAGAATAGTTTTGGAATGCGATGGACAATTAAAAACAGGGAGAGATGTAGCAATAGCCTGTCTTTTAGGAGCAGAGGAATTTGGATTTGCAACAGCTCCTCTGGTGGCTTCCGGATGTATAATGATGCGTGTTTGTCATTTAAATACATGTCCGGTGGGTATTGCAACCCAAAATCCTGAGCTGAGAAAGAAGTTTAATGGCAAGCCGGAACATGTGGTCAACTATATGTATTTTGTAGCAGAGGAATTAAGAGAAATAATGGCTCAACTAGGTTTTCGTTCTGTTAAGGAAATGGTAGGCCAGGTGCAAAAACTGGATAGAAATGCGGCAATTGATCATTATAAGGCAGCAGGAATAGACCTGACACCTATTCTTCATCAAATAGATGTTCCGAAGAATACAAAACTTTATAATACACAAAAGCAACATCATCATATTGATGAATCTATAGAGTTCGAGATTATAGAGAAAGCACATCCCGCGCTGTTTAGAAAGGAAAAAATATCTCTAGATTTTCCAATTCACAATACAGACAGGGCAGTAGGTGCAATTATTAGTAATGAAATATCGAAAATATACGGTGCTGAAGGACTCCCGGAAAACACTTTGAAACTGAATTTTACAGGTTCTGCAGGGCAAAGTTTTGGGGCGTTTGCTACCAAAGGCCTTACTATGGTGGTCAATGGAAACACAAATGACTATTTAGGGAAAGGACTTTCAGGCGCTAAGTTGATCATAAAAGTTCCGGATAAATCAACTTTACAACCGGAAAATAATGTCATAACCGGAAATGTAACTCTTTATGGTGCCACTTCAGGCAAAGCTTATATAAATGGCAAAGCTGGTGAACGTTTTTGCGTAAGGAATTCCGGAGCAAAGGCGGTCGTAGAAGGAATTGGAGATCACGGATGCGAATACATGACAGGTGGCATAGCCGTAATACTTGGGGAAGTTGGTAGAAACTTTGGCGCTGGAATGAGCGGGGGTATCGCCTATATTTTTGATGAGAAAAAGACTTTTGAGAAAAGGTGTAATAAGGAGGCGTTAAACCTACTGGTGGTTGAAGAAGAGAATGACATAAAGGAACTTAGAGAATTAATTGAAAATCATTACAATGCCACTTTAAGTCCGCTTGCTCAGAGAATACTTGAGAATTGGGAAGATTGCCTTCCTAAATTTATAAAAATATTTCCTGAAGAATACAAGCAGGCATTAATACGTCTGGAAAGAGAAAAATTAGAAACAACATAATCGATAGATGGGAAAGATAACAGGATTTTTGGAATTCGATAGAAAAGTAGAGAAATACGCTCCGGTAGATGAGCGCACTCAGAATTATAAAGAGTTTACCCTCCCTATGAAGGAAAAAGAACTCAAAAATCAGGGTGCCAGATGTATGGATTGCGGTATACCATTTTGCCATAGTGGATGTCCCCTGGGTAATTTAATTCCGGATTTTAATGATGCCGTGTATAGAGGTAAGTGGGAAAAGGCCGCCGAAATTTTACATGCGACAAATAATTTTCCTGAGTTTACCGGAAGATTGTGTCCGGCTCCTTGTGAGGAAGCCTGTGTGCTTGGAATCAATGAAGATCCGGTGTCTATTGAAAATATTGAAAAGAATATTGTTGAAACCGCTTTCCAAAAAGGGTGGGTTGTAGCCAATCCTCCAGAATTTAGAACGGGTAAAAAAGTTGCCGTTGTTGGCTCAGGACCTGCCGGTTTAGCCGCCGCTCAGCAACTCAATAGGGCGGGTCATTCTGTTACAGTTTTTGAACGGGATGAAAAACCTGGTGGCCTGTTAAGGTATGGGATCCCTGATTTTAAAATGGAGAA
>NZ_CAMYOM010000042.1 GCF_947260015.1 uncultured Eudoraea sp. | reverse complement strand
ATTCCATAAACCCCCGGATATACTGTCAATTTTAATACCAAACCAGTCTACATTAGCTGAAAATGCCCATCTGTCTGTAGGAGCCCAAATATACCAAAAGCCAATGTTGGGTAAGGGAAGAAATGCCTCTACGTCACTTCTATTAATGCCTGCTGATTCATCCCCAATAAAGCCTTGACCCTCAACTGAAGCCTTGACATTTAGTCCATGAATACCAAGCCCTCCACCTAACTCATGCTTTTGTCCGGTACTTATAACCCTCCCAAAGAAAACCCTGTATAAGCCAACGCCAAAAGACACTTCAGCTTCTCCACCCACAGGATACGTAATGTCTTCCCATTCTATCTCTTCATCCAGAGTCACATTTCTTGTACTCCCAACTTTAAAATACTCTCCACGCACAGACCAGAATTTATTCCTGGAAAATCTCCAGAAGAAATTAAAATTAAAGGTGTTATCACCCTTACTAAGACCAAGGGTCTCGTCAAAGTCAATGTCTTCCAGATCTTCTATATCTTCAATGGTAGCATTCCCCTCAATTCCGAATTTTATATCCCTGTTTGGAAAATACCAGCCAGCTCCAATTATAAATCTATCCGTAAGTAATGGGTGTTTCTCATTTTCATTCTGAGAAAATGCTGAACCAAAAGTGACTAATAAAGCCAGAATGCTAAGTATACTTTTCATTTTTTCTAAATTTTATATTAGTTAGTCTTTGTTAAAATCTACAACCAAAAGTGATTATATTTCAAGTGCGGGAACTTACTAAGGTTTCTAGAACTACTTCCAAATGTTTTGGAATCCTAATTATTTCAACTCTTCTTATTATTATATGTTAAAAATATAGAATTTATTATAATACATTCATGATATCGATCATATTAATTTTGCATTAGATATCCATCGGGAAACCTCTCCTGCAGTTAGAAAGTCATAAGGCGCACAGGCGCCATATTTATTCTTTTATCCTGCTAAACTTGTCATTTGGAGTTTGTCTTTTGGATTTTGATGGATTACAGCTACACTGTGATCCAGATCATTACCACTCCTGCAGTCCTGCCTGCCGCAGGCGGGTAGAAAACGCCCGGCGACTTACAGCGCCGGATATTTTTCATTTTCATTCCGAATGATGGATTAATTTTATGTCAACATTAATTTGAAATTGGAGATTGTTGACTAACTAAAACAAAAAAACCCTGTAAATCAAAAGATTAACAAGGTTTTTTGTACTCGAGATGGGACTATAACCATAAAGTAAAAGTCTATTTATTTTCATTCAAGCTATAATTGCACAATTATAATGGTTTATATAATCCCACCTTTATCTGGACTTTGTAAACGATTAATCAACGCCTAAAGATGTCGCTTGAAATCCCGTATCTGTCCTAAAATTCGAACGACAAATATGCCCTTTTTAGTTGGTTCGTAAAAAATTGTGTGTGCCTTGTAATTATATCTTTTTAGTGGAGGTGCAAATTCAGAAGCGCTGCGACCAAGGTCGGGATTATCTGCAAGAGTCTGCAAAAATTGGTATAACTCGGTAATATAACTATGAGTCTGTGATTCTCCCCAGGTCTCTAAAGTATAATCTACTATATCATCGATATCGCTATCAGCTTTCGACGATAAATAATAACTAGGCATTCCTGTTACTTTTAGTTCTGTTCTTTTTGCGACTTTTGGCTGCTTCAACAATTTCATCAACAGACCTATTTCTAGAGCTCATGCCACTATCATAGCCTTCTTGTATAGCCGCTTTGGTAATTAAAAACTCCCTATTACGTTCCTCATCCAAGCGTATTAGATGCCTCATGTATTCGCTATCGTTCGCGAAACCACCATTTTCAATTTGTAGCTTTATCCATTGCTCTTGAGCTACTGTTATAGTCAATGATTTTCTAATTGTTGCCATAATTATAAGATTTAATTACATACAATATACGCAATATAACATATTATTAGCGTATAATTTGTTTAATTATTGTCAAACTACAAGTTTTAGGGGTCTGTAGCGAAGTAGTAATCAATCCCACGTTTAATTGAACTTCAAAACTTAATTCTGAAAGTCTAAAATATCGGTGGTTTGCTTTACCCCCCCTACTGGTTCGTACTAAACTCTTCTTATATTAATTTCATCTGCCTCTCAGGCAGCCGCCGTTCCCTTTTTATGACAGCAAAACAACAACATTCATCTTTGGACGACTGCATAATCGGACTCGTGTCTCGCTCCTTTTATAAGTCTTGCCAAACCTGAATATTGTACCGCATAAGGCAACAAAAAAGGTAATGTGACGGCTCTATGGGAAGTAAATCAAAAACCAATATTATGAAATCGTACGATATCATCAAAAAAAGGGAGCGGAAGAACCCCTAAGTTTCGGAAAAAAAACAAAAAAAGGAAAACGCTCTGGATATAATAAGTAAATCACCTCAAAACTGTGCGAATGGTTCAGATAGGAATTCATCTAACAATCCTTTTATTTTTTCGGATTTATCCACCTATGATTTTAATTTAAGCTAAAATAAATCGTATCTTTCTTCAGCTTATCAATAGCACATTTTTATTGTATCGTTATCCCAAGATTTGACTTTCCCTGATAACGATACCCATCTTAAAAAGGCATATAGGAATCTTGGATTCCACAAAAAAGCAATTGATCTTGGTCAAGTTGTTTGAAAATATTTGTTCGCTTTGCGAACGAAATAGGAGAAGCAAGAGGGTAACCTGCTGGCGCAAGGTTACGTTTGTTAACCTTCTAAATATCAGTGAATTATAAACAATAAAAAATTCAAAAAATCATCTTTTTGAATTAAAAAGAACCTAAAATGTTGATAATCAATGAAAATTTGACTCAAAAATGGATAAAAATTATATAAACGAGGGTTTTTCTAACATTAAGATTAAAACGTCTGTAACTCAAAAATTCAAATTATTTGTTCTAAAACAAGGGGAGTCAAATAGTATGACTTTAAATCAGATGCTTGATTTTTTTGAAAAGCATCAACTTTCACCTGATGATGAAATTCCAAATCACTTAGTTCAGGTAGAAAAGCGTTTGTTAAAAAGAATTAATGCAGTAATAGCCATTATAAAAGATATTGAGAAGACCCAAACAAAGCCTACCTTGGGAATGCTGCAAGCACTTTTCATAGCTGATGAAAAAGAAAAAACCGTTCCAAAATTGGTAGAGAAAAATCAGAGTCAAAGAACCTTAGAGGAAGAACTAGAGCTTTGGAAAAATTCTAACGAATCAAAGTAATGCAGCTAGTATAATAGACATGGAAAAAATAAACTACATAACACAGCTCAATTCAGTTTTTGAACTTTTCTATAGGGACGAGCGAATTAAGCAAGGACATATAACGCTCTATTTAGCATTTTTTCAAAAATGGAATCGTGAATATTTTAAAAAGACCTTAACGATTAATCGTGAACTTATCATGGAACGTGCTAAAATCAAATCAAAAACAACGTATCATAATTATCTTAAAAATTTGGATGAATGGGGATACCTTAAATACTATCCATCATATCATCCAGCTCGTGGTTCAAAAATTAAGATGTTCATATTTGGTACAAGTCCTAGTACACAACAGGTTCAAAATTTGGCTAACAGTGTCCCAGAACCTAGCCAAAAAATGGTGCCTTCTTATAAACATAAAACAAAAAAAAACTTTAATAAACGGCACCCAGTAAATTTTAATGAAAAAGAAGTTATACTATTCTTTAAAAAAAATAATTGGGAAGAGGTAGAAGCAAGAAAGTTCTACGCCTACATTCAATCAAAAAATTGGAAAACAAAAGAAAACTGGAAAAAGGCTGCCTATGTATTTGTTAAAAATGGCTTTCAAATGGTAAATAAAAATGATAATAGTCCATTTTCTGGCTATGTGAATTTGCTTGAAAAATTGAGAGCCAAGAATGACAAGGAGTCTCAGTAGTACTACTTAAACTTATCTCTTAAAATTTTCATATCATTACTCACTTTCATATCCAATATTTTAGCATAGTGTTGGGTTGTCTTCAAATTGGTATGCCCCAGCATCTTACTGACTGATTCAATAGGCACACCATTAGTAAGCGTTACAGTTGTAGCGAAAGTATGCCGCGCTAAATGGAACGTAAGGTTTTTATTAATGCCAGCTAAGTTTGCTATCTCTTTGATGTAAGCATTCATTTTCTGATTACTGAGCACTGGTAACACTAAGTCTTTTTCTTTCAACAGCTCATTGTCTTTGTACTTTTCGATAATAGTCTTAGCAATAGGCAAAATTGGAATATTACTTCGAGTATCTGTTTTTGACCGTTTAGTCTTGACCCACTCTTCACTATCTGCGCCTTTGCTAATATCTCCTCTATTCAGTTTTTTAACATCGGCATATGCCAGACCGGTGAAACAGCAAAAGATAAAAATATCACGAACCTGGTCTAAACGTTCTATTCTTAGTTCTAATTCAATAATTTCCTGTATTTCTTCCTCTGTTAAAAATTCACGTTCCACAATTTTAAGCTTACCCTTCCAATGCAAAAAAGGGTCTTTGTCAATCCAATCATTAGCATGAGCAATACGAATGATTTTTTTAAAATTGGTTATATACTTAATAGCCGAGTTGTGCGCACACTTTCGAGTAGTTTTAAGGTAGTATTCTAAACCTGTGATAAACTTATGGTCTACATCTTGTACAGGAATATCATTTTTCTTGTATTTCTGCTTTACAAAATCTGCTACGTGTTTTTTGCAGGTGCGATACCGCTCTGCTGTTCCCGCAGCAAAATCTTTCCCTATAAGACTATCAACTTCATCGTTATGCTCTTGAAAGATTTCCAGGAGCATTTTTTTGGTTTTGTCTTTACTGAGTAAGACATCTCTAATATCTGCTACAGTATAGGTCTCGTTTTCTCTTTCAAAATTTTGTTGAATGGAGTAAACTTTATTCCGTAAAATGCTCAAGTGTTGATTTATATTTTGAGAGTCTGGGGAATTACCCATTGCTAATTGAGTTCTTGAGTTCCACCAATCTATTCGAATTTTACGGTGGACACTAAATTCTGTCCGACGACCGTTAAGTGTTATTCTCAGGTAGATATTCGTCTTTCCGTTGCGGTCAACTTTACTTTTTTTGATGTAAAATAGAAGGGAGAGTGCCAGTGACATAATTAAAAGTGCATCGATTTCCACCAATGTACTAAAAAAAACACAAATAAAAATAAATATAAACAACTTATATACAGTTATTTACGTGTCTTTGGTGGAACTTTTTTAAGTATATAAAGTGACACCGAATAATCCACTTTTAGACTACTATTAATTGATATCATATGAAATTAAATAAAATGAAAAACCCTGTAAATCAATTGTTTACAGGGTTTATGGTAGTTTTTGATTGCTACCCAGCGGAGGAAGAGGGATTCGAACCCCCGGAGGTGTGACCCTCGCTGGTTTTCAAGACCAGTGCATTCGACCACTCTGCCATTCCTCCAGTATGATCTAATAGGATTCATGGTTTTCAAGAAGCTGCTCCCGATAGCTATCGGGACGACTACTCTGCCATTCCTCCCTTAATGCGAGCGCAAATATACTAACCTTTTTCATACCTTAAAAAGTTTGTTGTCGATTTTCTTCTACCGTTTATGGTATTATTAATTTATGACATCTTATTTTTGCGCAATGGAAGAATGGTATCATTATGTGCTGCTCATACTGGTTGGATTTGTTGTAGGTTTTATAAATACCGTCGCGGGCGGGGCATCCTTAATTTCATTGCCTTTTTTAATTTTTTTGGGATTACCACCCAGCGTTGCAAATGGTACGAACCGGGTGGCAATTGCAATACAGACTGCAATAGGGGTAGCCGGATTTAAAAGTAAGGGTGTCTCTACCTTTCCTTTCAATATTTATTTGGGGATCTCAGCACTTTTCGGGTCTATTCTGGGTGCAAGCATCGCTGTAGATATTAAAGGTGAAACCTTCAATAAAATTTTAGCTATTATTATGCTTGCTGTGGTGCTGATAATTGTTTTCAAGCCCAAAATTAGTATGCAGGATCTTACAGAACGGCTAACCGGTAGGCATTTATGGATAGGTGTAATCGCTTTTTTCTTTATCGGAATTTATGGTGGGTTTATCAATGCGGGAATTGGATTCGTAATTCTCTTGTTTTTACATTATTTTAATCATATGGCACTGGTGCGGGCTAATGCTACTAAGGTGGCCGTGGTATTTATTTATACACTTTCGGCTCTTGCTGTATTCATTTATAACGATAAGGTAATATGGAAGGTTGGGTTGATCCTGGCCATTGGGAATGGAGTAGGTGCATGGCTTTCCAGCAGAATATCAGTGGGTAAAGGAGATGGATATGTGAAGATGTTTTTGGTAATAATGGTCATAATCATGGCAATCAAATTATGGTTTTTTAATTAAAAGAGAAATGGCAGATATAATTAAAGATTTGGAATGGCGTTATGCAGTAAAAAAGTTTGATCCTTCTAAAGAAATCGAAGAATCCAAGCTAGAGACAATAAAAAAGGCGTTTAATCTTACAGCTACATCATATGGATTACAACCCATAAAAATGGTGATACTAAATAACAAGAAATTACAGGAACAACTAGTGCAATATTCGTTTGGTCAGCAACAGGTTGCACAGGCTTCGCACCTTCTTGTTTTTTGTATAGAAAAGAATATTGATGCCGAATATATCTCGGGTTATTTTAATAAAGTAAAAAAAGTCAGGGGTACAAGTGATTCTGTTTTAGAACCATTTAAAGATGCATTAGTAAGTGAATTTTCCAAAATGGATTCTAATGAAATTCACCAATGGGCTACGAATCAGGCCTATCTGGCCATGGGAAATTTACTGACAATATGTGCTGCAGAACAACTGGATGCCTGTCCAATGGAAGGGTTTCTTCCTGAACGTTACGATGAATTATTAGATCTAAGTTCAAAAGGACTAAGTTCTGTGCTCGTTCTTCCCATAGGATATAGGGCAGAGGACGATATGTTTTCCGGGTTAAAGAAAGTCAGACGCGATATAGAGAATAGCATTATTTATATATCTTAGGCGCAGTATTTGAATAAAACAAAATAGAAATCAATAACATATAAAATCAACGATCACTATGCCAGGTTTTGAACTATTTGGAGATAAAGAAAGAAATGAAGTCAAGGACGTTTTAGATTCCGGAGTACTCATGCGTTATGGATTTGATGGCATGCGAAACGGTCATTGGAAAGCCAGGGAGCTTGAAAAGAAATTAGCCCAACGCATGCAAACAAATCATGCGCAATTAGTGAGTAGTGGCACGGCTGCCTTAACCGTTGCGCTGGCCAGTGCGGGAATAGGAGCCGGCGATGAGGTTATTATGCCCAGTTTCACATTTGTGGCCAGTTTTGAATCTATTCTCGCTTTAGGTGCAATACCTGTAATGGTCGATATTGACGATACGCTTACTTTAGACCCCAATGCTGTTGAAAAAGCTATTGGTCCAAATACCAAGGTTATTATGCCGGTACATATGTGTGGGTCCATGGCCGATTTAGGTGCCCTGAAGGAAATTTGTGACAGGCATAAACTTATTTTGCTTGAGGATGCATGCCAGGCTATAGGAGGAACCTACAATGGGAAACCATTGGGTAGTATTGGAGACCTCGGTTGTTTTTCATTTGATTATGTAAAAACAATTACATGCGGTGAAGGTGGCGGCCTTATCACCAATAATGAGACTTTTTATAAGAATGCGGATCATTATTCAGATCATGGCCACGATCATGTAGGAAACGACAGGGGAGCAGAAAGCCATCCTTTTCTTGGTTTTAATTACCGGATATCTGAATTACACGCTGCGGTTGGATTAGCTCAAATTGATCGCCTGGATGACTTTCTTACATTACAGAAGAAAAATTATACAATATTAAGAGATGCCCTTGAGCCTATAGACGGAGTGAGCTTCAGGAGAGTTCCTGAGGGTGGGGTAGAGAATTATTCATTTTTGAATTTTTTCCTGCCATCTGAAGATATAACCCAAAAAGCCCATACTGCTTTGGGTGCCGGAGGTATTGATGCTTGTTTTTACTGGTATAATAACAATTGGCATTATTATAAGAAATGGGATCATCTGAAGAATTTAACGTCATTGGCACCAGTTGCAAAAGATGTCCTTGAAGGGATGCCCAATTTTCCTGATGGTCATTTTAAACAGTCGGATCATTGGATGGGTAGGACTATATCCTGCCTTGTGAAACTTAGCTGGGGCGAAGATGAAGTGGCCAAACGAGCTGAAAAGATGGCCACCATCATAAAAAACCAATTATAGGCTTTATTTAATAGGGAGAATAGTCTACGATTTCAAGGCCATAGCCAACGATTCCAACCCTTTTGGCCTGATCGCTATTGGTCATAAGCCGCATTTTGGTAATATTTAAATCGTGCAGGATTTGTGCTCCAATACCAAAATCACGGGTATCCATTTCTATTTTGGGTGCCTTTATGATTCCATTTTTCTGATTTTCCTGCAATATTTTTAAACGTTTAAGAAGATTATAGGACTGGCTTTGTTGATTTATAAATACGATAGCTCCTTTGCCTGCTTCATTAAGGGCTTTAAACATATCATCTAATTTCTTGTCCGCATTATCGGTTAGCGTTCCAAGGATATCATTATTTACCAAAGTAGAGTCTATTCTCGTAAGCACCAGATCGTCTAACTTCCAGCTACCTTTTGTTAGTGCAAGATGAACTTGTTCATTGGTAGTTTGCTGATATGCATGTAATCTAAAATGTCCGAAGCGTGTTTCTACTTCAAACTCCTCTCTTTTGACAATCAGGCTATCGTGTCGCATTCTATAGGCAACCAAATCTTCGATAGATACAAGTTTAAGATCAAACTTTCTTGCAACTTCTACAAGATGTGGTAACCGAGCCATAGTGCCATCTTCATTTAATATCTCAACCAGAATCCCGGCGGGTTCAAAGCCTGCCAATCTTGCAAAATCTACTGCTGCTTCAGTATGTCCGGTTCTTCTTAAGACACCACCATTTTTTGCCCGCAAAGGAAAAATATGCCCCGGTCGTCCCAAATCATGAGGTTTTGTAGTATTATTTACAAGAGCCTTTATTGTTTTTGCCCTGTCCTGGACAGAAATTCCCGTAGTACAACCATGGCCTATTAAATCTACAGATACCGTAAATTGTGTATGATGTAACACCGTATTGTTCTCTACCATCATTGATAGCTCTAAATCCTCGCAGCGCTCTTCCGTAAGTGGAGCACAAATAAGTCCGCGTCCGTGCTTAGACATGAAATTGATCATTTCGGGTGTAACTGCTTCGGCAGCAGCTATAAAATCGCCTTCATTCTCACGGTTTTCATCATCTACCACTATAATGACCTTTCCATTTCGAATATCTGCAATGGCTTCTTCAATAGTATTTAATTGAATCTTATCTTCCATAGTTGCAATCATGACGACTTAACTTTAAATTTCTTTTTAAAAAAACCTTTTATTTTTTCAATTACATGACCAAAATCCATTAGTCCCCTGTCTGCAGTAGCTCTTTTGGTTAAATAAACGCCCAAAGGTAACATTATTAATGTAGAAAGCCATGCTCCAAAAATAGGGTGAATATTTCCTTCTTTTGCATAATTCCCGGCAAATACCCCAATAAAATAATACGTTAAAAACAGCGTAATAGCAATAACCATTGGTAAACCAAGCCCACCCTTTCGAATAATGGCACCTAATGGAGCACCCACAAAAAACAGAATTATACAGGAAAGCGCAAGGGCGAATTTTTTATGCAAAGACAAGATATGCATATTGTATATCTTATATCGCCGTTGCAATTCTTCTTTTTTGCCCAGTACTGAATTAAGGATATTAGATATTGAATTTTTTGCTGCGGTAACAATATGAATTTTTCGGTAGTCCTTGTAAAGATCCAGCGCATTATCTGTCTGCAGTGTATCTTTCTTAATAGGTGCCATTTCCTTTTTTTTGTTACTAATAATAGTATCCAAAGCAGTTATTGGCTGTTTACTTTTTAATGTAGTATCAGCCGGAATTTGTGGAAGAAATGCACCCATTCTATTGGTTATATTTTTTGAAAAAGCAGCAACTATTTTTAAGTTGTTTTCTTTTAAAGAGTCTATATCCTTGTTGAGCCTGGATATATTTTTCATTTTATCCGTCCGTACATTACGTTCTTCTTCCAGATCCTGTTCATTCTCCGGGATTTCAATATTTATGGTATATGTCTCAAAAGCAGACCGTGCAAATGGAGATTTATCCTTACCCGAACCACTTTTAGCAACAATTTCTTCATAATAATGACCATCAGAAAGGACCAATTGTATAATATCGGACCCTTGACTGCTTTTTAGCTCTCCTGTTTTGGCTTTAATTACGGTATTGTTTTTCTCAAGATTCGTTTTTTTGTGTATTACAACATCCTTCAGGTATTTATCATTCTCACCATACTTTTGATCCACTTTAATATTAAATCCCTCAACATCACTAAACACGCCCTCAACGATAACAGCTGCCGGCTTAACTTTGGCAATGTTTCTTCTAAGGTTATATATTTTTTGCTCAGAGGCAGGAATAACACTATTAGCAAAGAAAAAGGCTATGCCACCAAGGATTGTTACGAATACTATAAGAGGCAGCATTGCACGCTGCAGGGAAATCCCGGATGCCTTCATTGCGGCAAATTCATAATTCTCAGCAAAGGACCCAAAAGTTAGTATTGAAGAGAGCAGCACTGTAAGCGGCAGTACTTTTTCGGTAAGGTTTGGCAACAAGTAAAAAAGGAATTTACCTATTATTATTACGTCCAGCCCTTTACCGGCCAAATCATCAATAAATAGCCAAATCGTCTGAAATATGAAGATAAACATCAATATCAGGAACGAACTAAAAAAATTATAGAGAAATTGATTTAAAATGTACTTATCTAAAATGCGCAATGGACTAGTTTCTTATGATGTAGTACCCTTCTTCTTTGTACTTGTTTTCATCAAAAGTAAATAAGGTTTTTGATAATGGCTGATCAGTTTTAAAAGAATTAACAGTAATCGTAGTTACTGTTCCATTTTTCCCGGTTTCAATTAATTTATAAATATGCTTGGTTTCCACATCAATGCCCAACAGAATTGATGTAATTTCAGAGTTTGTATCAATAGGAACAAGCTTGACAAACTGAATTTTACGGCCCTGAACATTCTGTAATATGTCCCATTCATAATTATGACCTGTTTTATAAAATGTCAGCATTTTGGAAGGTGTTATTGTATTTTCACCGTCAGTTTTATCTTCAATAGTAACTTCTTCATTTTCCGGTACAATAGTGTAAACCTTAGTGCCATCGAATAATTGTTGTGCCCCGAGATAATTAAACAGGTACTTTTCGCCTGCCAGCGTAACATCTCCCCGGGTCTCCTGATCTACATCTGCCTCCGAATTGTGCAAGGCAAATTTGAAATTTACCTCGATGTTCTCATAGCTCATAACCTTAGAGTATACTTCATCGAGAAGTGCTTTGGCTTTGTCCGACGATTGGGCCTGGGCAATAATACCGGTGAAAAGAAATGCCGCGATAAGAATTGAATATTTCATTTTTATTTTATTTCGTTACTTAATAACTGATCCAAAGCATAAATATCTGAAACCAATACCTGCCGTGCTTTACTGCCTTCAAAGGGTCCGACAATTCCGGCTGCTTCTAATTGGTCAATTATTCTGCCGGCTCTGTTGTACCCCAATTTTAACTTGCGCTGTATAAGAGAAGCAGAACCTTGCTGTGCATTTACTATTACCTCAGCGGCCTCCCTGAACATCGCATCCCGGTCAGCAATATCATAATCAATACCTGTGCCAGAATCATCACCAACATATTCAGGTAATAAATGAGCTTCCGGGTAGGCGCGTTGTGATCCAATAAATTCTGTAATCTTGGCCACTTCAGGTGTGTCAACAAATGCACACTGGAGCCTGGTAATGTCATTACCCTGGGTGAAAAGCATATCGCCTCGTCCAATAAGCTGATCTGCTCCCTGAGTATCCAAAATAGTTCTTGAATCTATCTTTGAAGTCACCCGGAATGCAAGTCTGGCCGGAAAATTTGCCTTAATTAAGCCTGTAATAACATTTACGGAGGGTCTTTGTGTTGCAATTACCAAATGTATTCCTATAGCCCTTGCCAACTGTGCTAACCTGGCAATAGGCGTTTCCACTTCTTTCCCTGCAGACATTATCAGATCGGCAAATTCATCAATAACCAATACAATATAAGGTAAAAATTTGTGGCCTTCATTGGGGTTTAACTTTCTGGCTTTAAATCTTACATTGTATTCTTTTATATTTCTGACCATGGCCAACTTAAGCATTTCATATCTGTTGTCCATTTCTATACACAAAGAATTTAGTGTATGAATTACCTTGGTATTATCCGTTATAATAGCCTCTTCAGAATCTGGTAGTTTTGCCAAATAATGCCTTTCAATTTTATTGTATAAGGTAAGTTCTACTTTTTTTGGATCAACAAGGATAAACTTTACTTCTGCAGGGTGTTTCTTGTAAAGCAATGAAGTCAAAACTGCATTTAAACCTACAGACTTACCCTGACCAGTAGCACCGGCCATCAATAGATGCGGCATCTTTGCTAAATCCACGACGAAGGTTTCGTTGCTGATGGTCTTGCCAAAAGCTATAGGCAGTTCCATTTCAGCTTTTTGAAATTTGCTGGATGCTATGACAGAACGCATAGAAACAACTGAAGGATTTTTATTCGGAACTTCAATACCTATGGTACCTTTACCCGGTATGGGGGCAATAATTCGAATACCCAAAGCTGCCAGGGACAAAGCAATATCGTCTTCCAGATTCTTTATCTTGGAAATTCGAACCCCTGCGACCGGCACAATTTCGTATAAAGTAACTGTTGGTCCGATGGTCGCCTTTATTTGCCCTATGCCAATCTTATAATTTTTTAAAGTCTCAACAATCTTGTTTTTATTTTCCTCAAGCTCTTCCTGATTTATGGTGATGCCACCGGATGCACCGTGGGGATCAAGAAGGTCCAGATGCGGAAATTTATATTTAGCGAGCTCCAAAGTGGGATCAAATTCACCGAAATCTGCCACTAATTTATCAGAGAGAATATCCTTTTCTTCTTTTTCTTCAGTAATTTTCTCTACTTCCATTTCAATAGTATCTTCCTTGTCAGGCACTTCAGAAGTAGTCTTTTTGTTCTCTGTTTTATCTGATTCAGTAGCCAAAGGGGGAATGTCTTCTTTATGAGTATACGTATCTACAACGA
>NZ_CAMYOM010000041.1 GCF_947260015.1 uncultured Eudoraea sp. | reverse complement strand
GATTTGACATTCAACGGTCCTTCTATTCGTGTTATAGGTAATTTTTAAACCCAAAGAGAAAATCTATTTGTAAATATCTTTCAGTTTAACTTTATCGCCCTTAACTTTAGTTATTTCCAAATCGTAACGGATTGTAATGGCAGTTCCCAGCGGTGCATAATAGTAAATGACCCATGCATCAGATTCTCTGGTGCCAATACAGCCATTGGAACTGGCCTTTCCCAAAGTTTCAGGATTGGTGGTAGGATGTATCATCTGGCCATTTCTAGTCCCATTAATTTCAGTCTCAATCCACGGTATTTGTGGCATCAGGGTAGTTTTATCATCATCTCTTTTGGTTAGATAAAATCGTTTTTGGTTTACCGGATTATAAAATTTAGGGTTTCTTTCCAGGCGGACAATTTTTCCGCTACCCGTTTTGGTACGTAGGTCGGTGATTTTGTCAGCCATAGCCAAATATTTTTTTGTGTTTTTTCCAACTCTAACCGGAAAAGTAAATAGCAAAGCAGTATCCTGGTATATGCGAAGTTTAAATTCGGGGATATTCACATCAAGATGTGTTTTTTTAAAAGAATCCTTAATATGGTTTGCTGACAAGGAATCGGGGATCATAAGAGAATCCGATGATTTTAGAACTACCATTTTCCGCTGATCATAAACAAAAGAATCTCGCGCCATCATTCTATAGTAATCCGTATTGGCCAGGGTGTCAATTATCCAGGGATTGGCATGTACCAAAAGGTGTTCTGAAAGGGTATAAGGAACCACAGAGTCATAGGCATTCACAAGGGAATCCATATATTCAAAATACTCACTAATAGCCACATCACTGCTTATATGGATCCATCTGGCGGCCATAAGCTTTTTTGTTGAATCCCCTGCATGTTCAATCGAGCTCATTTGAGATACGCTCAACGGCCTAATTAAACTGATAGCAGGCTTTAAACAAGCACATATACCAAAAATAAACATCACAAGAAGGAAGACAGGTTTTATAATCATTGGTCTTGCTGTTTTAGTTCAATTTCTTTTTGTCTTAGAGTTATCTGAGACATTGTAAAATTAATGCTCATATGAAGACAATACAATGAGTAAGATCAGTCCGTACATATGACTTTTATCATTTATAACCTTTGGTATTAAGGGTATATTTGGAGTAGATAGTACATAAGGTAAATGACCCATGAGTACGGTAAAACGAAGTTTGGGTGGAATAAAACAATTCTTTATAGAGATAGGGGAGCTGTCATATTTTGCCGGCCGCTTCTTTAAAGAACTGTTCAGGCCTCCTTTTGAGTTTAAGGAGTTGCTTAGACAGTGCTATCATATGGGTAATCGTTCCCTGGTCCTGGTTCTGGTAACCGGGTTCATAATTGGGTTGGTACTTACATTACAATCAAGGCCTACCCTCATTGAGTTTGGTGCAGAATCCTGGATGCCAAATATGGTAGGGATTTCTATTGTTCGGGAACTCGGTCCCGTGATTACTGCGCTGGTTTGTGCAGGGAGAATTGCATCGGGTATCGGAGCCGAATTAGGTTCTATGCGTGTTACCGAACAAATTGATGCCATGGAAGTATCAGGGACAAATCCGTTTAAATATTTGGTTGTGACGCGAATCTTAGCAACTACTCTTATGCTGCCATTGCTTGTAATCATGGGAGACGCCATTGCGCTATACGGATCTGCACTGGTTGAAAATTTTAAGGGAAACGTCTCATTCGTGCTCTACTTTAATCGTGTTTTTGATGCATTGGACTATCGGGATTTGGTTCCTGCAACTATAAAATCTTTCTTTTTTGGTTTTGCAATTGGCCTGGTAGGCTGTTTTAAGGGCTACTACAGCAAAAAGGGTACGGCAGGGGTAGGTTTAGCGGCCAACACGGCAGTGGTTTTTACCTCCATGCTATTGTTTGTGATTGATTTTATAGCCGTTTTTATATCTGATATTTTTTACGACCTGTGATGATAGAAGAAAAAGAAAGTTTCAATAATACCGTGACCGGCGAAAGTGAAGTCATAATCCATATCAAAGATCTTTATAAGCGCTTTGGAAATAACCGTGTACTCAACGGTTTTAATATGAAATTGTACAAGGGGGAAAATTTAGTGGTTATGGGAAAATCGGGTTCCGGAAAATCTGTAATGATTAAATGCCTTGTGGGATTAATGCAACCCGATAGTGGTTATATATCGGTTATGGGAAATGAGATTAAATTATTGGATAGGGCAACCCTTGATATATTGCGATCAGAAATTGGATTTTTGTTTCAGGGCAGCGCTTTGTATGATTCTATGACAGTAAGGGAAAATTTAGAATTTCCTATGCGACGACATAAAGAGAAACTAGGTAATATCTCAGATACAACGCCTTTAGTACTTGAGGCTTTAGAGAGCGTAGGTTTGGCAGACGCTATAGATCTAATGCCGGAAGAACTTTCCGGTGGAATGAAAAGACGTGTGGCTTTGGCTCGTACCCTTATTCTCAGGCCAAAGATTATTTTGTACGATGAACCAACCAGTGGTTTGGATCCCATAACTTCGAAAGAAATTATTGAACTAATGCGAAGTATTCAAAAGAAGTATGGCACATCTTCCTTGATCATTACCCATGATGTGGACTGTGCACGTGTAATTTCAGAACGTATGATTCTACTTGTAGATGGTATTAATTATGCCGAAGGCACTTATGACGAACTCATTAAATCCAAGGACCCTAAGGTAGAAGCATTTTTTAAAAAATAACGATATGGAAAAAACAAGCTTAGAAAAATTGAGACTTGGAATTTTTGTGATTCTGGGGACAGCATTGCTTGTAATTGCTGCCTATCTGATAGGAAACAGACAAAATATGTTTGGTAACACTTTTACGGTCCATGCCGTTTTCAAAAATGTAAATGGCCTGGAAAAAGGCAATAATGTGCGTTACTCAGGAATAGGCGTAGGTACTGTAAAAGATATAGTAATGGAAAATGATTCTACGATAAATGTAGTAATGAACATTCAGGAAAATATGATAAAACATATTAAAAATGATGCCATAGCTACAATAGGCTCTGATGGCTT
Organism: uncultured Eudoraea sp.; assembly: GCF_947260015.1. Taxonomy (GTDB): domain Bacteria; phylum Bacteroidota; class Bacteroidia; order Flavobacteriales; family Flavobacteriaceae; genus Eudoraea. Next base: position 10,495 of record NZ_CAMYOM010000041.1, on the reverse strand, counting down.
AGTGGGAAGTATGATTGTAAATATTGTTCCCGGAAGTGGAATGGGAGCAATTATAAAATCGGGAGATGAAATTATTTCATATAGTCGTATTGGCGCAGAAGATATGATGAGTACCTTGAATGTAACTTCTGAAAATGCAGCACTACTAACTGCCGATTTACTAAAGGTTACGGCAGCGCTTACTAAAGGAGAGGGTACTTTAGGTCGCCTGCTTAATGATACCTTAATGGCAAAAAACCTTGAACAAACCATCTTGAATCTGAAACTGGCCAGTGCCAAAGCCAATACTACATTGGAGGAAGTGAACAGATTTGTAAAAGTAGCCAACTCCGAGAATTCTGTAGTTGGGGTCTTATTACGCGACTCCCTGGCCGGACTCGAACTAAAACAAATTATTCACAATCTTGAATCGGCCAGCGACAGGATGCAGCAGATAACGTTTAATTTAGATAGTGTGGTCACTGATATTTCAGAGGGTGAAGGAGCACTAAATTACTTAACCAAAGACACCATTTTGGTACGACGGCTGGAAGCGACCATGAAAAGTATAGAAGAAGGTACAGCCAGGTTTAATGAGAATATGGAGGCCTTTAAGCATAACTTTTTAACCCGGGGTTATTACAAAAAAATGGCCAAAGAGGAACAAAAAGCTGCGAAAAAGGAGCAGAAAAAAAATTGAATGGAATTTATTTAATGCTCATTCTCATGTATAAGGCTGTCTTATTATAGTCTTCCATTTTTCGGGTGCCGCTCTTCTGATATCTGAAAGGTAGATTTCATGGTGCTTTCCGGAAAGATTGTGTCCATTATCGATAATGAAATCATGCATTTTTTTGATGGTAGGACCTTCTTCTGAAAATGGCCCTATATGTAATGTTTGTGCCGCTTTACCTTCAGAAAAAGCTTCAAAACGAATTTTGGACAATGCTTTGGGATTCTTTTTTTTTCTAACCTCCTCTATGGCAATAGCTACCAATTTTTTGGTCACAGCTTCTGGTTGCATGATCATAGCGGTCCATTTCCAATTTTCCTTTTTATTTATATCAAATTTTGACATATCGTCCACCCACCAAAGTCCTTCAAGCGGCATAACACTGTAATCAATGCCTGACTCACCTTTTTTAATCATAAATTTTAGGGTATAGGATAGGCTAAACAGAGCCTCTATAGCTTCTTTATAGGCTAAAGAGGTATTTGGATCACCTGTGCCCTCTATCATCAAAAAATTCATTTTAGGGACATCCCTGAATTCAATTTTTTTGGGAGATGGTTTGTAGAGATTTTTCAATTCTTTTTTGTAGTCAATCTTTTCCATCTTATGGTCTTTTGAAAGGTATGCTCTGTTTGTATTAAAAATAGTCAGGTTCTTATAATCGAATCTACTGATCCAACTCAGGCCTAAGAACTGTTTTGTTCAATATTAAGTCGTCTTTTGTCTTTTAAAGCCCAATAGATTCCTTTGACACCAGCAACCCATTTTTCATATAAATAAATGAGTGTTATTTCCTCAATGGTTTCTAAAACACCTACAACTATCATAGTATAGAATAACCAGTACACAGGACCAAAGAACAACAGCCAGAGTATAAAGACCCCTTGAATAACCGCGGATAATTTGGCTAGATAGGTATGAAAAGCGGTGGCCTTACCATATTTTTTAAAGGCTAGTATCATTTGCAAAATGTAGGGTACAAAAGCAATTAAAATCAGGGGGTAGTTCTCCTGCATAAAAGCAGGTTCAAATTTTATCAACCCGATTAAACCAACTATAAGGGTCATTTGATCTCCGTAAGAGTCTAATTGGGAACCGCGGGCACTGGTAATCTTAAGTTTTCTTGCTAAATAACCGTCGATTGCGTCTGTGGAATAGCTAACAAGAAGAAACCAGCTAAATAATTCTCGTTCATTAAACCAAATCAAAGCAAGCAGAAAGGGCACGGCAGCTATCCGATAGAATGAAAACCAATCTGCGATATTAAAATCTCTGAATCTTGCCATATCCTGGTATTTAAATTTTCTTATAAGTATTTTAAAAGATTTATATAATACCTAAAATCTATTACTTATAAATTATATCCTAAGGATATCCGTTGGAGTCTCTATCAATATGGTAATATTTCCTCGGAGCGCTATAGGCTGTTTCATTATTTCGGGATTGTGTCTAATCATTTTTATCCAATCATCCGAAGAGAATTCATGTGGTTCAAATTTAGAAGTATAAGCCGGATGATTTTGGTTAACCAAATCTTTTACTTCCACTCCTAAACGATCTGCCAATTCAGCAATTTGAGTTCCGGTGGGAGGTGTTTTGAGAATATCTATCTCATGTATGGGCCAACCTTCCGTTTTGGCATAAGCCAAGGTTTGTTTAGCCCTTTTAGATTTAGAACTATAAAACAGGGTGATTTGCCTGTCTGAAGTAGCTATTTCGCCCATAATCCTCGTTTTTGCTGAGTTATATAAAATTAGTTCATTTTAGCATTTGTAAAAATGACAATTGTCATATAGCCATTTTCTTACGGGATATGACTTAGGTCATTTTTTGTTGTTTTTCTTTTTAATAGATTCATCCTGTTATTTCAATTAATTCTAAATGCATATCCTATGAAAACTATACTCTGTGCCACGGATTATTCAGATAATTCAATTTCAGCACTAAAGTTGGCCAATGTGTTTCGAAAAAAACTAAAAGCCGAGCTTCATGTTGTTCATGTATTTGATATTTCAGCAACTTTTATTAGCACAGTGAGTTTGGCATATGCTCGTTTGGAGGAAGCTGCATTTAATAGTCACCGGGAAAAACTAGATTCTTTTTGTTGGAAGAACTTAAGAATGATGGAGAATGAAAAGGGTCCTGTTATTCATGTGGTTGAGAATAGTATTGAGTCAAATGGCATTATAGAAAAAGCTGAAGAAATAAACGCTGACCTTATAATTGTAGGGATGACAGGAAGTAATATTGTAAAAGATTTAATTATTGGAAGTACAGCCACTGCTCTGATCGAAAAATCTCCTTTACCTGTATTGTCTGTTCCACAAATTTCCAAACTTTCGGAACTAAGTACCATTGTATATGCAACGGCCTTTGAAGAAGCAGATGTCTTAGCTATTAAAAAGATTACTGAGTTTGCAACTGCCTTTGATACTGAAATTAAATTAATCCACGTTTCGACCAAAAAAGAATACGCCGCCGAAGATCAAATGCTTTGGTTTAAGGAGATGCTTAAGGAAAAGGTTACTTATGAAAAGATCAGTTTTGAATTTAGATTATCAGACGATGTTTTTAACACTTTAAAAGCCTATTTAAAGGAAGTAGATGCAGATATACTGGTAATGCTGGAACGAGAAGGGCATACTTTAATTCCGAATCTTTGGCATTATGATTTGGTAAAACGTATGAAATTGGAGCGACTGGTTCCATTATTAAGCTACCAAAAAAATAGTATAGGAATTTCATGATTATAAATTGCGAATCAGCTCTTTATCAGTCTGATTAAAAAGAAAGCAATAAGCAATACTTATCAAAAGACGCTACCCGAGAATCAATTCTAAACAAACATTTCGGTTAAAACCTAAGCATGGCATTCACAGGAGTGTTTTTAACAGGCATTTCTTCCTTTTCAAGAAAGTAAACATTTCCGCCTTGGAGAAAGGTAGATATGGCAGCCATATTTAATAAGGAGATATTTCGTATTTCTTTCCGGGAATCGAGAATTAAGCACCCTTTAGCACTATTATAGGTACCGAAAACATCTTCTTTTTGCTGTACAAAGAGCGTATCTATTTTTCCTTTGACAGCTGCCGGTAGAATTTCCGAGAGGTGACAGGAAGTTTTTGAAGTATGAAATTTGGCGATAAACTTAGCCAGTTTTACACGCTTTGTTGTTTCAAAATAAGAATGAATCAAACCCCAGGATTCCTTATGCAATTTATTTTTATCTTTAAATTCAGGATCTCCACTTAGATTGGTATCCCATAAATTACGGTGTGAATTTATTTTCTTGTAAACAGGATACAACTCATCGGTACATGCCAAAATCAATGGAGCCTCTTTATTTGACAGTATTTTAGTAACACCCTGATTTACTTTTCTAAAGAAGCTAACCAGTTCTTTTTTTTGGTCTTCTTTACCTTCTCCCTGGCCATGAAATGAACCGGCTGGATACATCATATGACCTGTTCTGTTTTGTAACATCTTTTGCTCAAAATCATAACCCACAACTTCTTCCAACCGTGTGGGGATTATTTTTTTTAATTGAAGATCTTGAAAGTTACTTCTGGAACCCTTATATAATTTCACATAGTCGCGGCTTAATTCCAGAAGATAATAAATACCGTCGTTGTGAAACAGGGGAAGTAAAGGAATTAAATAAAAATGATCGGCAACATAGGTTTTTGTTTCAAAGGAAAGAGGTAATTTATAGTACCTGAATCCGTTAGCTCTATCTAAAAATATGGCCAGACCTTCTGAAGGATTTCTCCAGAAACTTAGTTCGAAAATAAGATTCCGGATTGGTTCAAGAAAGGAATTTATTTTAGTTTCATGATACCCATATTCAACCAATACCGCATGTACTTTTTTCAGACAAGATTTTAAATTAGATTGCCCTAAACCTTCATTCAGTTCTTTACCTTTTTTATACATTGGCAGATATATAGAAACACAATGAGAATCAGTTATCGCCGCTAACTTTTCAAAATTAGTTTTTGTAAATGAGCTTATTAAAAAATTCTTCATAATCCTATTTTTATGCAAATTATCATATCACTAAGAAACCTGAAATGACAAGGATCAGGGGAGTAATGTTAATTCATGATTTTGCATGTAAATTTGTCTTAAGCACAAGAAATTCACTTACGTTATTTACATCTATTGCACCAACAAGTTTGTTGGTTTTATCAGTTACAGGAAAAAAGCGTTGCTTCTCTCTATTGATCATGCCAAAAAATTCTTTTAACTCATCCGTGGCTCTCATGGTCTTAAATTTTGTGTTCATAATTGCCATCACTTTAATTGAGCCATTTTGAGCATTATTAAGAATGGTTTTATGATTTAAAATACCGACTATTACCTCATTTTCTGTAACCACAAAATCCTTTTCGGTACCCGCTAATATTATCTCAAAAACATCTTCAAGACTATTTTCGGGATGCAATAGCGTAATATTAGTCAACAAGGCTTCCTGTACAAAATGGCCTTCTACCAGAGATTTCTGTTTTACCATTTGGTTTTCACTATAGGCAGCCAGGAATATAAAAAGAGCGATTAGGATCAGAAAGGGATTAAAAAAAAGACCCAGCATAAAAAAAACAACAGCTAAAGCCTGTCCCAATCCGGCTGCTATTTGGGTTGCTTTGGCCCTATCCATAGTAAATGACAATAATGCACGAAATACACGACCACCATCCATAGGAAAAGCCGGAATTAGATTAAAAACTACCAGCATTACATTGGCTATAAAAAGATAAAATAAAAGTGTCTCCAAAGTTGGCGCCGATAATAACTGCATCAAACTATCGGCATCCATGCCAAAATAATTTTTTATGGGCACGGCCAGAAACAGCAACATTGCAATTATCACGTTTACAGCGGGCCCCGCCAAAGCTACGATCAATTCTTGTCCTGGTTTTTCAGGCATTTTTTCTAAAGATGCCACACCACCAATAGGTAACAAAGTAATTTTTTTAGTATTTATATTAAATCTCCTCGCAGCCAGGGCATGTCCTAATTCATGTAGGATTACGCAAAGGAAGAGCAATAAGATTAAAATAATATTCAGCAAGGCGGTATTCGCAGTTCCGCCTCGTTGTATATCTAGAAAAACTACCCATATCAATAAAAGCGTAAAGGTCCAATGTATCTCTATTCTAATTCCGGCAATTTTTCCGAGCTTCAATACACCTTTCATTCCTTGGTTTTTTATGAAAGTATTTAGATATGGGAATTTTAACAATGACCAATGTCATTACATCATTATTATTTGAGTTGTAATTTTAGAGATAGTACCCTTCAAATCATCTCTTATGAACACATTACAACAAGATAAATATGTGCTCCTGGACAATTTAACTTCAATCTGGGATCAAATTTTCACGGTAGCCCCTTTGGTTGTAGTTGGAACAAAGGAAAGGCAAGGTTATGATCTTGCACCAAAGCATATGGCCATGCCCTTGGGTTTTGGCAAGTATTTTGGATTTGTATGTACCCCAAGACATAATACATTTAGTAATGTTTTGGCCACTGGCGGATTCACAGTTAGCTTTCCAAAACCCGACCAAATAGTCACAACATCTTTGAGTGCCAGTCCAAGAAGAGAATGTATTTCCAAATCAGAAGGCATAGTTAACGCCTTGCCTGTTTTAAAAGCACCCTCAATGGATGCGCCTATATTGGCCGACGCCTATTTTTATTTAGAGTGTGGGTTATATAAAATTATTGATGGTTTTGATGATTATAGTATTATTACAGGAACAATTAAGGCTGCCTATGCCCATCGAGATTATATGAAAGTTTCAGAAATGGACGAGCAGCAGCAAATTTTAAAAAACCCCTTACTTGCATATATTGCCCCTGGCAGGTTTGCTAAGATCACGGAAACAATTGACTTTCCCTTTCCAAAAAATTTTAAGCGATGAAAAGCCCGGAGAAAATAGTGGCCCTTACCAAAGAGTATCTGTTCGCTCATAAAGACGAAATGATCCTCTTTTTAAAGGAATTGGTTCATATTGAAACCCCCTCGGACAAAATTAATTCGCAGCACCAAATCTTGGGCTATTTAAAAGATAGATTTACTGCGATGGGTTATTTGGCATTTCACATGTACGGTAAAAATACCGGCGGCTACTTGTATGCAAGACCCAAAAATAGAAAGAAACATTTACCCCATCAGCTTTTGATAGGTCATTGCGATACCGTTTGGCCCTTAGGGACAATAGATAAAATGCCCCTATCTTACATTGAAGGCAAGATAAAAGGGCCTGGTGTTTATGATATGAAAGCTGGTATTACCCAGATTATTTTTTCCCTAATGGCTATCAGGGATATGAACATAATACCAAAGGTGGAACCTGTAATATTTATAAATTCGGACGAGGAAATAGGAAGCAGAGAGTCTACAAATGCACTTAAAAGATTAGCAAAAATTGCAAACCGGGCCTATGTTTTGGAACCTCCTTTGGGATTGAATGGAAAATTAAAAACAGCGAGAAAAGGTTTAGGCCGTTTTACAATAACCGTTCGCGGCAAGGCTGCGCATGCCGGATTAGACCCAACCAAAGGGGTGAATGCCATAGTAGAGTTATCACAGCAGGTCCAGAGGCTTTACGCTATGAATGATCTGGATAAAGGAATTTCTGTAAATATAGGTATGATCGAAGGGGGTATCTCACCCAATGTCATTGCACCTTTAAGTAAAGCTGTTATTGATGTTAGAGTTCTTAAAAAAGCAGATGGGGATGTGTTAACAAAAAAAATAAAAGCCTTAAAGCCTATACATAAGGATGTTGTAATGGAAATTGAGGGGGGTATTGGCAGGCCACCCATGGAAAAAACACCTCGTAATCAGCTTTTATGGAAAATGGCAAAAAAACAGGGACAACATTTGGGGCTGGATCTGGAAGAAGCAACTGCCGGGGGAGGTTCGGATGGCAATACAACCAGCCTTTATACTGCTACTCTGGATGGACTTGGAACCCCCGGAGATGGTGCACATGCAGCCCACGAGTATATTTTGCAAAACAAGCTAATTGAAAGAACAGCCCTTTTAACACTCTTGTTATTATTAGAACCTTTAAATAAAAAAACATGAACCAGCAATTCATTTATACATCACTAACTAGAATTTCTGATTTAGCTGAAATTGAATTCAATGTTGAAAAACTTGATAGGGATCAATGGGAAACCGGAGATTATGTTGTAAGTAAGATTCTGGATCCGGGGAGTAACACATTAAATTTAGAGCTTACCACTGGCAGAATGCGGGGAGTTATTGGAGGAGAGTCAATCGTTGGTGCACTGGGCGAGCGTTTTGCGACTCTTGAAGCCACGGGGACATGGCGTGAAGTTAAAGCCGACCTTAAGATGAATGTTCTAACCGGAGCTGGCCTGATGGGAAAACTAACCTCAAAATCTGTTTTTATACCAAATATGATGGAAGTAGATTATACCGGACACGTATCCAGAGGCGGTAACAAACTTACTATGAATGATTTTGTGGAAACTGTAGATCCAATGGCTTTTAACACACCGGTAATCCTCTTTGTAGGGACATCTATGTCTGCAGGAAAAACTACTTCTGCCAGAATTGTGACCAATCTTTTTAAGGCTGCCGGATACAATGTAGTGGGGGCAAAATTAACCGGTGCCGGACGTTATAAAGATATTCTGGCCATTAAGGATGTGGGGGCAAATGCAGTTATGGATTTTGTGGATGTTGGACTTCCATCTTCAATTTGTCCGGCAGACATTTACAAGACTAAGTTAGATCAGCTACTGAGCAAAATTGAGCATCAAAATGCCGATGTAGCCATTATTGAGATAGGTGCTTCTCCTTTAGAGCCATATAATGGTGATTTGGCTATCAACGAGTTGCGAGAACACATTAAATGTACGATTCTTAGTGCTTCGGATCCATATGCTGTATACGGATTAATGAAAGCATTCAAAATTATTCCGGACATCGTAACCGGGATTACATCCAATACACTGGCAGGAGTTAATATGGTTGAAAAACTTTGTAATGTTCAGGCACTGAATTTAATTGATTCTTCAACCACCGAGGAGCTAAAGAAGGTGCTGTCAACAAAAACGGGCTTTTCATTATCCGAAAAAAGAAACGTATATGGATAATAAGATATTAAACTGACAAATATCATACTGTATTACTCACTTAGTTTTTATCTTAGAAATGAAAAATAAAATCAGGTCAACCATGAAAATTTCAGAAAAGAATATTTGCCAGAGTTGTGGAATGGCTATGAAAAACATGATAGATTTTGGAACCGATAGAGATGGAAGTATAAATACGGAGTATTGCCACTATTGTTTTGAAGATGGAGAGTTTACTGATAGAGGGATTAGCCTTGAAGAAAAAATGGCCAGAAATATTCAAATTGCCGAAAAACTGGGAATGTCAAAAGCTACTGCATCTAAATTAGCCAGGAACACACTTCCTAAACTAAGGCGATGGCGGAAATCAAATAAAGCCAAACAAGAAAAGAAATAACGCTGAGCAACTATCGATGGGAACAGTTTCACTTAACAATCAGCGAAGAACACGCTTCACTTTCCTTCAAGTTCTGGAAGGGGTAGAGGGCATTCTTATTATTATTGCGGCCTATTTAACCCTGTTTTTTAAACCATTAAGGGACCGATGGGGTTTGAGTCGCACGGAGGCTGCTGCTTCATTTCCGGGAGATCATCTCGTCCCACAACCACGTTCAGAATTTGTTCATGCAATAGAAATAGATGCACCGGCGGGTTTTGTGTGGCCATGGATTGCGCAACTAGGGCAGGGAAGGGGTGGTTTTTACAGTTATGAGGCACTAGAAAATATAATGGGTTTACATATCTATAATTCCGATAAAATTTTACCCGAATTTCAACAACCCAAAATAGGCGATTTAATACCCTTTGGCCCAAAAGATGCTTATCCTCTTGTAATTTGTGAACATGGAAAAGCAATGGCCATTGAAAATTGGTATGATTTAAATAAAAATTCGGTTTACAATCAGGCTTTAGAATCCCCAATTAATTACTTGCATCTTAGTTGGTTGTGGATGGTTGAACCAATTGGTAAGCATAAGTCAAGATTTGTCTCGAGAAATAGAGTAGATTACATTCCTTCCTTTAAAAACAGCTTACTATTTGGACTCCTGGGCGAGCCTGTTGTATTTGCCATGGACAGGAAAATGTGCTATGGAATAAAAAGAAGAGCGGAGAATTTATACAGGACTACTCCGCGTTAGTTATTCTTTCCCTTAGGTTTTTTTAAACTCTGAATGAGACAGGATTATGAAAATAGATATACTGCCTAGAGTTCCCAGACCTTCTGTATTGCTCCTACCGCTTGCGGGAATGGGTTTGTTTGTTGTGCTATATGCTTTGGCAGCCATAAATTATCCCGGAGGTTCATGGGTGGTGATAGATCAGGAAGGATTCAACGTTTGGAATAATTATCTCTGTGATTTATTAGATCGTAATGCCATAAACGGTGAATTAAACCCTGCACGTTTTTTTGCCAGGAGTTCGCTGGGAGTACTTTGTGTGAGCCTGCTATTATTATGGTATTATTTGCCAGGGTTATTTTCGAATAAAAGCATCAATCTCATTGTTATGTGGTTGGCAGGGATTATGGCATTAGTAATTACAATGTCTCTCACATCAGGAACTCATGATATTACAGTTCGTATCGCAGGATTTTTGGGGGTAATTGCCTTTATCAGTTGTTTTGTTGAGCTGTACAAGGCGAATTATTTTTCACTTTTAATTTTGGGG
>NZ_CAMYOM010000040.1 GCF_947260015.1 uncultured Eudoraea sp. | reverse complement strand
TATTATTAAATCGTTATAAGAAATCTCTTTCTCATCTATTTCTTCTTCAACTTCAACTATTACTTTGTTCTCTTCTATCTTTTCAACAGTAGTTTCTTCTACCGCTGCAGGCGCTTCATCCCCACCGGTAAGCATCCCACCAAAACTTTGAAAACCTATTCCCATTAAACCGGTAATGATGAAAGTAATTCCAAGGCCTCTCAATGGTGCAGGAACATTGGAATACCTAATCTTTTCGCGTATAGCCGCGATTGCTAAAATGGCCAAAAACCATCCTATTCCCGAACTAACTCCGTAATTGAGGGCTAACCCCAATGTTTCAATCTCCCTCGATTGCATAAATAGGGATCCCCCCAAAATAGCACAGTTAACAGCAATTAAGGGTAAAAATATTCCCAGGGAATTGTATAATGCAGGTGAAAATTTTTCAACAACAATTTCTACCAATTGCACCATAGTTGCTATGGTAGCTATAAAAAGAATAAATGATAAAAAACTCAAATTATAATCCGCGTACTCCGGGCCTAACCACACCAGGGCGCCATCTCTCAGGAGATACTGATCCAATAGCCAGTTTAGTGGCACGGTAACTGCCAATACAAATATAACCGCAGCTCCCAATCCCACTGCAGTAGCTACTTTTTTAGATACAGCCAAATACGAGCACATCCCCAGGAACACGGCAAAAACCATGTTGTCTATAAAGATGGATTTAAAAAATAATTCAATATGTTCTAACATAATCCTCTCTTAAAAAGTAAATTAGTTTTCTTCTATAAGTGCCCTGTTTTTCGAGCGTTGTACCCAGATAATTATCCCCACAACAATTAATGCAGCCGGGGGAATAATCATAAATCCGTTGTTCTCATAGCCAGTAGCATATAATCCTGATTTAGCTACCGGATCACCAAAAACCTTAATTCCAAATAAAGTTCCTGAGCCCAATAACTCTCTGAAAAAGCCTACTACTATCAATATTATTCCATACCCAAGGGCATTTCCAATTCCATCTAAAAAAGCCTTCCAGGGACCATTACCCAAAGCAAAGGCTTCAAACCTGCCCATAATGATACAGTTTGTAATAATTAAACCAACAAAAACGGATAGTGTCTTACTCAATTCATAGGCAAAAGCCTTAAGAACCTGATCAACGATAATTACTAATGTCGCTACAACTATGAGCTGAACAATAATCCTGATCTTAGTAGGAATGATATTTCGCAACAGAGAAATAACGACATTTCCTACTCCTAATACAAAAAGAACAGAAATGGCCATAACTACAGAGGCTTGCAATTCTGCGGTAATAGCCAGTGCAGAACAAATACCAAGAACCTGGATTGTAATTGGATTGTTATCCGCAAGCGGATCTAAAATAAGGTTTGTGTCTTTCTTTGAAAGTAATGCCATTGCTAATTAACTCTAATAGTTTCTAAATAGTCCTTATATAAATTTACGCTCTCCCTAATCATTGCCGAAACCCCATTACCGGTTATGGTAGCTCCTGCAAGAGCATCTACCTCATTGTCGTCCTTTATGTTATTTTCCGGATCATTATTTCCCTTAGCCACAGCTATACCTTTCAGCTGATCATTGCTTAATATAGACTCCCCGATAAAGTCGTCCAAAAAATAACGCTGCTTTATGTTAGCACCAAGACCTGGTGTTTCTGCCTTATGATCAAAGTAAACCCCCTGGACCACCATATTTTCATTCAGTGCTATAAATCCCCAAATGGCATCCCACAGCCCTTTACCGTACATAGGTATGATATAATATTTATTTCCTTCTTTTTCTCCTATAAAAACCGGGAGCTCTGCAGACTCACCTTTTTTTATAGCAGTTATTTGCTTTTTAAGGTCAATAAGGTAGGCCTCATCATTATTTGTTATCTGATCTCCATTTATTACCAGTTGATCAGTGATATATTTTGAAAATTCGGTTTCTACTCTATCTGTAGGTACGAAATTAACACTGCCTTCATTCTTATTTTCGTTGACACCCATGGCATAGAGAATATTTTGCTGCTTTTCAAATCTCTCATTCTCCTCAATTTTGTCACTTAGAGCAGAGGCCAAATATGCCAGGACAGATCCAACAACAATAACCATTATAGCAGCAAAGACTATGGTGTAACTATTATTTTCTTTATTAAATGCCATAATTAAATCGTTTCTACTTTAAGTTCTTCGGCTTTTCCATCGGTGCTTTTAGGGAAAATAGTTGCTTGCTTCATGCGCTTCATCCTTCTTCTGATATTTCCCTTAATAACATAATGATCAATAGTAGGTGCAAATACATTCATCAATAGTATGGCAAGGAACACGCCCTCCGGGTAAGCAGGGTTAAATACACGTATCATTACCGAGATAAAACCTATTAGAAATCCGTAAATCCATTTGCCTTTGTTGGTTTGAGATCCTGTAACGGGGTCTGTGGCCATATAAACAATACCAAATGCCAGGCCACCTACCAGAAGGTGTTTCCAAAAATCAAAGCTCATCAATCCGTAAAAAGTACTTCTTTCACCAATCCAGCCCAAATCAACGATCCCATTAAAGATAAGGCCCATAACCAAGGAACCGGCTACCGCACTTACCATAATTCGCCAGCTTGCTATTTTGCTGAAAATCAGAAACAGACCGCCAAGTAATATTAAAAATGCAGAGGTCTCCCCTACTGAACCGGGAATAAATCCAAAAAACATATCAGATACTGAATAAGAAAATTCGCTGGTATTGTTCTGAGCGAGATATCCAAGAATAGTTTCACCTGAAATGGCATCTGCAGTACCTGCACGTTCAACAGCACCGTGGACCCAGACTTTATCTCCACTCATCCAGGTGGGGTATGCAAAAAACAAAAAAGCCCTTATGGTCAATGCAGGGTTCAAAATATTCATACCCGTGCCTCCAAACACTTCTTTGCCTATAATTACTCCAAACACAACAGCTACGGCCAACATCCATAGGGGCGTATCTACGGGTACAATCAATGGCACCAGCATCCCTGTTACGAGATAACCTTCTTCTACTTCATGACCTTTAATGACAGCAAAAATAAATTCAATTAGTAATCCTACACCGTATGAAACAATAACAAGAGGCATAACCAGCACAAATCCCAACCAAAAGTTATCCCAGGTCAGAAAATGTTCCATAACCGAAAAATTTTCCGGAAAACCATTTATTGCAGAATAATGTTGATATCCCGTATTAAAAAATGAAAACAACAGCACAGGGATCAGTGCCATAATCACCGTATTCATTGTGCGCTTTAAATCGTCTGCCGCTCTTATGTGAGCACCGGTGTGAGTTGTTTCATCAGGAGAAAACAAAAATGTATGAAAGGCATTGAAGGCTGGAGCCATCTTTTTACCCCTATACCTGTGTTTCAAAATATGCAATCTCTTCTTAAAGGTCAATCGTTTATTGCTCATTTTTATCCTATTTCTTTTTGTAATAAATCCAATCCTTCACGAATTATCTTTTGATGAGGTTGTTTGGAAATACAAATAAATTCAGTCAATGCAAAATCTTCAGGAATAACCTCGTATAATCCAAGTTGTTCCATTTCATCCAAATCTTTAACCATACATGCCTTTAATAGCTGAAGGGGATAAATGTCTAGAGGAAAGACTTCCTCATACATCCCTGTGACTACAAATGCCCTGTGTTCTCCATTTGTATTTGTATCTAAATCATATTTCTTTTTAGGCTGCAACCATGAAAATGTTAGCGCTCTGGTAGATGATATTTTATCAAATACTGGTTTGTTCCATCCAAAAAGATCGTAATCATCTCCTTCAGGGATTACACTTACCGTATTGTTATAAAAACCGAGAAATCCATCCGGACTCGTTTTTTTACCAGTTAGGACATCTCCGTTAATCACACGAAATTTCTCCTCTTTCACACCGCTGGCGTATAAAAAGGTGGCTATCTCCGCACCTATTTTTGTTGTAAAATACTTTGGAGACTTTACAGATGAACCGGCAAGTGCAATAGTACGCTGCGCATTAAATTTACCTGTTAATAGTAACTCACCAATTATAACAAGATCCTGAGGAGTAACAGTCCAAACTAGTTCACCTTTATTTATTGGATCTAATTTGTTTATTTGGGTACCCACCAATCCAGCCGGATGTGGTCCTGATACTTTATGTAATTCTATATCTTCGAGATTGGTAAAAGGAGAATTGGACGCCTTGCCAATTGAAACATGAACCTTACCAGGTGTAAGTTTAGACAGAGCGGTTAATGCCGCTTGAAGTTCTTTTTCCTTTCCGGTTAACGTATAATCCAAATCAGCAGCCAATGGAGCAGTAGCATATGCCGAAACAAAGATTGCCTTGGGAGTAGCCGCAGGATCCGCGACTACATCATAGGGGCGTTGCCTTATAAAAGGCCAGCAACCCGATTTAAGAAGGATAGACTTTATTTCTTCTGAAACGGCTCCTGGTCCTGGTGCGGAGTGTTCCATGTACTCCTGAGCCTTATCTGCAAGAATTTTAATAGTAAGTATTTTTCTACGCGCTCCTCTGGTAATTTCAATTAATTCTCCACTTACAGGAGAAACGAAAAGCATGTCCTGATTATCTTTACTGTAAAACAAGGGTTCTCCTGCCTTTACCTCTGCCCCTTCTTTGACCAACATCTTCGGCATTATTCCATGAAAATCCAGGAGATTAATGGCGTAAACATTACTTAGAACAGCTTTCGATGTATTTTGTTCTGCAACACCGATAAGATTAATGTTCAGTCCTTTCCTAATCCTAATGTCTTTAGACATAAATTGTTAACATTTAGTTTAACAAAATTTCGACCAAAAATAGTACTTATGACACTGTTTTCATAATTATTAACTATAATTTTAGGCATTATACCGATATGACTTTTTTCGGTATGCATTTTGTTTACCTTTACCCCAAATACAGGCTAAAAATGCGTTTAATTGTTAAACAATTATTTTTCTTTTTTCTTACCACACACTTGTATTCGCAGATTCAAGAAGAGGTAAATCCACCTGAAAATATAAAGACCATTATTTTTAAAGGCCCCACGGAAGATCAGTTCCCTATTATCAAATTAGGAGATCCGATTTATCTCGAGTTTGATGATTTGACTGCCAGTGAGCAAGACTATTATTATAAAATTGTTTATTGTGATTATGACTGGACACCTTCAGAACTATTAAAGTCGCAATATCTTAGAGGAGCAGATAACCAACGGATCATTAATTATACGAACAGTTATAACACACTTGAGGCCTATTCTAATTATCAATTGACAATTCCCAATAAAGTCGTTAGTCTTAAAGTCAGCGGTAATTATATGCTCGAAATTTATAATGCTTATAACGAACTTCAATTTTCAAGAAGATTCGTGGTTTATAGGGATTTAGCTCAAGTTGCTGCCACTACCAGAAATTCCAGAAATTTTGATTTACTAAATCAGAAGCAATCAGTACAATTTACAATTACTCCATTCAATCTTCAACTTGTCAATCCTATTAAGGAAGTGAAAATTGTCATTATTCAAAATTATCAATGGTCTAATGCCATCACAAATGTACCTCCCCAATTTACGTTGGGTAATTCACTTGCCTATAAATATGATGTTGAAACCAGCTTCTTTGGCGGTAATGAATTCCTGAATTTTGACACTAGTGATTTACGGGCACCTACTTCTTCAATTTCCCGAATTGACTATGATGATCTTTACCATCATTATCTTTTTACGAACGACTATAGATATGATAAAGCGTATACCTACTTTCCTGATATTAATGGTGATTTTGTAATTCGAACTTTACAAGGTGAAGATCCATCCAGGGAAGCAGAATATACAATGATTCATTTCAGTCTCCCCTATACCATGGATATTGGATTAAATGAGATTTACGTATATGGAAAATTCAACAATTATGCCCTTGAAGAACAGAATAAAATGATTTACAATTCCGAAACAGGAAATATGGAGGCCGCAATAAAATTCAAACAAGGGTTTTATAATTATAAATATGTACTTAAAAATGAAGATGGTGAAGTTGACCTCAATAAAGTTTGTGGCAACTTTAATTTCACAGAAAACAATTACTTAATACTGGTTTATTACAGAAATTTTGGTGATTTATACGATAGTATAATTGGAATAGGGACTACAAACTCTGAGAACATTACCAACTAAACACTTTTGTAAAGTATTGTTTTTTAACTATTTAGTGCGTGATAAAACAAAATTTTCCTGATATTAAAATCGAATTATTACAATAATTTTCATAACATTGGGTTTAATTCTATACACTTAAAACTTTGAGGATTGGGATAAATGATTCTTCGTAATAAAAATTCATATCCAGATATCTGTTTTGAGATTATTGAGCAGTTAAGAGAAAAACTTCCCAATTATCTTTCATATCATTCTATAGATCATATTATAGACGTTGCCAATGTATGTAACGACTATATTGAATATTACGACATCCCGGAAGAAATGGCTAAACTCTTGCGTATAGCAGCAATCTGCCATGATTATGGTTTTATAGAATCTACACTAGATCATGAAGAACGCGGAATTGTTGCTTTACAAGGATTGTTAACTCCAATTCTTAAAAGAGAGGAAGTAGAGACAATAAATGGAATGATAAGGGCCACTAAGGTGCCACAGGAACCAAAGACCTTTTATGAAGAAATTTTGGCGGATGCCGATTTAGATTACCTGGGAAGAAAAGACTATGATGAGATTAGTGCTAAACTATTCAAAGAATATTTGCACTTGGGGGTCGTTTCTAATAAAATTGGATGGTTAGACTTACAAATTTCGTTCTTGGAAAATCATAAATTTCATACTGATTTTGCTAAAAAAAATCGTAAGAAGTCAAAAACCAAAAAGCTAAAGGAACTCAAATCTCTTAGATTAGCGGGAAATTTCAAATGACATTAAATATTAACTTCAATAGTGTTTGAAGGATAATCTAAACAAACCATAACCCATGCAACCGGCCAAAGGGCTGGTATTTAAGGTTGTATAGGCAAGAAATTCATCAGAAAAAAACATACATACACCGATAATCTAATCTTAAGTTTTCATTATCACTTCCTATTATCTATCTTGGACACCTTAAGTATATTTATAGTTTTATTTTTATCACAGGCGAGTGGCTAAAAGCTTGGATTTTCTCCCTGGAAGTATAACGGTTAAAGAAGATTTATTCTTTGACATTATAGTTAAAACTATTGTTAAATAGAGGAGGCCTAATTCGTTTTTTTATATTTTAGCATTTATAACGGATAAGCTACTCTTAAAGAGAATTACCGTTATTTAATAGTATGAAAAAGATGATTACACAAGTAACAAAAGGCATAAAAATTTCGGTAAATACTAGTTTTGAAGGTACTTTCTTTAAAAACTATAAAATGCATTTTGCTTTTGGTTATACTATTACTATTGAAAACCAGAGTAAGGATTCTGTTCAGTTAACATCAAGACATTGGCAGATATATGATGCTTTAAATGATTTTGAAGTGTTAGACGGTGAAGGTGTTATAGGAAAAAAACCGGTTATCAGGCCGGGAGAATCTCACACATATAGTTCGGGATGTCTGCTTGCATCTCCTATCGGAGCTATGAAAGGCCATTATAATATGGTAAATTTCACCACCAATGAAAAATTCAGAGTTTATATTCCTTCTTTTAAATTTAGTGCGCCTTTTGCCCTAAATTAATGACTTCTTTTACCTTGTTTTAATTTTATAAACGTTATGGGTTTTAGTACCTTTGACCTTTATATTTAACTAACATAAAGTGATTATGGGTAAAGGTTTTTTTGAAGTTCCGATGGCTATTAATGAACCAATAAAGAGCTATGCTCCGGGTACTCCGGAAAGAGCTGAGGTTTTAAAGCAATATAAAGAATATTTCGAAGGAAGTTTAGAAGTTCCACTATTTATTGGAGGTGATGAAATAACGACAGCTTCTACCCGTACAATGTCACCTCCACATGATCACAAACATATTTTAGGTAAGTATTACCTTGCAGAAAAAAGTCACGTAAGCCTGGCTATAGAAAATGCTCTTAAATCCAGAGAAGCCTGGGCATCACTTTCATGGGAGCAAAGAGCCAGTATTTTCTTAAAAGCAGCAGATCTTATTGCCGGCCCTTACAGGGCAAAAATTAATGCGGCAACCATGTTGGCGCAGTCAAAAACGATACATCAGGCGGAAATTGATGCCGCCTGTGAGTTAATAGATTTTCTCAGGTTTAATGTGTCCTATATGTCTCAGATATATTCAGAACAACCAGAATCATCTGATGGGATATGGAATCGCGTAGAATACAGACCTCTGGAGGGATTTATTTATGCTATTACGCCGTTTAACTTTACAGCAATAGCAGGCAATCTTCCTGCAAGTGCTGCTATGATGGGCAATGTTGTAGTATGGAAACCCAGTGACAGCCAGATTTTTTCTGCCAAAGTAATAGTAGACGTTTTTAAAGAGGCCGGTCTGCCAGATGGAGTTATCAATGTGGTTTATGGTGATCCGGTAATGATAACAGAAACGGTTTTGGAAAGTGTCGACTTCTCAGGAATTCATTTTACAGGTAGCACTCATGTTTTTAAATCCTTATGGAAACAAATTGGGAATAATATTGACCGTTATAAAACGTATCCAAGAATTGTTGGTGAAACCGGGGGGAAAGACTTTATAATTGCGCATCCAACGGCAAAACCTCAACAGGTAGCTACGGCAATCACCCGAGGGGCATTTGAATTTCAGGGTCAAAAATGCAGTGCTGCTTCAAGGGTATATTTGCCGAAGTCTACTTCCGCTGAAATATTAGATTTAGTAAAGAGGGATGTAGAATCATTCAATCCTCCGGGATCTCCAGAAGATATGAGCAACTTTATAACTGCTGTTATACATGAAGGATCATTCGACAAATTAGCGTCATATATTGATCAGGCTAAAAAAGATAAGGATGCCAGTATTGTTGTTGGAGGTAATTTTGATAAATCCCAGGGTTATTTTATCGAACCTACGGTAATACTCACCACGAATCCTCATTATTCAACGATGGAAACTGAATTGTTTGGGCCTGTAGTTACAGTTTATGCCTATGAAGATAAGGACTGGTCCAAAACTCTGAAATTGGTAGATAGCACATCGGAATATGCCCTAACAGGTGCTGTTTTAGCAAAAGATCGATATGCCATTGATGAAGCCACAAAAGTACTACAAAACTGCGCAGGTAACTTCTATATAAACGACAAACCTACAGGTGCCGTAGTGGGGCAGCAACCTTTTGGTGGTGCCAGGGCCTCAGGGACAAATGACAAAGCAGGTTCTGCCCAAAATTTGCTCCGATGGGTTTCGCCGAGGCTTATTAAAGAGACTTTTGTAACTCCAGAGGATTATCGTTATCCGTTTCTGGGATAAATCTTATGAGCCCTAACACTTTATATTCGCTATTGGTAGAATGCCATTTTACCCTAAAATTTACGAGGCTAGGGTAAAATATTTTTTTAAAGTATTTTGAATTATAGTTTTTGTTTCATTTTTTAACATAATTTCACCGTTGGTTGGTTTATCTTATGGTGCTTTTTACCACTAACCAGGCGCGGCTATGAAAAATTTCCTATTCGTTTTACTAATTATTCCATCTATATATTCTTACTCTCAGGAGCAAAATATAAAATTGGCTTCTGATGTATTTCCGCCATTTACTGATATAGCCAGTGAAAAAGGCTTCGCACTCGAATTAGTAAAAGAGGCCCTGAACCGGGGCAATGTTCAAGTAGAACAGACTATTGCAGGATTTTCGGAGGTAATGGACGGGCTAAATACAGGAAAGTACGACGGAAGTGCGGCCTTATGGAAAACAGAAGACCGGGAAAATTACCTCCTCTATTCTGAGCCATATCTGGAAAACCGCTTGATTTTAGTCGGCAGAAAAGGAAGTGATGTTAGCGCTAAATCCCTAAATGAATTAAAGGGTAAAAGAATTGCAATTATATCGGGCTATGCCTATGGATCTACAGTTTATACCTCATTAGATGTTATAATTATTCCCGGTAAAAGTGATCAGGAAAATCTGGAGAAATTACTAACATTCGAGACAGATTATATGTTGGTAGATGAATTACTCATATCCTATTTATTAACTTATCAACTCAATGATATCAGCAGGTTTCTTGAAATTGGCAAAGAGGCTTTTATAATTCAGCCACTTCACCTTGCCATCTTAAAAAACAAGCCAAATGCACAAAAAATAATCGAAGATTTTAATTACAATATTAAGAATATGATGTCTGATGGCACTTATAATAAAATACTGGAATTAAACTGGATACAATCTGATATTGATGGCGATGGAGTTCATGAACTGGTTTTGCTTGGAGACAAAGCCGGAAGAGAAGCCCCTGCAAACTACTATAGATTGATGACTAAAACAGCGATGACGGAAAATTCTGAAAGATATTATATTAACGGAGAAATTTATGATGGATGGCAAGTTGTTCCGGCTAAGTATAAGACAGACATCATGAAAGCGGCCAAAATGAATACTAACTCCTCCTCCGGACTTAAGTTAAAATTTTAAACCCCAAACTTTTCAATTTCACCATTATGGATCGAATTCTTCAATCCTACAAATTCGATATCAGGTAAGTCTAAATTTTCATTTTACATTTAAAAATCAGCACTTTAACTTTCTAAAAAGTGCATTTATCAAAATATTTATGTAAATTTAACGTTAAGTAATTGTAAATTTATAATTATTAACCGTACTCTAAATCTTTGAAATGGAAAGAAATATTAATGTTAAAGCAAAAAAAAGCAGGTTAAAAAAATGCATGGAATATATCAAAACCTATGCTCAAAATTGTAGGTATTCCTTTAATATGATGCTGACACTTTAACTCTTGCCCTTATATTTCATTGGTAAATAGACCACTTTTTTGGTTTTAAAAAAGTCCTCCTCGAAGAATTCAGACATTTCAAACACTTGTACATTTCTATAGTCCTTCAACTCTTCGGATAAGTCCCCTCCCTTTAAGTAAAGGATTCCGTTTTTAAGTTCATGTACCGATTTTTTCTTGATACAACCCTGAACCCATCTAACAAAGGTGGGCATAGCCGCTACGGCCCTACTAACAATAAAATCATAATGATCATGCAGGTCCTCAACCCTACTGTGATAAGTCGTAATATTTTTTAGTTCAAGGCCGGAAACGACTTCATCTACTACTTTTATTTTTTTCCCAATTGCGTCTACCAATGTAAAATGGGAACCCGGAAAAAGTATCGCCAGGGGAATACCGGGGAAACCACCGCCAGTTCCAACATCCAATATAGAGGTGCCATTTTTAAACGACTGAATCTTGGCTATCCCTAAAGAATGAAGCACATGACGCAAATAAAGTTCGTCTATATCTTTTCTGGAAACTACATTTATTTTTATATTCCAGTCCTGATATAGATTTTCAAGTCGGAAAAATTGTTCTTTTTGAATTTCGGATAAATTGGGAAAATATTTGAATATTATATCAGCTTGCATCTGTACCTTTGCATTTTGCCAAAAATAATACATTCACTACTAACGGCATTTTTAATTATCGTGAAGGGAAGGTATTAAAAAGTCAGATATTACGTTATATTTACACAAATGATTTCTTCATATGGATTCAACAACAATTAAATTCTCTAGAAAAGATTCCGCACAGTTCTTTAAGACTTTGAATAAAAGAGTAAATAATTATTTTAAGGAAAATCAATTAAAGAAAACCGGAAATTGGCGTTTGTATTTCAAAACAGCCATTATGTTTGCTCTTTTTCTGGCTCCCTACTTCTTAATTTTGACTCTAAATTTGCCTAACTGGGCCAATCTATTATTAACAATTACAATGGGAGTTGGCATGGCCGGTGTAGGCATGAATGTCATGCACGATGGAAACCATGGATCCTACTCCACCAAAAAGTGGGTTAATAAACTGATGGGGAGCAGTATTTATATTCTGGCAGGAAACGTCTATAACTGGCAGGTGCAGCACAATGTTTTGCACCACACTTATACCAACATACACACACATGATGAAGATCTTGAGGCTGGAAGAATATTGCGTTTTTCCGAACACGCAAAATGGCACCGATTCCATAAATTTCAGCACTACTATTCTGTATTTTTATATGGTTTGTTAACCTTTAATTGGGCAATAACAACAGATTTTATGCAAATGTACCGCTATTCCAAACGCAAGTTATCGTATGGAAAGTTTCCAAATCCTTTTCTTAACTGGAGCGTTTTGGTGGCTACTAAAATGATTTATATAACAATATGGATAGTGTTGCCTATGCTGATTTTGGATATAGCATGGTGGAAAATCTTACTTGGCTTTTTTATTATGCATTATGTGGCAGGTGTAATTCTCAGCGTTGTTTTTCAATTGGCCCATGTTGTAGATGAGGCCGAAACACCTTTACCGGCAAAAGATGGTACTATGAAAAATACCTGGGCCATACATCAGTTGCTGACAACAGTTAACTTTGGAACAAAAAACAAGATTGTAAATTGGTTTACTGGAGGATTAAATCATCAGGTAGAGCATCATATCTTTCCAAATATCAGCCACATTCATTACACAAAAATATCCAAAATTGTTAAACAGACGGCAAAGGAATTTAATTTACCCTATAACGAGTATAAAACTACAAGAAAAGCTATAATTTCGCATTTCAAACACTTAAAGGAATTAGGCAAAAAGCCTACATTACAGTACCAGTAAATTTATCGTAATAATGAGCAAGCTTTTATCCGATAGAATAAAAAACATGTCTACTTCGGCTACCTTAGCTATGGCCGCAAAAGCTAGAGAATTAAGAACCCAGGGAAAGGATATTATTGGGTTGAGTTTGGGGGAACCAGATTTCAATATCCCAGATTTTATTAAAGAAGCAGCAAAAAAAGCAATTGATGAGAATTATAGCAGTTATTCACCGGTAGATGGATACGCAGATCTTAAGCAAGCTATTTCCAATAAGTTTAAAAGGGATAATGATCTGGACTATGGGCTAAGCCAAATAGTTGTGTCAACCGGAGCAAAACAATCGCTGGCCAATGTAGCAATGGTAACACTCAATAAAGGTGATGAAGTAATTTTGCCGGCCCCTTATTGGGTAAGCTACAGCGATATTGTAAAACTGGCGGAAGGAGTGCCGGTTGAAGTTCCAACCAGCATAGAATCAGATTTTAAAATGACCCCGGAACAATTGAAGGGGGCAATAACTTCAAGAACTAAAATGATTTGGTTTAGCTCTCCTTGTAATCCAAGTGGATCTGTTTATAGTGAAGAAGAATTGAAAGGAATTGCAGGAGTATTAAAAAATTATCCCGAAATCCTGGTTGTATCCGACGAGATATACGAGCATATTAATTTCAGGAGCAAGCATGCAAGTATTGCCAAGATGGATGGAATGTACGAGAGGACAATTACGGTAAATGGCGTATCGAAGGCCTTTGCCATGACGGGGTGGAGAATTGGTTATATAGGAGCACCAGAATGGATTGCTAAGGCTTGTACTAAATTTCAGGGACAAATTACAAGTGGCGCCAATGCTATAGCTCAACGGTCTACAATTGAAGCATTAAATGCACCTGTGAGCAAAATTCAATTCATGATTGATGAATTTCATAAAAGGCGAGATCTCTTGTTGGAGCTTTTAGGGGAAATAAATGGATTTAATTTAAATGTCCCGGAAGGTGCTTTTTATGTTTTTCCTGATATTTCAAGTTTCTTTGG
>NZ_CAMYOM010000039.1 GCF_947260015.1 uncultured Eudoraea sp. | reverse complement strand
AATAGCAGATCCGCAGGTCTATGCAGAAACAATAACAGAGAAGGAATTAAAAGAACATTTGTATATCTATGCTTCAGATGAGTTTCAGGGTAGAGAAACAGGTCAACCCGGACAAAAAAAAGCGGTGGACTATTTGCAGGCCAATTATAGGGCAATGGGAGTCCCGGCGGCTAAAGAGGATGGTGATTATTTGCAGGAAGTTCCTTTGGTATTCCCCAAATTGCCTGTGGGCTCCATAATGGCGGGAGCGACTAAATATGAGTTAGGAACCGATTTTTTAACATTTACACCTATTGAAGGAAATTTCAACGAAATTATTTATGCAGGTTATGGGATTGAAGACACGGGGTACTCAGATTATGAAGGATTGGATGTATCGGGAAAACTTATTTTAATTAAGGCAGGGGAGCCTGTGAAAAAAGACGGCACCTACTTGATTTCAGGCAGTTCTGAAAAATCTGTTTGGAGTAATAAGTCTGATGCTGCAGGAGCCAGATTAAAATTGGCCAGAGATAAAGGAGCCAAAGGGGTACTATATTATGATCCGGACAATTACGGCCGTTATAAAAGATATTATGACTATTTGAAAGGGAGTGATAAAATGAAAATGGAAATTAAGGTTGAAGAATACGATGCCGCATTAGTTTTCCTTAGTGAAACCATGATTAAAAATATATTCCCTGCCATAAAGGAAGCACAGAATTCAGGAATAATTCCACAGCCGATATCTTTTAACATTAAAAGTAATAATGAGGCCGTATCGTCTGAAAATATTGCGGCAATTATTCGTGGTTTTGAAAAACCTGATGAGTTTATAGTCATATCTTCACATTTAGATCATATTGGAGTCAATGATAATGGTGACATTAATAATGGTGCAGATGATGATGGCTCCGGAACAGTTGCTATGCTAGAAATTGCCGAAGCTTTTAAACAGGCTGCAGATACGGGAAACGGACCAAAAAGATCTATAGTATTCCTGCATTTTACCGGTGAAGAAAAAGGATTACTTGGATCAAAATACTATACAGATAATGACCCTGTATTTCCTTTGTCTCAAACTGTTGCCAACCTTAATATAGATATGATAGGGCGTATTGATCCTAAACATGAGAGCAACGGTAATTACGTGTATCTCATTGGTTCAGATAAATTAAGTACGGAACTTCATAACCTATCCGAAGAAATCAATGATAAATATTCACAGCTGAACCTTGATTATACCTATAACGATGAAAATGATCCCAATCGTTTTTATTATCGGAGCGACCATTACAATTTTGCGAAAAATAATATTCCTGTCATTTTTTATTTTAGTGGTACCCATGAAGATTATCACAGACCCGGGGACACCCCTAATAAAATAAACTATGACTTACTGGAAAACCGCACGCGACTGGTCTTCTTTACTGCCTGGGAAATTGCGAACAGGGATGTGCGTATTGAGGTAGATGTTACCCCATCTAAGTAAAGATTAAAATATAGTAGGAATAATTAATTCTTTTCCAAATTCCAGGCTAATCGAAATAAGCTTAAAAGATAAGCCCCATCATTTATGACAGGGCTTTAGAAAACTAATAAGGGTGGAAGACCGGGTTCGAACCGGCGACCTCTGGAACCACAATCCAGCGCTCTAACCTGCTGAGCTACAACCACCATTTGCAAGCGCTGGCAAAGGTAATTTTTTTTACCCATTGTTTCAAACTAAACTCCTGAAATTTTTAGTGCTATATCATGGTTTAAACCTCAAGCCAAAATCGCAAGTGCTCATCGAAAAATCATTATTATATTTAAAAATACCGATGAAATACACAATATAGCAGATAAAACACACAATATTTGGCGTTTCACAACATAAATTAGACCATTAGGCATCACAGATGTAATTTTATTTCGAGAATTGGTTAGTAACCCATGCCCTTAATTTTGACCTACATCCGGACCCATTATAAAGACATCATTAAGCATGCTGCAATTGTAATACTCGTTATTTGCAGTATTTCAAATGCTAATGCTCAGCAGGAACTGCAAAAAAAATACATAGACAGTATTAGGGAACTTAGGTCACGAAAAGACTTTTCCCCAAAGGACACTGTATATATAGACCTTTTGAGCGATTTAGGGCATCAACTCAGATACTATAATACAGATAGCCTTTTTCTACTCTCCAATGAAGTTCTTCAACTTAGTATAGATTCGGGTTATAAGGAAGGCGAAAGTAAAGCAAGACTGCGCCTTGGTGATTACTACTCTGACAAAGGTGATTCAGATAATGCAATTTTTAATTATAGTGCAGGTCTTGATATTGCTAAAGAATTGGGAAATAAAAATTTGAGCCTTCGCGTTATGAATAACCTGGCCTCCGAAAATGCCTACAAAGGAGATTATGCCCATGCTTTGACGGGATACCTTAATGCTATCGAAATTGCAGAAGAAATTGGCAATAAAAGGATGTTGTCTATTATGAATGAAAACATCGCTAATTTATATGCCTCCCAAAAAGATTATGAACAATCTCTTGATTTTTACAAAAAAGTAAAGAAAATTAACGGGGAACTGGGTAACGAGATAATCATTGCAGAGACTTTGAGTAATTTGGCTTCAACCTATGCGGATATGGGTAAACTAGACTATGCCATGTTTAATATAAATAAAAGCCTTGCCATTTTTGAAAAACATAAAATTATGGATTGGTTGGCTTTTACCTATGAAATAAAAGGCAAAATATATTTAAAAGAAAACAAGTACAAATGGGCTCTTTATTGGTACAACCAGAGCGAATTGCTGCATAAAGAGTTGGATGACGACCGCGGTAAGATTGACCTCTTTAACGGAATGGCCGAGGCATATTTAGGGCAGGGCAAGGATAGTCTTTCAGAAAATATAGCGCTTCGGGCCTATGAAATATCCGACAGAATACAGTTCATGGAAGGGACTCAAAAATGTGCTTATACTCTTTACAGAATAAATAAAAATAAAAAGAACTTCGATCAGGCTTTAAATTTCCACGAACTCTATCAAACACTTTCTGATACCTTATCCAGAAATGAGAATAAGAAGAGTTTGACCATGTTAAAAACCCAGTCTGAATATGATCTACAAAAGCAATTGCTCATTGAAGAAAATGATAAAGCATTGGCAAAACAACAGCGGTATATCATAGCTGCATTCTCCATATTGGTAGTCTTTATGATAATTATAGTTTTGGTATATCGGGCAGAGAATATCCAGAAACGACTTAATAGGGAATTAGAGGCTAAAAAAGAAGTTCTGGAAAAAAGAGAATCTGAGTTGCAGGAAAGTAATGAAACAAAAACTAAATTGTTCTCCATAATAGGACATGACCTTCGAGGTCCCGTTGGCGCCCTGCAAGAACTACTAAGGCTTTATTCTGATGGTGATATTGAGACCGATGAATTTTTAGAATTTGTTCCTAAATTAAGGGAAGATGTTGATCACGTTTCATTTACCTTAAATAATCTACTAAGTTGGGGCAATACCCAGATGAACGGTGCTGTAACCAAGCCTTCTCTTATGGCTCTGGAATCACTGGTTTCTGAAAATATTAAATTACTATCTGAAATTGCTAAAAAGAAATCTATAAAAATTGTAAGCGAGCTTACGGAAAATACACTTACATGGTCCGATAGTAATCAGATTGATATTGTTGTGAGGAACCTTATCAGTAATGCTTTAAAATTCACTCCACAAAACGGGATGATAACTATATCGGCACGTGAGCGAGATAATTTATGGGAAGTTGCTATAAGAGATACAGGAGTAGGAATGGATAAAATTACAGTAAAGAATTTATTTGAGAAGAATTCAAATATCACTACCTACGGTACAGATAACGAAAAAGGGACAGGTCTAGGACTATCTCTATGTAAAGAAATGGTAGAGAAGAATGGCGGCAGTATTTGGGTGGAAAGTGCACTGCGCAAAGGTTCTTGCTTCTTTTTCACACTCCCCAAAAGAGAGAAAAGTTATAGCAAGGCAGTTTAAAAAATATCCCAAAGATTTTTAACCCCTATATGACGTTCCGCAGTAAACCCTTCTCCGTATTCAACACCAACCAAACGCCCTAAATCCCTTGCTCTGTAAGCAATACTATCCGTAAAATTTTTACTGCTAATTGGTGTATTGGGTTCTTTACTATCCGGATCATAAAATTGTGAGGCATAAGCCGAAATAGCTTTCATTTTTATGTCAATAAATCCAGATACATCAACAACCAAATCAGGTTCCAGGTTTTTCCATTGAATGTAGTGATAAACTTGTTTTGGCCGCCAGTGTAACTGCCATTGGTCATCCCCGGGTAACTTTGAATCTATTTTTATCAGCCCACTCAGAAAACAAGCATCACTTACCAATTTACTTCCTTTGGCATGATCTATATGCCTGTCTTCTATTGCATTACATAATACTATATCTGGCTGATATTTTCGCACTAATTGAATTACCGCCATTTGATGGATTTTATCATTCGTAAAAAAACCATCGGCGAATTCTAAGTTCTCCCTTACTGAAATCCCTAATATTCTTGCCGCATTTTCGGCCTCTTTATCCCGGATTTCGGCAGTACCCCTGGTACCTAATTCCCCTCTGGTCAAATCAATAATACCTACTTTTTTACCATTTGCGGTTGCTTTGGCTATGGTTGCTCCGGCTCCTAACTCCGCATCATCAGGATGTGCTCCAAAAACTAGAATGTCTAACTTCATTTAATATTTTTATGGTAATTTATTGGTTATTTAAAGCAGGTTGTTTCGCTTTTACTTTTTTTAAAGCCTGTTCAATATCTGCTATCAGATCTTCCGCTTCTTCTATACCTAAGGAAAAGCGTATTAACCCATCGGCAATTCCCTGCTTGTATCGATCTTCTGCCGATAGCAGGGCATGTGAAGTCTGTGTTGGCGAAAGCACTGTGCTCTCTATACCTGCTAAACTCATGGAAGATTTAATAAGTTTAAGTGCTTTTCGAAAATCAGTAGCATTAATTGATTCCTTAAGTTCAAAGGAAAGCATCCCTCCAAAACCGTTCATTTGTGATTTAGCTAAAGCATGATCCGGATGGGAGGTCAGACCGGGGTAATTAACCTGCTTAATATCCGCATTTCCATGCAAATACTCGGCAAGCCTCATCGCATTTTCATTTTGACTTTTGACACGAATACCCATGGTCTTTATACTGCGTTCCAACAGCCATACGGTATAATCGCTAAGACTACCTCCTAGGTTTATTGCTAATTGGAAAATACGCTCCATATTTACTTTGGATGACGCAATGGCACCTGCACAAATATCTGAATGTCCTCCCATATACTTTGTGGCACTGTGGATAACCACGTCAATACCAAAATCAATTGGGTTTTGATTTACCGGGCTGGCAAACGTATTGTCTATCATGGAGATTAAGTTGTACTTTTTAGCAATGTTTGCAACAGCCGCAAGATCAGTGATAGTCAATAAAGGATTCGATGGTGTTTCAATATAAATAACCTTGGTATTTTTCTTGATTTTTGCTTCAAAATCTATTGGTTTCAGGCCTTCAGTAAAAGAATAGGATATCCCAAAATTTTCAAATTGTTTTGTTACCAAATTGTGTGTTCCCCCATATAACATATTTTGTAGTACCACATGATCACCAGTCTTTAAAAATGCCAGAAGCGCGGTACTTACAGCGGCCATTCCACTTCCAAATATCATTGCATCCTCTGCGTGTTCCAGAGCTGCTATTTTTTGTGACAAGGCCTTTTGGTTTGGGGTGTTGAAATATCTTGGATACCTTTTAATATCCACATCATCAAATGCATATGAGGTACTCATATACAAGGGAGAAACAGCCCCTTTGTACTCCTTATCCTTTAATTCACCAAAATGGGTGCAAATAGTATTAATCCCCTTATTGTTCTGTTTCATACAAATTCTATTAATGACTAAAGTTACAAAAATAGGCTATACCTGAACTTTTTTCCAATGGCCTTTTCTAAACCAGATGATCGCGATAACAGACAGCATTACCTCAGCTAATGTTATGGCCAGAAACACGCCCAGAGCACCTAATTCAAATGTAATTGCAGCCAGGTAAGCAAAGGGCAATTGAAATCCCCAAAAAGCAATAAGATTAATTTTTGTGGGCGTTTTTGTGTCTCCTGCCCCATTGAAAGCCTGAGAGACAACCATCCCATAAGCGTAAAAGATATAACCCGCAGCAACAACCTGCAGGCAAAGTGCCCCATTCTCAACAACGCTGGTAACATTAGTAAAAAGGCCTATTATTTCAGGAGCAAAAAAGAGATAGATTAAAGAAACAGCCAGCATAAAGTAGGCATTATATTTTCCGGTAATCCAAACCGACTTCTCCGCCCTTTCGGGCTGTTTCGCGCCTAAATTCTGGCCAACCAATGTAGCCGCGGCATTACTCATTCCCCATGCAGGCATAAAAGTGAACATCATTACCCTGATGGCAATGGTATATCCCGCCAAAACTTCACTACCAAATTCGGACATTAACCGCATTAAAAAGACCCAGCTAGAAGTCCCTATCAAAAATTGAGCGATACCTCCCAGGGAAACCTTTATAAGATTAAGCATTACTCCTGTTCTTAATACGATATCACTAACGGCTAATTTAATTCTGCTCCATCCAAAAAATAAGATCCCCAACTGGAAAATTACAGCGGTACCTCTGCCAATATTTGTAGCTATTGCTGCTCCCATAACACCAAATTCGGGAATGGGACCCCAACCAAAAATAAAAATAGGATCCAGAATAATATTAAGTCCGTTAGATAGAACTAATGTCCACATGGCAACAGAGGCATCCCCTGCCCCTCGGAAAATGGCATTGATTAAAAAAAGTAAAACTATTGTGATATTGCCTCCAATCAGCAATTTAGTATACCCATAGCCCTCTGCAATTAAGTCGGGTTCCCCACCCATAAGTGCCAATATTTCCTTTGAATAAAGAAACCCCACTACGCCTATAGAAACAGCCACTGCTATCCCCAACAGTATTGCCTGCATAGCGGCTTGCCTGGCGCCTTTAAGGTCTTTCTCACCTACCCTTCTTGCTACAACGGCAGTTGCAGCCATACTAAGGCCAATGGCAATTGCATATACCAGGGTTATAACAGATTCAGTAAGGCCTATTGTGGCTACCGCATTTACACTTACCCTGGATACATAGGCTATATCAACAATAGCGAATATAGATTCCATCATCATCTCAAGGATCATGGGTATGGAAAGCATAAAAACTGCCTTGCGGATACTACCCGTAGTGAATTCGGTTTCTTTTCCGGTAATGGCTATTATAAAATACCTGTAAAGCTTATTGAAAGTAATTTTATTCTGATGTGTCATTTTAAAGAAATCATATTAATTGAAGAATGAAATGTCTTATAATCTTCCGGGGATGGAGATTATTTTTCGGTAACTACCCCTATGACATTTATTGCTAACATAATTTCTAGTACTTCATGATTAAACAAAGATGCAAATATTACGGGAAATACAAAAATGAATCATATGGTAGAATTACTTCATAGATTGCTCTAATTCAGCTATTTCCTAATCTAGCTTCTCCGGTCCTTCAGAATCATTGTGAATCGTATGAATACTTATTTAATGTAATTCAACTTATATCGCCAATAGCTGATTCCTCCTAACAATAATACCCCAAATAGTGTATACCAAATAAAGACAGGAGTAATTACCTGAGACCCACTGGCATAACTATGAAGCCCAACCAAATAGAAGTTTACCCCAAAATAGGTCATCATAATGCTTCCAAAAGCAAGGATGGTTAGAAAATTGAATGTCCATCTTCCACGTAAACCCGGCACCAGTCTGGTATGTATTACAAAGGCATATACCATAATTGAAATAAGAGCCCAGGTTTCTTTAGGATCCCAGCCCCAGTATCGTCCCCAGCTTTCATTGGCCCATTGCCCCCCGAGAAAGTTTCCTATGGTAAGCATTATAAGTCCCACGGTAATGGAAAGTTCATTAATTATTGTGAGTTCTTTCAGGTTTAATTCCATCCGCTCCTTGTTCCTGGCATTGGTTAGAATAATTAACAAAAGAGATACTATTCCAAGAATCATCCCAACGGTAAGCGGCCCGTAACTGCCGACGATAACGGCCACATGTATCATTAGCCAGTAACTGTCTAAAACAGGGACCAGATTTGCAATTGACGGATCAACCCAGCTTTGATGTGCAATCCACAATAGCATGGAAGTAACAAAGGCCGATGCTGCAATGGTCATATTATTTTTCCGCCCTAAAAGTAACCCCATGCCCATTGTAGCCCAGGAAACATAGAGAATACTTTCATAGGCATCACTCCAGGGAGCGTGCCCGGAAATATACCAGCGCATGATTAATCCGGACGTATGCCAGATAAAAAATATATAAATTATTCCTTTAAATAAGTATGTGGCTATATTCCATATCCTTCTTTCCTTAAAAATTGTAAACACAAGAACAAAGAACATAAGGATACCAACAAGGGCATAGTATTTATAGAGGCGATTAAAAATATCGAGCTTGTTATAAATAATTTCTGCCTTTACCCTATTTTCTGATGGAAGCACCTCGCTACCATGGTTTTGTTGGTTCTGATGAAATGCAGCCAGTAGTTTATCTGCTTCGGTATAATCCTTATTTGCTATTGCACTTTGGAGAGAATGCAAATAATACGGAACAGCATTTTTGATAAAATTCGCATAAAGTGAGTCAGATACTTTGTATTGCCCCGACCTGTATTCTACGGCAGACACCCATTTATTATTCTCATCATTCAACAAAGGGAAGATTTTTATAATTTCTCCACTAAGTGCCCTGTTTAATAGCCCAAGGCGTAAATCGACATCTTTGTAATCCTGTTGAAATTTATCCGGAGTGCTTGTGGCATAAGCATCTTGTAAATATGGCGCTAGTTTATAAGCCCCTTTGGAGTCAAAAAAATCGGTCGCTTTTACGTATCTCTGAGATCCTTCTACTCCTATTATACCCCGGAGGCTATCATTTTGCCCTTTTTTATCGAGGGCTATAAACTCTGTATTGTACCATAGGGCCGGGTTTAACATCATGGATAAGAATACCTGATCGGCATTCAGGTCTTTATATTTATCCTTAAAACTCAGTTTACGAAGTAGTTCTGAAGAAAACGTATTTAACGGTTTCATTCTTCCACCATCGTCCTGGATGACCAATTCTCCAAATTTCGCCGCATGCTCTTTAGTAACAGTAGAAGATTCTAACAGGGAATCTAGTTGCTGCTGACTTGGGGTATTTTGGTGATTATGGTCCCCGTTCTGAGGTTTTACCTGGGCATTTAAACTTAAAACTCCAAAAAGCATTATAACGGAAGCTACTGCCTTTTGCTTCTTTAATTTATCTAACCCCAGAGTCAACTCCTTAAATCGGGTTTTGCCAAAGAACATAATCCCCATTAAGCCAGTATATAATAAAAAGTACCCCATATAGGTAATCCATGTGCCCCAGAAATCATGATTGACTGAAAGAACGGTTCCACGTTCATCCGGATCAAAACTTGCCTGAAAAAACCGGTATCCCTTATGGTCAAGAATATGATTCATAAAAATATCATAATCAAATGGCCGTTCGTCCTCCACCGTAACTTTACTCATAAAAGAGGCATAGCTTTTTTCAGTTCCGGGGTATTTCTCGGCAATAAAATCGTTCAGTTTAATGCTGAATGGCAATTGATAAACTTTTGATCCATATCGAAGACTAAAATCCAAACCCCCTACTTTGAATTTATCTGAATAATTACTGGAACCCTTGCCTCCCAACAATTTTTTCGTAACCGTTTCACCATTGCTGCTTATCTTGAGAACCAGGGCGTCCTGGGTGGCTGGTGTAATTTCATTTTCCGACACACTTACAACCCCATAAGAGCCCTGAACAAGTGGCTCAGGTAAAACAAATTGCATCCCCCCCATATTGTAAAGAGATCGTAACTGAAGCTCCTGCAAACTGTCTTTTAGAACCTTGCCCTGAAACTTATCTGCCATTCTCATAAAGCTCCCTTCGAAAGGTGATCTAATTTGATAAATACTGTCGGTAGTAATTATATTTACAGCACCCTCCGTTTCCTTGTTCAACGAAAAAAGAATATTATGGATATTCGCTACCGTCCCATTTTCGAGATAATGTTCATGCCTGTTGCCATCTCCGGCTTCCACTATTTTTAAATAGTAAGCTCCTTTAGTATCCGGTATTAGGTCGTTTTTTGCTCCTTGAATGAAACTGTCATAAGCAATGGTAACCTCTTGTCCATTAAAATCGGATGTCCAGGGTAGATTAGATTTTATGGCTTCCGGAGTTACGATAAGGTCGTCTTCAAGAATTTTTCGTTTAGGCTCCCCTTCTATTTCTCCATCAATAAATACGGTAAGAAAGGTTTTATCTGAATAGAAAACATTTTCTGTTCTCCCTTCCCGGATAGGCATCATACCTTCAAAACTTATATATCTGGTAACAAAGGCGCCCAAAATAATTAGAATCCAGGAGATATGGAGTGTTAAAACAGGCCATTTTTCCTTGCGCAACAGTCGATAACGAAAAATATTACCAATAAAATTGATTACAAAAAACACCATGATCAACTCAAACCAGGTGGCATTATAGATCCAGATTCTTGCAGTTTCAGTGCTGTACCAACTCTCTATGAAGGTGCCAAATGCCATGGCGGTAGCAAAAACAATGAAAAGAACTGCGGTCAAACGGGTAGAAAAGAAAATCTTCTTAAACAGCTCTTTCATCCTATTGAGATAATTTTGAATTCAGGAGGCAAAAATAGGATATTTTAAGTAGATAAGAATAGTATTAACATACACTATTATATGAATAAAAAAGAGGTGTTAAGAACTTAACTCCCAGATTTTTTATAACTTAAAGAAAAAATAATTAAAACTATGAAAAATGGAAAGAAAAACATTTATTCAAAAAACGGCGGGCTTATTGCTAATTGGCATCCCCGCCTATTCTCTAATCGGATGTTCTAGTTCCGATGATGGATCAGGAAGTCCTGATCCTGATTCTTTACCTGATCCAGATCCTTTACCGGGGGAAGCCAATTGTCTTGAGAATGGTACAACAAATGCAATTGGCGGTAATCACGGACATACTTTAGAAGTCTCTGCAGCTGATGTGAACGACGGCGTCGCAAAAACCTATTCTATTATGGGCAGCGGTACACATAATCACAGTTTAACAATCTCAGCTGACAATTTTAATAGTTTGCAAACAAATGATTCCATTACTGTAACTTCTTCAAACGATGATGGCCATACGCATGCTGTTATTATTTCATGTGCCTAAAACCAATTTCCTCCATTTAAAGGCAGTCTATTAGACTGCCTTTTTTGTTGCAGACAAAACATTTTTTTTAGTTTTCCATACCCTTAACAAATACTGTAAAATTGCATTTAGTATACAGAAATGAAATTAATTATATCCTTATTTTAGCACTATGATTACTATAGTTATAGTTGGCACGGGGAATGTAGCACAACAGCTTTTTACTGCTTTAGATAACAAAAAGGGGGTTAAAATAATTCAGGTCATAGGACGCGATAAAAAAAAATTAACGCCTTTTAAAAATTGTCCGAATACAGCAACAAATTTTGAACATATTTTAGATTCAAAGATTTATATTATCGCTGTAAATGATGATTCCATAAAGACTGTAGCACAACATTTTAAAAATAAATCGGGACTTCTTGTACATACTTCAGGAACCATGCCTTTATCGGTACTCCCGCCATCAGTGAGAAGAGGTGTTTTTTATCCTTTGCAGACTATCAGCAAAGAGCGTAAAATTGACTTCAGCGCAGTACCAATTTGTATTGAGGCGGAAAATAGTGAAGACTATGATGTTCTTACGGAGCTTGCAAATACCATTTCTAATCAGGTACAAATAATGACCTCTGATCAGCGAAAATTAGTGCATCTGGCTGCGGTATTTGTAAACAACTTTACAAATCATTTATATCATATTGGAAACGAAATTTGTAATGAGGCTGAAGTTCCGTTTACTATTCTGAATCAACTAATTTTAGAAACAGCCAAAAAAGCAACTCAAACGCCGGTCTTAAATGCTCAGACAGGACCTGCTATTCGGAATGACAAACTCACGATGAAACAGCAGTTAGAACTTTTAAATAATAAAAATTACCGGGATATTTATTCTGTGATAAGTAATTCAATTCAAAAAACCCATGGGAACAAGCTATAAAAAAATTTTAAAGGATATTACAACATTCGTCTTTGATGTAGATGGAGTATTTACTGATGGAAATGTACTAATTACCTCAGAAGGAGAATTGCTCCGTAAAATGAGCGTAAAAGATGGATATGCTCTTAAAACGGCGCTACAAAAAGGATATAATGTCTGCATAATCTCAGGGGGCACAAATGAAGGTGTGAGCATAAGACTAAAAGGGCTTGGCGTAACAGATGTTTATCTTGGGGCATCCATGAAGGAAGCGCCCCTAAAAGAGTATTTGTCCAAGCACAAGATAGACCCTGAAAATGTACTTTACATGGGTGATGACCTTCCGGATATTCCGGCTTTGAAACTAGCCGCTATCGCTGCTTGCCCGCAAGATGCCGTTCAGGAAGTCAAAGAGATATGTAATTATATATCACACAGGCATAGTGGGGATGAATGTGTGAGAGATGTCATTGAACAAGTCCTGAAAGTACGTGGCGATTGGTATACTAATTTCAGCGCCGCCAACGACTAGCCCCATGATAATTGAAAAAGTAAAGAAATTCCATATCATCCTGGCTTCCGCATCCCCGCGAAGGCAGGAATTCTTTAAAAAACTTGGCCTCAATTTTGAAGTCCGCCTAAAGCCTGTTGATGAAATCTTTCCCGAACATTTAAAGGGAGCAGATATTGCTAATTTCCTTTCCAAACTAAAAGCAGCGCCCTTTCTGGCAGAGCTTAAGGCAAATGACTTACTAATAACTTCAGATACTGTTGTTTGGCACAAGGATACGTTTTTAGGGAAACCTGTAAATGAAAAGCAGGCCTATTTAATGTTAAAATCAATGTCTGGCGATTGGCATGAAGTCATTACATCGGTTTGTTTCACCCGCACCAATGATCAACGATTGGTTAGTAGCAGTACGAAAGTAAAGTTCAAGGATTTGACTGACGAGGAGATCCGCTATTACATCAAAGAATATAAACCTTTTGACAAAGCCGGGGGATATGGCATCCAGGACTGGATTGGGTTAATTGGGATCGAGGAAATTAAAGGATCATATACCAATGTTGTAGGATTGCCTACCCAACTGGTATATAAAACCATAATGGAGATGATGGGTTGAGTGAATAACTTCAAGAATATGAGACTGTTGATTAATTTTGACCACAAACCTGTAAAAATCATACACTATTAATTAAAAATTACTACTCTCAGTTATTGCACGTTCATTCCTGATCATTGACATAATTATTAGTCATTCAGTCAGTGCCTTCACTAATAAAACATCCCAACTAAGTTTAATCAAATCAGCAGAATGCAATTTGCGTTACAGTACATTTACCTATATGCTGCATAATTCTTTAATCAAATATTGAAATTCAGTAAAAATAGAGTGAACTAAATAATATTGGAGATGCCTTAGCTGACTGTGTAAACATATAAATTATTTTATCTTTGATTTTTAATTGAAGATCCATTAATCTTCGAAAATGAAACAGATTTTTGGGTGAATATTTTAAAAAGTTAAAATTTCAGTGCGAGATTGGTTTTATTGGTTATTGGGGCCTTCGCGGTTCCCACGGATAAAACCGACACAAAGGCCGCGTATGGTTTGGGAGGATTACCGGCGAAGTCCGCCAATAATGCAATTCCTCCCTGAAAAAAATGATAGGAAAATGCGTTATAAGCTGATCATCAGAGCCGTGCCTTTTGGCCCTTAACTTTGTGTATAGTATAGACCAGGGGTAAGATGTCTAGAATGGAAGCCGGACATTACGACAGCCTAAACCTGTTGAATAAAATAAAGATTCGTTTTTAATAACAAATAGATCGTAATGATAAGGCCTAAGTTTCTCTTTATAACAATGCTTATGATGCTCCCTTTTTTTGGGATAACTCAGGATGTGATAAATGATTTAGAAAATATCTTAATCAGGAACGTAACTGTGATTGATCAGGAAAGAAAGTCTGAAGATGTAGTGGTAAGTATTCTAATTAAACAAGGGAAACT
>NZ_CAMYOM010000038.1 GCF_947260015.1 uncultured Eudoraea sp. | reverse complement strand
GATATTTGCGCTCATTTCAGGAGATGAACAGAGCCATTATTAACCCAACTTTTATGATAGTATTCTTTGGTCCGGTTTTCTTACACATCGCAAATATCTTTTTATTCAGGACCTCGTCAAGTACAATTATATGGATGGTGCTTGTATCATCCTCACTTTATATTATTGGGGTTGGTTTGGTGACCATTTTCGGAAATGTGCCCTTGAACGAGCTATTGGACAACACAGATTTGGCACAGGCCAGTCTGGAAGAATTACAACTGTTGCGAGATAAGTTCGAAGTAAAATGGAATAGATTACACCTTATCAGAACTATTAGTTCCATACTATCATTCTTGCTGCTACTACTAATCTGTCTGAGCAGAAACAACGCTATAAACACATAATCTATAAATCTTAAAAATAAATATCATGAGAAAAGCACAAAACATTTTAGTACTGGGTGGCAAAGGAAAAACTGGCCGTCGCGTAGCAAGTAGATTACTAGCAAAAGGGCAATCTGTTAGAATCGGATCCCGGAGTGAAACACCTTCTTTTGATTGGGAGGACCCAATCACCTGGGCAGGCGCCCTGGAAGGAATGCATAGCGTCTATATTACATTTCAACCAGATTTGGCGGTTCCCGGTGCGCGAGAAGCCATTAAAGGATTTACGAGCCAGGCGGTGAAATCCGGAATAAAAAAAGCTGTTTTACTTTCCGGGAAAGGTGAAATAGAAGCAGAAAAATGTGAAGAAATAGTAAAGAACTCCGGTCTGGACTGGACCATAGTCAGAGCCAGTTGGTTTAATCAGAACTTTAGCGAGAGTTTCTTTCTTGATCCTATACTTGCCGGCCATGTGGCTTTGCCAAAAAATGAAGCCAAAGTTCCTTATGTAGATGCTAATGACATCGCCGATGTCGTTGTTGAAGCGCTGCTGAATAAAGAACATAATGGGAATACCTATGAACTTACAGGGCCACGTACGCTTACTTTTTCAGATGTGGTCAAAGAAATTTCTGTTGTTACAAAGAAAGACATTCAATTTACTTCCATAAGTATGGAAGAATACAATGCAATGATGAAGGAATTTAATTTACCTGATAGCTATCTATGGTTAATCAACTATTTGTTCGAAGAAGTTTTGGTAGAAAGTAATTCAGTAATCACCAATGACATAGAGAAAGTATTAGGCCGGAAACCGATTGATTTTACCGAGTATGCCCAAAGAACAGCGGCTGACGGCGTTTGGAATCTGATACCAAAAACAGTGGCACAGAAAGTTTAGTATTGGACCTGGAGTAATTTTAAATTTTGGTGAAATCAATTAAAAAGGACAATCCCAACTAGTTTGGGACTGTCCTCTTGATTATATAAATCTGCTTTTAATGCTTGGCATTGCTCAAATTATAATTAAAAATTATGGATTAAATTTCGAACTAGAAAACCGGGACAGAATTTTAATGTAACATTTTTTAAAAAATATTGTCTAATAAATTGCATGCCTTGCTCTTGGGGTCTGACTTCTAACTAATTCTATTATGAAAAATTTACTTTTTTTAGCTGCCTTGCTGCTGTTTTGGCAAGTGCCTGCTCAGCAAATGTTCACTAGTTCACAATGGCAGGAAGACCTGAGTTTCCTGCAACATACCGTCCATAAGGATTATCCTTTTCTTTTTAAAAAGACCACGGCCGCCGAATTTGATAAGGCTGTTGTGGAGTTATATACGGCCATTCCCCAAATGCAGGATCATGAAATACTAGTTGGTTTTGCAAGGATCGTCGGAATGTTTAAATACGGGCATACCCGGGTGAGCTTTTCGGAAAGTCCAATTCCATACCAGCAGTTGCCTCTAAATATATACCAATATAAGGATGGGACATATATTAATGGGGCACATAAGGACTATGAAGCCTTAGTGGGGGCAAAAATACTTGAAGTAGAGGGCAAGCCCATAAACCAGGTTTTAGAGGCTATCTATCCTGTGGTACCCGCTGAGAATGATCAATTCTTTAAGGCCTGGGGAGGTATTTATCTGGTGGTGCCTGAGGTTTTGCATGCACAGCGCGTCACGGAAACCTTAAAAAAGAAAATCTCGTTTACACTCGAAAAGAACGGAAAAACCTTTAAGGCTGAAGTAAATGCCGGCAAGCCACAGCATGATTACCTTGAATATGGTGAGATTAAACCTGGTACAGATTGGACAGGGACAAGAGACCAGACAAACAACCCGCTCTACCTTAAAAACCTGGATAAGATCTACTATTTTGAATATCTGCCTAATGAAAAGGCGTTATATGTTAGGCATAGTCAGATACAGGACGATCCTGATGAGAATATCCCGGCATTTTACAAACGCCTGTTTGAATTTATAGACAACAATGACGTAGAGAAATTAGTTTTGGACGTACGTCTAAATGGCGGAGGCAATAATTATAAGAATAAACCCATAGTTACAGGGATCATAGAGCATCAGAAGATCAATCAGCCCGGGAAATTTTTCGTTATCATAGGCCGGCGTACTTTTTCCGCCTGCCAGAATTTGGTGAATGAACTGGATAATTATACCAATGCTATTTTTGTAGGAGAACCTACTGGAGAAAACATTAATTTCTATGGTGACAACCGCCGCGTAGAACTGCCCAATTCCAAGCTGCCCGTTTACCTGTCCTTTGCCTGGTGGCAGGATAAGCCCCAATGGGAAAATGCAGATTATACCGTGCCTCATTTGGCCGTGGACATGACTTTTGTGGATTATAGTGCCAACAAAGACCCGGTCCTGGATACAGCCCTGAATTTTTCTACCGATAATTTTATCATAGATCCCATGGGTTACCTAACCCAGATCTTTATGGATGGTAATTATGAGTTGGTGGCTACAGAAGCCCAGCGCCTGGTGAAGGATCCGACCTATAAGTTTTTTAATTTTGAAGCTGAATTCAATAAGGCAGCTTATCAAATGCTGGGCTCCGATCAATTTGAAGGCGCCCTTTTTGTATTCGAAATGAATGCCAAACTTTTCCCGGAATCAGCCAATACCTGGGACAGCCTGGCTGAGGGTTATTGGAAATCTGGCGACCTGATAAAGGCTAAAGAATATTACAATAAGGCCATACAACTAGACCCTGATAGTGCTACAGCCAAGAACTCCAGGGCCATGTTAAAGAAGATGGAGGCGGAACAATAGGACTCTATGCAGCAATTTCTGATTTTATGTACAAATAGCTTTGCCGGACTATCTGTAAATTACCGGCATATTAGTTCCCAAATACTGCATATATTAGGTCAACTTTTAAAATAATCCTATGAGCTCTTATACTAAATGATAGAGGTATTAAAGTACATACAAAAAATACCAGAAGGCTATTCTGAAGGAATTTATAATGCAAAAAAGTATAGTATTACAAAAGAAACTTTTAATAATGATAAGTCTTTCAAAATATATGGCAAGGAACTACAAGGTACTGATTTTATTAGCTTAAATTATTATATTACAGCTAACAAAGAGCTCTTAAAGCCCTGCGAAATGCCAGAACAGAAAGTGATTCATTTTTTGGAGAACATTCAAATTTTATAAATAACATATGCAGTTAGGATTAGGAACTGCCGCTTTAGGACGGCCGCAATATATTAACGTGCGCCAGGAGGTGCCTGAAGGACAAGATTTAGAAACTTTTAAAGCACAAGGTTTTTCTGTTTTAGAAAACGCCTACAATCTGGGTGTTCGCTATTTTGATACCGCTCCGGGCTATGGTTTAGCAGAACAATTAGTGTTAGAATGGCTGCAGACTAAAAATGATCCCAGCATACAAATTGCAACAAAATGGGGATATACCTATGTTGCTAATTTCGATATAAATGCTACAATTCATGAAATAAAAGAACACAGCATAGAAAAATTAAAAGAGCAATGGGAAGTTTCAAAAGCATTTATGCCCCATTTAAGAGTATATCAAATACATTCAGCTTCTCTGGAAACAGGAGTATTGGATAATGAGGCAGTTCTAATTCCGTTAGCATTTTTAAAAAAGGAACATAAGCTCGAAATTGGTATTACCACCACAGGGGATAATCAGGTAGATGTTATTAAAAAGGCGCTGGATGTTACCGTAGATGGCCAACAACTATTTGATGCTTTTCAGGTAACCTATAATATGCTGGATCAAAGTTTGGGCAAAATTTCAAGGGAACTCGTACAACAAGAGAAAAGAATTATTATTAAAGAAGCCCTGGCAAATGGCAGGGTTTTTAGAAACAAAGCCTATAGTCATTATATCAACCTATATGGTGAACTCGAGCGTTTGGCTTACAAATACAAGGTTGGGGTAGATGCCATTGCCCTCCAATTTTGTGGGCAAACTCTCCCTACAAGCATCCTATTAAGCGGCGCAAGTAACACGGCACAGTTGCAGGAAAATTTAAAACTTAATACTTTCCATCTCTCAGAAGATGAGATTCTAGAACTGGCTTTATTTAAGATAGATCCAATTACCTATTGGAAAGAACGCAGCCATTTGAAATGGAATTAAAAGCTCTAAAGAAATAAATTTTTTGAGATGAAAAGTCAATAATTGAATTATTTTTTAGCCTTTACATACTTTGCAATTGCTAATTCACTGCTTTTCATGGCCATTTTATCCAGTTTATTAGAAATCATCTCTTTTCCATTATCCTCCAGTTCTGTAATGTGGAATCTCATATCCTTATCCATATAACCACCATAGCCAACATTGGTTTTCCAAACCCTTGCCAAATCGCTTTTTCTGATAATTCGCATTTCAACAGCCAGGTTTAAATGATAAGTTCTCCATTTAGTTGTACCATAGGATGCTTTCCATCCCATTAATGGAATTATTACCTCCACGATATAATCCGCATCAACATTGGCATATTTTGACACCTCTTTAAGTTCGGCAGGCATCATAAACTCTGATGCTTCTTCCTTAACTTCAACATTAGTCATAAGTCCATTGGACTTAAATAATTCAGAAAGATTTTCCTGTACCCTATCCTCAGGATAAAACCGATGTAATTCGGTATTGTCGGCAATATCTGATTGGGTAAGGTCAGCTATCAGTCCTTCGCCTACCACATCTTTTGGGGTCATAAAATATAAAGGAGGCGCTTGGTAGCGAACCATTAATACTCTTGCGGTTTTTAGTTCCTCTTTCGTTTCTGGTGTAAGTTTCGCTTTTTTCTGTGCGTTTAGACCTGGAGTTAATAAAACAACTAACAGTATATAAAAAACGGTTCTAAGGTTGTGATTTTTCATTGTGGGAGCAATTAATAAAGATTATTCCAATCGTATTATCCCAGGATAATCATGGGTCAATTTGCGGTTGGTGTTATGATAAAACGCCATATCATTGCCTATATTGCCTGATTGTGTCTCCGGAAATGTATAAAATGAAATCCCTGAACTGCAATAATACATCTCGCACACTTTTTTAAAATTAGGTGTCATTACTCATGGGAAATGATACTTCTTTTGTTTGCAGTTAAGCAAAAGTCAATCTAAATTCTATTATATTTATCAAAAGCTAACAAACCAACTATGAGACATTCACTTTACACATTTGCCATTTTTATTTTTACATGTATCAGTTGTAATATCGAAAAGAAAACTGAGGAGACCAGCCCTGTCGTAGAATCCAAAAAACCTCTCCCACATTTCACCTATCATAAGGAGAATTTATTTCCGGGAGATGGAAGTTTACTTCGGG
Source organism: uncultured Eudoraea sp. (assembly GCF_947260015.1). Lineage (GTDB taxonomy): Bacteria > Bacteroidota > Bacteroidia > Flavobacteriales > Flavobacteriaceae > Eudoraea. The sequence continues at coordinate 32,421 of NZ_CAMYOM010000038.1, read as the reverse complement.
CTGAAGACGGTGTTTATTTGGAAGATGGACGTATTGTAGTCGTGGATCAGGCAAAAGGTCTCCGATTAATAGAAAAAGATGGTTCCAATCGCCCATTTGGCGATTTCGCAGCCGCGGGTTTTGTACATCTGCCGCCGGAGCAAGTTGCAGCTCCCAATGGTGTTGTATTAGAACACGATAAAGAACATATATTAATGTCTGATGTTGCAGACGGAAAAATTTATCGAATAAATGTAGCTTCAGAAGAAGTGGAAATGATCTATGATCATCCTTATGGCGTTAATACGATCTACAGAGATAAAACGGGAGCGTTATGGTTCTCACAATCTACAGAGAGTACTAATGTACAAGAAATGTTTCGTGATGTAAATTTACCCGTACCACATGGGGCTGTTTTCAGGATGGCCGACTTAAAAAGCGTAGCTGTTAAAATTGCCGACAGTCTGTATTTTGCAAATGGTATCACCATGGATAAGGAAGAAAAGCACCTATTTGTTTCAGAAACCATGATGGATAGAGTACATGCATTTGAATTAGATATTAATAGTGGTTTGGCCAAATATACGGGAGTGGCTGCCAATGTAGGATCTCCGGATAATTTATTAATAGATCATGAAGGTCGGTTAATCATTGCTTCTCCTCTCTATAACCAGGTGATTGCTGTAGATTTTAAGAATCATTCTCAGCATGTAATTTTTGATGGTTCTTCAAATGATAATTTAAAGATTACCAACGAATGGAATAGAAGAAGTCATTTGGGAATGGAGAGACTTGAATTACTTACACCAGATCTGTTTCTTCCCCTGCCTGGATTACTCACGGGTATGTTCTTTTCTGATGATGGCCACACGCTATATATAACAAACCTGGGTAATGATCTTTTGAAATATGATTTCTAATGGCATCCCCGCCAAGCAGCATCATTAAAAACATTGCGAAGAATAGGTTTTAACTAAGGATGAAAAGACAATTCTAACTATATTTTTTATCCACTCGGGTTCTTGTATTATTCTATTTAATAGAAAGATTGTATCTTATAATTCTATTATTCATCAATCAAAATTCATCAATCAATGAAAAAGCTTCTAAAGTTTAAGTGGCTTATTGTGCCACTGTTCGTTCTCGTAGTTTTAATAGGATTATATCTTTTTTATGCCCGATTCGGGGGGGTTAAAGAAAAAATACATTTTACTTCCGATATTGAAATTGAAGGGATGCTCCTAAGGCCTGATACTCCTGGTCCACACCCGGCCATACTATTGCTTCACGGGGCAGGAGATAGTCATCAGGAATATGACAAATCATACTTTAAGTTTCATGCTAATGCCTTTTTAGAAAAAGGATTTGCCGTATTGGTATATACAAAAAGGGGTTCCGGAAATAACGATGTTAATTATCGCTATTTTACTTATAAGCAATTATTAAGTGATGCGATGGCCGCGCTTAAGTATTTAAGAAGTCAGGAAGACATAGACCAACAGGCGATTGGAATTATGGGAGTCAGCGAATCAGGATGGTTTACACCTGAAATGGCCAACATAGATGGTAATATTAAATTCATAATCAATAGGGTTAGTTCTCCCTTTTCTGTAACACGCACGGTGATCCATGAACGTAAAATGGACGCCCTGAGAGAGGGTTTTACAGATGAAGAAGTGGAGCAGGAAATAGTACCCATCACTAAACAAATTTGGCAATTTTATATCGATGTTTATGAGGACCCATCCTTAGCAAATGGTCCTGAACGCGATCGCTTAAATCGAAAGATGAAACAGGCGAATGCAGATGAGCGCTTGGGACAATGGTTTACATCAGATCAATTAAATAAATATGATTCCTTACTCTATGCTTCAAGGGGCCAGAATTATTCATATGACCCTTTGCCATATTTAAAAAAAATAAATGTTCCCATGCTCTATGTTATGGGTGGCAAAGACATTAATATGCCCACTAAAGAGATTGTACCCTTTCTTGAGAAATTTCGTGACAGTAGCAACAAACCAATCGATATAAAAGTATATCCCGAGGCCAGTCATTATTTATATAAATGGGGCCTTGAAGACGGCCCTTATGAAGGGTGGCTCTATCAGGACGGTTATATGGACTTCATTTCGGGTTGGGCATCAGAACAAATAACACCTTAGCGAAGGCAGTAGGACATGCCGTTTAGAGAGGAAAAATGATCTATGATTATAAAATTAATGGACGAATCTGCGGTATTTTAAATTAATGGTACCATCTTTGCTCTATAAAAGGTAATATAAATACATTAAAATTAAATTAAGATGAGTAAAGGAACAGTAAAATTCTTCAATGATGCCAAAGGTTTTGGATTTATCACTGAAGAAGGTACAGACAAAGAACATTTTGTACATTTTTCAGGATTAATCGATGAAATTCGCGAAGGCGATGAAGTTGAATTTGATCTTACAGAAGGAAAAAAAGGATTAAATGCAGTAAACGTAAAAGTTTTATAACATATACGCTTATACTTTGACACAAAAGCCCCTCAAAAATTTGAGGGGCATTTTTATTGTCCAAAGTTGCCGAATAAGATAAAAATTAAAGTTGAACCCTGTTCTAAATAATTTCAGAGTTGGCCTCGATCAGTTCCAGGTCAAGTTCATTAAAATTATTTGCAGCTTTTACCAACAGGGTAGAGCCTATGGTTTCAAATAGTTGATTGGTTCTTATAACAAATTCGGCCTGTTTTTCAATTTTGTAATTCGGTATGCCAACCAGGGTCAGATCAGTTGAGGCAGATTGCTCTTCAATGATGTTATAAAATGGTTTTTGCTCTACGGCATTGTTAATAATTCTAATTTCGACCTTAACTCTTAAATCTTCAACCAGTTTAGAAATTTTCGAATGTATTATAGTACTATCAACATTGTTGTTGTTCACGAACAATACTCTAATATTGGTATCGTTCCAATTAGGGGAGGCAATTATAAATCGTGCGATATTCAGCATCATCTCAGCATTCTTGCTGTCTGTTTCCCGCCACCAAAGATCTACTGATCGATAGTTACCGAATTTGGTTTTCCTGTCAAAATCCAAATACAATAAGTTATAATCTAAATACAGCAAGGTCTCGGTCATTTTGGCATATTCCCCTGAATTTTCTAAACCTTTGGGCCATCCCATCATTATGGTATTGGGTTCAACCCCTGAAAACCCAAATACTGTGGCAATATTTGTAATACCACTATAGATGTTATCCACTTTTACCTGCCTTCCAAAAATACCAAGTTCCTTAAAAGATTCACTGCGTACAATTTGCTCAGTTTTTTTTAAAGGTGTATCATCTTTGGCATCAACAATTAGCTTAAAATTAGTTACGATGCCTGTACGGCCCGAGACGGTTTTACATAACTCCAACAAATAGGATTGATGATCACTTCTACCGCTAAAGAGAATAATATTTGGATTCCAATTGGAATTTTCGTCCACCTGGGCATCTATCTTTTTTAATCCTTTGTTTACCACATTTTCCCAAACACTTCTCCATACGTCATTCGATTGCAGCTTAACTTCCTTTCGTTGAAGACCAAAATATAGACCCCCAATTACCGCTAGTGCGGCGAACATGGCAATCATATCTAACTTGAACATGACCCCAAAGCAGGCTACAAATCCAAGCAAACCGATCCATCGTTTAATTTTGAAACTTGGCTGAAAATCAGGATTTGCCCAACTTTCCAGGAAATAGGAAATATTGATAAAACCGTAAGCGGTCAGATAAAACATAGAGACCACCCGCGCAATAACGTCCAATTCCCCTATAAGAACACCCGCCTCCGCAATTATAAAAACCATTAATAGGGCGTTCACCGGTTCATTATTGGTTCCTTTTCCTTTACCAAATATTTTTGGGGTTACCTTATCGATGGACATGGCCTGCAAAATTCTTGGTCCTCCAAGTATGCCTCCTAAGGCCGAAGAAAGGGTAGCGCCCCATATTCCGGCAACAACAGCAGGTGCAAACAAGGCAACCTTCATAAGAATGTTATAGTCTGTTTTCAAAACATCCGAATTGATGGTAAAGGCCATAAAAACAGCAAGTACAAGATAGACTACAAGCCCTACACCAATAGCACTCAAAGTACCTACGGGGATTGATGTTTTAGGGTCTTTTAAATCCCCGCTCATAGCGATGCCAGCCGTAAAACCTGTAACCGCCGGAAAAAATATGGCAAAGACCACCTCAAGGGGTACGGAACCTTCAGTTGATAATAGGGGTACCGATTCCGGTACAAACTCAGATGATCCGGCAAAGATGGCAATCAAGGAAACGGCAATTGCCGCTAAAATAAAATATTGTGCTTTAAGGGCCAAAGACGTACTTATTAATGCAATCGCCGTTAATGTTAACAATGCGATGGTTCCTGTTATTCTGATATCATTGACAGACATGCCAAATCCGAAATACGCATTAAAACTTTCTGAAAAACCTACTAAATAGAGCGCAATAGAAAAGGCGGTGCCTACAGCTAAGGCAATTCCAATTGAGCCGCCTATGGGAATTCCCATACTCCGTGATAGCACATAATAAATGCCCCCGGCACCAATCTTTTTGTCGGTCGCTACAGAAGATACGCTTAAACCCGTAGTCACTGCAATTAAATGGGCAATTATGATTATAACAATGGCACCCAATAGACCGGCATTACCAACTACCCAGCCCAAACGCATGTACATAATAACCCCTAAAATGGTAAGTATGGAAGGGGTAAATACTCCCGCAAAAGTGCCAAACTTCTTCTTTTCTGCCATGCGTTACGGTTGGTTACTTGTGATGGTTCACAAAAGACTGGTAATATAGCTAATATTTTTGAGCGATAAAGTTCGATTCCCTCAATACTAATATCTTCACTAAAAAATAGCTGTCTATAGTTTGTTAACGACCAATTCCTTTTGTGAACTGACGGTTTTAACACATTTTTATAAGGTAGAGTAATTTTTTAGTGGTTATTTTGTTTAATTATATTTGATATAATTTAAACAATATGAGCTTTAATTTGGAAAAGTTAATACTATTTACCATCATCGCACTCGTTTCAGAGGGCCTTTATTCACAGGTTACCGCCACAGTCTATGGTAAAGTGTTAAATGAAGTTGAAGAACCCCTGTTCGGTGCTTCCGTTTTTTTGGAGGGAACCCAATTGGGAGCACAAACCGATTTTGATGGGGCTTATGAAATTAAAGGGATTCCCCCGGGATCATATAATCTTATTGTCACATATTTGGGGTATAAATCGCAAACAAAGTACAATATAATTGTACGTTCAAAAGGAACCCCAGCCTATAATTTTGTTCTTGAAGTAGAAACCGAAAAACTCCGGGAAGTAGTGGTGTCCAATGGCAATACTATTAGCAGACCCAAAGAAACCCCTTTATCAACACAGACACTTTCTGCTGTAGAAATAGCCACCTATCCTGGAAGTAATAATGATGTGGTACAAGTAGCGCAGACCTTACCCGGGGTGTCTCCATCTATTGGAGGGTTTCGAAATGATCTCATTATAAGGGGTGGCGCGCCTAATGAATCTGTATATTATTTAGACGGAATGGAGATTCCAAATATTAACCATTTTAGTACTCAGGGGAGTGCGGGAGGTCCGGTAGGCCTCATTAATGTCTCCTTTATTGATAATGTTACATTATCTTCTTCTGCTTTTAATGCCCGCTATGACAATCCTCTATCTGGCGTGCTGCAATTTGAACAACGCAATGGTAATAACAGAAATTTTGCCGGTAACTTTCGAGTCAGCGCCAGTGAGGCGGCTTTGACCTTGGAAGGTCCCTTATTTAAAAAAGGGGAAACTACCTCCAAAACTACATTTTTGGCATCGGTACGCAGAAGTTATTTAAAATTTTTATTTGAAACTATTGGCCTGCCATTTCGACCCGATTATTGGGATTATCAATTTAAAGTAGATCATCAATTAGATGCTTATAACAATCTTAGTCTTTTAGGTGTAGGGTCAATAGACGATTTTTCGGCCGCCCCTCCGGAAGAGTTTGATCCGGAATCTGAAGCTCAATTAGAACAAGCCCCTTTTATTAAACAGCGCACAAATACCATAGGTATAAGTTGGCGCAAGCGCTTTAAAAAAGGTAATGGTTTTATGATGACCACACTAAGTAATAATACGTTGATAAATGACTTTACAAGATACGATGATCCTATCACAGAAACTGGTGTAATCTTCAATAACGATGCAACCGAATCTGAAACCAAGCTGCGGTATGAATACACACAATTCTTTTCGGGATGGAAATTAAGCTCTGGATTTAACGTACAGTATGCGGATTACAAAAACAATACCTTGGATTTAACCAATAGCGCTGTCTTTAATACAGCAATAGATTTTATGAAATATGGGCTTTTTGCTAATTTAACCCGATCCTTTTTTAATAATACCCTGGATATTTCTTTCGGGTTCCGTATGGATGATGATGGATTTACACAAAATGAAAGCCTGTTGAGCACCTTTTCACCGCGTTTATCTGCCTCTTATGAATTTACCACAGACTGGCGATTAAATGGTTCTATAGGCCGCTATTACAAAATTCCTCCATACACCATCCTGGGCTTCAGAAATAATGCCGACGAATTAGTGAATCAAAACGTAGATTATACCAGAACCGATCATTTTGTATTGGGAATACAGCACTATTTTTCGCCTTCCTCCAGTATTTCATTGGAAGGTTTTTATAAGGCCTATGATGATTATCCCGTTTCTGTGCGTGACAGTGTTTCTTTGGCGAATAAAGGTGGTGGTTTTGAAGTATTGGGAAGCGAACCAATTGAGACCGTTGGAAAAGGAAGGAGTTATGGGATGGAACTTCAATTCCAACAAAAATTATCCAAGAATTTCTATGGGATTTTTGCTTATACCTATTTTTTCAGCGAGTTTACGGGCTTTGATCGGGAAATATACAGACCCTCCGTGTGGGATAGCAGACATTTGGTGTCATTTACAGGAGGTTATAAGTTCCCTAAAAATTGGGAACTAAGCGCTCGTTATCGTTTTGCCGGGGAAACTCCTTATGTGCCTGCAGATTTGGACGCCAGCTTAGAAAATTACCCGGTTATAGTATTGGATTATTCGCGATTGGGGGAAGAAAAACTACCTATATTTAGTCAATTAGATGTGCGCATTGATAAAAAATGGAATTTTAAAAAATTTGCCTTTGATCTATTTATCGAAGTACAGAATCTATTGGGCCAAAACATTCCAAGTCCGCCTGAATATGGACTTAATAGAGATACATCCGGGAATATCATTCAACCAGAGAGTCTCGTAGTTATCGAAAATGAAAGTGGCCAAATAATTCCCAGTATAGGAATTGTGATTGATTTTTAAACCTATTCTTTATGATAGCTGACCTTTTTAGTAAAATCTGCTTTTTAAGTAAAAAGATCTTTAAAAACATAATAATACAAGTCCAAGGTGGGAAGAGCGGCCGAGAATTCGACAAAATAAAATTTCTGAAGGATAGCAGTTCGGCAGCAATGAATATCTGAAACCATGCCGTCTTCTATTATTTTAAACGAAACCTAATGTCTGGAATAATGGAATATAAATGTCACTTTTCACTATCTTTAGGAATATCACAAAACCCATGCGTTTATTTTCATTCTTTATGGGATTTCTTATGTTGTTTAGCTGCAATATGGACAAGAAATCAACAAAGGTTCAAAATAAAGTAGTGCCCCAGCGTGCGGAATTGAGCAAAGACTCCCAAATTTTTCTTGGCAACAGGTTGTTTTCAGAAAAAACATGTATTACCTGTCATGATGTAAGCAAGGAAAAAATAGGGCCTTCGGTCAAAGAAATTATGAGGATCTATAAAGAAAAAAATGGAGATATAGTGGCATTTTTAAAGGGTAATGCAAAACCCATTGTAGACACCACCTCCAGCCAGGTTGCTATCATGCAGGCTAATATTGACGGTTTTTTAAAAGGAATATCTGATGAAGAACTGAAAACCATAGCCACCTATATGCTGCATGTTGATGAATTAAATGCAGATTAGTATCGTTTGAAGAGGTAATTTCGGCGTAGGAGAGAGGAGGGGTGTGACACCGATGAACGAGCTGCCTGAATTCCTGTTATAAAGTAACCAGCCATGATTAAATGCCTGCCAGTAACTGTAATACCTTACTTTTGCATAAAATTTGATTAAGATGCAATCGTTTGACGAATTTAAAATCTCTAACCAACTACGGTCTGCTATTACCGATTTAGGTTATACGAATCCAACACCAATTCAATCTCAGGCCTTTCCGGTAATTTCATCAGGTAAAGATGTTTTGGGTATTGCTCAAACGGGAACAGGTAAAACTTTTGCATATATGTTACCCATTTTACAAGCGCTTACATTTTCTGAAGAAAAGCATCCAAGAGTTTTAATTTTAGTGCCCACGCGCGAATTGGTAGTACAGGTTGTTGAGGAGATTAAAAAATTTAGTAAATACCTCGATAATAGGGTAGTGGGCGTTTATGGCGGCACCAATATAAACACACAAAAAGCATTGTTAGATGAAGGTCAGGACATTGTAGTAGGAACACCTGGCCGTTTATACGATTTGATATTAAGTCGTGCATTGCAATTAAAATCGATTAAAAAATTAGTCATTGATGAAGTTGACGTCATGCTCGATTTAGGGTTTAGGTTTCAGCTTACCAATATTTTCGATTTATTACCAACAAAGCGTCAAAACATTATGTTTTCGGCAACTATGACAGAATAGAAAATATTACACAAAGCAGTTATGCGGTTCCTAACTTTTATACGAAAGCAAATTTGCTTGGACACTTATTAAAGGAGGCATCCACCTTTAAAAAAGTACTCGTTTTTGTTGCAAATAAAAAAAGTGCCGATCGTTTATTTGAAGAATTACAGGAGTTTTATAATGCCGAAATTTGTGTAATTCACTCTAACAAAACGCAAAACTACCGAATGCGGTCTATTAGACAGTTTGATGAAGGCATAAACAGGATTTTGGTAACCACCGATGTAATGGCCCGTGGTCTCGATTTAAACGAAATAACTCATGTTATTAACTTTGACACCCCACATTTTCCTGAAAATTACATGCATCGAATTGGTCGTACTGGTCGTGCAGAAAAGAAAGGAGAAAGTCTTTTGTTCTATACGGAGAAAGAAAATATCTATAAAAATTCTATTGAAGCACTTATGAATATGGAAATTCAACAAATTCCATTTCCCGGGGACGTAGAAATATCGACAAGGCTAACCCCTGAAGAGCAACCTCAGGTTAATGAACCAAATAATCCACATAAACGAAATAATGAGTATGAACGTGGAGCAAGTTTTCACGAAAAGTCAGAAAAAAATAAGAAAACAAATGAAAGAGGATCTTATAAGCGCATGATAAAAGCCAAATATAAAAAACCAAAATCCAGAGGTGATAAGAATTATAATAAAAGTAAAAGAAGGAAATAACTATTGTATTGAATTGATTTATGGCTACATGTTCTTATAGTTACGATTACATCAAACACACTACTTTAATTTGAAGCTTTTGGCCCCATGATCAGAAACATCCAATTAAGGGTAGGTTTAAAGGAAGAGGGTCAGGATGGCATCCTTATGCGCAAAGCTTCCAAAACCCTGGGGTTTCCTGAAGATGATTTTACAATAAAGGTGCTCCGAAAGTCCATTGACGCACGAAAGAAAACCATTTATTTCAATTACAAGCTTGCCGTTTACATAAAGGAAAAAGCTCCTGAAACTTCTACTTACTCCTTTGATTATATGGATGTTTCAAAAGCGAAACCTATTCATATCATCGGTTTTGGTCCTGCGGGAATGTGGGCCGCGTTGCGTTGTTTAGAGCTTGGTTACAAACCTATTGTACTAGAGCGAGGCAAGAATGTGCAAAATCGTCGAAGAGATATAAAAGCCATCAACCAGGACCATGTCGTAAACGAGGATAGTAATTACTGTTTTGGGGAAGGTGGGGCAGGCACCTATTCCGATGGAAAATTATATACACGGAGTCTTAAACGAGGTGATGTCAGACGCATTTTTGAAAGTCTGGTGCACCATGGTGCAACGGAGCAAATTCTTATTGATGCACACCCACATATTGGCACGAATAAACTACCGAAAATTGTTCAGAACATTCGGGAAACAATACTTAAGTATGGTGGTGAGGTACATTTTAATTCTAAAGTAATTGATTTTATAATTGAACGCAATCAATTAAAAACCATTGTTTTACAAGATGAAAATGAAATGCAAGTGTCTCGGGTTATTCTAGCGACTGGCCATTCAGCACGTGACATTTTTTACCTTCTTCAAAAAAAGAAGATTGCCCTAAAAGCAAAGTCTTTTGCGATGGGCGTTCGTGTAGAACACCCGCAACAAATTATTGATTCCATTCAATACCATTGCAAAGGGGAGCGTGATGAATTGCTTCCCGCCGCTTCTTATAGTTTAGTGCAACAAGTGAAGAATCGCGGAGTGTATTCGTTCTGTATGTGCCCGGGTGGTTTTATAGTTCCCGCAGCAACATCACCGGGAGAAGTGGTCGTCAATGGAATGTCGCCCTCAAAACGGAACAACCTTTTCGCCAATTCAGGCATTGTTGTTGAAATAAACGTGGAAGAAGATATTCCCAAATACGAAAAGTTCGGCGTCTTAAAAGGACTGGAATACCAAAAAGATCTGGAACGTTTGGCCTTTACGGCCGGTGGAAGATCCCAAACCGCTCCTGCCCAGCGGTTAACGCATTTTGTAGAAGGTGTATTGTCTCCAGATTTAAACCCAACTTCGTACCAACCGGGACTCAAATCTGCACCTTTGCATTCGCTACTGCCCAGGTTAATAGGGAGCCGTTTAAGAACCGGATTCACCGCATTTGGTAAGAAAATGAAAGGCTACTATACTTCCGAAGCCAATATCGTGGGAGTAGAATCGCGAACTTCGTCTCCGGTAACCATCCCCAGGAACGAACAATTAGAGCATCCGGAAATCAAAGGCTTGTTCCCATGCGGCGAAGGTGGGGGGTATGCGGGTGGCATCGTATCAGCCGCCATGGATGGGGAGCGTTGTGCGGAAGCTGCTGTTGCGGGGTTGTGAAGTATTTTCCCTTCATATAGCTATCTTCAACGTTCTCAGTCTAAATAAGTGTATCTTTGCGCCTTATTTAATAAAATGACATTCAAAGAACTCGGCCTGGCCGATCCAATACTTAAAGCACTTCAGGCAGAAGGCTATACAAACCCCACCCCAATTCAAGTACAAGCCATTCCCATTCTCCTCAAAGGCAAAGATCTTTTGGGTGTTGCACAAACGGGAACGGGTAAAACCGCAGCATTCGGAATTCCTATACTTCAGCATTTGTATAATTCGCAAAATGGACAAAAGGGTAAACGACGGATAAAGGCCCTGATTGTAACTCCAACACGTGAATTGGCCATACAAATAGGCGAAAGTTTAGCCGCTTATGGAAAATTTACAGGCTTGCGAAACACCGTTATTTTTGGTGGTGTCAAACAAGGGAAACAGGTAAAAACATTAAGAAATGGCGTTGATATCCTTGTGGCCACCCCAGGCCGGTTACTCGATTTGACGAACCAGGGTTTTATATCTTTTCGGGACTTAGAATTCGTAGTACTTGATGAAGCCGACCATATGTTGGATATGGGCTTTATTCATGACATTAAAAAGATCATCGCCAAGCTACCCCCAAAACGACAATCACTTTTCTTTTCGGCAACCATGCCCAAAGATATTGTAGCACTTTCGAGAAAAATACTGGGCGATTATGAGCGGGTTACCATCAAACCGAAACAAGCTACCGCGGAGAAAGTAGAACAGGGTGTCTATTTCGTAAGTAAGAGCAACAAGCCTAAATTAATGGTTCATCTTTTACAGGGGAGACCTGATGATTCAGTTTTAGTGTTTTCAAGAACAAAACACGGTGCCGATAAAATCGTCAAAAAATTAAGGCAAGCCGATATAGGGTCGGCGGCCATTCACGGTAATAAATCACAAAATGCCAGACAGAAGGCCTTAGGCGACTTCAAGGATGGAAAACTAAAAGTATTGATCGCTACTGATATCGCTGCAAGGGGCATCGATGTAGAGGAGCTTTCGTTAGTCATCAACTATGACCTTCCCAATGTTTCGGAAACCTATGTGCACCGGATTGGGCGAACAGGTCGTGCGAGTGCCAGTGGAATTGCATTGTCTTTTTGTGACCTGGAAGAACGACCGTACCTTCGGGATATTGAAAAACTGATCAAACAGGAAGTCCCTCGTATGCCTGAACACCAATTTGTGGATAGTGAAGACGAGGTGGAAACCAGGACACCACAAAAACAACAGCGGTCACACAATTCTAATCGCAATAGAAATCGGAACCAGCATCGAAATTCAAATAGTAACGGATCTCAAAATCGCAACAGGAACAGAAGCCGTAACAGGAATTAATAAAGGCTATTTAGCACTTCACTTCCTTAAAAAAAATTTATACTAAATATTTCTTCTCAAAACATAATAACATCAAATCCTGATAGCTATTGGGAGTAGGTGGGGGGTGTCCTTTTGGTTCAGGAATACTCTTAAAAAATAAATAGACAAACCATCGGTTAGCTGATAATTGTCATAAAATGTTTAAAGGGGTGTCTGTAATTTTGGCTCACCTTAAAGAAATCAATTCAGTTATGAACAAATATCTTTTATTTTGTTTTGCACTAATATTATGCGCCAATATTGGTTTTTCTCAAAAAAATAATGCTAAAAAGGTCAATTTTAAAGAAATAATATGGCATGTTAAAGCATTTAAACCTGAGGCGAAGTATTTAAAAATAAAGGCCATAGACAAAAAAGGAAAAGTGTACAATGTGAAAGCTATTCAGAATTCTGAGCAAACAAGTTTACTGGATGTTAAGGCATTTGTAAAAGGTAAGAGGCTTCCAATTAAAATGTTAGTAGGAGATGAGAAGTATTACCCGGTTAAAGCCATTGACGAAGAAGGAAATATATTAGATATTAAGGCCATTACTGAAGATGGAAAGTTTTTACCTGTAAAAGGTGTAAGTAAATCAGGAAATATTGTTCATATCAGAGCCATTTATCAAGATATGATCTTTTATAATGTTATAGCCATTTCTCCGGATGGAACCACTAACGCTGTTAAAGGCATTAAGATGAATCCGGATAAAGTCGAAACCACAGTTAATGGGATAGAGGTTTTCGCGCATATAAAATCTATTCCTCAGGTTACATATTAAAATTAGTATTATCAGACCCGGGCAGCGCCCGAACTTTCCTGATTATTGCTTTCATTTCCAACGCGCCAACTCGCTCAAGTTTTAAAAGATACTTATCTAAATGTAATGGAGCCATACTTCACCTCAGCTTCCGAAGACTGGCACTTGTTATGCGCGATCTGAACGCACGTCCTTCGTCCGCGTGTCGCAGAAGCTTTAGCGGAAGTACCAGCCAATTTAAGGATAGGAGGTAAGGTATACTCCTGAAATGAAGGGCATCCCATCTGGAGCAGATTCCCGGGGTTAAATAGCCTTATTGGGAGAATCATGGAATAATTGTAAATTCATACAAATATTAATCATTTTATAGAATGAAAGACCCACGGATCATATATCTCTTCATACTTGTTTTGATAATGGCCTGCAATACAAGCACAAAAGAGAAAAAAGAAGATAAAACGCTGGCGGTCAAGAAAATCCCCAAGGTAGTTACTGCCGATATAGAGGCGGGCATTAAAGCCAATATCGCTAAAAAGGTAGAAGAAGGGGGTGGGTATTTTAACATGACTACTAACGGGAAAGAACTGCGGCTGCAATTGGTACGTGTACATACGGAATACCTTTCAAATTTAGGTCCGAGGCGTCATTTTGCTTGTGTTGATTTGGCCGATGTAAGTGGAGATGTATACGATGTGGATTTTTTCTTAGATGGAGATCCGGGTAACATGAGCGTTACCGAAACTACCCTGCATAAGCTTAACGGTAAACCTTTTTACACCTGGAAACAACGCAAGGACAAGACCTGGTACAGAATGCCGGTTCAAAACGCATCATCTGATTTGTTAGGGGTCATCGAAGGAGAAGACAGCTTTGAATTTCATTATGAGGTTACTTTGCCGGATATTAAAGAATCGGCAAAAATGTGGATTCCTATTCCACGAAGCGATCGTTTTCAAACTGTAGATTTAAATACCCTTGAAGCTCCTGTGAAACATCAAATGCTTGAAGAGAAGAATTATGGGAATACCATTTTATATATGGAACTATTTCCAGAGCATAGCGGGAAAAAAGTAGAACTCGTTTACGATATAAAGAGAAAAGAGAAAAAGCCCTATGAGGATGATACGTCCAATACAAAATATCTGAATCCCAGTTTACTAATGCCTGTAGGCGACCGGTTTCAGGTACTGGCAGATTCTATAATTGGACTAAAAAACAGCGAGGGAGCCATAATGCAGGCAAGGGCCTTATATGATTACATCATTGATAATATGCGTTATATGAAGTCGGGGACATATGGCACGGGTGATGCCGTTTACGCATGCGATGCGCTAACCGGTAATTGCACGGAATTTCATTCGCTATTTATTTCCCTGGCCAGATCTGCAGGAATACCATCCCGGTTTGCTGTAGGGGCTTCAATTCCATCAGATCGTGACGAAGGAGGTATCGATGGCTATCACTGCTGGGCAGAATTTTATGCAGAGGGAAAATGGTGGCCTGTGGATATCAGTGAAGCCAATAAATACACAGCTCTCGCCACTTATTACTTTGGCCGGCATCCGGCTAATCGCATCGAATTCAGCCGTGGACGGGATCTTCAAATAGAACCCGGACCATATTCCGGACCCATCAACTTTCTCGCATATCCTGTAATGGAAATAGGCAATAAACCAGCGTTTCCCGAGACATTTTTTTCATTTCGCCGGAAAGCTGAACAAGAAATCTCAGAAAATCAGTTAAGCCTACCCTGATACGGTATCCTTAGGATGTTCTTCGCCTTCAGGATGATCACCCTCTTCTTTCACAGGATGTTCTTCGCCCTCTTTAGCAGCCGGATGTTCCTCCTTGGCAGCCCCTTCTTCTGTGGGATGCTCTTCACCTTTAGGAGGTTCAGCCTGCTCTTCGGTGTTTTCTTTCTTCTTTTGGTCTCTGCAAGAGCTCAATGTACCAGCTGCAATGAAGCCAAATAATAGCATTACCAGAGTAAAGTATTTAAGTTTTTTTAATCTGCTCATAATATCAATTGTTTTATTAATTAAAAAATCAAATTAAACGGATTCTAAGTACCTGATTCATTTAAATATAACAAAATTTGCCCGAATCCCACTAACTAACCCGAAATTTATACAGCTTGTTACAAAGTCAAGTTGCCCGGCCAATGGCTTTAATATATATTATACTGCCTACAAGGTTTCGAGAAGTCTAAATTAAAGAGGCTCATAGATCTTTCAAATATGACGTCTTATAAAAGAATCTTAACGAAAATCAATAGATTTCTTGCTTTTGGTATGGTAGTTGTCTCTAGATGACTTTAAACAATTTTTTATGGAATCCATTGCATTTCCATTTAGAGGTAAAGAGTTTGCTTTAACGCTCTTGGCACTAATTCTTTGTTGCACTTTCCAAACTATCAGGGCCCAGGCCTTTGAACCCGGATACATAGTTCTCAATAGTAGTGATACACTTTACGGATCCGTTAAAAACCGGAATCATGGGACACTTTTTGAAAAGATTAGGTTCAAGAATGAACGCGGTAAGGTTCGGCGCTATAGTGCAGAGAATCTTTTGGGCTATAAGGCAGGAATACATACCTATGAATCTATCTGGTATGCTGAGGAAAGCAGGTTTTTCAGGTTTGATTATTATACGCGACCCGGATATGGCAAAAAAACCTTTTTAAAGGTATTGGCCAAGGGACGTTTAAGTTGCTATGCCAGGGAATATATACATGACGACAATGATTTCCTTGATCAATTTGAACTATTTCTACAGGACGGCGATACCAATATGGAAAGGGCCACCCAAGGCATCTTTGGTCTTAAGAAGAAACGTTTGACAAGCTATTTTTGGGATTGCCCGGCCTTGGTAGAAAAAATAAACAATCTGTCGATTAGCAGACCTTTGGATGTGGTGGCATACTATAATGCGTATTGTGGCAACCTTTAAAAACATTAGACAAGTAATGAAAAAACACTTGTCTCCCGAAACTTTAGTAAAGGAACTGTGTATGGAATGGAATTGTTACTTGAAATAAATATTTCTTAACTTTTTGAATTGGTATCAAATTAATAAGATGTCCGATTTTAACTAAAATCTTCCATGGCTTCCAGCCATATCGGAATTTCAAAGTGAGAAGATTTCAAATACACAAAAAGGGTTTCAATGGCCAAGGTGTAAGTTAAGAGGGTGAGATTAACCTCCATCTCATTGAACAAGCTAAAGTAAACGTCATAAACCGCAGAGGTAATTCCGAACACTTTGATCGCTTTGGTAATGATAAGGATTGACAGATGATTCATGGTTTTGTGTTTCTTTGATTGTTGTCTTTTAGTTATAGACGAAGGATAAATCATTTTGTTACAGTACTATGTATAAAAAGGTACTATATTAAGAAATATTTAACAGTTTGATCTGTGGGAGGGCAGAAGAGCACGGTATAAATTGATTATTCTAAACCCAATTATTTGTAAGTCTCACTTTTCATAACTTTAGATTGAAACAAGTTTTCTTTACGATTTCTTCAATTGCTTTTGATGCCGGCTTTAGCACTTTGTCTTCATTTGACAGTGCTTTTAAAAAGTTTGAAGGTATAACACCTTCTTTATGCAAGAGAAAGGGAAGTATTTAATTTTTCTGTGGATGTAAGCTTCGAAAGTGTGGTTATCTTTGCTTAAAATTATTTTATGTCCAAAACGTTTTCTGATTTAGGAATTAATAAGGCGCTACAAGAAAGCTTAGCCCTTTTGCAAATTTCTGATCCCACAGATATTCAGGAAAAGACAATTCCTGTTGTTCTTAATCAAAAAGAAGACCTTGTAGCCCTGGCAAAAACAGGAACAGGTAAAACCGCTGCTTTTGGATTGCCTTTGTTGCAGTTAGTGGATCTTGAAGACTCTAAGATACAGGTCGTTATACTAGCGCCTACACGGGAATTAGGGCAACAAATTCATGCCAATTTACTTTCTTTTACTTCGCATAGCCCAGGCATTTCTATTGCAGCAGTATGCGGAGGCATTCCTATAAAACCTCAAATAGAACGTTTAAAAACAACTACCCATATTGTCGTGGCAACTCCAGGGCGTTTGGTAGATTTATTAAATCGTGGTGCCATTACTATCAAAAACCTAAAGTATTTAGTATTGGATGAGGCCGACGAAATGGTAAGCGCTTTAAAAGAAGACTTAGATAGTATTATCAAAGAAATTCCAAAAACACGAAGAACTTTATTGTTTACCGCCACTATGCCGGGTGCCATAAAGCAATTGGTTCAAAATTACATGTCTAAACATGTTGTGCAGGTAGAAGCAGATATGTCTACCTTGGGTCATCAGGGCATCGATCATCGCTATATGGTGGTAGAACCTATAGAAAAACTAGAGGTATTGCTACATTTTTTAAATACTAAAGATGGGGAACGAGGGATTATCTTTTGTAAAACCAAAGCGGCGGTTAATAAATTGGCAAAAAACTTAGCCATAAATAAATTCTCATCCGGAGCCATTCATGGTAGTTTATCTCAAGGTATTCGTGACCGTATTATGGGACAATTCAGAGAAGGGCTTATAGCTATTTTAGTGGCCACTGATTTAGCAGCCAGAGGCCTGGATGTTAAAGAAATATCGTATGTTGTTAATTATCATCTGCCAGATACTTATGATACGTATGTTCATAGAAGCGGACGTACGGCAAGGGCAGGGGCGAAGGGGCTTTCATTAACTATATTGCAAAAAGAAGAAGTTAAAGATATTGCTGATTTTGAAAAAGAATTAGGTATTGTCTTTAATGAATTTAAAAAAGCGGACGCTCAGAGCATAGAAGAAAACAATGCCTTATTATGGGCGAAGAAAATATTTAAAACCAAACCAAATCGTGCCGTTTCAGAAGAATTCAGTAATAAAATAAGGACGGTATTTCATCATTTAACAAAAGAAGAGTTGATAGACAAAGTACTCTCAAATTATTTGGCACGAACAAACAAGGGTAATCCAAAAAACTAGGATTCTAAAAAGAGTACTAAGTAGCAAATATTATGGCAAATAGCATAAAAGAACAACAGGATATTTTAACAAAATTAAATATCCATCAATTGAATCCAATGCAGGAGGAGGCTATTTCTGTAATTGAAACAACACCCAATACCATTCTTCTTTCTCCCACGGGCACAGGAAAAACATTAGCTTTCTTATTACCCCTCATTAAAACCTTAGATCCCGGGAATAAAGATGTGCAGGCGTTAATTTTAGTTCCTTCAAGGGAATTGGCCATACAAATTGAGCAGGTTGTGCGCTGTATGGGTTCTGGTTTTAAAGTAAATGCGGTCTACGGCGGGCGGCCCATGTCTAAAGACAAAATAGAAATTAAACACGTACCTGCCATTTTAATAGGAACGCCCGGTAGAATTGCAGATCATTTTAGCAACGATCGTTTTACTAAAGACAGCATTAAAACCTTAATTCTAGATGAATTTGATAAGTCTTTAGAAGATGGCTTTGAGACCGAAATGAGACAAATCATCAATCAGTTGCCTCATATAAATAAACGTGTATTAACCTCGGCCACTCAAAGTCTTAAGATACCTGGTTTTGTACGTTTAGACAGGCCTACAACCATCAATTATTTAAAAGAAAATGTGGTTTCAAAATTGGAGCTAAAAACGGTAAGTTCACCGACAAAAAATAAACTTCAAACCCTCGTAGATTTATTAGGGTATCTTGGTAACCAACCGGGAATTGTGTTCTGTAATCTTAGAGACAGTATAGACCAGGTAAGTCGCTTTTTAGATAAAAACGAACTAAGGCATAGTTGTTTTTCCGGGGGTATGGAGCAAAAAGACAGGGAGCGTTCTTTAATAAAATTCAGAAACGGGACGAGCCAGATTTTAATTGCTACAGATTTAGCATCCAGAGGCCTGGATATTCCGGAGTTGAAATTTATTATTCATTATGAGCTCCCTCAATCTGCGGAAGAGTTTCTCCATAGAAATGGCAGAACTGCAAGAGTAAATTCAAAAGGAACGGCTTATGTATTGAAATGGGAAAAAGAATCCTTACCAGATTTTATTAAAAATGCCAAAGTAGCCAACATCTCCAAAAAGGCCGTTCGTAAGGCACAATTCTGGGAGACCTTGTTTATTTCCGGGGGTAGAAAAGACAAAATTTCTAAGGGAGATATCGCCGGACTATTTTTTAAGCAGGGAAAAATCAACCAGGACCAATTGGGAAACATTGAGTTAAAACAAGACTGTGCGTTTGTCGCCGTTCCGCTATCGATTGCAAATCAGTTGGTAGAAAAATTAAACAATACCCGATTAAAAAAGAAAAAAGTACGGGTTACCGTTTTATAAAGCGATGTTTAGAATGGAACATTACCTATCATCCTTAGTTCTTTGTCCTTCTATTTTGCTATATACACCTTGAAAGTAGATAAAATATTAAGTAATAGATTAATTGCGCTTGGTATAGGATTATTTTTATTTTTTGAACAAATTAACATGGACTGTGTTCGGCTGTAATACAGTTCTTATTTTCTAATTATTAAAAATAAAGATCCAAAATTCTTGTTCTGGGTTTTTGAAATGACTAAAGAACTACTTTAAAGTTTAACCAATCTTTGTTCTATAAATAATCTTAATATCAGTTTAAAACTTATACTTTCTTCCCGGCTGGAGTAATTATTTTTTTATTTAAGAAGTAGTAGATGGCCAAGTTTATTTTACTTTTTGTATATTTTCAAAAAAAAAATGGAATATGTATCTATTGCGCTTCAGCTCATTGTAGGTGTTAGTATTTTAAATGTCTGGCTTATTCAAGCCAATAAGGCCACACCATGGCGAGGAGGTAGCGCAAAAACAATTAAAGAGGAATTTGCAGCTTACGGTTTACCAGAGTGGAGCCTTTATGTTATTGGATTTTTAAAAGTGGCTCTGGCTATTGCACTTATAAGTGCTATTTGGTTTCCTATCCTCCTAAAACCAGCAGCCTTAGGGCTGGCTTTTCTATTAGCAGGTTCTGTGCTTATGCATTTCAAAATTAAAGATCCAATTAAAAAATCTTTTCCAGCCTTATTATTTTTAGCGATGTGCTTGTTTTTAGCTTTTGTTGTTTAAATTGTTGCCAATTTATAAGCTTTTTAGTAGTGCTATCGCTATAAATGCATTTATTATGGCGTAGATAATAGAGGGAGCAGCTAGTACTAAAGTATCTTTAATCTTCAGTCGAACAATAAATCCCAAAATCATTAATAAGGATAGTCCTATGGCACTTACAACACCTAAAATAGGTAGGTATACGTAACCAAAGCTAAGCCCAATAGCACCCAAAATCTGTAACACACCAATCAACTCTCGCTGTTTGGTAAGTCCGTAACGGACAAATTCTTGTCGCATATAAGTTGTTAAAAAACAACTAATTCCAAAAAACAAAAATGATATGGTAGAGAAAACTACCAGGGAATTTAATACGGTCATAGCTATGATAAAAGTAAGTGATTTTGGGTTACTGTTTAAGAATTGCTGCGAATCTAACTAAATAGCTAAGTGAAGGGCTTTTTGAATACTAAATTACAACACAAAATACTATGGTGTTGCTATCTCAATTCGCTTGCACATTAGCAGTCTATTACAAAAATCTTGTGGTTGTTTGTACTCACTGGCAGCCTGTCCGCCAGATAGAAAGATAAAACGCTGGCCTTGCCGGCAGGCAGGTTTTTTGTTTACTCATGTGGTTTTTATTGTTTTTTAAAGGTATTTGTGAATCTCCATCGCCGATTTCTTTTTCTTTGGGCAAGCAAAGAAAATAAACAGACAACAGCCATGGGTAGCCAGGCGTATTATGAGACGAGGAAGGAAGGAAGACAAACCGATCCCGAGATTTCTGGGGAGGTTCACGATTTCAGCTTTATCAAATAATTAGGCCAAGAGTGTAACGCTGTATCCCCCGTCCAGGTGTCGCAAAATCATTAGTTGAGGCAGAGGCTTTTTCTGCGAAGGACGTCCCGATAGCTATCGGGACGACCTGCGTATAATGCGTGCCCGCCTCTGGAGGGCGTGCCCACCCAAGCGGGCCGGTCTGCCGAAACTTTAGTGAAGGCATGGTGTATGGAATATTTAAATTATAAGATTATTCTCTATATTTATTATCTAAACAATAAAATCAATCAAAAAATGAAAAATATATTTAAACTAGCGGTATTGTTTGTGTTTTCATCGCAAATTACTTTGGCTCAAAATTTTGAATTTTCAGTAGATGACATTGATATTAAATATGAAAAATTCGTATTACCGAACGGGTTAAAGCTTTTAGTGCACGAAGATCATAAAGCACCAATTGTTGCTGTTAATGTCTGGTATCACGTAGGTTCTAAAAATGAAAAACCGGGTAAAAGTGGATTTGCTCATTTATTTGAACATCTGATGTTTAATGGAAGTGAGAATTTTGATGACGATTATTTTCAGGCTATAGAAAGAATTGGTGGTACCGATGTAAACGGAACTACAAATTCAGATAGAACTAACTATTTCCAAAATGTTCCAGTAGCCGCTTTAGACCAAGTGCTGTTTTTAGAATCTGATAGAATGGGTCATTTATTAGGTGCTATTGATCAGGAGTTATTGGACGAACAAAGAGGTGTTGTACAAAACGAAAAACGACAAGGCGAAAATCAACCGTATGGAAAACAATTTGACTTATTAACCAAGGCGATGTATCCTAAGGGGCATCCATATTCGTGGACTGTTATTGGTGAAATGGAGGATTTAAATGCCGCATCTTTAGAAGATGTTCAAGAATGGTTTAAAGCCTATTACGGACCGGCAAATGCCGTTATTGCGATTGCAGGTGATATTAATCCACAAGAAGTTTATCAAAAAGTTCTTAAATATTTTGGTGATATTCCGTCTGGACCAACAATTACTCGACAAGAAATAAATATTCCAGAACATGGTGGAGATACATATCAAGTATATGAAGACCGCGTTCCGGAAACGCGTATTTTATTTGCATGGAACACTCCTCAATACGGTAGTCGTGAAGATTTACAATTTGATCTTGTTTCTGCAATTTTAAGTAATGGAAAAAATTCTAGACTTTATAAAAAATTAGTTTATGAAGATCAAATTGCAAGCTCTGCTATTGCTTATCAAGCATCGTCTGAGCTGGCAAGTATTTTTGTAGCACAAGTTAATGTTAAACCTGGAGCAGATACAAATGAAGTACAGTCAAAATTATTAGCTGAAATAAATAAGTTAATTGAATATGGACCAACTGAAGCTGAACTAAAACGTGTTAAAGCATCCTACTTTTCTAATGTTATTAAAGGATTAGAACGTATAGGTGGTTTTGGAGGCGTTTCAGATAGATTAGCATCAAACCAAACTTATCATGGAGATGCATCATATTATAAAAATCAACTTAAGTATATACAAGAAGCCACAGTTTCAGATATTCAAAAAACAGCCAAAAAATGGTTAACCAAAGGAAAGCACATATTGATATGCAAACCTTTTCCAGAATATACTGTTGAAACATCTACGGTAGATCGTTCAAAATTACCGGAAGTTGGTACACCTAAAAGTTCAAAATTTCCAGAAATTCAACGTGCAAAATTATCTAACGGATTAAAAATTGTTTTGGCAGAACGCAAAGGTGTTTCTACGATAGTAATGAATATGATGTTTAATGCAGGGTATAAAACAGATATATTGTCTAAAGCTGGAACTGCATCTCTGGCCATGAATTTACTTGATGAAGGCACAAAAGATATGACTTCTTTAGAAATAAATGAGAAGTTACAATTGCTTGGTGCTACTCTTGGAACTAATTCCGATCAGGATTTTTCAAATGTTACACTTAATACGCTTAAGCCAAGTCTAGATGCCAGTCTTGATGTATTTGCCAATGTTATACTTAATCCTGCTTTTCCAGATAAAGAATTTGAGAGATTAAGAACCGAACAAATTAATACTATTAAAACTGAAAAATCTCAGCCTTTTGGTATGGTGTTAAGATCAATGAATAAATATCTCTATGGTAATGCACATCCTTATAGCAGCCCTTTTACAGGAACCGGATATGAAAATACAGTTGCCGAAATTTCAAATAATGATATTGAAAATTTTTATAAAACCTGGATAAACCCAAATAATGCTACTCTAATTGTTACAGGAGATATTGATATTAATACATTAAAATCTAAATTAGAAAAGCGTTTTAGTAAATGGAACAAAAGAGATGTACCCACTATAAGTTTTAATAAAGCAGAAACAAAAACAAAAAATACCTTGTATTTAATAGATCGACCAGAATCGCAACAATCTGTAATTATTGCGGGTCATCTTACAGAGAAATATGGTGAAGTTTCAGAAATAGCACTAGAACAAATGGTTAGTATTTTAGGTGGAGATTTTACATCAAGAATAAATATGAATTTAAGAGAAGATAAGCATTGGGCTTATGGAGCTGGAGGCTTTGTTTTAAACGCCCAACAGGACCGCCCATTTTTAGTTTATGCTCCAGTTCAAACTGATAAATCAGCTGAATCTATAACTGAATTACGCAAAGAAATTGCAGAATTTGTGACTATTAGACCAGCAACTCAAAAAGAATTAGATAAGGTTAAAACAAATCAGGTTTTGAAACTTCCCGGACAATGGGAAACTAATAATGCTGTTAATAATTCTTTATATAATTTGGTTAAATATGATTTACCTGACGATTATTACCAAACCTATGACAGCAATGTTAGAAATATTACACTTGCAGAACTTATAGAGGTTAGCAATAAAGTTGTTAATCCAGAAGCAATTAATTGGTTCGTTGTAGGTGACAAGGCTAAAATTGTAACAAATTTAGATGCGCTTGGATTTGACAATATTATAGAAATTGATGCTGATGGAAACCCTATAACATCTCCGATTAAAGACATAGATAAAAAGTTAGAAAACTAGTTTAGTTTTATATGTTTATTAAATCGGTTTAGTTATAACTATCAAGTGGAATAGTTATATAATATTTTGTGCTTACAACATAAATGAACTTTTGTACTATAATCCGCAGAACTTGCATATAAAATTTAAGCCATGCAATATTTAAACCCTGAAGAAGTAAACGAAGCCCAAGAATCAATGATACGCTATTGTGGCGAGTTTTCTCCCTTTATTGCTGAAAAAGCCTCTGGAAGTTATATTTATGATAGGAAAGGCAATGCAATCCTAGATTTTACCTCTGGTCAAATGTGTTCCGTATTTGGTCATAATCATCCAAAGTTTGTAGAAATACTAGAGAAAGCGGGTGATAGTGCGATTCATTTATTAAGCTCTATCCTATCACCTCCTGTCATCAATCTTGCCAAAAAATTAACAAGCGAACTGCCCGATAGTCTAACCAAATGTATATTATTAAATACGGGATCTGAGTCTAATGAAGTTGCTATACGAATGGCAAAACTTGTCACCGGGGGCTTTGAAATCATAGGTTTTTCAGGTTCTTGGCACGGAATGACTGCTGGTGCACAATCATATACCTATTCAAAAACAAGAAAGGGGTATGGACCAACTATGTCTGGCAGTTTAATGATACCTGCGCCTTATGAGTATCGTTGCCCAATAAAACATTGCAAAGGTAGCTGTGATAATACATGTCTTGAAGTTGGAATGAAAATGGTAGATCAGCAATCGGTTGGAGCATATGCAGCATTAATTGCTGAACCTTTGTTGAGTGCGGCAGGTATGATTGAATTAAAGCCAAATTATGTTAAAAGACTAAAAGAGTTATGTGATGAACGAGGCTTATTATTAATATTTGATGAAGCCCAAACTGCAATGGGGCGACTTGGGACAACCTTTGCTTTTGAACGGTTCGATGTCGTTCCCGATTTCTTAACTTTATCAAAAACGTTGGGAGGAGGCCTTCCACTGGCTGCAATGGTTACAACTACAGAAATTGAGGAAGAATGTCATAAAAGAGGTTTTGTATATATGACTTCCCATGTATCAGATCCTTTTTGTGCATCTTTTGGTTTAGCTGCCTTTGAAATACTTTATGAACAAGAATTAGCAAAAAGTGCTTTGGACAAAGGTCTGTACTTAAAAGGGAAATTGATACAGTTACAAGAGAAATATGAATGTATAGGTGATGTGAGAGGGAGTGGGCTTTTATTGGGTGTAGAAATTGTAAAAGATCGAGAAACAAAAGTTGCCGATGACAGTTTAGGTCAAAGTATAAGTAATAGATGCCTCGAGTTGGGCTTAAATATGAATATAGTGAGAATGAAAGGGTATGGAAGTGTTTTTAGAATTGCTCCTCCATTAACCGTAAGTAAAAAAGAAATAGATTTAGGCATTACGATGTTAGATGAAGCCATACAAGATTGTATTAAATGATTATTAAAAGTTAATATTAAAGTTCCATAATTAGCAAAATACTCACTAGAAAGTATGGTGGATAAACTAAAATCTTAGTTTTATGATATTTTTAACCTCCCATTTTTTGCCACAAACCCTATTCCACTAAAATTTTACCACGCAAAAATTCACGGTAGGCATTAATGCCATCGGGTCCTTGCACCGCGTCATTTAGAGCATTCGTAAAAGTATCACCTCTTAGGCCAAATGCAAAGATATTCACCATGGCCGCACCATGGTTATAATGCCTGGCCAAATAAGATTCCATGCCATAACCTGGATTTCTTGGTGGATTTCCCAAAATCATATTTACACCTTCTGCGCTGATCCAATTAGAATTGTTCGAGGCATTTAAGGATTGGTAGATCTGGTCAAAAACACCCTCTGAGGGGTAGGTACTGAAACCGGGTTGAAATGCAGGATTAATTACAGATTCAGTTGTGGCAAATCCATTAATTTCTATATAAGATTCATCAAGATCAGGGTTTTGCGCCGCTAGTTCAGTATAGAGGCTTTCAGAAAAGATTGCAACATGACCATAAACCTTTTCTTTTGGGATACCCTTACTGATCACGGTACTTGCCATAAACTCGATATATTCATAGACAATTTGGTACCGCTCCAGGTCAAGGTCAGCTGGTAGATTAGTCTCTGAAAAACCCCTATTCGCCAGGGCATGATAACCTAAAGTCTTTTTAGTGGAAAATTCTTCGTCTAGAGAGGTTTCCCAACCTGTCATAAGCCCGGCGAATAAATACCCTTTGTTTTGTAATGCCAAATCATCCAGGCGCGATTTAATAGTTTGAGCTATATGTTCTAAGAATTCCTGCATAGCCGCCCGTACTTTTGGGCAGTTGAAACACATTTGCGGGGCCAATCTGTTTTGTACCCAATCTACATACCTNNAGCTATATGTTCTAAGAATTCCTGCATAGCCGCCCGTACTTTTGGGCAGTTGAAACACATTTGCGGGGCCAATCTGTTTTGTACCCAATCTACATACCTCCTTTCACTCAATGTGCCCTGCCAATCTTGCCATTCTATATTTTCAGGATCACTCCACAGATCTTCTCTTCCTGCCCAAAACATGCCGTCATCTAGATGAAAGCCAATAGCCATATCGTACTGAAGCGCCAGATCAAAAGAATCATCAATTAATTTTTTTATGGAACTATCACTATGGTCTAAAGTTATAGGTCCGATTATAACAGCTAACTTTCTATTATCTAGTGTTTCAACTCCAATTTCATTTCGAACTAATTGAATAAATGCCTCTGTTTCTAATTTATCCCGAAAAGGCAGGAGTGGCATATAATCCCCATCAGGTTCCATAGTGCCAGAAGCAAATTTTTGAAAGGCGAGGTATTGTAGGGGCCCCTTATAGGTTTCAGCAGTAACGGTTGAGTCTTTAGAACATGACTGCAAACAAAACAGAGATAGGAATAAAGCATATATAGTTTTCATATTCTATTTTTTCTATTAGTATATGACGACAGCTATTTATAAACGGTTACCTATCTTTTTTGTTTTAACATGTTACGTAAAATAGAACAGTGTGTTTTTACTCATATGAAGCGTTGACAAAATGGCCTTATAAAATTTTAGCTCATGGCTTGTTATTTTATTAAATTGGAATTCATGAACCTTAAAAGAAGTTTCGCTAGCACGGAATCTCTTTTTTCGGTTTGCAAAACACGAGATATAATGATTGCTCCAGTGGAGGAATTGTAATTCGTTTGAACATACGCGGCTAATGAAATTGATTCAGTGAATCAATTTCTTGGACGGCGAGACCAAGCGGCTGCAAAGTTATAGCGCTAAAGCACTATAACTTAATTAAGAGAATCCAACACCATTAATATCGTAATTCGCTTGAACATAATTAAAAACGTTATAGCGCTAAAGCACTATAACTTAATTATGTCAAATATCGCATAAATGCGCTATTACACGAATTACTGGATTTGACCTATAATTTATATTATGTCAAATAGGCTGTTTCTGTACTCACCTGCTAAAGCATTCTATATGTACAATTCTCCAAGAAATTAATCTGGTGCGAACATTTCCCAACCGCATCATCTCACACACTTTTTAAATCATCCACAGGATAATTTTAAAAGATGTTGTATGTCAAATAGACTTTTTCTGTACTCACCTGCTAAAACATTCTCTTTGTACAAATTCTCCAAG
The DNA here is from genome assembly GCF_947260015.1 of uncultured Eudoraea sp. Lineage (GTDB taxonomy): Bacteria > Bacteroidota > Bacteroidia > Flavobacteriales > Flavobacteriaceae > Eudoraea. The sequence continues at coordinate 4,569 of NZ_CAMYOM010000038.1, read as the reverse complement.
TAATTAATCTGGTCCGCACATTTCCCAGCCGCATCACTATATAATTTAAAAATCATCTTAAACGGTTTATTAATACATCTTACCGAATAAACCTATTATTATACCAAATCTGTAAAATTATTTAAATGCTTTATTTAAATTTGTATAGGAAAATAACCATTAAAAAAAATGAAAATGAAAAAAGCCCCTTATTTTTTACTATTTATCGCTCTAACAATACTTTCAAGCTGCGGTAGTGACGATAGCATAGAACCGACTGGAATCAATGAAATTATTGTAGATGAAAAGGCATACACCTTGACTTCCGTGGGTGGCTCAGGAATTACAGGGACAGCTACCTTTACCAGAGATAGTAATGGTAATACCACCATTTTGATTGAACTTAATAATACCAATACAGAAGAACACCCGGCCTACGTCCGCTTTAATAGTGCTGCTGAAGGCGGTATTATTGCCATTACTTTAGAGCCTTGTACCTGTGCTGTGAGTACTACTGTGGTAACACGGCTTGATGATGGTACCCCTATTGATTTTGATAAGCTTTTAAATTTGGATGGACATGTAAGTATCCAGGAAAGTACTGAGAACCCAGATGTAGTTATTGCGACAGTGGATATCGGTATCAACGGAAATTAGAGTATCCTTTTCATAGAAAATATTAACAAATCCTGGCTTGAAATAAAGGTCAGGGTATGTTATTTTATACGATTAAGGCAAAGGATCTATTTCATTGGCTATAAACGCTACTTTAGTCAAATAAGATTCGATTAATTAGCTGTATTCGCTTTGAAATTTCCGGTTAACGACATTTTGGCCTGTCTCGACGATTAAAATATTTTTTTTCTAAAATATTTTCCCATGTTTCGTAAATTTGTGTAGGAAAATAACCATTAAAAAAAATGAAAATGAAAAAGGCCCCTTTTTTGCTAGCATTAGTGTTTATCCTTTTTAGCTGCAGTAGTGACGATAATATAGAACCGACCGGAGTAAATGAAATTATTGTGGATCAAATCGCATATAATTTTACTTCCGTGAATGGCTCAGGTATTACCGGGACAGCAACCTTTACCAGGGATAGTAATGGTAACACTACCATCCTGATTGAATTGACTAATACCAATACAGATGAACACCCAGCCAATGTCCGTTTTAATAGCGCCGCTGAAGGCGGTCCTATTGCCATCACTTTAGAGCCCTGTACCTGTGCAGTGAGTACTACTGTGGTAACACAGCTTGATGATGGTACCCCTATTGATTTTGACAAACTTTTAAATTTGGATGGTCATGTAAGTATCCAGGAAAGCACTGCGAACCCGGATGTAGTTGTTGCAACTGTAGATATTGGTATTAACGCTAATTAAGATAGTGGCTTCCCGGTTCTGATATTCGCCTGATTAAAATTACAGGCGGTTACAGACCCTGCTGCCCTGAATCATCCTCAGGTAGTTCCGAGACCTTTCCTGTGTATCTCATAAAGTTGCGATGTGAACTATTTATTTGGATATTGCTGTTTAAGTTGTTAAATAGCGTTATTGTTACCTGGTATACCTCTATATTCTCAGTAATATTAAACAGCAGCGTATAAGAGTTATTCTTTGAATTCTTTGATATCTTAAGATTATCAGGAATACCCTTGAATTCAATGCCGCTTTTGTCACCATAACCTCCTGACATCTGCCGCTCACCAAAAAAAGGCAAATAAGCAGAAATAGTATCTCCTTCTACCTTCAGAAAATTTGGATTTCCAATTAAGCTAATATTACTGCCCGAATTTCCCGGCATAAACAATCCACTGGTTGCAATGCTGTTCATCGCCCTGGTGCTCATTGGTTGGGCCCATTCAGATTCAATAACAAACGATTTTTGCTCTAAAAGATTATCAAGTACCTGGTTTTTTAAACTTGTACTTGCGGCCGTCTCCGTACTCCCACAGCTCCATAAAGTCCCTACCAAACATATTAGCGCTATCCTTTTTATCATTTTTTATAAATTACAATTACCTTATAATCAATAAGATAAATAAATTAATCATATCGTATTATTAAAATTATGATAAAATTTTTAACCTCCCTCCTCTTAGCTTAAACGTTTCCGAAGTAATCGCTGCTTATACCAAAGGTTTAACAGCAAACCCGCTATGATCATTCCCATCCCCACAAAACTCCAGATAAAATATTCTTCACCTAAAAAAACCACCCCAATTAGTACCGCAAAGAATACCTCCAAATATTTCAATGGTGCTATCACATTTGTTTCGCCCATTTGAAATGCCTTGGTCATAAAAAGCTGTCCAAAATATCCAAAAACACCAAGGCTCAGCAATAAAAGCCAATCGATTCCAACAGGGGTTTTCCAATCAAAAATGGCCCCTGTACCTCCTATGATTGCAGCAATGCACATAAAATAGTTAACAATAACTACCGGATGCTCCCTGCTACCAATTCTGCGTATAATTATGTAAACGAGACCACTAAAAACTGAGGATATGAGTACCAAAACCAAACCAATAAGTGGAATATTTCGGTCCAGACCCTTTAATACCAATACCCCTAAAAAAGAGATACCAAAAAATAACCACTGAATTGGTTTCACTTTTTCCCTGAGCAACAAAATGGCAAAAACAGCAGCAAAAATAGGTGCTATATAACGTAACCCAACAGCAGAACCCAAAGGTATATAATGAAGAGCCATAAAAAATAAAACCATTGAAGTAGAGCCAACTAACCCTCTTAATACTAATAACTTACGATGAGTGCCTAACACCGGGATACCTCGGCTTAGCAGATATCCGAAAGTAAAGAAAAGAGAGCCGAGAGACCTAAAAAAAACCATCTGGTAGGCACTGTATGTGGTGAGGAATTTTAAAAGCCCATTCATTGCCGTGAAGGCCAGGGTACTCAACAGCATAAAAACTACAGCTTTTTTAAGATCCATTAATTATAATACTTATATCCTGTGTCAAAGATAAGTGAAGTGGATGCGCCTACAATTGGAAAATCATACATCTACTCTGTTTTAGCATACTTATATGCGTAGTAAATGTCCTGTAATATGGAAATATTCTAATCCTAACACTCTGATTATTTCTATTTAACTGAAGAATATGAACTAAAGAGAAGCAAGTAAACTTATGGTTGGCTAAAGTATTTACTCTTCAAACTTGTTGTTTGCCAACAATATTTTATTAAGTTTCTTGGAGCCATTATTCTTATACAGATCACGTATGAGTTTTTGGCGCTTGCCTTCTGATATGTCCAGAGAATCAATCATGGCTCTCGTCATAAGTATTTCCTTTCGGCGTGCTTCCTCAGCAGCCAGATAATCTGGTTCAAATTTAAACAACATGGGGCCTTCTTCTTCCTCTACCCCTAATTCAGCCTCTTTTTGAGGCCCTTGTTGGGCAAGAAGATCATTAGCGCCAAAAGCACACATCCCCATGAAAATTATCATAAATGGAACTTTATTCATTTTTAATGTCTCGTATACGAATCCAAATTAAGCTATTTTACCACAATAACCATAAACTTTGCAATTGGTTGTTCTTTGTCCTTAATCGGAAGCCTAAGACCGATAAAAATAGAGTCCCACATCGTGTTTCCAACTATTATTTCAGGGATGATTTGGTTTAAAAACTCGAACTTTAATGGATTTACTAATTGGAGTATGACTTCTATCCGCAAAGTGGTTATAGGGCACCAATACATTAGTCTCAGGAAAATAGGCAGCTAAATTACCTTTGGGGATTTTATATGGCAATACCTTAAAATTATAGGCTGTCCTGGTTGTGGAATCGTAAGTGCTGCTCAGATTTACAACCTCCATTTTCTCCAGACCCTTTATCGCCATATCCTCAGGGTTCATAAAGACTACTCTTCGCTCATTATATACCCCCCGGTATCTGTCATCCATACCATATATCGTAGTATTAAATTGATCGTGAGACCTTATGGTCATTAACATATACTCATTGGCTTCCAGATTATGCTCCGGTAGCCTGTTAATTGTGATTTGCGCTTTTCCGCCCGGTAATTTGCTAAAATCGAGTTCCCTCACATTGTTTGGTAAATAATAACCCACTCCTTTGGCCCTTAACTCTGTGTTCTTAAAACCCTTGGCTACTTTGTCTATCATTTCCCTGATTCTGCTGTAATCGCTTCCCAGGGCCTTCCAGTCCACCGCATGCTTCCCTTTAAAATATGAATCCGCCAGACTTGCAATTAGTTCCGGCTCGCTTTTTAAATGTTCAGAGGACGCCTTCAGTACCCCCTTTGATCTTCTTACCCGTCCCATACTGTTTTCTACAGTTACAAAACGATCACCACTAATGTTTTCCTTTTCAGAGCGGCCGTAAGTGGGCAAAATTAGGGCCGTTTTTCCTGTAACCAGGTGGCTACGGTTCAGTTTTGTACTAACCTGTACTGTAAGCCGACATTTTTGTAAGGCTTCGGCAGTATAATCTGTATCTGAGGCAGCCATTAAAAAATTCCCGCCAAGAGCCATAAAAACACTGGCTTTTCCCTCATGCATGGCCTTCATGGCACCTACCACATCCAGGCCCTCTTCCTGTGG
>NZ_CAMYOM010000037.1 GCF_947260015.1 uncultured Eudoraea sp. | reverse complement strand
TTTTAGTTCTTCAAAATCCAGCGGCGGATTTAATGTCACATTTTTAAAATAAATGACATTATTATCAATCAAATCCGGTAAAATGCAAAACGAGGCTGATGAAAACTATGTTATTTGCATTTTTATTCAGTTGCAAGACCTTCTACTTTAGGTGATCGCGACAAGATCAATACCTTAAAGGAATTTATTTGATTTTATATCACTAAATCTTTTGATTATTCGGCTAATCAGTTGATTCGGTGAAAAGAAAGGGAAAAAAACAGCAATTCCGTAAAGGCTTCGTTTTGTGGGGCTTTCCAAAAAGTAATGGTTTTCATAATCTTAAAAGAATCACAATCAAGGTGCCAGGCTTGTAATCCATTTTTTGTTTAATTATCTTTGTGAATAACTGAACGAAACTCAAAATGATGGACATTTTACATGAAGCAAAAGCTTTTGAAAATGCAAAAATGAGTCATATGTCTACGAGTGACAGGGTGGGGGCTTCAAGAGAAGCTAAGCGGCTCATTTTAGCAATCAACGAAATTTATAAAAAGGAAAAGGATCCTGAATTAATGGATATAATGAAGCGGTTAACTGTCAAAAAGAAAAGAATTGATATTCGATTGAAAGGAAGACCGGATTCTGGCATATAAGAATATGTTGAAGGTAAATGAATTAAATGTACCTTAAACATCATTAAAATCTTGCTTTAGTAATCCTGCAACAGGATACTATAGAGACAGGATTTGCGGAACAATTCAGGAAGATTATGCGTCGCACGTGCAAAGTGCCTTTGTAACTCAGTTTTTGTATTGTCAGATAAAGCGCCTTTATTTTCTGGACAACAATTTGAGATGGATTGCACTAATTTTTTTTTAAAATACAGGATATGAAAACAATTGAAAAAGCAAAATTAGTACCGGGCATGTCTTCTGAAAAAGTCAGCGCATCTGTATATGAAATCGCTATCAATAGTTTAGATGGTACACCTATCTTACTTTCAGAATTCAGAGGAAAGAAGCTATTATTTGTAAATGTTGCATCGGAGTGTGGATTTACCAAGCAATATAAAGACTTGCAAAAATTAAGTGATACGTATTCAGATGAATTGGTGGTCATTGGTACACCTTGTAATCAATTTGGGAAGCAAGAGCCCGGAGATGCTGCGCAAATTCAGTCGTTTTGTGAAGTGAATTTTGGGGTTACATTTATTTTGACGGAGAAGATTGATGTTAAAGGGGCAAAGCAACATCCTTTATATACGTGGCTAACCTCTAAAAGCCTTAACGGTAAAAAGAATTCGAGTGTAAAATGGAATTTTCAGAAATATTTGGTTGATGAAAAAGGACAGCTTATCGATTACTATTTTTCAATTACCAAACCAATGAGTTCAAAAATCACCAGACATTTGTAATGTCTTTGTCTATCATTCAGCTTTTACTGGATTTTGGATTAGTTGTATTGATTTGGATAATACAGCTCATCATATACCCTGGCTTTCTTTATTATCGCAATGAGAATCTAGTTGTATGGCATAGGGCATATACCTCTCGTTTTAGTTTTATTGTAATCCCATTGATGTTTGGACAACTTGCTATTTCCAGTTATCAAGTGATAATATTAGCTAATGTATATACAGTCTTAGGCCTTGTAATTATACTTCTTATATGGATATCTACCTTTTTACAGTTTGTTCCTATACATTCTAAAATTTCAAAAGGTATTGCGAGTGAAAAAATGTTGAATTCTTTGATTACTAAAAATTGGTTACGAACTTCTTTATGGTCTTTTGTGTTCGTTATAAACTGTAGTTATTATATTTTGATAACATCTGGAACTTTAAATTAGCCAGATAAGCTTCCTCATTCTACGGATGCTTTTGTTTCTTCTCAATGAGTTATTTACCTTCTATTATTTAATTGCGTAGCAAGTATTCGTATCTTTTCGTACTGAAGGGCAAGTCACGTTTAAACCAAGATTTATTCTTTCTGACGTTTTAAAACCAGATTCTTCAAGGTTGCCACGCATCACTTTAATGACTTCCTTTTCGGGTAAACCAAATTGAAACAGAATAGCCTCCCAAGGAGTCCGGTCTTCCCGGGTCATTTCTATAATGCGGTCTGGTTCTCTTTCAGTCAATTTTTTTGTGTCTATCATAACAGAACTAAACTTTTTCCCAAATTTGGTCTGAATTTAAATAAAAACTGCCCAATGCATTAAAGCTACATTCTTTAGGTGCTATAATGGAAAGAAAGGATTCTCCATTTTCTTTTTTGTACAAATGGTAAATCTTCCCAACGATGGGCTCAAAAGTAAATTTTGCTGCGAAAATGAGATTGTTGTATTCAAACTCTTGCATCATTTTCTCGTATTCAGCCTTTAATTCTGAATACTTAGTTTGAACTTTATGATTTATTTTATTGATGCTTCTGTTCTTCCAGGCAATGCTATCCGTAGCGGTAATAAATGGTGCTCCTACGTTTGTTGCATAAGGTTTTAAAGCCGCATCATATTTTTGAGTTTCCGGATTGAAAACTACATTATCTGGTTTTTTATTAGCCGCCATTTTTCAACAAAGCGAATTAACTCAACTTTTCAAGTTGTTTCATTACTTCTTCTGCTTCAAATGTTTTTTGGTCGCTCATTTTCCTATTTGTTGTAGACAGGCTATGAGCTTCTTTCAAAAGCTTTTTATATTGCTCTTGCAATTTTTCTTTCTCTGATTTCTTTTTGAATAATCCGAACATCGCTTTTTGTGTTTATGGTTTCTGGAAGAAAAGAGCTAATATCTATTTCCAGAAATAGTTAAACAAAGATACAAAATGTTTAATCAGTAACTTATATTGTTAAACAAAAAATATTCTTAATATTTTGGTAAGAAATCTATTGATAACAGCGTGTATCTGAATTTGACAATTTTAATGTGTTGGCATATAGTTTGAAAATAAAATTACTAATCAACTTGCTGAAATCTTACGCATTTATATCGATTGAAAATCCAGGGGCGATATATCTATCCGGTAATCAAAAGACTTGTTCCAGCTATACAGGAACGGGATAATTCCTTGGAACGGCCAGGTTATAATGTGGGTTTTGAAAATAATGTAGAATTGAACAGAAACTAACCACCTATGTTTCGCGGCATAGAATTGCCAATTATTCTGTTTTTAAAATTTTAGCGAAGTTGTAAGTGGCTTGCACCAGATTATCATAGCTGGAAAGCAGTGCTTGATCCAAACTTGAAACGCCCTGTACGATAGAAACGGCATAGTTCAAGCCCAATTCTTCCTGGCTGGCAATAGAAATGTCCACAACCCCGCAAAATGCCGCCACGGGAATATGATTTTTTTTTGCAGATGCCATCTCTAAAAGCTAATGATACGAGCTTTGAATTCGATCGATTTTAAATTTCTGGTTCTTATAAGGAAGAAAAATACTTAAAGATGGTATTCTCAATTAATCCAGAAGCATTGTCCATACTATATTTAATAGTTTTAGCCGGGTCATGAATTTCTAAAACGTCCTTTAATCCTTTATTTTTCAGGACCTTAATATCAACCTCCGATATTCCACATATGGCTATTAAAGGTATCCCGTGTTGATTTGCAATATCCATAACTCCTTTTATCAATTTACCATGTAAGGTTTGCTGATCTAATTTTCCCTCTCCGGTTATAATGTAATCTATGCTTTCGCGCTCCAATAGCTCCGGAATTCCCGCCAATTGAAAAAGAAAATCGATCCCGTTAATAAACTGTGCATTGAAAAAAGATTTCAATCCGTACCCGGTACCTCCAGCCGCACCTGTTCCTGGAACTTTTGCAATGTCTATGCCCATCGTTTTTTGTACGATGGTGGCCAAATGCCTTAAACCAGCATCTAAGGATTCAATTTCTTCACTATTTGCTCCTTTTTGTTTGGCATAGACATGAGCCGCTCCTTCCTCACCGTATAATGGGTTGGTTACATCGTTTACCGCGATAAATTCTGTATCGGCCCAAATTAAAGAATCATCATTAATTAGAATCTTAGCAATCCGCTCAAGATTCCTTCCGCAAGGAGTTAAATCGTTACCATAAAAATCTAAAAATCTATATCCTAATATGTCGGCCATTCCAGTGCCCCCATCATTGGTAGCACTGCCGCCTAGTCCTATTACTATTTTTTTAGCACCCTTAGCCAGGGCATGCTTAATCTGAATGCCGGTGCCCGCGGTAGAGGTTTCCATTACATCCAACTCCTCGTTAGTAAGTAACTCAATACCAGATGCTTTGGCAAGCTCAATATAGGCAGTTCCATTTTTGGCATCAAACAAGTAGTAGGTATTGATTTTCCTCCCTAAGGGGTCTAGTGTATCCTCTGAAATTTTTTCCAAAGGATTATATTTATTAATAGCATCCAAAAATCCATCACCACCATCAGAAGCAAGGACGGAAAATATTTTGGCATCAGAATGGTTCCGTAGTATTCCTGTTGACAAAGATTCAATGACCTTTTCTGCTGTCAGTGAACCTTTGAATTTGTCTGGAATCAATAGAATATTCATATCGTTTAACTAAAGATTTGTGGCAAGAAGTAACTAAAAACCATTATGAGAACAAAAAATGCAAATAGGATATACACCTCTTTTTGACGGAAATCTGACATCTTTGGAAGGATCGATATTTCTGCTGTTTTGGACTTTACTCTACCCCCTGTAAGAAAGCTTACCACATAGGCCACGACAAGGGTAACAAGCACTCCTAAGAAATTGAGCCAGATCCAAAATATATTAAATCCAAAATCCAGATTAAAAATACCTTGTATGGTTTCGGAAAAGATCAAATTTACTAAAACCGCGACCACAATGCCTGCATTCATTCCGATATGATTAACTTTTTTGGAAAACATGGCCAGAATAAATGTAACCAATACAGGGCCATAGAAAACTGAACCAATGGCATTGATTATTTCTATAACTGCACTTTTGCTTCCCCCGAACAAAAATGAACAGGCAACACATACAGCGCCCCAAAAAAGTACTGACATTCTCGAAACCATCATATATTTCTTTCCTGTAAATCTTGTCTTACCCTTATTCAAAAAATCCTCCACACTAACTGCCGAAAGAGAGTTTACGGTTGAGCTCAGAGAAGACATAGCAGCAGATAAGATGCCAACTATTAACAACCCTATGAATCCGTGGGGTAAATATTTTAGGATAAAAATTGGGATCATTAGGTCTGCCTTAGCACCGTGTTGGGCGTATTCATCGGGAAAATATTTCTGGGTCATTGCCACAATATCATCCATAAATTCAGGCGCCATGGTCACCAATGCCCCTATGATCAGCCCCATTGAACAATAAAGAAGAACAACTGGGAATCTCAAAAGACCGTTTGCCAATAGTAATTTGCGGATGGTTCCTTCATCCTTGGCCGATAAAAGGCGTTGAGCTTGCGTCTGATCGCAGCCATAATACGAAACATACAGAAAAAATCCTCCAATAAGCATTGGCCATAATCCGTATTCTTCATTCTCTTTAACACCCCAGTTGAAGTCGATCACATTTAGTCTTTCGGTATCAAAACCGTTAAAGCCACCAAATTCGCCAATGTAATGCCATCCGTAGAAAAAGCAGACCAGGATTCCCAGAAAAAGTATAATCATTTGAATAGCATCGCCCCAGACCACAGCCTTCATACCTCCTTGCCATGAGTACACCACTGTAATAATGCTGATAATCAATATTGTATAGACAAAATCAATATCCAAAATTGCCTGCAGAATAATGGCTATAGTGTAAACCATTACGCCGGTTCCTAATGCCCTGCTTAACATAAATACGACTCCTAAGATCATTTGCGTTGAAGTAGCAAACCTCTTTTCTACGAATTCATAAATGCTGACAACCCCGGACCGAAATAAAGGAGGAATAATAATGACCATTATAAAAATCATAGCCAGGGGAACGGCGAGTTCAAATGTTAACCATTTCATGCCCCCGCCTAATTTTAATCCAACAAAGGCTGGTGCCGATATAAAACTGATTGCTGAGAGTTGGGTGGCCATTGTGGAAAGACTTAAAGGAAACCACCCCATACTTTTACCGCCCAAAAAATAATCCTTGGAATCTTTATTTTCTTTAAAGAAATAGCCCATGGATAAAAATCCTACGAGATAAACTATGACAATACTATAATCCAGGAAGTTCATATGCGATATTTTTTGAATTCTATTCGTTTTTCTTAGTAAATTCTAATTGGCCTTAAACCAGTAAAAATTGAAGGGTTCTATTTTCCATGTATTCCCGACCACTTCTTTTTTATTTATCAAATCATAAACATTTTGTGAAAGCGTATCCATTTCAGCCGTTTCGTCACTAAAGTTGTAAATGGCATAAACCGTTTCTCCCTTATTCATCCTCCGTATAACAAATATGCGGCTGTCATCTGATTTAAAATAATCGGCCTTACTCAAAGGGTTGAATGCTCTTTGTTCTGTGCGTATCCTCAATAATTCTTTAAAGGAAGTAAATATGTGATACCTTAAACTACTCTTTTCGGAAAGCTCTTTAGCCAAGATATCAAAATCTAATTTTTCTCTATTGATTCTTCGTTTTATTCCAGATTTCTCGACCCCTTCGTAGTAGTTTTGTGAACCTACCAGCGAGTGGAAATATATTCCAGGAATGCCCGGCATTGCCATCATTACGGATTGAGTAAGCATCATTTTAGCTATTCGGGTCGTATTATCTTCACTGGGATGGCTCAATAAATCCATATAGTTGCAATTTAACTCATAAGGCGATTGGGTCCCGTCTTCATTATTTTTATATCCAACCATTCCACCGTGGTTTTCAGCGCGCTTTGCCAGAAGACCAATTTCCTCATCAGGGATAATGCCCTGCAAGGGCCTCATGCCAATTCCGTCATGACTGGCCGTAAAATTGAAAAAGCAAACCTTATTGCTGGGTAATTTCAGCGACTGGGCCCAATTGAATAGTTTCTCGACCTTACCCTTCATGATGGAATAAACCAGTAAAGGAGCAAGGCTAAAATTGTACACCAGATCGGCTTCATCGACTCCATTTCCGAAATAGGAAACGTTTTCTTTATGGGGAACATTGGTTTCGGTTATTAAATAAATGTTACTAGTCAATATTCTTAGGACTTCTTTGTACAATTTTATTATGGTATGCGTTTGTGGAAGATGGATGCAGTTGGTTCCTATTTCCTTCCATAAAAATGCTATGGCGTCCAATCGTATAAATTTCCCACCTTTTGAGACATAAAATAAAAGAACATCCAAAATGGCAATAAATACTTCAGGTGACTTAAAATTTAAATCTACCTGGTCTTCACTAAAAGTTGTCCAAATATGCCGCTCCTCCCCAGTATTTGTTTTAAAAGGAGTCAATAGCGGTAGCGCCCTTGGCCGCATCACTTTAGATAAATCCTGTTTTGGATCAACAGCAATGAAATAGTTTTTATAAGCATCTTCTCCGGCCAAATACGACTGAAACCATTGTGATGATTTAGACATATGGTTGACCACGGCATCGTACATTAAATTGCTGGATTTGGCTAAGGTCTCCATGTCATTCCAGCTTCCTAAGTTTGGGTCAATTTCATAATAATCGGTAATCGAAAAACCATCATCGGAAGTATACGGGAAGCAAGGTAACAGATGCGCAGTATTGATTTCCGGCAGACAGTAGTTGTCAATAAAATTTTTTAAAGTTTGTAAATGTGATTTTCCATCTTGCTGTACGTTATCACCATAGGTGATAAGAATAACATCTTTTTCCGATAAGGGCTCTTCTTCTTCAATTATTTTGGACTGATACTTAGCCACTAGTCGTTCAATATTCGTATAAACCCATTCTGCTTCATCTTCGCTGTACAAAGACATCAATGACTTTAAAATCTTTTCCTTGGCTAATTTCTTGCTCATGGGCTTTCATTCTTTAAGAAGTGAAATCATTATTTAATTAGGTTCTAATAGTAGGTTGGTTATTCACTAAATCTAAATAGAGGGCTGCACTCCACGAAAAATCGCTACCTCCATATCCTTTGACTTTACCTTTGTAAATTGTCTTCCTGGGGTCGGTATATTCATAAAACCCAACCTTTTCCAAAATTTCAAGGGTATCGGATTTTATTCTATTTGCCAAATCATTGTATCCATAATCCAATAAGCCTTGGTAGAGCATCCAATTTAAATTGATCCATACAGGCCCCCTCCAATACTTTTTAGGATTAAATTTACTATTGGTCGGATCAAAAGAAGCGCATAGATACATATCTTTCCCTCCAAATTTCTCCATCATGGTTTTTACCAGGATTTCAGCTTGTTCTTTATTGGGTATACCAGCAAACAATGGCGAAAAAGATGAAGAACTCACCAATCGAATCGGTTTGTCGTTTCTTAGGTCATAATGGATGTAGGCACTTAAATCCTCATCAAAGAGTTTCGAATTAAAGGAGCTTAAACTTTTAACTTGCCAGCGTTCCAATTGTTCAATTTTATCTTCATTGCCGCCAATCATTTTGTATAAAGTGATCAAGGACCTATTGGATTTGATCAACATGGAATTAAATAGTGGATCCTGTACCAAAAAAGGCGAGAATTCAGCAATTTTATTGTCACTATAGTTGTGTTCCTTAGCAATATCTATAATATGCAGATAATAGTCGTATTCCCTTTTTGTAGGGCGTTCCGATGGGTCTATAATTGAAGTATCCCTACGTTCAAAATTGTATTCCGGAGCATCGATAGTCTCGAAAATGGGGTCCCAAAGTGGCGAATTGTCCGTCCCGGATTCCCAATTATGGTAGATATATACCAAACCTTCATTATTGGGGTCGCGGTGTTTATAAAAATAATGATGATTCTTATAGACCTTATCAATGTTCTTTTTGATAAATCGTAAAGAGTCTGCTTTGTTCTTGGCAATTTCGTAAATCCGTTCCAAGACAAAACCCAATACCGGTGGTTGTGTCATACCAGTTGAAGGGTATTTCTTATTGGCTAAAGGATGTAAATCTGCCCTGTGAAAGTTTGGACCCGGAAAATAAGTTTCGCTTATCTTGTGAAAGATGATGTGGGGAATAAAGCCATTTTCCCATTGTGAATTTAAAAGGGTTTCCAATTCCTTTTGAGCCCTATCCATATCATAATGGGCCAATCCTATGGCAATAAAACCGGAATCCCAATTCCATTGATAAGGATACAGATTTTTGCTGGGTATGGTATAACCGTCCCTCCAATTGGCATTCAATATTTCGATGGCTCTATCTCTCATTTAACAATGGATTTTAATAATCTCTCCAATGCATCCATTGACAAATTCATCTTGCCGATAGCATAATTTTCGGCTGTTTGTTTTCGATACTTATCAGCATCCATTAAGAGTTCTAAGGTACTGTTAACGGCTTTGGATATAATCGATTGCTTTACGGATGCCAATCCATTTTCTTTTAAGGTATGTTCATTCCCAAGGTCTACGGTATGAAACTTAAGTGGAAGAATATCAGTTACGAAAACGGGATATTGATAGCTGATGATAATTTTCCTGGCCACTAAAGCCTCTATAAATTGATTGCCCCAACCTTCCAATAGACTGGTATAGGTAACAATGTCGCAGTGGGCATAGGCATCCCAAAGGGAATACTTCTTATGGCCTCCGGTCTCAGATCTTTCGTGATCGATGTGATTGTTTACCCATCTGATGTCCACATTTTTTTTATGGGCGTATTTCATTATTTTGTCAAAGTAAGGTGGGTCCTCGTTTAATCCCACCATCAAAAAAACAATCTTGCTATTGGAATTAAAAATTTGTCCGTTATACATTTTCTTTCCTGCCAATTGATGTTTATTGGCATTTAGTTCCGCGACAACATCCAGGGCCAATTCTATTCCTTTGCGTTGAACAATTCTAGTTGCCTGGAGAAAAATCAAATCGTTCTCCTTTATACCGAAAGTATCCCTAAAATCAGCATTAAAGGAGTCTATGATCCAATTATTGTCAAAATCGAATACATTGGGCACTACGGTACTTTCAATACCCCTCCGTTTCAACAATTCTTTTTTCGCAATGCTATTGATAACAACATGTCTAATCCTTTCATGCCGGGGAGGAAAATATTCCTCTAAAATCTCTGTTATAAAAGGAAACGTTGGGTTATTGTATTTTTCACGTTCCCAAGAAAAATCGTGGTGGTGGCAAATACATTCCACCTTTGTTTTTTTGATGGCATTGAAAAAACCGATTCCCGCAGAAAGGTTCCAACCTAAGGAGAACATATTATTTACAATAAGGATATCAAAAGAATTCTTTTCTATTAAAGCTATTAGTTTTAGCTCAATTGAGTTTGCCTCCTCTTCAATGGTTTCTTTAAGTGCCTGTTGGCTACTAAACGATTGGAACTTGATATAAGCATTCTCAACTATCTTATTATTGGTGGCATCATTATAGTGTAGCTCCTCAATAATTTGCACGTCCTTCAATGTACCCTTTGAACCTGCGACATAGGTAACCTTATGTCCGAGTTTTTCCATTACTACTTTCCATTTGTCCATTTCCAAGGAAACACCATCGGTTTCTCCTACCCTGAAATGACATAGAGCAATATTTAGCCTCATGTGTGTACAATTCGATTAATAAAAAAAGCTCATCACCATCATAGTAAAATAAGTAGTGATGAGCTCGTAATAAACTAACTCAAACTTTCTTAAAAATTGATGGTTCCGGTTATAAAGAACCTTCTGGGTAAAATGGGCCGTCCAAAAAAGAATTCACCCTCTGTTGCTCCAGCAGCTCCTGCTCTTGGATTACCTTCCGTAATTCCCGAACTATCGAATAAGTTGAATGCCGATAACCCTAATCTAAATCTTTCGTCCCTATCCGGATTGCTGAAGGTATATCCTACACCGAGTCGAAATATGCTAATGGCATCAAGTTCTATATTGTTTACGTCGTCAGTAAATTTCTTGCCGGTGTAGTTCAAACCGAAGTTGGCATCGAACTTACTATTATCATAATATATTCCCAAGTTGCCAAGAAAATTTGGTTGTCTTGCCAATTCATTGCCGACATTTGCTTCGGTAGAACCGCCATTTACCAAATCTTCATTGATATTCTTGGTAATTTCGTGATTTTGATATGTTAAGGAGCCTATAAGGCTTAGATTGTCAATTACTTGATAATCCCCAGTTGCCTCAACACCGAAGGTACGCGTATCTTGAGTGGATTTGGTCTCATCTACCAATACTCCCCCAACTATGGCCTGACGAATAGAAATCCTATCCTTTAATGTCACATAATAAGCAGCTGCCGAACCTCTAAACTTTGCGTTTCCAAACTTGGCACCAGCCTCAAATTGTATGATTTTTTCAGCGTCATAAATGCTTTCTGGTATACCGGGAACTGGAGCGACTCCTCTAAGTTGAGGAAAGAAATAACCTCTGGAAAAGTTGGCGTATAAGTTGGTTGATTCTGTTAATTCATATAAACCCGCCAGGGATAATGCCCATGCTGACGCTTTTGCTTCGGTTCTCAAAAAAGAGCCATCGGCCGACTGTACATCGCTAAGTTCAGGTGTCAAATCTGGATCGGTATAAACTGTTTCCGATGTTATGCCTCCGCGGTTATTGATACCGTCGGTATGTTCCCATCTAAAACCAACGTCAAAACGCCAACGATCAAATATCATTTCATCTGTTAGGTAAAATGCGACTCTGTTTTGTGATAGAAAATTATTGGCAGTCTGCCCAATTCTATTGTATAGTCCACCTTGGGAGTAAATGACATTCGCTCCTGAGGGGGCCGTATAGTTTAGGTTGACCAATCGGGGCTGGTTGTTGAACTCGGTCAATGCACGATACTGGTAATTAATATCCTCTGCCTCTGTTCGGGCGATAAATGAGCCTAATGTAATATTATGGCTACCCCCGTTATTAGTATTGATTTGTTGTATCAGCGAAAATTCTCCGGAGTAATCGGTCATAGGCCGTATGCGATCAACTTGCAAATTATCAACTACCAAATCTGAGCCATTGATTTGACTGTTCGGATCACCACCCTGGTAAGTTGCTGTGTAACCCAGGTTACCGGGAGCGATACTCGCTACATAATTATCGAGTGTAATAGGGTTTCCATTATCCCCATTGCCTCCAACGTACAAGGCAAAATTGTGTTTGTAATTGGCATACCTCACTTTTGATTTAAAGCGAAGGTCATCAGAAAATCGATAGTCAAATTCTCCCATGATTAATCCACCTGTGGTTGAAACACCATCAGCTATTGGGCTGTTATATACTCCTCCCGGAGTATTAAAAGAGGTGTTTGCCAATTCACCTGTCAGTAATTGTTCTACGGGATTACCATCATTTCCATTAATACGTTCCCTGTTTCCACCAGAAAGTGGCAATGGCAGGAAAAATTGTGCCTTGTCATTTATAAACTGACCATGTATGGTAAATGAGCCATTTTCGAATCTCTTTTTAATGTTTGCCCTGAATTGCACCCCTTTTGTGGGCAGGCCTGTTTCTATGGGCCCCCTATCATGCCTGACAAAACCGGTAAAAGCATAGAAGGTATTAGAATCTTCGCCCCCAAGGCGTCCTCCGCTGTAAAAGTCGGTTCTAATCCTCCCTTGGTTTGCTACTTCCAAGTTTAAGATGTTACCCGGATTGGAATCTCCAGTCTTACTGGTATAGTTAATAATTCCAGCAACTGAGCCTGCACCGTATAATACGGCTGCACCACCTCTTACAAATTCGACACCTTTAAAACCAATATCCGGTCTGGCGTAAACGTCATGTGCAGAAGAGTTTAATCCGAAATTACTAATTAAAGGCATACCATCGTATTGAAGTGGATTGAAGACATATTGACCTCCAGAAGGCAAACCCCTTACGAAAATGTTACTGGCCGTTTCACCACCACCACCTTCTGCCGTAATACCGGGTACGCTTCTAAGAATATCAGCCTGGCTGTTCGCTGAGAGCTTTACGATATCAGCTTGTTTTACAGAAGTTATAGAGAGCGGAGCCTGTTTCTGACTACGAAATGTGCTTGACGCTGTTAAAACAACTTCCTCTAACTGCTGGCCTCCTTCTTGCAGAACAAAATCAACAGTTATAGATGTCCCTGAAAGTTGGACACTCTTTTCTGCTGTGGTAAATCCGAGATAAGATGCCATTAAGGTCTGTTCACCGCTAAGCTCGGTTTCCAGTGTGTAGTTACCATCGAAATCTGAGGTGGTTCCAATTGAAGTACCTGAAAATACAATATTGGCACCCGGGATTGGGGTACCATCTGTGTCAGTAACGGTTCCGGTAATCTCGGTCTGTGCAAATAAGCTCACGCTTGCCAGAAGACCGATTACCGCAAAAATAAAATTTTTCATAATCTTGGTTTTTTATTAGTAAATAATTGAGGTGTCATTTTGTTAAATTACGAATATCCAGTTAAAAATATATAAATGTCATAATGTTTTTACAAAAAACCTATGAAATTCTTATGCAATCGTTTGCGGAAACGATTGCAATTTAATTGACTTTAATTTTTTAAGAATGATTTATATTTGACACGGAATATTTTATCGATAGATGCAAAAAAAAAAGAATACCACATTAAAAGAATTGGCCGCAGTACTTGGTTTATCAATCTCAACGGTTTCAAGAGCTTTGAACGACCATCCCGATATAAGTAAAAAAACAAAAGAAAATGTAGTAAGTCTGGCCAAACAACTGCATTATGTTCCCAATCTCTTTGCCAGAGGGTTTCGGTCTCAAGAAAGCCATATTCTCGGCGTTATTGTTCCGAACATCTCGCATCTGTACACATCTACCATATTAAAGGGTATTTTGGAGGAAGCTGAAATACGTGGATATCGGGTCATTGTTTCGGAATCCAAAAACAACGAGACAAAACAAGCCGAAATGATACAGACAATGATGCAATTCGGGGTTGATGGTATTTTATTGTCGTTGGCAAGAAGTATTTCAACTGTTGATGATGTGCTGCAAGTTTTAAACCGGATTCCATTAGTATTGTTTGATAAGGTTTCCGGTAAAATTCCCTGCACTCAAATCGTAATTGACGAAGAGGGAGCAGCTTTCAATGCGGTTGAACATCTTATCAATCTTGGAAAGAAGCGTATAGCCATCATTAAGGAAACCGAGAATTCGTACAATTCCGAACAACGGTTCTTTGGTTATCAAAGAGCACTTCAGGAACATGGATTGCCAGTTGACGAAAAAATCATATTGGGTACCGAGGACATTTCCTTGGTCAACGGACGTCGTTTGACTAACATTCTTTTAAGTATGAACAAAAGGCCTGATGCCATTTTCGCAATTACCGATAATGCTGCCATTGGAGCCATAAAAGCGCTTAACAAATATAAGATCAAGATTCCTGAAGAGGTTGCAGTAGTCGGATTTAGTAATTCTGTCAATTCCACGATTATTCATCCGGCACTCACAACGGTTGACCAACCCGGGGAGAAAATTGGTAGTACGGCGGTAAAATATCTGATTGACGAAATCGTGAATCAGAAAAATACCATAACTACCAAAACTGTTAAAATTAAAACAAATCTGATTGTAAGGGATTCTTCCTTTAGGGCTTAATATGCTGGTATCATTAATGAGGAATTTTATAGAACACTACAAAACCCTGTGGCTTTTCCTTTGCGTTCCTATGTGAAAATAGAAAGGCTAACTACGTCAATTAAGAAACCTGTCAGTCTTTCAATTGCAGAAGTAACAGCAAACTTCACCAAAAACTCTTTATAAAATTATGCTAAAAATTTTACTCGAAACTGATAATAATCGCAGTAAAAAGGGACATTTACACACCAACAACTTTTAAAGCAGCATAAAGCGCAAATATTCCAATTAATATAACGGCCTCAATTTTTTGTAGTCCTTTCTTTTTCTTAAAGAAGAAAAGTACAATAAATGATAATAAAAATAAAAAGGGAAAATCAAACCAGATCAAGCTCCTTTCAAATTTAAGTTCTGATATAATAGCTCCTGTCCCGACCGGAATTAATAAGTCAAAAATATTACTGCCAATTAGGTTACCAACCGACAATCCGATCGCTTTTTTTCTCACAGCATTTAAAGAAAGTGCAAGTTCTGGTAAACTGGTTCCTAATCCAATAATAATAATTCCCACAAAAGATTGTCGAATTCCAAGTTTTTCTGAAAACTTCACGGAATTATCAACTACTATTTCTGAGGCGAAAATAACGATAGCCATACCTAGAATGAGATATAAAATATCCATACTAATACCCTTATCATACTTTTTTTTTATTTTTTGACCTAAACGTTCTTGATGTATTAACCTGGAATAATACATAGCGTAAACTACTATTAATACGATGCCTTCTATTCTGGTAATTTGTCCGTCAAAGCCTAAAAGAATAAGCAACAGAACAGCGCCTAATAGCACAATTCCATCTTCGTAAAGATGCCGCTTGCTAAGCGTAAGATAACCTAGTAAGCCTGCTATACCCAGCACCAAACTAATTTGACTAAAACTACTCCCAATAGCGTTTCCAATAATTATTCCTGAAGTATTAACACCTTGTAATACATTTTGAATAGAGGCATTTATGGCAATAACCATTTCGGGTAAATCCGTACCTACAGCTAAAACTGCTACACCAACAAAAACCTGAGATAATTCGTAATAGTTTGCAATGTTCACTGCGCCTCTAATTACTAGTTCAGTACCCAACCATAGACCTATTAACCCGAGCAGTGTAAGAAAAAATTCTAACATAGAGAAACGGTATTTTACTTGTTCTAAATATAAAGTATTTCAAACCATCAATCAACAACCCAAATCTTTGATTTCGATGATATTCGTCATTATAATTACTCAACAAGTGTCTTACTTTTGAAAGCACATTCCAGCATCTCAATATTTAAATGTGGTTTAATCTTGTCATTGTAGTATTATTGGTTATCCTCTCCGGAACATTTGCCGGACTCACACTAGCATTGTTCAGCATCAAACTAACTACATTGGAGCGAAAAATACATCTTGGGGACCAAAATGCCCTGAAGGTTTATAAATTTAGAAAAAACAGTAACCTCTTGTTGTGTACACTGTTACTGGGAAACGTTGCTTCCTATACTATTATGGCTGTATTCTTAGGAAGCATTACCTCAGGAGTGATTGCTGCCACAATAGCCACAGCACTTATTTTTATTTTTGGAGAAATATTACCGCAAGCTATTTTTCCAAGATATGCCCTTCAGATGGGAGCAAATTTATCCTGGTTAGTTTGGATATCATTAGTCATTTTTTATCCCATTACCGCTCCTATTGCATGGATCTTGGATAAATTAATAGGAAAAGAACCCCCTGTATTATGGGACAAAAAAGAATTGGGTGAAATTATAAAATATCATAAAGATGTAGGAGATGGAATTATTGATAAAGACGAAGAACGTATTATTCTTGGCGCCCTTTCATTTTCCGAGCTAAAGGTTGCAGATATTATGATTCCCCTTAAAAATGTGTTTTTTCAAGAACCACATGTTACTATTAATAAGGAAGTACTTGAGGTTATAAAACAAAAAGGATTTAGTCGTATTCCAATATATAACAGCAATCAACACAAAATCAAGGGAATTTTATACGCCAAAGATTTAATTGGAGTCCCTTTAACAAATAAAACAATGATTGAAGATTTGTGTAGTAAAAACAGACTGATTGTGGTTAAAGAATCCATGAAACTAGACAATTTACTGAACTTAATGGTTAATCGAAAATTGCACATGGCTTTGGTAATTGATGAAATCAGCAGCTTTCGTGGGATCGCTACAATGGAAGACATTATGGAAGAAATTCTAAAGATGGAACTCGAAGATATAAAACAATAATTTACCCGAGTATGACCAAAACAATTGAAAACCCTCATGCGCTATCTGCGAAAGAAATCGTAAATGAATTAAACAGTAACTACTATGGGCTTTCAAATAAAGAGGCGCAGGATCGGCTAAAAATATACGGACCAAATGAATTACCTGAAAGTAAAACCATTTCACTTTTTCTTTTATTGCTAAAACAATTTAAAAACTGGTTGGTTATCATATTAATTTTTGCGGCTGCCATATCCTGGTTAACAGGGCACTTAGTAGATACCTGGGTTATAATAACTGTAATTTTTGTTAATGCAGGAATTGGATTTTCACAGGAGTATCGTGCAGAAAAAGCCATTACTTCCTTGAAAAAATTGATAGTGAAAACGGCTAAAGTGTTACGAGATGGTAAATTATTTACAATACCATCTTCTCAGCTTGTTTTGGGCGATATAATTCTATTAGAGGATGGAGATAGTATTTCTGCAGATGCTAGAATTATTCAATCTAAAAATCTCAGAACTATTGAAGCCTCCTTGACTGGTGAATCTCTTCCCGTTTCTAAAAAAAAAGTAAAATATCCGATAGAAACGCCTATGGCGGACCGAAAAAATATGGTTTGGAAAGGCACTTTTGTAGCACGTGGTTATGCTAAAGCAATTGTTACCGGAACTGGAATAAATACAGCCATTGGGAGCATTTCTGAAACACTAGGTAATATAGAGGAGACCCGAACTTCCTTTAATAAAAAGACAGATGTTTTGGCAAAACAAATGTCGGTTATTGCAATTACCAGTGCTGTACTAATGTTCTTAATCGGGTATTTTTATCGACATTTTGAAATAGAAGAAATACTCCTTACTTCTATTGCATTATTGGTAGCTGCAATACCAGAAGGGTTACCTGCGGTAATTTCTATTGTTTTGGCTATAGGAGCACATCGAATGGCAAAACGAAATGCTATTGTCCGGGAGTTTACAGCAACAGAAACCTTAGGTGCAATTACCGCAATATTAACAGACAAAACAGGAACCCTTACACAAAATTCGCTGACTACCAGAAAAGTATTTATTCCGGGAGAAACAGATTATACTGTTACAGGTGAAGGATGGTTTCCTTTAGGCAACTTCATGCAAGAAGATGCTATTATTGATGCAAATAAAAATAGTGAACTACAAAAACTATTGAAAATAGCTGCCGTTTCCAATAATTCAGAACTCCGTCATGATAAAGAAACTAACACCTATGAGTTGATTGGCGACCCTACAGAAGGAGCATTGTCGGTATTGGCAAGAAAAGGAGGTATACAAGCTAAATATTTTCAAAAACAAAAGATAGATGACCTCCCTTTTGATTCAAATATAAAGTTAAGAGCTACTTTAATAAAAGAAGAAAATCATCAGGAGCTTTATGTAACGGGTGCTCCCGAAAAATTATTAAAAATCTCGGTATCTGTGTTAACTCCTCATGGCGAATCAAAATTGACCCAAGAACAAAAAATTGAAATCCAAGGTAAAATATCCGAATGGTCAAATCATGCTATGCGCGTAATTGCAGTAGCTTATAAAAAACAGGGGACAGAAAAAATTGACGTAGAAGCTATTGACAACCTGGTATTTGTAGGGATAGTGGGAATGATTGATCCTCCTAGGGCAGATTCAAAAGAGGCCGTGGAAAAATGTAAACAGGCGGGAATTCGTGTTATCATGGTAACGGGCGATCATGTAAATACGGCTGTTGCAATTGCAAAAGTAAGCAGTATAATTGGAGATGAAAATCAAAGCGAAGTTATGGCATTGACCGAACAGCAATTGCTTCAATTGGATGAAGATGAATTTGATGATGCTATTAGGAGTATTTCCGTTTTTGCCCGACTTACACCAACAATGAAACTAAAAATTGCAGAACGGTTACAAGCTATGGGGCACCTCATCGCAATGACCGGTGATGGAGTTAATGATGCGCCTGCTTTAAAAAAAGCAGATGTAGGAATCTCAATGGGGATTATGGGAACGGACGTTGCCCGGAACAGTTCAGATGTCGTACTCGCCGATGATAATTTTGCCACTGTTGTAAATGCCGTGGAAGAAGGTAGGATTGTGTTTGCGAATTCTCGACAAACAAGTTTTTTCTTGGTAACGACTAATATTGCAGAAAGTGTTACACTTCTCGTTTCTATCGTATTAGGTTTGCCACTTCCTTTAACGGCAACACAAATTCTTTGGCTCAATCTGGTAACCGATGGGGTTACCGATATAGCATTGGCCACTGAACGTGGACATGGAGAGATTATGAAAGCTAAACCAATGCTTAAAAATGAGAATATTTTGAACAGAGAAGTATTACCATTTCTGTTCATCAATGTTTTCTTGATGGTCGGACTTTCATTGACAACCTTTTTCTATTACATGGATGAAAATGTAGAAAAAGCCCGTACAGGTTTGTTTATTGTCATGGCATTTACGCAACTGTTTAATGTGTTTAACCTGAGATCTATCAACAAATCAATATTTGAAATTGGCTTATTTTCAAATAAGTATATTAATCTTGCAGTAGGTGTTTCAATTTTATTGTTAGTATTTGTTACAGAAGTTCCTTTTCTTGCTTCTATTTTTCATTTTCAATCGCTTCAGCTAGTTGATTTTATGGTATTATTCCTCCTTGCCTCTTCGGTTTTATGGGCTGGAGAAGCGTATAAGTCTTTGCGAAAATATTATCAATCCTGATTAAAAAGAGATTTAGAGTGTTCAGAAGACAACAGCCTCCCTCTAAAAACACAATTGAGTACAATTTCTATAGCTTCAAGAACCGAAATCGTAGCACTTTCATTATCACCAACAATTATGTTAACATCATCATTAAAGTCAAAAGTTTGATCACGAAATTATTTGAAGTTTCTGAGCTTAAGCTTTTTAAGTGATCGCGACAGGGGACTGAACGGTAGTCAAAGGTCTGGTAGACCTTTGATAGTGAAGGGCCACCTCGCTCTGCCATAGCGGCTACGCGAAGGCGTGGCTGGTGCGTTGGCATCCTGCCCCACAGGATTACCTTCCTCCTCCGCTACACTATGGAGGACAAAGACGGTTTTCCTGATAACTCTCCCTGCTGCAATTAAGAAACCAGATAGCTATCGCTATCGTGTTTTGCATTTCCAGACCGTTCTGAAAGCTAATCGCTTTCATCCTTTCCGGAAATACAAAACCACACCTTGAGCGTGGTTTCTTGAATGATGTGATGGCACTAGGATTACCTCATTACATTCGGTTTTCCTTTGCAACCCCATGTGAAAATAGAAAGGCCAACTGCTGGTGCAGTTGTTTTTTCATTTCAATACATTTACAAAACCCTGTGGCTTTTGACATTTCTTAAAATAAAAAAATCCATTACTCGCGTAATGGACTTTCTGCTTTAAGTGATCGCGACAGGATTCGAACCTGTGACCGTCTGCTTAGAAGGCAGATGCTCTATCCAGCTGAGCTACGCGACCTTGTGTTGCGGAGCGAAGCGCCTGTCCGCCGCAGTAAAACGGAGGAGGAA
>NZ_CAMYOM010000036.1:8178-35407 GCF_947260015.1 uncultured Eudoraea sp. | reverse complement strand
TTAGTATTTTAATCATGTTTGATCTTCCTTAATTGTGATTAATCCATAAGTCTTATGGGCATTGAAGAAACTAAAGTCCTTATTAAAATCCATTCCCTCACCATCCATAATTGTCCCATCTTCCGGATTGGTAAATTTAAATTTACGCTGAGTAAAAATCCACTCATTTGTCTGATCATAAAAAAGTTGAGGAGCTTCTAGCTTTTTTCCATCATGAGATTCGATTACCACATTACCCTGTAGGTCTATTAAATTAGTGTTAGAATATATAATCCCATAGTCGGCCTTAATTGTACTTTTATTGTCATCCACATCAAACAAATCCACCTCCAAGCCATTTGGAAAAGTCCTAAACTTAAATCTCATATTGTCATAATCTTCGCTCAACGGGCTTTTTAAAATGGCTATGATCCTGGAATTTTTGGTGTCTTCGCTTCCCATTTTATCAGGAGTTTCTGTATAGGTAAGAACAAAATTTTGAGCAACCCCCTGAGGATATATTGTTTGCTGTGCTTCTTCTCCCACCCTTTTATAATTATCCTTACAGCCATAAAACAACAATGCCATAGAAAGAACTATGGCAATGTTAATAAATTTATTTCCGTAAGGATTATTCATTGTTATAGATTAGGCACTGTTACGCTGCCTCCCACCCAACAACTAAAGCTGACGGATTTACCGGCCATCCCAGAATTAAAGATATCTGTCTTTGAAGGTGCTTTGGCACTATAACTGGCTGCAGCTTGATTTGCATCGCCACTCAATGATGGATCTACTCTACCTGCTCTTCTGGCCATATCTGCCGCTTTCCAATAGATAGCTCTTTTTTCAAATGGGGTACTTCCACAATCATTCGCACTTGTTGCATATAAATTTGCGATAAGAAGGTAGGCTCTCCCATTAGCAGGATTTGCATCTATAGCTTTCTGAGCATAACTTCTTGCAGTAGATTTACTGGATCTTCTATAACTGGTTGCTATCTTGTAAGCAATTTTTGATTTCTTTTTGGAATCTGTCTCCAATGCCAGGGCTTTATTAAAATCTGCTATTGCTCCTTTGTTGTCACCTGCTTTTTTCTTTAAAGTTCCCCCGTAAACATAGGCATCCGCAGAAGGATCCAATGCTAATTGTGCCTCAAATAATTTTTGAAACATAGGATCATCAATGCAATCTTTACTAAACATTCTTCCTACTGCTCTTTTTACCCAGGTAACGTCTGTTTTTTTAGCTTCAAAACTCTTTTGATAAAGAGGTATAAGGTTATCACAATCTGCAAGAGCACCTAATTTAGAATCCACACTTCCGGCAATCTTACCATAAGATTCAGAATTTGTAGTGGCTACCTTTAATTTTCTCTTTTCTTTTGAAGTAAGGGTACCTGCCTCTTCCTTGGGTAACAATTTGCTAATTTGGTCTGTCAGTTGTGCATTCTCTTCATCTATTTTTTCAGTAACGTCATCATAAGTATCAAACACTGTTTGAAGATCTTTTTTCCCTTCATTATAAAGGTCGACAAGACTTGAAAAATAAAGATAAAGCGCTTTTGGGTTTTTAAAATTTGACGCGTCTTGTTCAAAGGCAACATGAAGCATATTATATAATTCCTCATTAGAAGCCATCTTATTGTCATATAATAACAATGCCTTATCTATGGCAACTACCGCTTTGGGAAATTTATCAGGAAAAACTTTTAAGCTATTATCATATAATGCAAGTAAGTCACTTATATAACCATCTTTTTCGGTGCCGGAACTATTCTTAATCTTATAAGCCAGAATTTTTTCCCCCAGCGAAAAATTTGCTTTGTTAATAGACGGACATGCTTCATATACCATTTTCCAAGGTGCATATGCTGCATCGTAGTTTTTTACTTTTGCATGTTCAGCATAAATAGAAAGATTGGTCATACATTCAGGGTTTTGAGCTTGTGCATTTGCTGTGCCCATTATTGCCAGTAACCCAATTATCATACAGTAAATATACTTTTTCATCGTGTATTAATTTTAAAGTGGTTAATGTACTAAATTTTTATCAATTTATTTTCCTTTTTTGGAACCATTTATCGTTGAATGACAGTCCTACACTGACTTTGAAATAAGTTTCCTCAATTAAATCAGCTACTGTGGTACCTCGTTTGCCGTATTCGAAACCAACGTTCATATTCGAAAAACCTCCTCCAACTGGTAAACCTAATCCAAAAGTTATGCCAAAATCATGTATCGATGTATTATTGACTATCAAACCTGTTTTGGAAGTATGCGCACCAGCCCTATAAGTGATTCTTTTCATATACTTGGCAAATGAAGCATAATCAGGCACAAAATATCCGCCTACTCTAAGCGTGTTGGCCTCTTCATATGCTATATTAGCCGGGTCAATAAAGTCATTTCTAAATGAACTCGCATCCTGAAAACTGTATTCTGCTCCAAAAAACCATTTTCTTTCCCGACCAAATCCAAGCCCAAAAGTAGTCCTTGTTGGAATTTTCAGTTCTGTATTTCTAAGATTTGCAGGCTCTAAATTTACATCCCTTACTTCAATTTCTTCCCCTGTAGCTAATGAAAATGAACCTAATCTTTCAGTATTTGAAGATACCAAATTGCCTTGTGTATTTACGGTAACTGAGCTAAATAAAGTGTATTTCTTTTTAATCCTGGGGGTATAAGTTGCTCCATAATTAAAATCATAGCCATTAATCTCAGATTTACGAACGTCTATTGTACCATATTGTATTCCTTCAATACTTTGAACACTCTGGTATTGTAAGTTACCGAAGCTAAAATTTACTGTTGCCCCAACATGCAGATTTTTGGTAATTTCATATCCTGCCGATAAATATACTTTATTCAACCCCCCATCCCCTGTATACTGATTTAACACCGTATCCTGTGTGGCATTAGTAGTTTCAGAAAGAACATTATAACCCACAGCCGTATAAGGAAGAATTCCTATTCCCATACCTAACTTTGGTGTTATGGGAAATGCCAGAGAAATATATTGAAGAGAAGTGACCGAAGAACTTTGTTTTTCTGTAAAATCCTTCAGTATTACTTCTTTATGCCCACCTGCTGCGGTATAAGTCACCAACTTGAGTTTCCCGTAAGCGGCAGGATTATTTAAGTTGACATGAATACTGTCTGTATACATGCTTAAGCCTCCCATAGCCTGATTTTCTATTGTAGTCTGAGGCCTGAAATCTCCTATTCCACCAAATGAATAAGGCGATACAGTTCCATTACCACTCTGGGAATATGATGCTATTGCCGTTAAGCAGAGTATTAGCAATACGATTTTCTTTACCATCTAGCGTTTGTTGTATTCCAGCAAATAATTCAAGCCCTTTAGGAGAAAATTAGAATGCGCAAATATGGTATTTTTTAATCGTTTAGACAAAAATTGAGCGTCACCGCCTGTTAAAATAACTGTTAAATCTTCAAAACGCAATTGGTATTGGCCTATGACCCCATCTATCTCTGTACAAATGCCATTTAAAACACCGCTATGGATACTTGAATCTGTAGAATTTCCTATTATATCATAGAAATTCTTTGGTTCTAGCAAAGGTAACTTTGAAGTATGTTCATGTAATGCCTTATAACGCATAATTAAGCCGGGAGAAATTGCCCCTCCCAGGTACTCCCCGTAGTCATTTATCATATCATAAGTTATACATGTACCTGCATCAATAACCAGGGTATTGGCATCAGGATTATGATAGAAGGCGGCTGTAGCCAGTGCTACCCTGTCCATTCCTAATGTCTGAGGCGTAGCATAGGAATTTTTAAAGGGGATCTTAGTATTATGACTCAATAAATGTACGTCAACAAAAACAGCTAATGCCGAAATGTATTTTTGGTCTAAAACACCTACTGAAGAAACAATTGCTGTTTGAATCTCAGGATATTTTTTAAACACTTTTTTTACCATCTTTGGAAAGTCCTCTGGTTCAAACTTTTGTTGCCATAACAGGCTATGTCCGTTAAAAACGGCAAGCTTTACATAGGTATTTCCGGCATCTACAATAAGGTTCATAATACAAAGATTATAAAATGAAAAAAAACAGCAGGCTTTTTTTTCTTTTTTGTTTGTAGTTCCTAAATTTGAAAGTATATTTGCCCCCTCCTACGCACTACGCTATTGCTTGTGCTTCGGAGGGTGCGTTGGTAGAGCAACGGACTGAAAATCCGTGTGTCCCTGGTTCGATTCCTGGAGGTACCACTTAAAGCGCCAAACCCGCTTCTTGATACAAGGAGTGGGTTTTTTATTTCCTCAGACGTGGAAAGTTTACTTTCCTGAGGATCGGGGAAATAAAAATCTCCTGCCTAAGGCAGAGAGGTTTGGCATTTTCAGGAGAGGTTCCAAAGGAACAACGACCCCGATAACAATCGGGGGAAGTTAACCCTGGAGGAAAAAATAAAGTACGAAGGAGGAAATAATTAACTACGAAGTGGGAGGTAATGAAATAGTACCTATAAAAGCCCGCTTTTTTCAGGGTCTGAAAAACGAAAAACCCCCTGCCCAAGGCAGGTGGGTTTGGCATTTTCAACTGAGAGACCAAAGGAACAACGACCCCGATAACAATCGGGGGAAGTTAACCCTGGAAGTACCACCTGGAAAAATTCGTATTTATCTTTTAACCTAGATATTACCGATTTATTTGTGGGGTAATACGCCCGCTAAGTCCATTTCTCGGAGTAACAGCCTTTTATTGTGTAGGCGTTCTTGCTAACCTCACTTAAGCTACTGTTTGTATGGTCCAATTTTTCCTACGGAAGTAATAAGGGTGTCTTACGTGAAACTGAATGAATGGAGGCAATTTATAATTAGAATAATATCCGCGTTCATGTGCTTTTTCGAATAAAAGCATGCTAAAGTCCAAAGTTGTAGGGTACACCTATATTTTTTTATATATTTGATTTCTTGGCCCAATTTAAAATGACTCGCTTAAAAGGGACCTACTTAAACCTTAGGGCATATAATATAGCTAATAGACAATCATAAAGAATTGCAATGTATGACGAACGATGAGTATCCATTGACAAAAGGGAACAATAAGAAAGACCTGGAGACCGCCTCTAAATTAGAGCTGATCAAAAACCTCATCTTTGGTGAAAATATCCAGGCATATGAATCGGAGTTTGAAACCCTTAAGACTGATATCCTAAAAAAGAAGAAGGCACTCGAAGATCTTATTGAAGCTGTTCGTACCGATCTCCGAATGTCCATTGATGACGTTTCCACAGATATTAACATTCGGATCACAGAATTGGAAGACAAATTGGAAACAAGGTTTGAAGAGGTTGAAAAAGATCAGATCCAGAAAAAAGAACTGGGAGATCTGTTAATTGAGCTGGGCGAAAGGATCCGTAAGAAATAGTTTATTCGTATGGTCACTAAAATGGATGAGCAAGCCAAACTGGAGATTCTTCAGGATATCCTGTTCCCTGATGACCGGGGGGACGTAGAGGATATTTCCAAGAGAATAGAACTTGTAGAACTTATCATCAATGACAAAAAAAAGTTGGCTGCCAAAGTAGACCCATTGGTAGACGATAAATTAAGTGCCTTTACCAAAAGTATTCCGGATACCCTGGGACCTACCATTACCGCTACCCTCAAAAAAGAGATAAAGAATC
This sequence comes from uncultured Eudoraea sp., assembly GCF_947260015.1. Classification (GTDB taxonomy): domain Bacteria; phylum Bacteroidota; class Bacteroidia; order Flavobacteriales; family Flavobacteriaceae; genus Eudoraea. The sequence continues at coordinate 29,771 of NZ_CAMYOM010000036.1, read as the reverse complement.
ACAAAGATGAAGTGGTAGACGCCTTATATCCCGTATTGGGTAAAATGGTAAAGAAATATGTTGCTCAGGAGATCAAAATCCTTTCCGAGAAGATAGACAACCAACTGGGTTTCATCAAAGGATTCAAGCGCAAGATCCGCTCATGGTTTGGCAGGCCTACAGAAGAACAACTACTGATGCGCGAATTGGCATCTGCCACTATCGAACAGGTATTGCTTATTGAGCGTGATACCGGGATTCTAAAAGCAAGTTATTCGGTAACTAATACCATTGATGAGGAAATGATTTCTGGGATGTTAACTGCCATTAAAAGCTTTGTGGAAGATGCTTTCCATAAAAAGAACCAAAACCTGGAACTGATTCAATATGAACTTTACAATATACATTTACAGAGCTTTGTGACTCACTATGTGGCGGTTGTAATATCTGGAGATTATCACTTAAAATCAAAGAACAATCTTCAGGATATCATCTTTAATTTCTATTACAACTTCATGGCCATAAACCTCGATCTGGTTTTTCAATCAAAAGACCATGAAAAAGATGGTAAAGAAGTACGTACCATTGATAAGGAATTGTTGGAAAAGGAACTGGAAGCAAGTTTCGCTAATGCAAAGATCTAAGAAAATTGTGATCCTCGGTCATTTTGGAGTTGGTAAAACTTCTCTGATTCGCCGCTTTGTGACCAATCAGTTTTCGGATAAATACAAAGTGACCATTGGGGTCCATATCACAAAAAAAGTAGTAGCACTTACCTCAGAGGATTCCATATCTCTGATCTTATGGGATCTGGAAGGCACTGATGACCTAGACCAAATAAGGGATGCCTATCTTTTGGGTACTCACGGCATAATTTTTGTCTTTGACATTAGTAGGCCCTCAACCTTTCAGCACTTAAAAACAGATCTTCAAATTGTCTCCCGAAAGATTCCAGATAGACCCTTACTTATTATTGGTAACAAAAAGGACCTGGTCCCAGAAGATGAGCTGCATGAAACCTTAAACGAACACGCTATTCAGTACAATTATCTCACCAGTGCTAAAACAGGTGATATGGTAGAAGAAGTATTTCTAGACCTCGCCAACTTATTGAACAAAGATGCTTAAAAAGTACGAAAAAGAATTTATTGGATCTAACTGCCAATTTATTTTGGCAGATTCTAACAGTGTAATACTAGAAAGTACCCCGGCCTTCTTGCCTATTAAAAAAGGAGAACTGCTCACAGACCTACACCCCTTCTTTGAGTGCATTCCATCCCTTGTATCCCTTCCAGAACGGGTACATTCATTCTATTGTATCCATTTATCTATTGCAAACTCAAAGTATATCACAGACATACAAATACGCTCAATTGAAAAAGGGCAGCTAGTCCTGATACAGGATCTCACAAAGCATTACAACAATTACCAAGCTGTTGCACAAGCACGCAATGAATCCATCATCAATGAAGAACTGATCGTGTTGAAAAATGTCGAACTGGAGGAACGAGAGCTTTTTAAAAACCTGTTTATCCAAAATTTTAGCCATGAACTTCGCAACCCCTTAATGAGCAGCATCGCCGTTACTCAAATCTTAAGCGATACTGATCTGAATACGGAACAAAGGCAATTAGTTGAGGTATTACGCGAATCCAATGCAAATTTAAAATTATTACTGGAAGACATCCTTAGCATCAGTATGATAGCCTCTGGAAAACTGGAATTGCGCCATAACCTATTTAACCTTGCCAAGTTGTTAGAGTTGCTTGCCTTTACATATAGGACCAAGGCAACATCCAAAGGGCTCACTTTTGAAATTTCTGTAGATAACAGAGTACCAGAATTTGTTGAGGGAGACCGACTACGTCTATTTCAGGTCCTTACCAATCTATTGGATAATGCGATAAATTATACAGAAAAAGGTACGGTTTCCTTAGAGGTAATGTTTAACCAGCAATGGGCCAACAAGATACATCTGCATTTTGTTGTCTCGGATACGGGACGTGGTATTCCAGAAGATAGACAAGGTATCGTTTTTGAATCGTTTTCCCAATTGACCTTGCAAGACAAAGAAAAAGGAACAGGTTTAGGACTTGCACTGGTAAAAGGCCTTCTTGCATTGATGGAAAGTGAAATAGCCTTAAAATCTGCTCCCGGAAAAGGTAGTGTGTTTTCCTTTGATCTGGGCTTGAAAGTTCCTTTATCATTCGAACGTTCTGCCACAACACAATCACCTAGCAAGGGTACTTCCCGCAATATTGGCAAGCCTGATAGGAAATACAAACTCTTGCTGGTAGAAGATGATGAACGCATTCAGACATTATTATTTAAGGTGTTGATGGATACAGACCAGTTCTATTTGGATATTATCAATGATGGGGCTCAAGTATTGGAACAGGTGATACAAAATTCTTACGATCTCATCCTAATGGATATTAACCTTCCCAATACCCGGGGAGACCATCTTACAAAGATTATTCGCGACTTCCCTTTTAAAAATATAAAGCAACTCCCAATTATCGGAATGACAGCATTCGCCTATGAAGATCATCTAAAAACATTTAAAGATGCCGGAATGAACAAAGTCCTCACAAAACCCTTCGACAAGGAAGAATTACTCTCCACAATCTTCGCTTATTTGTAAAAATAAAGGAGCATTGAAGAACAATGGGGAGAATTTATTAATTTCAATTAAGTAAGAATTTTCTTTCTTTTAGGCATTTCATCGATTTTTTATTACCATTCATCTAGTTTAAATCAGAGATATTGCAGATTTATTCTTTGCCGCAATACAACTTATATTTTTGATCGTTTTCCAGAATTAACAAGAAACTAGAAGAGAAAACATGATACCTAAACGAACCTAAAAAATGAATATTCCCTATGCAGTCGAGGTACTTTTCATAATAAGTATTCTGATTTTCCTAATCGCCCTTATCATAATAGTTCCTACCATCCTGGAAGAAAGAAAACTAAAAAAGAAAGAGAAGAAACAGATAAAAAAATCGCATTTATTCCTCCGCCGACGGAAACGGTCATGTCTAAAAGCATTCAAAGTCCTCTTCACAAAAGAAAACAAAAAGGTTCTATTATACATTGGACTTCGATAAATACACTAACGAGTATGATAAAGAGAATTAAAACATGGAATAGCACCATTTGGGGACAAAAAAAGAAAAAAATGAACGAGCTCGTGACCATCAATTCAATAACGGAATATGACCTTTTTATCGGTGCCTCCTTCAGGTATGACCTTCCTGTGTATGATGATCAGAAAGAAAAGAATAATGACAACCACTAAACATAGCTTGATGCAACTACAATACATAGGCGATCTGACCATGAAAAAGAAATTCGAAAATATACTGCTAGTATTGTGCATTATTGGGCTGATCTTAACCCTTTTATTCGGGTTATTATGAAAATGAGTGAGGTACTATTAGTTGCGCTGCCATCAATTTTGGTGTTACTAGGCTACTACAGATATGACATCCCCTTTGCAATCAAAACAGAATCAAAAATAAGTAAGGTTGCCTTGCCAATTGTCCTAATGGATACCATACCAGTTGCCGTATCCAATCCACAAATGGAAAAAACAACAAAAAGGGAAATCAAAAATACCATGATCACGCCAGCATTTATTGACAATTCTTATGCAGCCTTTAAGGAAGCTGTTGGATTTAAAGAATCGCGCGGCAAATATTTAAGCATTAACACTTTGGGGTATATGGGGAAATATCAGTTTGGAATGGAAACTTTAAGGGTACTCGGTATCTATGATTCCATCCTTTTTATGAATTCCCCTGATTTGCAGGAAGGCGTATTTGATGCCAACATTGCAAGGAACAAATGGATCTTACGAAAAGACCTAAAAAAGTTTGGCGGGAGAATGATCAATGGCATTCCCCTTACAGAATCGGGAATATTGGCAGCAGCACATTTGGCCGGGGCAGGGAATATTAAAAAATTTATGCGCTCTAATGGAACTTATATCGTGGAAGATGCTTATGGCACCAGTATTGAGGACTACTTAGCACTCTTTGCAGGCTATGAGATGAGCTCCATAGTACCTCACCCCCGCCCCAAAGTAGCATTAAAAATATCAAATAAAACAAAGATTCATTAGTAAGTTTGAGTTAGTTTGGTTAATCCATGGGACACGGCAAGAGCGATCTTCCGTGTCCCATATTTATTGGTCACTTCTCCATCGATTCTAAGTCGATGGCTAATTAAGCCGTCTTAATTAAGACTCATTTTTTAATACTTCCATGATGCATTAAAAAAACGTATTTTTAAGAATGAATTGTTATAGGACTAGCCAAATGAATTTAAAGATGGTAGTATTTGAAGAAGCTGCTCACATATCAATGCACGATAACCCCTAGAAGAACAACCTAGAAATTAAAGATTTTTTGCTCGAATTGGAGAATAAAATTTACACCTTATTCGTGTTCATTTGTTCTTACGGTATAAATGAAATTATAATCAAACCCTCAGGTAGAAATTAAAAAAATTATGCAAACAATACTAGGTGCAGGCGGAGCAATTGGAGTAGAACTGGCCAAAGCCTTAAAAGAGTATACCTCCCAAATTAGATTGGTGAGCAGGAATCCCAAAAAAGTGAATGAGACAGATGAAACTTTCCCGGCAGATCTCCTCAATCCGTCTGAAGTCAATGATGCAGTAAAAGGTTCAACTATAGTTTATGTAACAGTCGGATTTCCGTATAATTTAAAAATCTGGAAAGAAAGCTGGCCTAGATTCACAAATAATGTCATTGATGCATGCATTGCAAATAAGTGCAAACTGGTGTTTTTTGACAACATCTATATGTACGACCCGGACCACTTAAACGGGATGAATGAGGAAACACCAATTAACCCTCCTAGTAAAAAGGGAAAAATCCGGGCTGAAATAGCGAATATGATCCTAGCTAAAGTTAAAGAAGGAAAACTCACAGCTCTTATCGCCAGAGCTGCAGATTTTTATGGCCCGGGCATAAAAAATACCAGCATGTTAACGGAAACCGTTTTTAAACCCTTGAGTATCGGCAAAAAGGCCAATTGGATGGCTTCCTTAAATTTTAAGCACTCTTTTACCTATACCCCTGATGCCGGTAAAGCAACTGCGCTTCTGGGAAATTCTGAAAAAGCATATAACCAGGTGTGGCATCTGCCAACAGCCAAAAATCCTTATACCGGTCGTGAATGGATCGAAACAATTGCAAAGGAAATGAATGTGAAACCTAAAACCCAGACAGCTACAAAGTTCATTGTAAAATTACTTGGCCTTTTTATCCCCTTGATGCGGGAAATGCCTGAAATGATGTACCAGTACGACAGGGATTATGTGTTTAATTCAGACAAGTTTGTCGAGCATTTTGATTATAAACCAACCCCCTATTTAAAAGGAATAAGGGAAATTATACAATTAGATTACAAGAAATAACTGTCGGTCAGAAAATTCAGGGCTTGCCATAGAATTAAAAACCAGGTTATGATAGATTTTATGAATACCCCAAATGCAAAACTGGATGTCTCTTGTTTAAACATATATTTGGAGTAAAAGTCGCATTTACCTGAAGCTTAAAAATCCTGCCCTTTCATAAATGCTCTTAAATGACATACTTTCTGAAAATGACATTTGTTATTTAAAAAAGTCGTTGCCTTGAAAAAATATCATCGCAAGTTTCAAAAATCCCCGGATCTCATTTGGTATAAAAAATATTTGTGTAACGTAAGTGTGTTTTTGTTTTGAGACTATCTTGCAATAAATTGATTTCAACTTGATTTCTATAGATACACATACTCCACTACCCGTGCTTCAGAAAATTCTGGAACCCAAAAACTTGTTGCATCCGAATGAAAAAATAAGGGCAATTTCGAAACCAGGAGAAGGCAATATGAACGTAGTCCTTCGTGTTAAAACAAATCAACGTTCCTTTATTCTGAAGCAATCGAGACCCTATGTACTAAAGTACCAGGAAATTGAAGCCCCTCTTAACAGGATTGAGGTGGAATATAAGTTTTATAAGGCAGTACAAGGAGCTTATATAGCTGACCATATCCCCGCTATTTTAAACTTTGATCAAAAGAATTACCTGATCCAAATGGAAGATCTTGGACAGTGTGATGATATGACCTTCTGTTACGAAGACCGAAAGATGCCCTTTAATATCCTGGAAAAACTAGTAAACATTTCAGAAGCTATTCACATGGTGGGTGTTGTGGAAAACTTTCCTGAAAATAGAGCCCTCAGGGAATTGAATCATCAACATATTTTTGTGCTGCCATTTATGGAAGACAACGGATTTCAGTTAGATGATATTCAGGAAGGTTTACAGGAATTATCCCTTCCATATAAAAAGGACAATGCTATTAAAGCAGTTGTTAATAAACTTGGAGATATGTACCTTTCCAAGGGTAATGTATTGATCCATGGCGACTATTACCCGGGCAGCTGGATGCAGTTAGAAAGTGAACTCTATATTATAGATCCCGAATTCAGTTTTATAGGTTTTAAGGAGTTCGACTTGGGTGTAATGACAGCGCACCTTATTTTGGCCACTATGGTCCCTTCCTCTTTAGCCACCGTAATAGAACTCTATAAAGGAGAAGCAAATAATATCCTAGTTTCTCAGATAGCAGGTATAGAAATTATGAGGCGTCTAATTGGCCTGGCGCAGTTACCATTGCAAAGAACTATCGGGGAAAAAGACTATCTTTTACAACTTGCCAGAAAAATGATATTAGAATGAAATATAACTTTTTTGCTATCGTCTTATTTTTGTCCGTGATCATTTTATCATGCAAGGATCAGAAGGCGCAAATAGATATCCCTGAGCCTAAAAAGTCTGCCTACGCCCAGGATTCTCTTATTTTAAATAAGGAAGAACTATATGACAAAGTTCTGGGTGCTCTGATTGGTTCTGCCATAGGCGATGCCATGGGTGCATCTACCGAGATGTGGCACAGATATGACATTCAGCAAAAATATGGTTATATCACAGGGCTTACCCCTGCGGAACGTATACAATCTCCTGAGGGAACCTGGGAACATAACCTGAATGCCGGAGCTACTACTGATGATACCAGGTGGAAGTACTTTATGGTTTCATATTTTGATACCTATTCACCCGACCTGAATGCAGAAAATTTTGCGAAATTTATTACAGATTACTATCAATCGATAGCATCCAAGCTGGGTGATAAGGAAGTTTTAGCTTCTCCAGATGCCCTGGACGCCAGATTAGAAAAGGTGGACTGGATCAAAGAATGGGCCCGGGTGGCATTTGCTTATCAGAAAAGCACGGAAAATTATCTGGAGGCTCAAAACCGGTTTTATGGAGGAGAAATGTCATGTGCAGGCATGTTATACACCCCCATGTTTGGTTTATTGGAACCCAATCCGGAGATTGCGTATCTCACGGCTTATAAACATTCACTTTTTGATCTTGGATTTGCCAAGGACATTTCGGGGCTGGTCGCGGCCATGACCCATATGGCCATGCGTACTACCAATATGGATTCTATACTTAACACTGCCGTTTTTATTGATCCTATGCGCTATCAGGACAGTAGGCTCTTAGGTCGTATTTCCTATAACACAGCAAACGCCACCAGAAAATACGTAAACCTGTCCCGGGAAATTAAAATATCAGATTCTCTTGGATTAACAGATTCATTGGAAATAAAAATTCCAGATCATTTTAATGGTACTAAAACCGATTGGGTACAGCAGGAATTTGTGTATAAATTATTGGAAGAAGACGAAAAGGCTAATGCATTTCACGCCGGTGAAATCTGGCAAATTATGATCGCCGGATTGGCCTTTGGGGGCGGAGATTTTGAAAAGAGCATTCAGTTTATTGTAAATTACGGTAGAGACAATGATACCGTCGCTGCAGTGGCTGGAATGATCCTGGGGGCAAAGGATGGTTATACTAATTTACCTATAAAATTACGCACCGAAGTACTTCGGGTAAATAGAGAACAATTGGGTATTGATCTTGAAGAGCTTGCTTCCAGAATGGTTGGAACTATGTTACCTGAAACCGTAAATGTGAATTAAAATGGTGATGAAAACTTTTATACATGAAGATTTTTTATTGCAGACACCATTTGCCGGCAGGCTTTACCACGATTACGCCAAAAACTTACCGATCATTGATTACCACAATCATTTGTCGCCTAAGAAAATAGCAGAAGATTTTCAATTTGATAACATCTCTCAGGTGTGGTTGAACGGAGACCATTATAAATGGAGGGCTATGCGTACTCTTGGTATTGAAGAAAAATACGTTACCGGAAATGCTACAGATCAGGAAAAATTTGTGAAGTGGGGAGAAACTGTTCCATATACGGTTCGAAATCCATTATACCATTGGACCCATCTTGAATTAAAGCGTTATTTTAATATAGATGTGCTCCTGGACCAAAATAATGCACAAAATATTTACGATACTTGCTCAGAACAACTACAACTACCCGCACATAGTACTTTGGGTCTTCTGAAGCAAATGAAGGTTGAAGTAGTATGCACAACGGATGATCCTTTGGATACGCTTGAATACCATAAAAAAGGCGCAAAGAACCCGACCCTGAAATTATTGCCGGCCTTCAGACCAGATAAAGCCTATGCCGTTGAAAATACATCTACCTTTCTTGAATACTTAAGTCAATTGGAAGGAGTTGTAAATACCTCGATCCATTCCTACTCCGACCTTCTTGAGGCCTTGGAATCAAGGATAAATTATTTTCATGAAAATGGCTGCAGATTGGCAGACCATGGCTTGGATTACCTCCCTTTTTACAAAAATGAAAGCTTTGATTCCTCCAAAATCTTTACAAGATTAAAAAATGGGGAGTCCCTTAGTTCGCATGAAGTAGCTTATTTTAAATCTGACGTATTAAAGATTCTTGCCAAATGCTACCATAAAAAAGGTTGGGTACAGCAGTTTCATCTCGGTGCCCTCAGAAATAATAATCAAAGGATGCTTCAGCAATTGGGTCCGGATACCGGATTTGATTCAATTGGAGATTTTTCACAGGCAGCGTCCTTAAGTAACTTCCTGGATTACCTGGATAGCACTGATGAGCTTGCCAAGACTATTATTTATAATTTAAACCCGGCTGACAATGAAGTTATTGCCGCCATGGTTGGTAATTTTAACGATGGAAGTGTCAAGGGTAAAATTCAATTTGGTTCTGCCTGGTGGTTTTTAGATCAGAAAGACGGCATGGAAAAACAATTGAACTCGCTTTCCAATATTGGCCTGCTTAGTTGTTTTATTGGGATGTTAACAGATTCTCGCAGTTTTCTTTCATTTCCAAGGCATGAGTATTTTAGGAGAGTGCTCTGCAATCTTATCGGAAAAGACGTAACAAATGGAGAATTACCTGAAGATGAAAAATGGTTGGGCAAAATTGTATCAGATATCTGTTACCATAATGCAAAGGCTTATTTTCCATTTTAGTTTCAGTTGTACTTCAAGAATTTAACTTTCTTAAGTTATATTTGGAAGAATTAATCGGATTCCGGGAATCTTAGTTTTTTCCATGCCTAAAAGAAATATGCTTAACAACTTATCATGTCTGAATTGTTTTCTGTAGACGACAAAATTATTGTAATTAGCGGTTCAACCGGCGTATTAGGTTCCGCAATGACGGCCTACCTTGCAGGACAAGGGGCCAGGGTAGTTGCGCTGGGGAGGAATCCGGACAAAGTAAATTCGCTAATCGAGGGGATAAAGAACACCCGGCACAAAGTATTTCCACTGATTGCGGATGTAACAAATGAGCGAGATTTAGAGCGTGCAAAATTGGAACTTGAAAATGAATTTGGAAAAATAGATGTCCTGGTTAATCTGGCAGGCGGGAATATGCCTGGGGCAGTGATCACTCCTGAACAGACTATTCTGGACGCCAGGATTGATGAATTAAATAAAGTTATGGAACTGAATTATATGGGTTCCTTCCTCCCAATAAAAACATTTCTGCCCTTATTTTTAAAAGAATTAAAAGGAAGTATTATTAATATTTCTTCCATGGCAGCTCAAAGGCCCATAACCAGGGTATTGGGTTATGGTTCTGCGAAGGCTGCTATAGACAACCTTACCAAATGGTTGGCTATTGAATTTTGTAGTAAACACAGTGCGGATTTAAGAGTTAACGCAATTGCCCCCGGTTTCTTCTTAACCGAGCAAAACCGCTCTCTACTTACTGAGGCGGATGGCGAATTAACCAAAAGAGGCCGACAAATTATTGCTAATACCCCAATGGGAAGATTTGGTTATCCTGATGAACTCTTTGGTGTGCTTCAATGGCTGTGCAGCGATGCTTCAAAATTTGTAACCGGAACCATAATTCCTGTAGATGGCGGATTTAATGCATATTCTGGGGTATGAAGACAATGGTAGAAACAATGCGTTGGTATGGACCTAACGACCCTGTAACGCTAAGTGATATAAGACAGGCTGGTGCAACAGGTATTGTAACTGCCTTACATGAAATACCAAATGGAGAAGTATGGAGTACAGATGCAATAAGAAATCGTAAAAGGCTTATAGAAGATGCCGGCCTTAGATGGTCTGTAGCAGAAAGTGTTCCTGTTCATGAACACATAAAAACCAGAAGTGGAAATTTTGAGAAACTTATAGAAAACTATAAGAGTACCATCCAAAACCTTGCATCAGAAAATATAAATATTATCTGCTACAATTTTATGCCCATTTTAGATTGGATACGCACAGAATTGGATCATGCGCTTCCCAATGGGGCAAAAACATTAAACTTTGAGATAAGGGCATTGGCCGCCTTCGACTGTTTTATTTTAAAGCGAAAAGGTGCTAAGGAATCTTATCCTGCGGATATTATCAAAAAAGCGGAAACCTATTATCATGGTTTGGGTTCTGCGGAAATTGAAAAACTCAAAAGAACCATTTTAGATAATCTGCCCGGGGCAGAGACAGGTTACACACTAGAGGAGTTTCAGGAAGCATTAGATAGTTATCAAAATATTGACGCTGCCACTTTGGAAAAGAACCTGCATCTTTTTCTAAATGAAGTACTTCCTGTGGCTGAAGTAAATAATGTATTTCTTGCCATCCATCCGGATGATCCACCTTATCCCATTCTGGGTTTACCCAGAATTATGAGTACATCTACGGATATTAAAAGAATCCTATCAGAAAACGACAGCCCTAATAATGGAATTACATTTTGTACAGGTTCACTGGGTGTAAGAGTAGATAATAATCTGGTACAAATTATAAGGGACCATGGAGATCACATCCACTTTGTACACCTTAGAAGTACCCGGAGAAATGAAGATGGCGATTTTTACGAAGCCTGCCATTTAGAAGGGGATGTCCCTATGTATAGTGTGGTAAAGGAACTACTTACATTACAGGAAAAAAGAAATATACAACTTCCTATGCGTCCGGATCACGGGCAACAATTGCTGAACGATCTGAATATTAAGACAAATCCGGGCTATTCCGGCATTGGACGTCTTAAAGGCCTCGCCGAATTGCGGGGACTTATGTATGGAATCTTAAATCAAAAAACTTAAATCGCTACCAGATAGATTCTGCCCTATTTACCTCTAACGAATTAATAATCAATACTGAGGAAGAGGAATTCTTGAAAACAAGATTCGTATAAGGCTCATTAGGAAATATTTGTGAGGTCATTACATATTGCCCATTATTTATAAAGACTTCTATTGACGACCAATCCATTAAAATCCGAACCTCAACTTCCCCCTCAGGCATATTAGAGATCGGCATTTTTTGTACATTTTTAGCAAACTCCTCTTTGAACGTAGTTTTACCAGACTTAGTTCGATTTAATAAAAACACTTCCTGATCCCCGTCCAGGGTCAATACCAGTTTCTCGTTTAAACTATTATTAAAAGAAAATTCGAAATCTCGATTCGTCGTTTTAAACCTTATTTCTGATTGATTATAGTTGTCAAAAGCTATAGTTTCTGTCTCACCAGCCGCCAATTCAAGGTCCTTTTTAATTTCGGACTTAAAGATGGTTCCAAAATCCTCCAGGGGGTAATTGGCCAATTCATACGAATTACCCAATTTAATAAGTGATAAATTTCTTGGAACAGTCATCGCACTTCGCCATTCCTTTGTTGGTGTATCCATGGCATAGTCCCAATTACTCATCCATCCGATAAATATTCGCCGATTATTTGGTTCATTGTTATAAGTTATCCCCGCATAATTATCCGTTCCCCAATCTATCCATTTTGCTGCCAGTTGATTGGAGGTAAATACGGTGCCGTCAAATTCACCGATAAAATATTGGGTCCCGCTACCACCGTTAGGGGCCCCCGGATTTATGCTAATAATAAGAACCCATTTTTCCTCTCCTGAACCGGAGACTTTTAATGGGAAAAGATCAGGACATTCCCATACTCCTCCATGAGCTCCTGCTTCCTTGCCAAATTCACTTAAGTAAGTCCAGGAAATTAGGTCGGCAGATCTATAAATTTGGGCATGGTCTCCGGCAACCAATATCAGGACCCAACTTTGAGTGGGTTCATGCCAAAAGACTTTTGGATCTCTAAAATCTCGATTCCCATCATTTTCCAGAACAGGATTATTCTGATATTTCGTCCAAAATTCCCCATTATCCAAGCTAAAAGCAATTCCTTGTGTCTGAAAATCATTAGAACCATCTTTCTCTTTGTTTATATTGTGATACGTAAATACTGCCACTAAAGGTGGATTGTCCGGGGTACCCAAACCGGACGTATTATTTTTGTCCAGAACGGCACTACCTGAAAAGATATAGCCATGCTCATCCGGAAATAAAGCAATGGGTTGATGTTCCCAATACACCAGGTCCTTGCTTGTGGCATGACCCCAATGCATGGGCCCCCATACAATATCATCGGGATAGTACTGATAGAAAAGGTGATATGTCCCGTCATTATACACAAGTCCATTTGGATCATTCATCCACATCTCTGTTGGTGAGAAATGGAATTGTGGTCTGTATGATTCTTTAAAAAAGGTCGTTTCCGGAATGGAAGCTTTTTCCGTATTCTTTTCTTCTTCTTTGTTTTTACAGGAATAAATTGAAATAAATAATAATCCCAGCATCGAAGAAATAATATAGGTTCTCATTTCAATTAGTTGATATTTATAAAAATACATTTTATTTATCGGACCTGAAAACACGGGCTTTATAGGATAATTTTTTACTCAAATGAGTATATTTACACATAGATTTATTTCATTAGGATGTATAATTTTTTCAAATGTTTATGTTTCTTTTTTCTAATACTCTCTGCTAACGCGCAGTCTTCAATAGAGAAAGCTCTTGATTGGTACAACAGCGAAAGTGTGCCTTACATTTCTGTTACAGAATTACAAAATTTTCAAACCCAAATTATTTTAGACGCCAGAGAATGGGAAGAATATGAGGTAAGTCATTTAAAAAATGCCGTCTGGGTGGGTTATGATGATTTCAAATTGGAAGACGTGGCAGATAAATATCCCAATAAAAATTCAAAGATTGTTGTTTATTGTTCCATTGGGGTTAGATCCGAGAATATTGGCGAAGAACTTTTAGAGTCCGGCTATTTCAATACAAAAAATTTATATGGAGGTATTTTTGAATGGACCAATCAGGGGTATCCGGTTTATAATACCAAAGGTGAAAAAACCAAAAAAGTGCACGCCTTTGGTAAGCTATGGGGAAAATACCTGACCAAGGCAGAAAAAGTATATTAGGATTAATTCATATATGACGTTGGAAGAAAATAAAGACCGGTTACTACTTATTTTTACAAGAAACCCCAAATTAGGAAAGTGTAAAACAAGATTGGCGGCGACTATAGGAGATCAGGCCGCATTGGATATTTATATGATCTTATTGAGGCATACGGCCAAAATTACTAAAGGCCTTAATTGTTCAAAAGAAGTTTATTATTCAGAAGAAGTGTCCGAAAATGATTTATGGGATAAAGGCAATTACACAAAACAGTTGCAAGAGGGAAATGATTTGGGAGAACGAATGTATAATGCGTTTAAGTCCGGATTTAAAAAGGGATATAAGAAGATAATCATAATAGGAAGTGATATATATGATTTAAATAGTGAAACCATTGACGAAGCTTTTGCGGAAATGGAAAACGCGGATTTTGTCATAGGCCCTGCGGCAGATGGCGGTTACTATCTCTTGGGAATGAAGGCATTGAACAATGATATATTCCTAAACAAGAACTGGGGCACAGAAACCGTCCTGGAAGATACGCTCAATGACCTTAACCATAAAAAGGTAAAACTCTTACAAATCAAAAATGATATTGATGTATACGAGGATTTAAAAGAGTTTGATATTTTTCAATCCTTTGTAAAAATTTAAGCCTATGACAAAAAAACAGCTGGAAGAATCATCTCTTTACCTCAGAAATAAAGGCTTTGAAAGCCCTGAAATAGGGATTTTACTAGGTACAGGGCTTGGCAGATTGGTAGACGAGATAGAATCTAGTGTTGTAGCCCATTACCATAACATTCCTTTTTTTCCATTAGCTACTGTTGAATTTCATAGTGGTAAGCTAATCTATGGTATACTGGAAAACAAAAAAGTAGTGGTAATGCAGGGCCGTTTTCATGTTTACGAGGGTTATGAGTTTGATGATGTTACCTACCCTATACGGGTTATGCGCGAACTTGGAATAAAAAAGTTGTTTATCTCTAATGCAGCCGGGGCCATTAACCTGAACTTTAAAAAGGGTGATATCATGCTCATAGAAGATCATATTAATCTTCAGGGCGGATCGCCTTTGGCATTTAAAAATGTGGCTGATTTTGGGGTTCGCTTTGTGGATATGAGTCAGCCCTACGATATGGAGATGTGTGCGAAAATGAAAGAAATTGCAGTGCGTGAAAGTATTACATTACATAGTGGTGTATATGCTTCTGTCGTTGGGCCTCAATTGGAAACTAAGGCGGAATATCGGATGTTAAAAACTATAGGGGCAGATGCTGTTGGTATGAGTACGGTTCCCGAAGTAATTGTGGCCAACCATTTAAATCTTCCTGTGGTGGCCGTGTCCGTACTTACTGATGAATGCGATCCAAACAATCTGCAGCCCGTCAATATTAACGAAATAATCAGAATTGCCGGGGAAACCGAACCCAAAATGATAAAATTATTTATGGAACTGATAAGGGAATTATAATTTATAATGGTATAACATTAAAAGGTAATAACATAAATTAACTGCATCGCACTTATCAATCGGAACAATAAATTTCCATTCGCAAAGTAATTGTAATTTGATGTAAGGTTTAAACTACTAAATCAACTAAAGTTTTAAAATATACAATGGTTCAAATAAGTTATCTGATTTTATTCTGTCTTTTGCAGCCTATTTCCCTCTTATCGGACTCATTGGCTTTAGTTCCAATTACCAATGAACAGATATGCGGATTTGCAGAACATAAAAGTTGGGACAGATTGCTCAATAGCTTCGTTGACGAGAATGGTAACGTAGATTATTTAGGTTTTAAAAAGGAATCCGAAGTTTTAAACCAGTACTTAGAGCAATTGGGAAGTAATACGGTAAATGAAAACTGGTCCAGAGAAAAAAAACTGGCCTATTATATTAATCTTTACAATGCCGCCACAGTTAAATTAATTTTGGATAATTATCCTTTGGCTAGTATAACAGACATAAAGAAACCCTGGGACAAAGCGTGGATCAAATATGGCGGAGAGTTAATTTCATTAGGAGAAATAGAGCATAAGATCCTTAGAAAAATGAATGAACCCCGAATTCATTTTGCCATCAACTGTGCCTCATATTCATGCCCAAAATTACTTAATCAAGCCTTTACGGAAGAAAAGTTGGATAAACAATTGGATAAGGCTACGAAAGACTTTGTAAATGACCCCAGCCGAAATATTATATCTGAAAATAAAGTGGAGTTGTCCAAGATCTTTAAATGGTATAAAAAGGATTTCGAAAATAACGGTACCTTAATAGTTTATTTGAACCAATATTTAAAATCATCCATTAATCCTGATGCGAAAATTGAATATCTTAAATACAATTGGAGTTTAAATGAAATTAAGTAATAAACCCACTATAAGCATTATTATTCCTGTTCTGAATGAAGAGCGCTATATAGTTAAGCTTATAGATTATATTCTGAAAAATGGAAGTTCTTCCAATATAAAAGAGATTCTTGTGGTAGATGGTGGAAGTACAGATGGCACCATAAAAGCCGCTTTGAAATTTGATGCTCTTGTGCTACGGTCTGAAAAAGGTCGCGCAAAACAGATGAATTATGCCGCTAAACAAGCCGCAGGTGAAATACTATACTTTCTGCACGCAGACACTTTTCCTCCAAAAAACTTTGACAAAATAATCGTAGATGCTATTCAAAAAGGAGATGAGGCCGGATGTTTTAGGATGAAGTTTGATAGCAATAGCCGGTTTTTGAGATTCTTTTCCTGGTTTAGCAGAATAAATCATAAGATTTGCAGAGGTGGAGATCAATCCCTTTTTATCACGAAAGTATTGTTCCAAACTTCAGGAGGCTATGATGAAAGTTACATGATCTACGAGGATAATGAATTCACAAGCAGGCTCTATGAGCTTACTAATTTTAGGGTCTTGCCGGAAAAAGTGCAAACCTCAGCACGCAAATATGAACAAATTGGCAACTTAAAACTTCAATTCTACTTTGGAATAATTCATCTTAAGAATTATTTCGGGGCAGATCCCGAACAGTTGTACCGCTACTATAAAAGAAAAATTTCTACGTAATTTATTCTGTGAATTTATAAGTGACTATTTCGTCTCGTAGTCAAGGATTACCCCTTCTGAAATCCATTTTGCCAAAGCCTGCCTGTTATCGTAATCCAATATCCGTTTTTGGTCTTTTTTATTTCGAATATTACCAATTTCTATAAACGTCATTGCAGGCAAGGTTTTCCTGACCAGGTAAAGATTGCTCCGGTCTTCAAAAGTTCCCGAATAGCTCCGGTTGGGTTGGTACTTTTTGTATTTCTTTTTAAATGTATTATGAATGCTTTCAGCAAGTTTTTTACCATTGCTGCTTTTCTCGTGGTAATAGAAAAAAACATCAATGTTTTGTCCTTTACTCCGGCTATCGACATGCGTAACCACAAGTCGTTGATGTTTTCCTTTATGTTTCAGATATAATTTGTTCACGGCATCTACCCGTTGCTCAAGCCTGTCTTTTTGGTCTAAAGGAATGGTCTGGTCAGGTATGACTAACTCATCCTTATCCATTTCCAGAATTCGCTCATCGCGAATACCATCATCCGGATCACGTACAATAACATAAACCTGTGCCCCATGGGAAAGTAATTCTCTTGCCAACCTCAGGGTTACGTCGTAAGCATATTCGTCTTCTGAAATAGATTTGCCTACGTACTGGGTCATAGCTCCAGGATCAGGACCCCCATGTCCAGAAATCAAATAATAGACCGTGCCTTTTAAACGCTCACTTTTACTAGTTACCTCGGCGTATTTCTCTCCAAAAATATCGTAAGATATACCCTTTACAGAATTTTTTATTCCCGAAACTTTAGTTTCTACTTTAACGATTTCCAGAGTATCTTCAGTTGTTTTAGGAATGACATAGGCCATTCCTTCGTACAAATGCAGACTATCCCTGAGTCTAGGAAGGTTAAGAGCTATAAAATCATCATAAGTGATATAAGGGTCAACGCCCTGCTTGCGAAGTAATGAGTAAATACCATCTCCTTTTTCAGCAACAACTGTTTTCAGCGAATCCTGTGCTACCATAGTTAAGAGTGGAAACCATAGGAGTATTAAAAGTAGTTTTATTAGATTCTGAGGCACAATAATCAATTTTTACAAAGATTATCAAAAATGTTGCCAAATTGCAAGTACTATCGAATACAAAAAAATATGGACTAAAATATGGTGATTAATTGGTCAGATAAAACAATTTAATGATCTCTTCCGCAGGTTTATTTTGAGGTGTGAATCTGTTATCCATTCCACCACCGGCTTTTTCGTGATTAAGAAACCACTTCCATACAAACCCTCCAGCAAACCAGTCTTCCTGCCAAAACTCTTCAAATATAGCTTTCTTCGCGTTTACTTGAGCCTCAAGGTTCACCCCTTCTTCATTTCGATCAACAAGCCATGGTTTTTTTGCAGTATAATCCATACTTCTATATCCAAATTCTGTAAAAAGTACAGGACGGGAGGTTTTTTTTGATAGAGCGGCAATATTCTCTTTCCAGGGTTTCCAACCGGCCTTTAACTGCTCAACCGTCGGGGTTTTAGCATCAGATAAGGGAAAATAGGCATCTATACCAATATAGTCAAGGGATTCCCAAAAGGGTGTTCGTTTGTATTCATCCCAGTTAGAAGCATAGGTTAACTTACCTTTATAAACCTTTCGAATTTTTACAATTAGGTCTTCCCAATACTTTGGCCTGTTCTTTACAAATTGCTCCAGTTCTGTGCCAATACAAAGAATTTCAGCTTTAGTATCCTGGGCTAATTTTGCATATGTAAGCATAAATTTATCGTAGGATACCTCCAGAATTTTCCAGTCTTCTTCGGTTTCCATCTTTAAACCCCCGGTAAATTCACCACGCCATATCCAGATTTGGGGCTTTACCATCACCTTAACTTTGTTTGCACGCAATAGTTCAATGTACTGCTTGGCCCCCCCCTGGGTTTCACCGTACCATTGACGGTCTGTATCAAAAATTATTTCCGGACTTGAAATATCTCTTATAAAACCAAATGGCATAACAGCTGCATGATCCGCATGAATATTCAGGAAAGCATCTACATGTTCCTGGATGGCTTTATCCCTGGAAGCAACAAAACTTATTCCATTAATCTTATTAACCGGCTGACTGGTACAAGACATTTGAAGAAAGAGCAATATTAAAAACCCGATTCTCTTCATAATTGATTTAAAAGGACATTTACAAAAATAAGGTAATAAATCTTGATGTAATTTTAAAGTGGGTGTTAAGTAATTATCATTATATTCGACATAATGCCTATCAACCCATAAACAACATGGAAAATATTGTGATTATTGGGAATGGAGTTGCTGGTGTAACTGCCGCAAGACATATCCGTAAAAACTCGAATAAGAGAATTATAATAATTTCTGCTGAAACCGATCATTTCTTTTCCAGAACAGCATTGATGTATGTTTATATGGGTCATATGAAGTTTGAACATATAAAGCCTTATGAAGACTGGTTTTGGGAGAAAAATAGGATTGAACTCCTACGCGGCTACGTCAGTAATGTAGATCATGAGAAAAAAGAACTTCAGATTGAGGACGCCCGAATATTAAAATACGATAAGTTAATACTGGCTACCGGGTCAAAACCAAATAAATTTGGTTGGCCAGGACAAGATCTGCACGGCGTACAGGGTTTGTATTCCAAACAAGATCTCGATTTATTAGAAATCAATGCCCCCAATAAAGAGGTTTGCAAACGTGCTGTTATTGTTGGAGGTGGATTAATTGGTATTGAATTGGCTGAAATGCTTCGAAGCAGAGATATTCCAGTTACTTTTCTGGTCCGCGAAAAAAACTTTTGGGATGGTGTGCTACCAGACGGAGAATCTAAGATGATCAATGAACACATTCTGGAACATCATATAGACCTTCAACTAGAGACAAATCTCACTGAAATAGTAGCCGATGAGAGCGGCAGGGTAAAGGCCGTTATTACCGATAAGGGTGAAACCATTGAATGTCAAATGGTAGGATTAACCCCCGGTGTTTCACCTAATGTCTCATTTTTAAACGACTCCGGAATTGAGTTGGGCAGGGGAATTAAGGTAAACCGATTTCTTGAAACTAACATCAAAAATATTTATGCTATTGGGGACTGTGCAGAACAACATGAGCCCATTGGTAATCGCAGACCTATTGAAGCTGTTTGGTATACAGGACGCATGATGGGAGAGACAGTTGCCCAGACTATTTGTGGAAACAGGACCGAATACAAACCCGGGCACTGGTTTAATTCCGCTAAATTTTTGGACATTGAATACCAAACTTATGGGTGGGTATTTAATACCAACGGCAGAAAAGAATATGAGGAACATTTTCATTGGCGACACTCCACCGAAAAAATATGTCTGACTATTGCCTTTCATAAAGAAACCAGGAAATTTCTGGGAATAAATAATTTTGGAATTCGGCTGCGCCATGAGATCTTTGATAAATGGCTAAATGAAGGACAAGATGTTATGCATGTGATTAAATATCTTAAAGATGCCAATTTTGATCCTGAATTCTATTCAAAGTATGAAAATGAAATTGCAGCTAAATTTAATTTAGAATTTGGTACTGACATTAAACCCGAAAAGAAAAACTGGAAACGAATTTTTGCTATCGGATAAGTCTTTTAACTCTGGAATATGATATTTAAATCCCTAATAAAACTGAAATAAAGAATGAGTACTTTGGATAAAAGCATGGCACTAACAGGACAACCACCTGCAGCTTTGAGTCGATTTCAAAAATTAGCTGTAATAATTGGATTATCAGGTCTTTTCATAGTTCTACTTGCCGGTTTTAATGTAAACTTTCCCAATAAAGGAATTTGGCTGATCATTTCCATCACGGCTATTTTTATCGGAGTATTTTGGTTTACAAAAGAGGCATATGCTCAGAAACTGAAGGGTATAAAAAATGACGGGGTTTGGTTTAAATCAATATCTTCTAAAGGACTATGGGCCTGGATAACCGGAATAACACTTACAGGATTCTACATAGTCCTTTACTTTTTCCCGGAATTCCTGGGACTGGTAAAGAATGGTTCAAATACAGGTATAATTTCGTTATTTGACCCCTTAAGCAGATTATTGAGCGGCAATCCGGCCAGCCAGTGGTTTGTTTACGGATCACTATATACCATTGCTATTCTGGCTTTCGGTATTAAATTTATTTGGAAATATAGGCATAACAGATACGAAAAGATTCGTACCATAAGCGTTATGTTCTTTCAAACAGCTTTTGCATTTATCATTCCCGAAATAATGGCCAGATTAAATGGGAATCTCCCCTATTACGATCTAAAGAATGTCTGGCCGTTAAACTATTATAATTTTGAAAGATACCGGGTAAATGCATTTATAGATTCGGGAGATATTGGTATGGCTATGCTCATATTTGGCATATTATCAGTTTTTGTGATCTCCCCTATTCTTACTTATAAATATGGTAAACGCTGGTACTGTTCCTGGGTTTGCGGTTGTGGAGGATTGGCCGAAACGGCAGGGGATTCATTCAGACAGCTAAGCGACAAAAAATTATCTGCCTGGAAAGTAGAACGCTGGGTAGTTCATAGTGTTGTGGTTTTTGTTACTCTAATGACTACGGCCGTAATTTATTCCTATCTGGGAAACGACACCAGCAAGTACTGGTTGACCAAAAATACTTTTCTTATTGGTGTAGCCTTGTTATTGACCTTGGTTTTCGTTCTTGTTATGGTATTCAAAAGAGAGCAATTTCAAAAAGATGCCCTTTATGGCGCAATTGGGTATTTCACGATAATTATGGCCCTGATTGGTTTTCACTATCTCAGTGGAGATGG
>NZ_CAMYOM010000036.1:0-8109 GCF_947260015.1 uncultured Eudoraea sp. | reverse complement strand
GGCCAATGTATTTCATGCGGGAATTGTTCTACGTATTGTGAAATGGGCATTGATGTACGTGCTTATGCTCAGAAAGGTGAAAACATTGTGCGCTCAAGTTGTGTTGGTTGCGGCATATGTTCTGCAGTCTGCCCGAGAGGTGTGTTAAAACTTGAGAATGGCCCCTTAAAAGGACGAATTGATGGCAATGAGGTCTTATTAGGCAATGATGTAGATTTAATGACCCTGGTAAACCAAAAATAGATATTACTTAATACCAGTTTACTTCATTACCGTTTTTATATCTTATTTTACCCGTGTTTCATATTGTCCGCGCTTATTGCGTTCTCCTTAATAAAATCGACTTAAAAAGAATTATTTCAGGTATTGATAGTGCCCTAAATAGTGATATTTTTGCAAGGCATTGACAAATGCCAGGAGAGAATTAATGAAGAATCTTATAAAAAGTTTTACACGTGGAGAATAACGAATCATTTTAGAGGGTATGGCAGATATCATGGTTATAATTCCGGCGTATAATGAAGCAAATTCTATTGCAAAGGTCATTCAGGAAATTCCAGCCATAGTTTCTGAAATAATTGTTGTAAACAATAACTCATCAGATGATACTGCAATAAATGCAACAAGAGCAGGAGCTACAGTGTTAAATGAAACTAGAAAAGGCTATGGATATGCTTGTCTCTGCGGTATGGATTACATAGCTAAAAAGTCCAGAAAGCCTAATATTATCGTATTTATCGATGGAGACTATTCAGATTACCCGGAAGAGCTAAGTAAAATAGTAAAACCTATTCTGGATGAGAATGTAGATTTGGTGATCGGAGCGAGATCAAAAGCATTGCGTGAGGATGGCTCTATGACTCCGCAGCAAATTTTTGGCAATAAGTTAGCCACATTTTTAATGAAAATATTTTTTGCTTCAACTTTTACAGATTTAGGACCTTTCAGGGCAATTAAATACGAGAAGCTTTTGGAGATGGAAATGGAGGACAAAACCTACGGGTGGACCATTGAAATGCAACTAAAAGCACTTAAGAACAAAATGTCATATATCGAAATACCAGTGCGTTACAAGAAAAGAATTGGTGTATCTAAAGTGTCTGGTACAGTAAAAGGTAGTATCTTTGCAGGCGTTAAAATATTGGCTTGGATTTTTAAATACAGTTTAAAATAATATGGGACTAACTATTGCTTACATTATTATCGGGATTTACAGCACAGCCTTATTACTGATCTTTTTTTACAGCCTGGCACAATTAAACTTATTAGTTAATTATTTGGGGAATAAGAAAATAAATGAGGTTGCCCCTAAATATAATTTACTGGACGCAAAGGAGATTCCCTTTGTAACTATTCAGTTGCCTATTTACAATGAAGAATACGTTGTAGAGCGTTTACTCGAAAATATTTCCAAAATAGAATATCCTACTAACAAACTGGAAATTCAGGTTTTAGACGACTCCACAGATAAGTTATCGGTTGAAGAAACAGCAGGAAGAATTAAAGCTCTGCAGGAAACCGGATTAGATATACAGCACATTCGAAGAGCAAACAGGTCGGGTTATAAGGCCGGGGCCCTAAAAGAAGGTCTGAAAATAGCAAAAGGTGATTTCATAGCTATATTTGATGCCGATTTTCTTCCGGATTACGATTGGTTGAAGAAAACAGTTATTTATTTTAAAGATGAGGAAATAGGTGTTGTTCAAACCAGATGGGGGCATATTAATAGGGATTATTCTACACTTACAAAAATTCAGGCTTTTGCACTTGATGCACATTTTACGCTTGAACAAGTTGGAAGAAATTCAAAGGGTCACTTTATTAATTTTAACGGTACTGCGGGTATCTGGAGAAAAGAGTGTATTCTGGACGCCGGAAACTGGGAAGGTGATACTTTAACTGAGGACCTGGACCTAAGTTACAGAGCTCAGTTAAAAAACTGGAAATTCAAATACCTTGAAGATGTTGAAACTCCTGCAGAACTTCCTGTAGTTATTAGCGCTGCGAGGTCTCAACAATTCAGATGGAATAAAGGTGGGGCAGAAAACTTTAAAAAGACCGTTTGGAATGTTATCGCCGCTAAGAATATTTCATTAAAAACTAAATTTCATGGGGTATTGCACCTGTTAAACAGTTCCATGTTCCTGTTTGTTTTTATTGTAGCTGTATTGAGTATTCCAATGCTTTATATAAAGAACATGTATGGTCATTTAGGTTGGATATTTGAAGTAACCAGCTTTTTCATATTAAGTACGGTCATACTATTCATATGTTATTGGTTCACCTATAAAAGTATACAGGGGAGTAGTTTTGATAATTTTGTTGATTATATAAAACTTTTTTTTACATTTTTCTCGGTAGCTCTGGGCTTCTCTTTACACAATTCAGTGGCTGTTCTTGAAGGCCATATGGGAAAAAGAAGTGAATTTGTACGGACACCAAAATTCAATATAAATAATCTTACAGACAGTTGGAAAGGCAATAAATACCTGGTTAAAAAGATATCTCCCAATATGATTCTTGAGTTCGGCCTGATGATCTATTTCCTTTTTGGAATGTACAGCGCTATTCCGCTAAATGATTTTGGTTTGTTCCCATTTCATTTTATGCTATTCCTGGGATTCGGTTTTGTAGCTCTTAAATCGCTATCGGCCAAGGCGTAATTCCATAATTATTAGCTTTACTTACAGCCCGAATTGAGATTCTCTGGATTTTTGTAGTTGAAGGTTTATACCACTTTAAAGTGCTTGAAAATTATCAATTATTGTGTACTTTGTAGAGACCAAACTATAAAGACCAATGGCTTCAAGGATTTCTTCCTATTGGAATCTCCACAAATTATCAATTCTCATGGTATTGGCAAGTCTCTTGTTCTATACCAGCTTCGCTTATGACCTTAAACGAACAGATTTAATAAAGCTTATCAGCCTTTTCTTTGCCCTTTTTTTTCTCTGTTATAAGTTGATTCAATTTGAAAAGTGGAATTTTAATTTTCTTCTTATTTCAGGTATTCTTTTTCGTTTGATTTTTCTTTTAGTCGAACCAAACTTATCTCAGGATTTCTATAGATTTATCTGGGATGGTGAATTAGTACTCTCCGGTATAAACCCGTATTTACAGACACCAGATGCTATTATGGAAAATGGCCAGATACTTTTGGCTAATGCTAAAGAATTGCACAATGGTATGGGTTCTTTAAGCGCAAGACATTTTAGTAATTATCCACCTTTAAATCAACTACTGTTTGCTATTTCTGCCTTTTTGGGCGGGAAGAGCATTATGGGATCCCTATTAGCCATGAGATCTATTATTATACTGGCCGATATTGGAATCTATTATTTTGGAAAGAAATTATTACGTCACTTAAACAGATCACCACATCTTATTTTTTGGTATTTTTTAAATCCCCTGGTAATCATAGAACTTACAGGTAATCTTCATTTTGAAGGAGTAATGCTATTTTTCTTTATTTGGGGTTTGTGTTTCCTTTCGTTAAATAAGTGGTTGTTTGCAGCCATTGCATTTGCATGTTCCATTTCGGTGAAACTCTTACCCTTAATGTTCCTCCCTTTGTTTATTACCTATTTTGGATTAAGGAAAAGTATAAAATTTTACCTAATGCTGGGATTAATTATTTTAATAGGTGTTTTACCATTTTACTCATCAGAATTCATAAACAATTACACCGATACTGTTGGCTTGTGGTTTTCTAATTTTGAATTTAATGCCAGCATCTACAATCTTATTAAACAGATAGCTATAAAATTTGATGCCAAGCCATGGGAGTTAATTAAAACCTATGGAAAATTAGTGCCATATATAATGATAGGTTTTGTGTTATTACTTACTTTTTTAAGGGATAATAAAAAGTTATCAGTCCTGATAAGTTCTATGTTCTGGGTGCTCGTACTCTATTACTTCCTGTCCCCGACGGTGCACCCGTGGTATATAATTTTCCTCGTAGGTTTGTCCGTTTTTACAGATTACCGTTTCCCTCTGGCCTGGTCATTAGTGATCATTTTAAGTTATTCTGCCTATGCGAATCCTGAATTTAAAGAGAATCTTGGATTTATATTAATTGAATATTTCACAGTATTTGGATTTATGACTTACGAAATATTTAAATTGAAAGGTCAAAAATTACTAATTCGTAAAAATTAGAACGCAATTTATGATAGTTCAATTTAATTTGTACATTTGATCCGCAATGAAAAAATGCACAAACATAACTTTACCTCTTTGGAATTCTGTTCCCGTGCGCTCCTTTGTACGTCCACGCCCGTAAGGGTGTATTCTTTCCTGGAAATAGGTGAGTCCATTTCCGCACTATCAAATCAAATATTTTTTACCATTTAAAAAAACTAGCAATGGAAATATTAATTGCTAACGAATCGCACTTTAAATACGCCAAAATAATTAGTGACACTATTGCCGAATCGGCTAATGTGAGGGGAACCGGTATTGCCCAAAGAACGCCGGAGTATATAATGAAACGGCTGGAAAATGGGAATGCAGTCATTGCTTTGGACGGGGATAAATTTGCCGGATTCTGTTATATAGAAGTGTGGGGGCATCAAAAATTTGTAGCAAACTCAGGACTTATCGTTCATCCTGATTACAGAAATCAAGGCTTGGCAAAAAAAATAAAAAAAACAATTTTTGAGCTTTCATTAAAAAAGTTCCCGGAAGCTAAAATTTTTGGTATTACAACCGGTCTTGCCGTAATGAAAATGAATTACGAATTAGGATATAAACCGGTTACCTTTTCAGAATTAACTGATGATCCGGCCTTTTGGAAAGGATGCCAAACATGCAAAAATTTTGATGTACTTACCAGGACCGATTATAAAATGTGCCTGTGTACAGGTATGTTATATGACCCCGATCTGGCCGTGGCCAAGAAAGAAAAGCTAAATGATAAGGCTTTTAAAAGGCTTAAAAGAATTAAAGAGCAATTATTTCTTAAAAGAAAGAACAAATGAAAAAATTAGTTTTGGCATATAGTGGTGGACTTGATACCTCATACTGCGCCAAATATTTATCCCAGGAAGAAGGCTTTGAGGTACATGCAGTAAGTGTCAATACCGGTGGATTTTCCCCAGAAGAAATTGCGATTATTAAAGAAAAGGCGCTTCAGTTAGGTGCTTCCAGCTATACTTCTATTGATGCACTGGAACATTTTTATGAAAAGGTAGTAAAGTACCTTATTTATGGTAATGTGTTAAGAAATAATACTTATCCTTTATCCGTAAGTGCCGAAAGAATAGTTCAGGCTATCGAAATTGTGAACCATGCTAAAAAAATTGGTGCTGAGTATATTGCTCATGGAAGCACCGGAGCAGGTAATGATCAGGTGCGGTTTGATATGATTTTTCAGATTCTTGCGCCTAATATCAAAATTATTACGCCAATAAGAGATAAAAGTTTGTCCAGAGCAGCGGAGATAGCATACCTGCAGGAAAATGGTATTGAGTATTCCTGGGCGAAAGCTAAATATTCGATAAACAAAGGATTATGGGGCACTTCGGTAGGTGGAGATGAAACGCTTACCTCTGACTTGCCCTTACCGGAATCTGCATTCCCTTCACAATTAATTACGAAAGAATCAAAAGATATTAAACTGAACTTTTTTAAGGGTGAATTGGTTTCTATCAATGGTCAAAAGGGTACTCCTGTTCAAAATATAATGGCCCTGGATGTTATAGCCTCCAAATATGCCATAGGAAGAGATACACATGTTGGTGATACTATTATAGGTATAAAAGGAAGAGTAGGATTTGAAGCTGCGGCACCACTTATTATTATTAAGGCCCATCATTTATTAGAAAAGCACACACTTAGTAAATGGCAACAATTTCAAAAAGAGCAACTTGGGAATTTTTACGGAATGCTCTTACATGAAGGTAATTATCTTGATGAAGTGATGAGGAACATAGAAGCATTTTTGATGGATACCCAAAGAAATGTATCAGGGGAGGTTTCGGTAAGCTTACACCCTTATCGATTTGAATTGAACGGCATTAAATCTGAGAATGATTTAATGAATGCTTCTTTTGGTAATTACGGAGAAACTAATAAAGCCTGGACAGCAGATGATGCAAAGGGTTTCATTAAAATTCTATCCAATCCCGGAAAAATAGCGAATCAAATAATTCAGAATCATGATTAAAGCAGGTATTGTTGGGGGGTCCGGTTATACCGGCGGAGAGCTAATCAGGCTTTTGCAAAATCATCATAAGGTAACCATAGATTTCGTATACAGTTCAACAAAAGCGGGTAAAAAAATTAGCGGGACCCATACAGATTTATTAGGCATTCTGGATTTGACTTTTACAGATTCGGTAAATTCCGAAGTTGATGTCCTTTTCCTATGCCTGGGCCATGGAAATTCCAAAAGTTTTTTAAACAACTATTCTTTTTCTCCCAATACAAGAATTATTGATTTAAGCACCGATTTCAGATTAATGCAAGATGCCTCTTTTGGCGGAAAAGAATTTTTGTATGGCCTTCCCGAATTAAACAGAACCGCAATAAGTAGTGCCAGATATATTGCCAATCCGGGTTGTTTTGCCACCTGTATTCAATTAGGTTTACTCCCGCTGGCCAATGCACAACTATTGAATTCTGATGTACATGTGAATGCAGTAACCGGAAGCACGGGTGCTGGAGTAATGCCATCGGCGACCACACATTTTAGCTGGAGAAATAGCAATGCATCCTGGTATAAAGCCTTTACTCATCAACATCTTGGAGAAATAAATGAAAGTCTCGAATCGCTGCAAAAAGCTGTTGGAGAACTCTATTTTATACCCAACCGGGGGAACTTTTCCAGAGGTATTCTCAGCACGGCATACACAAAGTTTGAAGGAAGTGAGGCGGAAGCTTATGGTTTATATCATGATTTCTATAAAAATGCCGCATTCACTATGATTTCGGAAGAGCCGGTTCACATAAAACAAGTGGTGAATACAAATAATTGTCATATTCACCTGCACAAGTACAAGGATGTTCTATTAATAACATCTGTAATTGACAATTTGCTTAAAGGGGCCTCCGGACAGGCCATTCAGAACATGAATTTAATGTTTGATTTTGATGAAAGTGAGGGATTAAATTTAAAAGCAGCTGTTTATTAAAAGAAGTGAGAATTATAAAAATAACCAGATCATAAAAGAGTAATTATGAAAATAGCGATTATAGGAGCAGGGAATTTAGGATTATCTGTTGCTAAAGGCATATTACATAGCAACGGGGCTACTACAATGTATCTGACCAAAAGACACATCGATAGTATAAAGGAATATGAAAAATATGGAAATGTAACGGTTGGCTCGGACAATAGGGAAGCGGTTAAAAAATCTGATATTTTAATATTTTCAGTTCAACCCAGAGATTTTGCAATGATCCTGGAAGAAGTTAAAGATATTCTTACGGATAAGCATGTAATAATCTCGACGATAACTGGTTTCAGCATTGAAAATATGGAAGCCATTCTTGGAAAGGACAAGCATATCATTCGTAGTATGCCCAATACGGCCATTTCCGTTGGGAAATCTATGACCTGCATCTGCTCCAATATAGCTGGTCAAAAAAGAATAGACCTGGCAAAAGCGATTTTTAACAGAATGGGTTATTCCCTGGAAATACCTGAAAATCAAATGCAGGCAGCAACTGTAATATGCGCAAGTGGTATAGCCTTTTGGATGCGACTCATAAGGGCAACAACACAAGGTGCTATTCAGTTAGGTTTCGATGCCAAAGAGGCACAGGAGCTTGCCATGTACACTTGTAATGGAGCAGCTGGCTTGCTCATAGAATCGGGGAATCATCCTGAAGAAGAAATAGATAAGGTAACCACCCCTATGGGTTGTACTATTCAGGGACTAAACGAAATGGAGCATCAGGGTTTAAGTTCTTCTCTTATCAGAGGAATAGTTACTTCTTTTGAGAAAATAAATGAATTGAAAACCAAGAACTAGGCCTTGAGATAAATTACTTATCAACCTTTATAAAAAACAATAAATGGAACTATTTGATGTATACCCACTATATGATGTAACCCCGGTTACAGCTAAGGGTATTGTTATTACTGATGATAAGGGAGATACA